>NZ_SLUM01000013.1 GCF_004345265.1 Allofournierella massiliensis
TGCGCTGCGCGGTAACACCGCTCAGGCCATACCGGCTGGCAATGCTGTTGTATACCGGCAATGTGGTGCTGCTACTCTGTACAGTGGGAGAGCCGCCAGCAATAAATTCGCCGGAATCTGCGACGGAGTACCAGCCCTTACCATCTTTTGAGAACTCCCAGGAAACGGTGAGGCCGTCGGCCTTTCCCTTCCAGTAGTCCGCAGTGGCGGTGAAGGTGGCATTCTCGCCCTCCCAGACAGTACGGTTGTACGCCTGGGTCAGCTTTATGGGCCAGGGCTTTACAGTCAGCTGACCGGAGTAGCCGTTGGTCGCCACGGAGTAGGTGTCGGCGGTCTTGCCCTGCCACTTGAATACGGCGCGGAAGTGCCAGCCGTTCCATGTGGTTTTGCAGCCCCGAAGCTCCAGTTCCACGGCGGTGTAGGATTCATCGCCCTGGTCAACGAAGCTCGGGGTGCTTGCGGTGTATTTGCCGTTCAGTTCGGCAACATCCTGGATGTTTTCCCATTTGCCGCCGCCGCTGCGCTGCACCTGCCACTGCACATCGGTCACAGCACTTGTCCAGTAGACACGGCCTTCCAGCAGCTTCGCGCCGAAGCTCTCATAAGTGGTGACATCCTTCACTGGCGATGCGCTGAAGGATAGCAGTTGCAGAGGGATGGTTTCGGTCGTTTCCCAGTATGCGGTGCTGACCCGCACCACGATCTTTCCGTATTTGGTGACCTCGTTGCCATTTATGTCGTATACGCGGGCGGTTAAAACACCGTTTGTACCGTCATATACACAGGGCAAGTTCGAGATCACATACTTGTTATCGGAGTTGACGGAGCAGGTGTATTGCTCGCCGCTCTTCATGTACTTGGGATTGTCACTGCCCAGCACTTTGACCGTATAACCGGCGTAAGAGGTGCTGGTGCCGAACAGGTCGTTCAGATCGCCCACCACGCGGGCCACGCCGGTGGTGCGGTTCATGTTTTTGTCGAAGACGGTTTCAACACCCTTGCTCTTATCGGTGCCCAGGTTCCAATCGCTGCCGCTGGTGTCAAACACGCTGGCAGCTCCATTCAGATCGACTTTGTACACATCCGCGTTCCAGTGGCCGGTAAAGTTCTTGATGGGTATCCAATTGGCGGGCAGGGTGATGTCCTCGACCAGCATATAGCAGCCATCCAACGGATACCAGTAACTGCCGCCGTTCTGGAGTGCGGTCAGCACTTCATCTGCGTTGGCGCTGCTGATGCGCCGGACAAAGTGGGAATTCTCCTGTCCACCTTGATTGGCGGCACATATCTCGCATTGTTTGCGCTGTGAGATATAAAGCACTGAGTTGGTGAATAGTTTTGACTCATCCGTAGTCGCGGAGTTCGTCGGCAAATGTCCGACCTGATTCATTAAAAAGTTGCTGATGCCAGACAGGTAAAAGTTGTTTGTACCGGTTTTGCCACCAATCGTCCAGGTGTAGGGGTCTTCATAATACCCATACTCCGCAGCGCCCTTATTGGTGCCACTGTAATCCACCCAGATGGTGCCGAAAGCTGCCTGCTGGTTGGTATGCGTCCAGGCAGCACCAAAAGTTTGCCCAACAGAAAAAGAATAGGGGAAATTGGTGGGGGTACGGTACTTTACATTGGCCGCTGCAGTGGCTGCATCCCAGCCGGTTTGCAGAATGTGCAGTTCTTCCGTGCCGTACTGGATGTTTTTGCCGTACTGCCCATGACTGCCACCAGTGGAAAGAATCAGGCTGGGGGCATCGCTGGCAAGCACAGAACCGGAATTCACGTTGCCGCCGTTGGCACCCATCAGCTCGTTCATGTACCAGTGACCGGTGTTGGGAACCCAGCTGTTCAGGGCGTAATACCGGGTGGTGGTGTCGTTCGGGTCGATGCTGGATTCATCCAGATCGGTGCCGAAGGCATCGTAGTAGGCACCAGCGTATGCATACAGGGTATCGTGGCCCACCATCAGGCCGTAGCCCTGGGCGATGTAGTTCTTCAGCTCCCAGTAAGCCTTGCCGGAAATATCCGGTTCCTGGTCGGTGCAAACGCCCCAGGCAAAGCTATCCATGCGATAGTTGCCTTCCGCGTCGATCAAGTAACGCGCGGGATCGCGGTTGAAACTTTCGCAGTTAACAGTGTAGAGCTGGATATGGATGTTGTCATCCGCAGAATGAAGAATCCAGCCATTAGGGGCTGTAACACCAAGATAGTTTTTGTAAACAGACCCGGTGTCCGGGACGAAAGCATTCAGCATGGTGATTGCTTTCTTGTACTTGGTGCCGGAGGCGGATTCCACATAATGGCCGTCATCGTTAATGGTCAGGTTGGTATAGGCCGGGATGTCAATGGCAGTACCGGTGGAAGTCCACTTCTGGCCATTTTCTACAGGCCGGAAATAAACGGTCTTGCCGTACCACTCGGACAGCACTTCCAACTTATCACCGTCGGTCAGGTCAAAGCCATTATAGGAACGAACATCTCCGGTGGGGAAACCATTTGCGTCTAAAACATTGGCATAGTTGTTAGACGCAAAACCATTGTTGCCAATCTTAGTCCAATATAGGTCGGCTTTTCCCTTGGTGATTTTTCCTTCGTTCAGCCAGCCGGTTACACGGTCGTAAGTGTCCTTGGTGATGTATTCATAGCCATTGGTCAGGCCGGTGATCCACTGGGCATCGCTGGAGAGTTTCGGATTACCTGCTGCGCTGGCCGCAAGCGGTGCAATCCCAAAATCTACCTCGTCCATAACGGGGGCAGCGATCTTCATGGTTGCCGAATACAGCACCTGCTCTTCTGCTTTTTCTTCCTCGGTCAGGGTAATGCCCTGCTCCTCCAGCAGCCACGCGCAGAATTCCTTGTATTCGTCATCCAGAATCGTGACCACGCACCGGTAGCTGGTGTCGAAATCTTCTTCGGTAACGGTCAGATTATAGGTAGAAGCAGTCGCTCCATCAATATCCTGCCATGTGGCCGGTTCCGGCTGCGAGGCATCTACCGCATCGCCAAATGTCCACTGGCCGTCCTGGAGTGTGCCGATGTGACGCTCTTCGTCCTTGTCAGCATACAGGACGATTCCATCTTCACTCGCTTCGGCAGTAATTACAAAGCCGTCCAGAGCGTAGTTGGGGGTCTTCCAGGCGATGCGCACATTGCTGCTGTCCGCCTCGATCTTGTCCAGCGCGGCGACGATGGCGAAATACAGCTCCATGCCCTGCCAGGTGGCATCCGGGTTTTCAGCCAGTGCTTCCGCCTCGCTCTTGTCCTCCAGCGGCCAGGAGTACCAGGTAGGTTCGTCTTCAGCGTAATCGGCCAGAGCAGTGTCAAACGTTTCCGGCTTGCCGGTGTACATCTTCTGCCACTGATATGCGACTTCCACATCCTCCCGGTTCAGTTCCACGGTCAGGGTAAGTTCGTCCCCCACGCTGGCCTCCAGCAAATCGTTCTCCGGAGCAATGAGCTCCAGAGGTGCGGGAGTTGCCGTAGGCTCAGGGGTAGCGGAAGGTTCAGGAGTTGCCGAAACTTCCGGCGTTGCTGTAGGTGTCGGAGAAGGTTCCGGAGTTGCGGAAGACTCCGGGGTGGGAGACCCTTCCGGCACTGCGGATTCCTCCGGAGTGGCAGAGCCCTCCGGCCTCTCGGATTCTTCTGGCGCTGCGGTTGGAGCAGGAGTCTCTTCCGGTGCTGCCGAAGTCTCCGGTGTTGCCGTGGGAGCGGCAGACGCTTCCGGCGCAGCAGACGGTTCCGGGATTGCCGAAGGTTCCGGCGCGGATGTGGCTTCGGGGGTTCCGGTGGAAATGCCTCCGACGTCTGTTACAATGCTGCTTACATCATCCGCATAGACCACCGGCCCAAACGTGGGGGCCAGTGTACTGAGCAGCATTGCAACAGCCAGAACACCCGTTGCAATCCGCTGGGTGATTGTTCTTTTATGTTGCATAGTTTCCTCCATTCGGTTTGCTTCTTCAAAGTGTGTGCCTTAGATCAAGGGCAGCACCACCTTTCAATTTAAAAATGTATATATAAAAAAGCACCCTCCCAGTGTGGAAGAGTGCTTTGTAGATAATATGTGAAAAATTAAAAATCATCGGGTAAGGGCTGATCGGGAGTAGCATTTTCATCGGGGCTATCAAACACGCCGCCGCCGCCAATGATAGCATTGCTGCCGTCCCATTCATCACCCGGATTGATTATGGGCAAATCGTTGCCAGAAGACCCGCCGTTGTCCGGTGCGGGCTGTTCCGGTGCAGGAGTGGTGCTGCCACTGGAGCCGCCGGTAGATGGTGCGCTGTCGGTAGAACCACTGCTGGAACCGCCGGTAACGGGAGAAGTGGAGTGGCCAGTAGCCGCAGAACCGGAAGCTGTGGTGGAGCCGCCAGCAGGGGCAGCAGCCTTATTGTTGACAGTGAGGGTATATTCAGCGGTCAGACCATTGTAGGTTGCGGTGATGGTGGCTTTGCCTGCCTTTTTGGCAGTTACCTTGCCTTCGCCGTCCACCGTTGCCACATCCTCGTCGCTGCTGGTAAAAGCGACCTGGCTCATGTCGGGGGCTGCTGCTTCGCTGGGGGTGGTGTACAGCTTCAGAGTGGTAGAGCCGCCCACGGTCAGGCTGCCGCTGGCCTTGCCGAACTTAATGCCGTCCGGCGCGGTGGTCACGGTCACTTTGCAGCTGGCGGTGTATTCGCCCAGGGTGGCGGTGATTTCCGCTTCGCCGTCGGCTACGGCGGTCACAGTGCCGTCTTCTGCCACAGTCGCCACAGCTTCATTGCTGCTGGTATAGCTAACTCCGTCCACCGGCTCGGTGCTTTCCGCAGGCACCGGTGCGGCGGTCAGCTTGGCGCTTTCCGTGCCGTTGATGGCAAGAGACAGGGTTTCCTGATTCAGAGCAATACCGGTAAGCGGCACAGTAACGGTCACTTTGCAGGTGTCGCTCAGGGTGCCGTCCGCACTGGTAACGGTGATGATGGCTTCGCCGCCCTGAGCAGCGGTCAGGGTGCCGTCTTCAGCAACGGTCACTGCCGGGCTATCGCTGGTGAGTTTCACACCGGCCTCGCTCTGTGCGGCAGCCTTTTTCTCGTCGTTGGCGTTCTCGTTTTTGTAGGTATAGTTCACAGCCAGGTCAACGGGCTGGCCGACTTCAACGGTCATGGATTCCGGCACATCGATGCCGGTAACGGTGGTGCTGCATCCGGTCAGCATCATAACTGCGGCCATGGCAGCGGACACGATAAGGATTCGTTTCATGAGGTGTTCCTCCTGTAATGAGTTTGCAGACAGTATAGCATGGGGGATAGTCTCTGTTAAGACTGCTGATCCGTTTGCTTGAGAAAGAAAAAGGCCGGTTTTGAACCGGCCTCTTCCTCGCTTGCATTTTAGAGGGCTGTGGGATATAATACAAATAGAAAGTGGTGCTGCCCGGTGACGGGTTAGTCCCTTATAGTGTTACGGAAATGACCGCAGCTTTGTCAGGGCGTGGCGGTCATTTCCGTTTTTTATCGTGTGTGACTGTCCAAACGATCTGAAAGGTCACAAAGACGGTTCCGCCAACCAGGGCGAAAAGGCCGAGGACATCTTGCAGTGTCATGGAAGTATCACCCCCTCTGCCAGAAAGCAGCGGGGAAAAACGGAGTTTTCGCCCCGCCGCCGCTGCAATGCGCAGCGTGCATTGGGACTAACCGCCTGCCGTATCCGGCAGCACCACCGGAATGATTGTAACAAAAAGCGCAGAGCTTGACAAGGCTGGTCAGGCTCCGCGCTTATTTCTTATGTGCGCAAAAGTTCAGAACGTTTTAGAGGAGATTCCGTATCATCGGGCATATGGTCAACCACATTTTCTTTTTCATTCATGTTGAGCAGTGCGTTCAGCTCGGCCAACCTCTTGCTTTTTTCAGCCAGTTCTTTTTCCTGTAAAAAAGGTTTTTTCAATTCCTCACGGGCATTTTCCAGCTGTTTATCCAGCTGTACCAAAGCGTCCCGGGTGCTTTCAATCCGTTTCGGCAGGGATGCTGCGGTGTTGGTGATACGAGTGATATTGCCAAGAGCATCCGCGCCTAATGCGGTTCTGTAGGTGCCTTCACCAGCCAGTTGCGCTTGAAACTCGTTGGTAAGAGGAAAATACAGGATTTGAAGTTGAAGCCCTTTGTAACTGCCGATTGTTACCGGCGAGTCGCTATCCATGGCCATACCCAAAAGTCCGAGTAATGCTTTACCGGCATCCTCTCGTTTCGTGTAGCTCTTTTCCATAAGCATAATGGAAAAAATCTCATTGCCGTCGTTATCCAGAAGGGTGTTGTTTTTCAAAGTTGTTTCATCCAAAGAGCAAGCGGAAAGAATTTCTCGTTTTCGCTGGATTTCAGCCGGAAACGCAATGGATATGGAATCCTCCAGCCGATACCGCTGGCTGATATATTGTGCCTTGAGGGTGCGTAATCTGGTGACTTGAATATCCAGATCCATCTTTTCTTTGATGGCGGGATTGCCTGCGGCCAGGGCTTTTACCTCTGCATAAGAAAGCGCGGCTTCATCCATGTCATCACAGGAGCGCGCAGGGCTTTTGCTGGTCATTATCTGACTGATGAAGCGTTGCTTGTTTTCAATTAGCTGCCAACTGTACGCATCGAATGTCGATTCGGTTACATAACGATAGATGGCTACTTCTTTATTTTCATTGCCCTGACGAACCATACGGCCTTCACGCTGTTCAATGTCCGACGGACGCCAGGGAACATCCAGGTGATGCAGGGCAATGAGTTTTCTCTGAACATTGGTGCCTGCTCCCATCTTGGCGGTGCTTCCCATCAGGATGCGGACAGAACCGCTGCGCACCTTTCCGAACAGCTCAGCTTTTTTCGTTTCTGTGTTGGCATCGTGAATGAACTGAATCTCTTCCGGAGGAACACCTTTTGCGGTCAGTTTTTCACGAACATCGTGGTAGATGTTGAAAACACCAGCTTTTGGTGTGGAAAGATCACAGAAAATCAACTGAGTAGAACGATTGGCTTTTGTCTTTTCCCAGATGGTGAATACCTGCTCCACACAGGCATTCACTTTGCTGTCAGGCTCATCCGGCAGAGACGAATCAATGAGCCGCTGGTCAAGAGCAAGTTTGCGCCCATCGTTCGTGATGGCAAGCATGTTGTCCACAGTGGGATCGACAGCACCACTGCGTACTGCATCGGCTCGTTCGCCCAGTTTTGCGACCATATCCCGCTGAATATCACTGGGCTTCAGCTGTACATTGATGGGCTTACCGCCTTCCAGTGCAGGCACCGGCAGCTTGAGCATATCTGCGGTTTGAATATCAGCACATTCCTTGAACATACTCATAAGCTCCGGTAAGTTGTAGAACTTCGCAAATCGCGTCTTGGTACGATAACCCGTGCCTTCCGGAGCCAGCTCGATCGCGGTAACGGTTTCACCGAAAGTAGATGCCCAGGCGTCAAAGTTGGCGAGGCCATTTCGTTCCAGAGTGTGTCGCTGTAGGTAGCGCATCATGGTATACAGCTCGGTCATGCTATTGGAGAGGGGAGTGCCGGTGGCAAAGGTGATTCCACGACCACCGGTGATATCATCCAGATACATACATTTCATCAAAAGATCGCTGGCGCGCTGACTTTCGCTCTGGCTGATACCGGCCACATTCCGCATTTTTGAAACGCACATCAAATTCTTGAACATATGTGCCTCGTCTACCATCAGCGAATCTACACCCAGCTCTTCAAAGGTGACCACGTCATCCTTTCGTTCGGTATCATTCAGCTTTGCGAGTCGCTTTTCTAGTTGTTTTCTGGTTCGTTCCATCTGTTTGATGGTGAAATTCTCGGCGCGTTCCCGTTTCAGAGATGCAGTCTGATGGATCACTTCGTCGATTTGCGTTTGAAGATACATGGCCTGGCGCTCGGTGGACAGGGGAATCCGTTCAAATTGGCTGTGGCCGATTACGATAATATCGTAATTGCCAGTGGCGATGCGTCCGCAGAAGCGTTTGCGGTTTGCGCGTTCAAAGTCGCTTCGCTTGGCCACCAGAATGTTGGCGTTTGGATAGAGCAGCAGGGCCTCGGATGCAAGCTGTTCGGTCAAATGGTTGGGGACGCAGATCAGAGTCTTGCTGCAAAGTCCCAGCCGCTTTTTCTCCATAGCTGCGGCAACCATTTCGAAACTCTTTCCGGCTCCCACTACATGGCCCAAGAGCGTGTTGTTGCCATAAAGGATGTGAGCGACGGCGTTACGCTGATGGGGGCGCAAGGTGATTTCCGGATTCATGCCGTGGAATTGAATATGACTACCGTCGTATTCACGGGGACGAATGCTGTTGAAACGCTCATTGTACAGCTGAACAAGCTGCTGGCGGCGGGTCTGATCTTTCCAGATCCACTCTTTGAACGCATCTTCGATCTGCTGCTGTTTTCCCTGTGCGGCCTGCGTTTCCTGTGCATTGAGTACCCGGCGTTCTGTTCCGTCTGCATCCCGGATGGTGTCGAAGATACGGATGGCGCGCAGATTCAGGCTTTCTTCCAGAATGTGATAGAAGTTGGCTCGATTGGTTCCGTAGGTGACGGTGGCTTTGATATTGCCACCGGTGTTGCTTTTGCCGGAAATATTCCAAACACCGGTGTACGGCACATAATGAACATCCACCAGACGGCGGGAAATCATGGGAGCGTCCACCAGTTCATCGGCAAACTGCTTGATGATAGAAGGGTCAATCCAGGTGGCACCCAGACGCACAGCAATTTCGCTGGCTTCCAGATCTTTGGGCTGTACCTGCTCCAGAGCCTGTACGTTGATTCGCAGGGATGGATTGGACTCGGCGGCTAGTTTTGCGACGGCCAGCTTTTGACGCACATTGCCGGACAGGTAAGCATCTGCTGTGTGGTAAATTGGTGCTCCATCCGGAGTTCTTTGCATAGGGTCAACAAAGATGACACCTTTCAACTCCTCCACAAGTTGTTGTTCACTTTTGCCGGTCAGCTGCATCATGTAGGGCAAATCGATTCCGGCCTTTTCACCAATAGACAGGGCAAGCGCATCGCTGGCGGTGTCCACATGATCGACAGGCTTCGCGCTGCGGATGGTGCGCTTCGAGAACATATCCGATTTACCCCGCAGCTTGCCCTCTTCATCAATGTCCTCCAGAGAACAGAGCAGATAGTAACTGCTGTCATCCTGAAAGGCGTGTGCGGAGCCACGGCTGTTGATCAGGCCATATTGACGATGATAAGCATCGTATTGGATGTTCAGTTGTTGCTGCAATTTGTGGATTACCTCGTCGGGAAGATCGTCCATCTGAGCTTGCAGCAGCTGACGCACGGTATCTCGTAAGGCAATGAGCTGCCGGATGCGCTTTTCTGCGGTAGCACCGGGTTTGACTTCCTGCATCACAGAATTGGTGCGGAAATAAATTCTGTCCTCTTTCAGCGTGTAGCTGAAGTTTCTCACATCCGGGTCTGCTTCGATTACATGAGCGTTTGCTTCCGTGACCTCTTCCAGAGAGGATTCGGCTTTGGTAAGAGTAGCAGAGAGATTAGAAAGGGCGCGATCCAGCTGCTCTTCCAGAGGAGTGTCGGTGTTGGGTACACAGGTTGGGGTGGGGCCGTAAGGTCCGCTCACCATTTGAATGGTGCCGCAAACCATTTCGGGATGCTGGGCGAAATAGCCGTTGATGGGAATGCCATCGACAGTCTCGCTTAGATGAATCCAGGGTTGATCCTCTTCCAGGATGCGATCGCGCTTTTGGAGAAAGAGAATATCGGCTACGGCCTCCGTACCAGCATTTTGTTTGAATGTGGTATTGGGGAGCCGGACCGCACCAATAAAGTCGCAGCGGGCGGCGATATAGCGACGCACCTCTTCGCTCTTTTTGTCCAATGTTCCGCTGGTGGTAATAAAGGCAATGAGGCCGCCGTTTCGTACCTTATCAATGGTTTTGGCCAGAAAATAATCATGGATGCGGAAATGGAGTTTGTCATACGCGCGGTCGCTGACAGAGAAATCTCCGAAGGGGACGTTGCCGATTGCACAATCGAAAAAGCTGTCGGGCAAATTCGCTTTTTCAAAACCTGTAACCTGAATTTTTGCTTTCTGATACAGCTGTTTGGCAATCCGACCGGTCAGATCGTCCAGTTCTACGCCATACAGTTTTGCACTGTGCAGATCGAAGCTGTTGGGTTTGTGTGCAAAAAAAGCACCGGTTCCCATGCTGGGTTCCAGAATATTGCCGCCCGTAACACCCATTCGCTCCAATGCACGATACATGCAGTGGATAACCTCAGGAGGGGTATAGAAGGCGGTCAGAGTGCTGCTGCGGGCAGACTGATATTCTGACTCAGTGAGCAGGCTTTGCAGTTCTGTGTATTCCTGCGTCCAGTTGGATTTTTGAGGGTCAAAGGCATCAGCCAATCCACCCCAACCACAATATTTTGCCAGTATCGTTTGTTCCTCGCTGTGGGCAGGATCGCCGCCTTGTGATACCCGCTCTTCAATTCCTTTCAGGGTTCGAATCGCGGCTACGTTTGCGGCGTACTTTTCTTTCGGTGAGCCAGGCAGTTGCGGACGATATGGGGCAACATAGTTGATGGGCTCATAGACACGAGGCTCGGACAATGCCTTGGCATCCGCCATGACCTGCTCCACAAAAGGCGAATCCGATTCAGAAGGAGAGGATTCCATGTGCCCAGGAGCCGAAGGTTCGCCCTGTGTTACATCGTCCGGGGGAGCCAATAAATGTGCATTGCGCCGATCCAGTGCCAAAAGTCGGGCAAATTCCTCACGGGAGATTCCGCGACTGAACAAAGGCATGGACTGATCCTGCAAATGAATATCGTGACGCCCGATATCTTGTATGAGAAATGGACTTCCATCTTCAAGATATACAATATCTCCGATCTCGCAGGTGCGAACTTCTTCTGGATTGGGGGGCGAAGTGGGATGATCGGAGTCAGCAGAGGGTTCTATGTCAGGGGGGTCCTGCATTTCCTGCTGGCTAAGCCATTGTGTATACTGGTTTTGTTCATCCGGGGTGAGGTAGCGGTTCTCCTGCACGAACTGTCCCAACCGCTGTGCCATCTCATTCCAGCTGAAATGGCGTTTCAGTCGCTGTTCACTGTTTTGCCATTGGATTTCAAATCCTTTGCTGTCATAGGAAAGCCAACCGTGGATGCCATCGGCAAAGTACCAGGAACGCCCGCCGATTCCATATTCTTTTTTCAGCCATGTGGCAGAATCTTTTATGGCAGGGGGGACTGGTTGAGAAAAATGCTGTTGAATTCGCATTTTCCCATGTTCAAAGCCGCTGCCATCGCACATGGCCCGGAAGATTTCGGCATCGGTTATCTTGCTTGCGCTGAGATCTTCCGTAGGAGCAGGGAGCGGAGAAAAGCTGGGGGGCATTTCTGCCTTTTCCATGAGGAAGGTTTGCTGTTCTGTATCGGGAAGCCCCAGATCCTGTACGATTTCCTCGGAAACATATCCTCGCCCGGTGCTTTCGGGCATAGAAAAAGCGGAGGGTGAAATTTCACTCTCCGCTGGTGTGGGTGTATCTGTTACAGGGTGTGCAGCATCGGAAGAACCATTTCCTCCGCCTGTGCTTTCAGCTGGTTCATCCACTGTGTCCAGGTTACCGGATCGGTCTTCCGATTCGGTGCGCTGCTCTGAGCGGACAACTGCTGCATGGTCGCTTGCACCTGCTGGCGCGCGGCGTTGTCCATCTCGATCAGATGCGGGTACAACGTTCCCTGCAAGGTCATCAGATCGAAGGTCGCCGGTGCGTTCTGTTCCAGGAAGTTCCTGCGAATCATCCCGTACTTGCCCAGCGGCTGTGTCGGCTGGTTGCCCAGGGTCAGATTGGGGATCAGAAATCCGTTGATGTTCGTGTATTGGAAGTCCATTTGTATTTGCCTCCTTTGCGCTGTATGACTGGTTTTCTTTGACGGCTCTATTATGCGCGCCTTTTGACTCTCTTGCAACGCTGTCGATTTCTCGTACAATCTGGCCAATCTCTGCAAACAGGGGACGTGCGACCTGATTTACGGCACTGCCCAGCATGGTGGCCGATGCAATGGTATCAAAATCCTCGATGTCCAGAAAATCATCGGGAGAATCGTTTTCGTCTGCGATTCCGCATCGCTGGCAGGCCATATACAGCACACTGCGCTGTACCAGCTGTTCCAGTGTATGCTGCCTGTTTTCTTTGCTGCGCCATTCCAGAGAGCTGTCGGTCAGGTGTTTGTCCAGCGAATGAAAGAAAAGTGCGCGCCGCTGTGCAGTCAATTCGGCAGTTCGATTGGTGAGCAGTTCCAAAGGGGAACTGGCTTCATGACCGTTCTGAAGAGCGGCAAAAAAAGCATCTCGATTCGAGTCTGAAATCTGCCAGGGCAGAGCTTCCGGTATTTGGGCACGGGCATAAGTATCCTCGAGATCGAACACATAGCGCAGGCGACTGCGATTGGCGGAAGTATCTAGGATAGAAATGCCGCGACTACCGCGTTTGACCCAGCGCTGGGCGTTTTTGTTCCAGTACTCGATGGTGGCGACGGCTTTCGCGGTGGGTCGCTGATGATAGATCAGCAGCTGATTGGGGAAGGAATAGTTGTAGGTGTATGCTGCGGAATTTAAAAAGGCTCGCCAACTTTCCGTGCTTTGTGTCACACGTTCAATCAGCGAGCCTGCAAGGTCATGGATTTCTTGGTATTGGGGCATGGGAATTATGTCTCCGTTTAATTGCAAGAAGCAGGAACTTATGTTAGTTCCTGCTTCTTAGAGAAAATTATTGCTTATTTTATCATCCCGGATAAATGACTTTTTTCGATACGGGCATTAGGACAAAGCTGACTTACTAGACTTTCTACGATAATCATATTTGCGTCGGATATCGCTGGACTAGTTGTGATGACCATCTGATCCAACATGTTTTGCGCTAAACTGAGATCCACATAAGGAATTTTACAAGTTAAATTGTTGTGGAACAAATCTGCATAAAACGTCGCGAATGCTTTGTCTGACTCTCCAGGGGAAATTGGAAAACTAGGCGTAAAAACTAGGCGGTAGCGACATTCATGTTGAAATTTCCAGATGCGGCTCTTATAAATTCCTAATTTGGACACATGGAGAGAAAATTGTTCGTTTGAAATATGTTCAATAGAAGGATTGAGCTTGCTTTCATCATTACTATATTTAACTTTACAAAGCAAATCCGACAAAAAATAGTTAGTGGGGCAAACCTCGTTAGGGAAATATTCCCACTTGTTAATTACAGGCAACTCTGAGGGTACGGTACAAGCGGTTTCCCATTCTGCAAAAGTTGGATCACGAAATTTGTTTAAGGTTTCATCATAAATTTTAAATGGGTTTCTAGGAAGTGAAATTCTTACACCGCCAGTTGTGGAAGAATACATTTTCCACATAGGGATGCTTTCTTCTTTGGTTTGAGTCCAAGAACTGACAAATACATATTGCCCATAGTTTTGTCGCGAATTACTTTTGGTTTCCTGCAAGTCATCCATTTGATTTAACGGATTTAATCGCAATGTTTTGTTTTTCAAAATAAGGGCAAGACTATTTATGCTCGTGTAATGATACAATCTGTTTGTTTGCACTTCATCCATGATTGAATTAAACCTTCTTTCGGTCTATTATTAATCATAATTGTATCATATTCGATTTGAGAATGTAAATTGATAAACTCTACGGGTTATCGCTGAAAAACATATGGGCGTGTTTTGCTTTGAGTTTTTAGCTGTAGCGCGGCGCAAAATGAATCTGGAAGTTCGATAAAGCCGATGGAATCCACATAGTGGGCGCTGTCCTTACCGTTTTGATGTAGGATGATAATATCACTTACGGAAACGGAACGCATCCCGGCAGGAAGCGGGCGGTCAGGCCTGTTATGAAGGTCGAAGATGTTGTCCAGCGTCAGACGGCTACCCAGCATACCCCGGTACACAAGCTGGTAATCTGCTGCGTTCACACGGTTTTTGGTGTGTTCGTAATTCAAAAATACATAATCACATGGACTGTTGCGGGGGATTTGGTAAATTTCATAGGTGTTTACCACATCTGCCGGAAGAGGATGTGCCGGCGCGTAGGTGATGCCGTTTTTGCGGCAAAGTTCTGCAAACTGACAGATGTGCAGTACGCCGCCGTTCCCTAGCGTAAAATGGTGGCCATCCGGATATGCCTTGCAAGGGACAGTTTTTTTAGAACCATCCGGGTATTGGAGAAGCAGCTTTGCACCATCCGGAAGAGTGAATAAGTCATCGTATTCAGGAGTGATGAACCGGATGTTTCGCTCTTCCTGAAGGATCAGGTGATTACGCAGTTCGTGAATCATTCGGGAGATTTCCGGGTTGTCCCAGCCAGTACAGTGCTTGTAATCCTGGATAAAAACATCCCGGCCATTGTGGCATTGGACAAAATCCAGAGAGCCAGTCAAAGGAGCGGTGTTTTGTACACCGAGCGCCTTTACCGTGCCGGAAGGCAGTGCCTTGTAAACTTCGATGGCGGTATCCAGCGTGTCAAATTTTTTGATATTGAGAGGGCCGCGGTGCGCAATATCCTCGCAAACATAGAAACAGTCGATATAAGGCATTTAACGTTCCTCCTTTGCAGACGATTGTGTGCGAATCGGCAACCCCTCTTCCGTGTAGTTTCTGGGGTCTGCTGCGGGGCAATCCCATCGAAGCAGAGAGCCGCATTCCATGGCAGCGACCTGTGCTTTGGAAATACCCTTTGCAGCATTGAGTTTGTCCACCAACTCTTTTGTGGGAATGTTTTCAAGACCTCGGATTTTGCACGGATGATAGCCGCTTTCCCCGTAGTTGATCACCACCACCTGATGCGTGGTTTTATGTTCACTGAAACAATAAGTCGGGAGTCCTTTTTCCCGACGGAAAATTTCCATCAAAGCGTTCCGATCATAGCAGTACAGGTAGAAGTTGTATTCACCCTTGTGGGGGATACAGCGCAGAAAATAGATGCGATGTTCGGTGTTGATGCGGAACGCCATCTCTTTTCGGAACTGCGTCTTGATGACGGCAGAAGGGAATCGATTGCATCGGGCATTCATCGTGGCCCGATCTGCCAGAAGTCCGGAAGATTGCAGCCCATGGAACAGATGCGCCAACTCTTCCTTGAATTCGGAAGATTTTTCCGGGAATGTGTCTGGCCACCAATTTGTATAGGGGACAGGAGAAATGCCTTCCCAATATCCTCGCAGGTGACCAATACAGGCACCTCTAGCATCCGAATACATATCTTGTGTGAAACAGTATTTTTGCTCTTCCTGCACAGCTGGGGTAACAATAAATTCGGCGTAGGGCGTGCTTATTTTCAGTTCAGTCATTATCTATGTTCCTCCTGTGGTAAATTGGTTAGCGTTCCCAGAAGCGAACCTTCCGGCCAAAACGCTCATCCATCGGTTTTGCTTTTGCAATGGGAAAATCTCCATCTTGCAGAGTGCTTTCCGGTAGAAAATATTTTCTGCTGTACCTGTCTGCCTGTTCCCGGCTCAGGCCAGTTGCGGCATTTTCCCGTACCCCACAGATAATGCAGCGACCATATACGGAAAAATCTTCGTTGATTTGTCGATTGAACTTCAAACCGGACTGATTTTCGCTGCACAGCATTCCGATTTTTGCGGTATCGAAGGGCAGGGTCAGCTGCGATGTGCCCGGAATCACTTCACGGACAGCCGATTCGATGTTGTCGAAGTTTGCAATGTACGGACAGTAGTCGGGTTCTATGATAAGAAGTCGAACCATTTTCTGTCACCGCCCTTCCCGAGAACGGCTGCGCTCATAGTTTTCCAGCAAACGGATAATATACTGTTCCATCTGCTCTATGGTGTAGCCCTTCGGAAAATACTGTTCGATTTTCGATACGGACAGACGTATCTGTGGCTCCCGCGCGGAAACGCTGGGGGTTTTGGCAGACATAATTTTTTCAATGCTTTCTGGTGTAAGCGGCGCATTTTTGCTGGCAGTTTTCAATTTCTGAGCCTGGGACAGGGAAGGGGTACATTCCATGTATTGAAGGTATTCAAGAACTTCTTCCTGCTCGTGTGGAGCAAGAGAACTCAGCTCCACTGCGGGAGTGAGTTTTAATTGGCCCTCATCCACCATATCCAGAAGGTCTGGAATAAGATCTGTTAAGCGGATGTAGCGCTGGATTTGTTTTACGCTTTCGCCAACGTCATCAGCAAGTAATTGATTGGAGCGGACACCTTTAAAATTCGGGCCAACTTGGCCCGAATTTTCCAGTGAGGGTCTACCACGCTTTCGTTGCAGGGCTTCCAACATCATCTTATACGCTTTGGCTTTTTCGCTGGGCAGGATATGTTCTCGCTGGCAATTGCTGTCTACCATTAAGATCACGGCAGTATCGTCATCCATTTCCCTTACAATGCAGGGCATGGTGTCCAGCCCCGCGAGTGTGCAGCCACGATGCCGCCGGTGGCCGGATACCAGTTCGTATCCGCCTTCCGGACGGGGCCGCACGATGGCAGGGGTCAGTACGCCATGATCTTTGATGCTGTCTACCATCTTCTGCATCTCTTCATCGTCACGAATCTGAAAGGGATGGTCTTTGAAAGAAAACAGTTCCGACAATCGCAGATTCTGTACTTTTTCAAGTTTTGCATCTTGTCGATCCGATTCGGAACTGAACAGATTATCGAGTGAGGGCAGACTGATGTTCTGTCCGTACATTTTTTCGTTCACCCTGTGTGACCTCCTTTGCCAACGATTGGTATGCTCTGCTAGCAGCGCCATTAGGATCGTAGCTCAGTTGGCTGCGTCCGGTGGCTGCACTCTCTGCCGTTTTGGTGCTGATGGGGATTTCAGAACCATAAATTTTGATCTGATGGCCATAGGCCCGGCGCAGGGCGGCACTCACATCGCGGGAAAGATTGGTGCGCTTGTCCACCATGGTGATTACAATACCATCCAGTTCCAGACGGGGATTGATTCGCCGCCGTACCTGCTGAATGCTTTTTACCAGGGAAATCAGACCTT
Source organism: Allofournierella massiliensis (assembly GCF_004345265.1). GTDB lineage: Bacteria > Bacillota > Clostridia > Oscillospirales > Ruminococcaceae > Allofournierella > Allofournierella massiliensis. The sequence continues at coordinate 16,995 of NZ_SLUM01000013.1, forward strand.
TCATGGCGAAGTGCTGTGCCTGTACAGGAACCAGAACTTTGTCGGAAGCAACCAGTGAAGAAACCGTGAGAATTCCCAGGCTGGGCATACAATCGATCAGGCAATAATCATATTTATCCCGAAGTGGCTCCAGCGCCTGTTCAAGCACCCGTTCATGGGCCATTACATTTACCAGCCGCACTTCCATATCGGACAGTTCGATATCAGACGGAATGTAATCGACGCCTTCTTCGTGATGGCGCACCGCATTGGTGATGGGGCGATCATTGATTACATCATCCATCATGGTGCTGAGTGTGCCGTTTCCGGATTCCATGTCATAGCAGCCAAGATAGCAGCTCAGATCGCCCTGTGGGTCGGCATCCACCAACAAAACCTTGTAGCCTTGCTGAGCAAGAGCCACACCCAGATTCACAGCGGTGGTGGTTTTTCCCACACCGCCCTTTTGATTGGCAATGGCAATGGTTTTCATCAGAATTCCTCCGTTTGTTCGATCATAGTATCCGAGTTGTCCAGGATCTCCTCCAGACCAACGAAAAGTCCTACGCGAAATGAAGTAGTAAGGTTCTCATCGGAACTGCTGGGAAGATGGCGAATAGGGCGGGGAACTTCCATGCCCAACATACGGAAATAGATGGGCATCAGGCGAAGACAGTCGCGACCGGTTGCATAATAGGTCAGGACATAAATTGCGTTTGCTATGAGGCTGGGAGATGCGTCGGGATCGCGCTCAGACATTTGCTTCAAGCCACGGATGAGATGTTCTGCACAGCGCACACCTTTCCAATAGGCTTGGATTGCAGTAATACGTTTTTGCTTCATGGTTTCTAATCTCCTTAAAAGAAGTTTATTCATCGGATAGGGGACGAGTTCAGATGTTGCTTTTGATAAATGAGCTGTTCATTATAGTCTTTTCCGATACTGGGAGGGCTGTCGATCACGATATATCCTCTGGTTGAAAGAGATTCCAGAAGTTGCTTGGCAAAATTCCGGCCAGGGGCATCGTTGTCCAAACAAAGATTGATGGTTCGAATCTGCGGATGATTTTCCAGAAAGTAATCCACGGATTGATGATTCAGGCCACCCATTGCCAGATAGAACTGGCTTCGCCAAGGCTTTTCTCGTTGGTATTGTGTGAGCGAAGCACCAGACATGGCATCAATGGGAGCTTCAAAAATTGCCACAGTGGAACAGTCCTCATCATCGGCAGGAATCAGAAAACCGTATTTCTTTTGACTTCCGGCTATATCACCACGCCAAGTTCCTTGGCAGCTGCGTGTGAAAGCAGAACGTGGTGTGCCTTGGGAATCCAGGCCAAGGAAAACACAGTTTTTATATCCTCCACGAGTTGTTTGGTAGACGGTACCTGCATTGCGGCAAAAACGAAATACTTTGCCACTGATTCCGCGGCGATAAAGATAAGCCTGAATGGTTTCGCTGCTTCGATCAGGTACCGGTGGCTCAAAGGATTTTTGAATAGAAGGAGTATTCATCGGATGGGGCACCGGCTGAAAAGAGGAGCGGACAGGTTGGAGTTCATTCAGCAACCGTACTGCGCTAACGAAATCCATATTTTCTACCTTGAGCAGATAGTCGATTGCATTGTTTCCGCCTACACCTGCGCGGTACCAGTGAAACAAACCATTGTCACTGATGACAAGGCTACTGTGTGTGCGGGTCCGATAATCGTGGGCACTTACTTTGATCAGTTCATGGGGCTTGCAAATCCGGAAGTAATCCAAAACTCCGATTTGCCGGGCATTTTGAATTTGTGCTTTGCTTACTCTTCGCATGAAAGATTCCTCCAGTTAGTTTCAGAATTAGCTATAAAAAATCCTGTTATTTGGCAAGATGCAAATAACAGGATGAGGATAGATATTCTATTTTCAGATAGTTATTCTTCTCCTTCAGATGGTTAGGGGGGTTCTAGGGGGGAGAAAACGATTTGAGGTCAGCTCCCAAGAAAGACCCACTACCCCCTTGTATATAGTTCAACGAAAATGGTGCGGTTTCAGAAGCAGATTGAACTGATGACGGCTCCTGAAAACAAAGAGGTTTGCTAACAGCTTGCAAAAAACAAGGGGAAATTCACCCTTGTTTGGGTTTGATTTTGGTTGTACTCTGTATATAAGGTAATGCGGGAAAAGCCTTGATATTACTGGTTTTCTTTGTGTTCCGTTACATTTGGTTTAGCTCATTAGGCTCTTCTCCTAAGCCCGAGGCCCCCGGTTCAAGCCCGGGCGGGGACACCAAAATAAGCGCGGAAGATTGCAAAAATCTTCCGCGCTTTTGCTAATGAAAGTAAGATAAAATTGATGGTCTGCTAAAAAACAGGGACTTCTGCTAATGAGAAAAACAAACCGAAAACAGCCCGCCTGCCAAAAAAGGCGTATGGTTCCCTTAGAACCGGTGAATCTGGGTGGGAATTCATGATGAATTTGCGTTTACGACCATGTAAATCTGGTATGCTGGAAGAGGGGCTTGAGGGACGGATTTCTAAATGCATTAGCAGTCCGGACAGAGAAATTTTGGATTTCTAAAAACAAGCGCCGGGATTAGAAAGAAGGCCATACCAAAAAGCAGGTAAACCACAGGTCTACTGAACTAAACTGGTGGTCGCTTGAGTAAATCGTAGAGAAAGTGATATGATGCAGACATCAAAAGGAGGAGCCTGAAGCAAATGGAAAAGAAAACGCTTGGCATGATGATTGCATCATTGAGAAAAGAAAATGGAATGACTCAGCTTGAACTGGCTGAAAAAATGGGGGTAACGGATAAGGCCGTATCCAAATGGGAAAGAGATTTATCTTGTCCGGATGTAAATACAATCCCAAAGCTTGCAGAGTGTTTTGACATAAGCGTAGATGAACTGATGCAGGTCAAGGCGGATTCACAGAAAGCAGATAAGAAAAATATCATGCCGATGGTCCATTTGATTATGAAGGCAGTCGCTCTGGCAATGGGTGTTGGAGTGGCTGTGCTGTCCGTGTTAAATGAATTGGACGCAACTTCGGGAATGGGCATGCTCGGAATCGGATTGGCGTGTCTCGCTGTTTCTTGCTTGTCCCAGAAGAGTGAAGCACAATAATTACGGCTTCAAGTGCCCGTGAAAACGAAATATCGATATCTTACATAGCCCTGTGGTGACTGACCCTCACCACAGGGCTTTTGTCGTTTTCGGACGAAGCCGAAAACGGATCAAACCAAGGAGGATATCGAAATGAGCAAAAAGGCAAAGCGCAAAATCATTCTGATTGATGGAATCCGGTACTATGCGGACAGGCCCAATACCTGTCGCAAATGTTTCTTCTGGAAAAACCGCAAGGTCGGCTGCATCCTCGGCAAGCAGAATTGCTACTATCTGGCCGAAGCTGTGATGACCGCGCAGGAAAAGAAGTGCGAAGGCTGCTGCTATGCAAAAGGGCAGCCCTGTGTCGGTGCTGTCTGCTATCAGGAGCTGGACGTTTGGCTGCGGGCCACCAGAATCAACCGGGCACAGAGAGAAGGTGCGGCAAATGGGTAAGCGGGAAGAACTGCTGCGCAGATACGAGAAGCTGTCCAGGGCTGCGATGCAGGATAAGCCCGACAGTTGCAAGCGATACGTGTACTATCGTCCGGATTTCAAATATCGCCGGTGTCAGTTTTCCAGATGCCCGTATGGCAAGCAAACGGACGTGTTCCGCCAAAAGCCCCTGAAGCGGGATAAATTCTCCTGAAAGCAGGTGGTGACGATGCGTGTTTGATTATTTTTATGGGATTCAGTCAGAACAGTTTGCCTTCTACCGAATCCCGAAGATCCTTTTTACGGATGACCGGTTCCGCGTGCTCTCAGCAGAGGCGAAAACCCTGTACGGAATCTTGCTGGATCGCGTCACACTCTCTGCGAAGAACGGCTGGATTGATCAGCAGGGCCGCGTGTATATCATCTACACGATTGAAGAAATTATGTTCACCGACGGACACGAGACCAAGGTGAAAGAGAACCCGCTGAACGAGAACTTTGCCAAAAAGGAATTTCAGGCCCTTTGGAAAGAAATCAACCACAAATATGCCTACACGGTTTCTTTCAACAGCGCAGAGCTGGTGCAGAAGTCCGTGGATCACATCAACAACAAGCTGTTTGTGTCCGAGCTGCAGTATACCACAACGGTAGGCCGCCAGAAGGACGAAATGAACGAGCATGAACTGGAGCGCGGTGATTCTTTTGGTCGGGAACGCACCCGCACACAAACATTGCGACAGGCGCATTCCGGTCATCTGAAATATGACCTGGTAGGCAAAATCGCGCAAGGAACGGTACTCACTCGGCGGACGGTGGTGAATATCTTGAAAGGGCTGCGCGCGGACAAGTTCCAAATGTTCAAGAACAACCCGGAAGAATTCATCACAAAGGTGGTCCGGCTCATCAACGAGCAGAAGGCCAACACCATTGTTGACCACATAACCTACAACCAAATCGACGGTCAGTATGACAACACGATTTTCGTTGCGGAAAAGGGTGCCCACGATTTCGATAAGGCTTTCCGCGCCAATAAAGCGATTCAGGACTATGTATTTACGGACGGTATCGCCGAGGAAAGTACCGAACGCAAATTCGCCAAGGCCATGGACGCCGCAGAAGAAGTGTGTGTCTATGCCAAACTGCCCAAGGGCTTCCACATTCCCACCCCGGTGGGCAATTACTCCCCAGACTGGGCCATTGCTTTCCACGAGGGAACGGTGAAACACATCTTCTTTGTGGCAGAAACCAAAGGCAGTATGGAAAGTTTCGATCTGCGCCCTATCGAGAAGGCCAAAACCGATTGCGCCAAAAAGCTGTTCAATGAGATGTCCAATAGCAAAGTGCGGTATAGTGTCGTGAATGACTATCAGAATCTGTTGAATATAATGAATACACTGTAATATATACCAGAACATCGGGAGTGTTAGCTTTGAGGCTAAATCTCCCGATGGAATGAAAGCGCATGTGGATTCTAAATTTATGGCAATAAAATTCATCAAAAAGGAATGTCCATTTTGATGTAACCATTATAGGAAGAAGTACTATGGAAAATGGCACGAAGCTTAGAATTCTGTATTTATATCAACACCTGGTTCAACACACCGATGCGGAACATACACTATCAACCGCTGAGCTGATGAAGATCCTCAAAGAAGAGTATTCGCTGCAGGTATCCAGGAATACCATAAGTAATGACCTTACCATGCTCCACGACTGCGGCCTTCACATTGAGCACTACGAGTCTACTCAAAATAAATACTATTATGATGGTCACATTTATGAATTGCCGGAGCTCAAGATCCTTGTCGATGCGATTTCTTCTTCCAAATTTATCACACAGCGTAAGAGTGACGAGCTGATTACGAAGCTCCTTACACTGACAAATGCGCAAAACGCAGCAAAACTCCGCCGCCATATTTACGTTGTCGGTCGTGCAAAATCGGATAATGAAAACGGGTATTATATCGTTGACTCCATCAACACTGCTATTGACACAAAAAGGAAGATATCCTTTCGATACACGGATTTTGATGTGACAAAGCAGCGGTACATATCCAATGACGGAAAGCCGTATACGGTTAGCCCTTATACGTTGATCTGGGATGGAGACTACTACTGTATGCGCGGCTTCTGCGATGAGCGGCAGGAAATGCGGAATTTTCGCTTGGATCGTATCGCAGAGCAGCCCAGTATTCTCAACCAGATTGCAGTGATGCCGCCAGAAGAGTATAATCCTGCTGACTATAGCAAGCATGTTTTCCGTATGTATGATACCGATAAACCGATTACCGTGCAGCTATATTGCCACGTGTCGGTTATGAAGTATTTGATTGACAACTTTGGCGATGATTTCGCTGTTGAAGCTGTTGATGATGAGCATTTCAAAGCAACGGTCAGCGTATGTGCCAGCACCACTTTCTATTGTTGGGTATTTGGATTTAACGGAAAAATCAAGATCAGTGAACCGTCAATGATTAAATTAGGGTATAAAGAAATGCTGCAAAGTGCGCTTGCGGAAATGTGATATGCCTTGAGATTGGAGGGATTGATAGCGGGGGATAATTTGATAATATAATAATCGGTGTTATAACAAAATATATATTTGCGCTGCAGCTTTAAACACCCGCCAAGATATTTTGAGGATCGGTGAGTTACAAAAGAAATCGCGGATGCGTAATAAAAAACAGAACCCTCTGAATTTCCAGAGGGTTCTGTTTTTTAGGTGCTTCACATATTACAAAGGGAGAAAATATATGAAGTGTTGTGCACAAGGCTCTCGCGGTATTGCTGTTCAAAAGCTGCTTTCATTGCCTTTCAGGCAGAAAATTACGCAGATATTCCACCGATTGCTGAATGGATGTGTGAGGATCCTCCCAGTAGATGGAGTCGTTGATCTCAAGATCGATGCAGCCACTATACCCGAAATGTTCCAGTGTACGGATATAGCCTTCGAGTTTTTTACGACCAAAGTTACCGGAACCAACAATTTCGTGATGACTGTCAGAATAATGAATCCACTGGATTTTGTTACCCAGTTGTTGGTAGAAGCTTTCTAGATTGTCTCCGGCTACCTCCATGGCGACCAGATCCACACAGGTCGCGAGCGCAGGGGAATCAACCTGGTGCAGCATCTGTTTCATGTCTTCCAGGTTCAACAACAGGTTGCTTTCATAGGGTTGCAGCTGTTCCAGCATTAGGGTAACGCCCATCCGTTCCGCACGTTGTGCCAACTGTTGGAGGCTATCTACCGTTCGTGCCCAGCCATCTTCCCGGTTTAAGTTACGGGGGTGACAGCCAGTATTTAAAAACAGTTTGTCCGTGCCGAATTCCAATGCGTCTTCCATGCTGGCTTCCATGTAATCCAGTGTTCGATCCCGCAGAGCGCGGTCAGGAGAGCTGTAGCTGAAGGGGTAGCCTAAGGTTTCAGGCGTATAGATTACGACCTTCATTCCACGGTCCTCAATTTGCCGACGCAACTCCCGGATGCGGCGGGCAGCAGCGGGACCCCAGGGGTAGTCCAAGCGGCAAAAGTGGGGGCTTCCGCCCCATAAATCGATATTGTGGATGCCACATCGATCCATGGAATCCAAGAAATAATCGAAGGTGTACTGAACATACTGGACGCTCATGACGGCAAGCTGATCCAATGTGATGACAGACATGGTGCAACCTCTCCTTTTTCAAAATGAAATGAGTATCTTATAGGGAAGAACATACACTTTGGCGATGAAGAATAAAAAGGGTGGTCAGCAAGCAGCTAAGGCTGGTTAGAAGCATCAACGGTAGATTGCCATTGGTGAATCCTGCTACCAGATAGCCGACAATGCAACAGGCGCCTACCAATAGAGCGTAGGGCAGTTGGGTAGTCACATGTTCCAGATGATTGCAGCCAGCACCTGTACTGGACAAAATGGTTGTGTCTGAAATAGGAGAGCAGTGATCGCCAAAAACGCTTCCACCCAGAGTGGCCGACAGAGAAACGATGACCAGATTTGGGCTCAGAGTAGCTGCCACTGGAATGATAATGGGAATCAGGATTCCAAAGGTGCCCCAAGCAGTTCCGGTGGAAAAGCTCAGGAAGGCTGCTGCCACAAAAATCAGTGCGGGAAGAACTGCACCGGGAATGTTGCTGGCTGCCATGATGTTTTTTACAAATACATCTGTTTGCAGTAGGTCTCGGCAAACACCACTGATGGTCCAGGCAAGGACCAAAATCATGATGGCGGGAACCATGGCGGCGATCCCTTTGGTCACGCCGTCCATGAAGTCGCGAAAGCGTATCAACCCACGGGGAACAAATTGCACAAAGGCACAAAGTAACGCTGCAAATCCACCCCAGGTGAGAGCCTGGCCAGCGTTACAGTTGCCCAACGCCGCGGGAAAGTTGCCGTAGAAGGCAGGGTCTGTCCCCCAAAAGCCACCGCTGTAAAGCATACTTAGGATCGAGCAAAGAATCAGCATGCCGATAGGGAGTAACATATCCCATACTCGACCCTGGCGGCTACCCTGAGGGAGTTCCTGAGCGGAAGAATTCACCACACCCAAGTCGCCCGTCTGTTCAGCACGGGCTTCTAGCTGGGCAATCCGACCAAAATCCAGGTGTGCAGAGCAAACAACGATTACGGTAACAATGGTCAACAGCGCATAGAGATTGTATGGAATAGTAGCACAGAATGCGGCAAAATCACTAGGGAAGGCGGCGGTATCCCGCAGATTGCTGCCCACAGCTGCTGCCCAGGAGGAAATGGGGGCGATAATGCAGACTGGGGCAGCAGTGCTGTCGATGATATAAGCCAGCTTCGCCCGGGAAACTCGGTGATGGTCAGTGACTGGCTGCATGACGGTGCCGACAGTAAGACAATTGAAGTAATCGTCGATGAAAATGAGGCAGCCCAACAACCCGGTGGCCAGCATAGCCGAGCGCTTGCTTTTCAGCTTGCGGCTGGCCCAGTTGCCGTAAGCAATGGAGCCACCAGCCATGGAGACGACGTGGACCAGGGCCCCCAGCAGACAACAGAACAGAATGATATATAGGTCCACAGTTTGTATTGTCATGTCGAACATGATCTGAATTGGTGCTACAACCGGATTTAGCTCCGCCATTACTGCATAAATAATCGTGCCGGACAAAATACCAATCAACAGAGAGGAGACAACTTCCTTGGTGAGCAGAGCCAGTACGATAGCCAGAACTGGAGGAAGAATGGAAAGTGCCCCCGCGTATACAGATGTCAAGGCTTATCCCTCCGTAGACCAGACGTCGTATACAACGGCGCCGTTCACCAAAGTGAGACAGACCTTGGCCTTACGGACCTCATCGATAGGCATCGCAAAGACGTTAGCGTCAAGAACAGCGATGTCTGCCTTATTGCCCGGCGCCAGTGTACCGGTGTCCCCTTCACGGTACATATCGTATGCGCCGCCGCTTGTCCAGGCCTGTAATACTTCGCTAACTGTCAGTGTGTTCTCCGGGTGGAAGGGCTCGCCACCTTCAGGAAATTTTCCGGTGACACTGTGATACAAGGACTGTGGGATGTCATCAATGACCAGAGGAAGATCGGTGCCACAGCACAGCAAGACGCCGCTGTCCGCCATTTTGCGCCGATTCCAGTAACCAGCCCCGCGCTCAGTGCCCAGCTTTTCCTCGATCATACCCACCTTGCCCGCACGGTCGGCGATGGATTGAATTTGAGGATAAAATTCGCAAATTACACCCAATTGGCCCATTCGTTCCAGGTCCTGTGGATCGCTGAATTCCGCTTCGGTAATGGCATGCCGGTTACACACCTTTCCTCGGGAGTCTCGGCAGCATTTTTCGTAAATATCCAGCACGCGCGCCACAGCGGCGTCGCCCTGTGCGTTCAGCGAAAAACGGAAGCCTTCCGCGTCGGCCTGCAGCACCTCGCGCTCGATCAGTGCCCAGTCGATTTCTTGAGCACACTGTGTATCCGGTGCACAGCGATAAGGCTGTTTCAGATATCCACACATCTGGCTGATAGAGCCGTCAGTCATGCGGTTAAAGCCGGAAAATCGGACGAACTCACCCTGGAACCGCTGCCGCATCCGGCGTGCGTAATCCAGATTTGCGCCTTCTTTGACGGGCTGACTCATAAAGTGCACGCGCAGCGTCATAGCGTTGTCCCGTTCCAGTTGCTCCAGCACCTCCGGGAAAGTGCTGAAGGTATCATAGCCAATCTCCTTGACCGAGGTTACACCTTGACGGTTCAGCATCTGCATATAATGTTGGAACAACGGTTTGGAGAAGGCATGGTCGGCCAGAAACTCTTCCATCAGTCGCCAGAAGACCTCATTGCAGTCGGCGCTGTTGTCAAAGCCGTACCGCTGAATTGCAGCGCTATTGATCCAGAAAGTCTCAGCGCCTGCGGCAAACAGCACGGCGGGACGGTCCGGAAAAACACGGTCCAGATTCTGAGGTCCGCCGGTGACAATGGTCGGGTCCCAGCCATGCCCCCACACCGGTTTCTCAGGTGGAAGGCTGTTGGCATAGGTCAGTGCTATCTGACCGATCTGACTGCTGTCTGTAGCGGGGGAGAGGTCCACGCCAAGATAGTTCAGCGCCCATCCGGTAAAAAAGGTATGCGCGTCGGCAAAGCCGGGGCAGATGGTCCGGTTCCCCAGTTCGTACACGGTGGAGCCATGGGCCAATTCGGAGGGAAGATCCCCCTGTACAACCTGCAGGATACGCTCATCCCGGATAACCACATATCCGGAGAATGGTTCTGCGCCAGTCCCGTCGAAGATACAGTTGGATCTCAGCACGATCTGCGTATGTTCTGCCATACTTACGTCACTCCTTAGCATTTTGCTAACGGACGCTGGAATGAAGTGGTCAGCGTACCGCGCAATGTTTTGCAAGAAAATCCGAAGTGGTAAGCCCGGTGTGTTATGTATTTCAGGCGGTGTTGGTCCTGACACGCTGTCCTGAATTTGACCAAATGATAGCATGGGCATTCGGTCATTTCAAGGTGTTAAAATCATTTTTGGAGGATGACACAGAAAGGAAAAACGGAATCTTTCAGGCTGCCAAAAATTGGTCTGCTTTGGCCGATTTCAGATGAACCAACTCCTCGGGTCAGGACGAATGGAATTTCTTGACTTGGCTGGGAGTGGAAGTATATGATAATCGAAACTGGCAGTATCACTACTGCCGGAAAAGAAGGAAGGGGGGAGCCGACGGATGGTAATGAAAAAAGACGAGACGTCCCGACGAGCAAGTTGGAGCGTAATCGCTGAGCAGCTGGAATATTGGATTGAAAGTGGCAGGCTGCAGGCAGGCCAGCGCCTACCCAGTGAAGAGTCGTTGGCGAAGGAGCTTGGCTGCCACCGTGATACACTGCGTACGGCTATTCGATGTTTGGCGGGTGAGGGAAAGTTGACCCGTCGGAAGGGCAGCGGATTTACTGTGGCAATGCCACGTTTTCGGCGCAATCTCTATGATTTTGAACCTTTGTGGTATTTCCTGCAACAGAACCGACGTCAATTTACCAGCCGAGTAATCTCCATGGAAAGGCTCAAGCCTGTGCCACGAGTGGCGAGGCTCCTGAAACTGAACGAGGCGGGTGAGGCCTATCGACTTTGTCGGCTGCGTTTTCTGGATGGCACGCCGGCCATTTTGGAAACCACATATCTATCTGCGTTGCGGGTACGGGATCTGGAACGGTTTGATTTGGCTAAGAACAGCCTGTTTGAGATTATGGCTACAGAGTATGGGATTTATGCAGATTCCGGTAACCAGACGCTGAGTATTACTTATGCAGATGAGATGGAAGCCGAATTACTACAGATTCCGGTGTTGCAGCCGTTACTCCTGCTGCGGGGCGTAACACGGGATGACTATGGAATTCCTATCGAATCCTTTTCTGCGGTGATTCGCAACGACCAGTTCGGTTTCGAGGGGATTTTGCGGGCTGGGGAGCCAGATTCCCGGGAACTGGTCTGAGCGCGGAAGAAAAAGCACACCAGTTTTCTCTCTTTCCACGGAGAATACCTGATTTTTTTTGGTTAAGCTCGTGATTGACCCTCTAGTTTACCCGGCGCTATACTAATTTTCAGAAAAGTGGTTTGCAACGAAATGCGACTCATCTATTCGAAAATCAAGTATACGGGAGGTAACGAAACGATGCGAGCAGCAATGATTGGTGACAACTGTATCGACCACTACACGGAATACGTGGACCGACAGGGAAACGTGTTCCATGATCGCAAGTATCCCACGGGCAACGTGGTGGACACCGGGGTCAACCTGCAGAAATTGGGGATGAAGACCTCCATCATCAGCACTACCGGCAGCGATGAGAACGGGCAGTGGATGGTGAACACCCTGAAGGGCGAAGGTTTGGATGTGAGCCATCTGAAGGTGGGACAAGGCCCCACCGCCATCACCTACATGACGTTGAATGGCAATGACCGGGTACATGGAGATTACATCGAAGGAGTCCTGGAACATATCGTGTTTGATGAGGAGGACATCGCATTTGCTGCCGGGCATGATCTGGTGCACACCGCACTGTGGGGAAATGCCCAGGATGCACTGCCCAAGATCCGCAGTTGCAGCCAGGCGGTAATCAGTTTTGACTATGCCGATCGACTAGATCATCCTCTGGTGGAGAGTACACTTCCTTATGTGGACATCGGGTTTTATTCGTACCATAAACAGCGGGACGAATTCATCGAGGGCTATCTGAAGGACAAAGTGGAGCGAGGCATGAAGGTCGCAGTGGCCACATTCGGGGAATTGGGCAGTCTGGCTTACGATGGCCGGCAGTTTGTCCAGTTTGGCGTGGTGCCGGCGGCTGAGGTGGTCAATACCGTGGGTGCGGGCGACAGCTTCATCGCCGGATTTTTGTATCAGTATATGAAGGGGGCAGCGCTGGAAGCTTGCCTGAAGCAGGGAGCGACGGTAGCTTCCAGTGTGGTGCAGGTTTTTGAACCTTGGGTCACAGACTGAGATACGCATTCATAGAGAAAAAATTCATAACAGGAGGGTTTTGTCATGATGAAACTTGGTATGTTCACATCCGGTTACCAGCGCAACCCGTTGGAACATTGCTTCCAGGATGCAAAGGAATTCGGCTATGATTACATAGAGCTTTGGGGAGGGCGGCCTCACGCCTATGCACCGGATCTGAAGGCGGGCGATATCAACGAGGTGCGGCGTCTGATTGAGAAATATGAGATGCCGGTGCTGGGCTACACCCCGGAACACAATGCTTACCCCTACAACTACATGATTGGCAGCGAGGCCCAGCGGGAAGACGCGGTGGAATATCTGAAACTGTGCCTGGACATGGCCAAGGAGATGGGGGCGGAATATATGCTGACCAGCCCCGCCAACGGTGGGTATCTTGCCACCTACGACGAGTTATGGCCCCGTCTGGAAAAGACCATCCGGGAACTGGGAGAGCATGCGGCGAAGGTGGGGGTAAAGCTGACCGTGGAAGCGCTGACCCCGTATGAGTCAAACTTCTTTACCCGGGCCAACGATCTGGCCGAACTGTTCCGCCGGATCGACAACCCGTACGTGGTGGGCATGTGCGACGTGGTGCCGCCTTTTGTGCAGCATGAGAGCATCATGGCCTACTTTGACAAGCTGGGGGACAAGATGGATCATATGCACATCATTGACGGGGAACAGGGAACGGACAGCCATATCATGCCCGGTGAGGGAAGCATGCCTCTGCAGGAGATGTTCCACGAACTGGCTCGTATCGGTTACGACCGAACTGCCACACTGGAGCTGGTGCTGGGGTATATCAACGAACCCCGCATGTATGCTCGCCGAGCGGTGGAAAACGTGCGCGCTATGATGGCACATGCGGGTATGTGACCCGTCGAATCAACGGAAAGGATGTGAATGACCTTTGTTTATCGATATTCATGTACATCCCGCATTTTTTGAACCCATCAACCAGGACGAGCAGCGAGAGGAACTGCGCCATCGGGAACTGGATATCCACCGCAACGGAACCGCCCCGCTGGAGCATATCTTCAACCAGATGCGCTGCGCCGGGCTGGACCGACTCTGCCTGTTGGGCCAGGATTACACCAGCACGGTGGGGGATACGCTGGTGAGCAATGAAGAGATCCATCAACTGGTTGGACTGGCGCCGGACCGCTTTATCGGATTTGCGGGAGCGGATCCGCTTGCACCGGGCGCGGTGGACCGGCTGGAGCATGCCTTTGCGGATTTGAAGCTGCGAGGCGTGAATCTTCATCCCGGCCGCCAGCATTTCTATCCTGCCGACGAGCGGTTGGAGCCGATCTATGCGCTGTGCGAACAGTATGACCGGCCGGTGATGTTCCATGCGGGCCTTTCCTGGGAGCCGGATACACTGACCAGGTATTGCCATCCTCTCTGCTTTGAGGAGGTGGCAGCCCGGCATCCCAAACTGCGCATCTGTCTGGGTCATTTTGCATGGCCCTGGGTGCGGGAGACTGCGATGTTGATGGTGAAGTATCCCAACGTGTACGCCGACACCGGTGCGCTTTATTTTGACTGTGCCCGGGAGTTTTATCAGCAGACCTTTACGCGGGATATCCCGGTCACCTGGATCGATCGATCTCTGCGCCACCAGGTCATGTTCGGGTCCAACAATCCCCGCTTTGAACAGATTCGCATGGCCCAGGCACTGGATCAGCTGGGGTTGCGGGACAGTACGCTGGAGCTGATTCGGGGTGGTAACGCCCTAGAGTTTTTGGGCGGTTCTCTGTAAGGGTGGAAAGGAGAAGGGGCAATGTATATCAAGCCAATCGTACTTTTGACCAAAACCTATAACGAGATGGATGTGATCACTCCTCAGGTGGAGCAGATCGTAAAGGAAAGCGGGATTCAGAATGGAATGGTTACCGTGCTGACCAAGCACACCACCACGGGAATTACGGTGAACGAGGCCCTGGAATGCCTGGAAAGCGATATTGCGCTGTTCCTGCAGCGGCAGGCGCCGGAGGATGCACCGTACAGCCATGCCCGCATGCTGCGGGATTACGGATCTACGGCCGGCAATCCCACCGGTCACCTGAAGGCGTATCTCACCGGAAATCATTGTCATTTCCCTCTGGTCGAGGGAGAAATGATTCGGGGCGGTGCGCAGGATATCTATTTCTGTGAGTTTGACGGTCCGGCGAAACGCACCATCCTGGTCATGATCCAGGAGTGAGCAGGCGTTAAAACAAAGCGGACGCAAAAGGGCGGAGTTCAGAATGGATTTATTCCTTTCGAACCCCGCCCTTTTCTGTCGAAAAAGATCGACGGACGGCGAAGAAAGAAAGGGCTGAAAACGGAACGGAAAACAGGGTGGGAAAAAGTGCGTGGGAAAAATTCCCAAAAGCGGTATGCCTGTTTATTTATTAACGTACGGTTTGAGGATTCAAATGTTGGACTATCCATAAAGAGAAAATGAGATTTTCCTGCACAACGCCAAAATTTGGGCACTGTGATTTTTATTTCGGGAATTATATTGATGGCATTTGTTCATTATGCTAGAATAATTGGCGAAGTGGTATGAAAAAACCGATGTGTTATGTGATGAAAGCCAATTGCCCTCGAGTGGTCCCAACGGGGGCGGAATCATTCCGGCAGCAGCCGGGATATCGTTGTGTGAAAGGAGAATCAGCATGTCGAAACACGAAACAACGACTGCACCCAGCGCGGAGCTGGGACGCAAATTAGGACTGGGCGCTGTGATCGCATTGGGCGTCGGCACCACCGTTGGCTCCGGTATCTTCTCGTCTCTGTCTGAGGTGGCCAATGCCGCAGGAAGCAGCCTGTTCCTGGTGCTTGCCTTCCTGATCGGCGGTCTGCTTCAGGTACCTGCCAACTTCTGCTACGCAGAATTGGCTTCCGCATTCCCTGAGGATGGTGGTCAGTATGTTTACTTCCGTGAAGCCGGGTCCCGCCCGCTGGCCTTCCTGTGCGGCTGGATCAGCTTCTGGGCCACCGATCCCCCGTCCATCTCCATTATGGCGCTGGCGATCGTTAACTACCTGGCTTACTTCCTGCCCATGCACGGCATCGTGCTGAAGATCGTTGCTACGCTTTTCGTGCTGGTGTTCATGATGGTGCATCTGCGCAGTGTGGAGGGAGGCGGCAAGTTCCAGACCTTCATCACCGCCCTGAAAATTCTGCCCTTTGTACTGATTATCGGTGTAGGACTGTTCTTCATGAATGGGTCCACCCTGCTGTCGGCCACTCCTCTGGCGGGCACCACGGTTACCGGAATCACGGCGCTGCTGGCCGGTATCTCCGCCACCACTTGGTCTTTTGACGGCATGGGCGCTGCCTGCTACATGTCCGGCGAGATCAAAGAGCCCGAGAAGAATATGCCCCGTGGTCTGATTCTTACCGCGCTGATCGTTCTGGGCCTGTATGTGGGCCTGACCTTCGTAGCTTCCGGCCTGCTGAGCATCGATGAGCTGGCTTCTTCCGATGCGCCCATCGCGCTGCTGGCCTCCAAGATCCCCGTAATCGGCCAGGGCGCCGACGTGGTGGTTGCGATCATGGCCATCATCGTGGTGATCGGCTCTCTGTCCAGCTGCATCATGTTCCAGCCCCGCATCGAGTACGCGATGGCGCGTGACGGACTGTTCTTCAAGCAGTTTGGCCAGGTGCATCCCAAATACCAGACCCCCGCGTTCTCCATCGTTGTTCAGTGCATGGTGGCTATCGTTCTGATCTTCGCCTCCAGCCTGTCTGATCTTCTGGGTTACTTCACCGTGATCGCATTGCTGAAGAACTTCCTGACCTTCGGCACCATCTTTGTGCTGCGCCGCAAGGAGCATTACAAACCCACCTACAGAATGCCCGGCGGATACGCCATGCCGGTAATCGCCATGGTGATGACTGCCACGCTGATCTACTCCACCTTCATCTGGTCCGCGCTGCCCAGCATCATTGCTGCAGTGGTGGCGGTGGGCACCGGCCTGCCGGCTTACTACCTGATGGAGCGGCAGAACCAGAAAAAGCAAGGGAACGCCTGATCGTTTCCGCAAACCACAACAGTGAATCGGCCGACCGGATTTCCGCGGCTTTAAGCCGCGGAAATCCGGGACCGGCAATTGGATAAGGAAGACGGGATTCTATGGAACAGCAATTTCGCGCACGCCCGCGGGACCAGGCAACGGAACAGATTGAGTGCTATATTTTGCAGAACGATCTTGCACCGCATTCCAAGCTGCCCAGCGAACGGGATATGTGCAGCATGTGGCAAATGAATCGGACCACGCTGCGCAGCGCGATCCGCCGACTGATTGTAGAGGGCAAGGTGTACCACCGCAAGGGGGCGGGTACCTTTGTGGCGCCGCCCAAGCTGGAGCGGACGCTGCAGGATGTGAAGTCCTTCACCGATCAGGTTCTGCAGAACTACCGTAGCATGCAGACCCGGCCGCTGGACGTGCGAACGGCAGCGGCCCCCCGCTCGATGGAAAGGAAGCTGGGGCTTGCGGAGCAAAGCCCGGTCTTCCAGCTGCGGAGACTGCGCTGTATCAACGGACAGCCGGTGACGATTGAGGCCAACTACCTTGATCCGGCAATCTGCCCGGGGATTGAGCAGTACGATTTTTCCAATGAATCCTTCTACAACGTGCTGGCACATTACGGCATTACGGTGGATCATGGTCACCAGACTATCGGTATCACTTACGCCACCGAAGGGGAAAGTGAACTGCTTGAGGTTCCGGTGGGGGCACCGCTGTTCTATGTGTCCGGTATCTCGTTCGACAGCCAGAACAGGCCAATCGAAGTGTTCAAATCTGTCACGCGCGCCGACAAGATCCGGTTTTCCAGCATCCTTACAACACAACCCAAAGAAAAGGTGGAACAGTTATGAAACTGGCAGCAGTTGGCAGCAATTGCATTGATTATTATAATAATGTGGAGGGCGGAACAGCCTATCCCGGCGGCGGCCCGGTAAACATGGCGGTTTACACGGTGCGCAACGGGGGCCAGGCCTCCTACATCGGGCCGGTGGGCGACGATGTGTATGGGCAGATTATGGCCGAAGCTATGACTCGCAAGGGTGTGGACACGAGTCATCTGCACGTGCTGCACGGTCATACGGCGGTTTCCCAGGTGACCCTGGTGGACGGTGAACGGGTATTCGGCGACTATGACGAGGGCGTGCTGGAGCAGTACACCCTGTCGTCGGAAGATATGGATTTCATCAGCACACATGACGTGGTGGTGTGCGACCTGTGGGGCAAGGTGGGCCGTTTCTTCGGCCAGCTCCAGCAGCGCGGGGTAAAAACCGCATTTGACTGTGCCACTCGTCCCGGAGACGCCGCTTGCGCGGAGGCAATCCCCTATACGGATTATCTGTTCTTTTCCTCGGATGACGGAGACACCGAAACCCTGCGTGAGCTGATGAAGGTGCTGCACAGCCAGGGGCCCAAACTGGTGATTGCCATGCTGGGCGAGCAGGGAAGTCTGTGCTTTGATGGTCAGACCTTCCATTCCTTTGGGATTGTTCCCTGCCCCAATGTGGTGGATACGATGGGTGCGGGCGACAGCTACATCGCTGGTTTCCTGCATGGCCTGGTGGACGGATTGCCCATTGAGGCGTGCATGGAAAAGGGAGCCGCAACCTCCACAGAAACATTGCAATATTTCGGCGCGTGGCTGTAACCGGTCCCGCATAAGCCGAACAAGAAAGGACTCGACATGGAACACATCGGAACTGGACTTGTCTCTTTGCAGCTGCGGGAGATCATTCGCGCACAAATTGAGGAAGGGATATACCCTCCCGGCACGGCGATCCCACCGGAAAACGAACTGGCAGCCCAATATGATGTGAACCGTCTGACCGTGCGCACAGCCATTGGAGCCCTAGTGTACGAGGGACTGCTCAAGCGGGTGCAGGGCAAGGGCGTCTATGTGCTGGGGGAAAAGATGAACCGGGACCTGGACAATCTGGGCGGGTTTACGCAAACCATCCGGCAGAAAAACGCGGTGCCCTCCACCCGAATCCTCACCAAGGCGCTACGCCCGGCGGGAAACAAGTATGCGTTGGTCTTCGGGATTCAGCCGGAGGACTCCATCTATTACATCAAGCGTATCTGCTATGTGAGCGATGAGCCGGTTTCGTTGGAAGAGGTTTTCATTCCGCATTATGTGGTCCCGAAGCTGGAAGGAATCGATCTGTCCGTCTTTTCGTTGTATGAGGTTTATGATTTTTATCACGTGCGCCCCAAACAAGCGCGGCAAACGCTGGACCTGGCTGTGCTGGAAGCAAACGACGCGCGTCTGCTCGGCATTTCATGCGAGCAGGCCGTGATGCTGTTCGAGTGCACCAGCCAGGATGAAAACGGTCGGGTGATTGAGTTTTCGCGCAACTATACCCGGGGCGACAAGTGCAATTTTACCGTTCATTTTCAAAAATGAGCGTGCCCTGTGAAGGGAGGGCTTGTAATGGGGTTGTTCCGCGGGGAATTTTATTCCCAAAAGCTCCGCATGACCACCCAGCTGTATGTGATCTTCCCGGACCCCTCCAACGATGTAACTCCGCTGTGGACGGGGGAGCCCAGGGTTCTGTATCTGCTGCATGGCCTTGCGGCCAACGCCAGCGAATGGACCCGCTTTTCCAAAATTGAATACTATGCCAAAAAATACAATTTCATTGTGATCATGCCGGAGGTCCAGCGCAGTTTTTACTGCACGGCCCGGTACGGCCCGGACTATTTCGGGTATGTGGCCGACGAACTGAGTGAGTTGTGCAAAACCTGGTTTCGGCTGCCCGAAGCAAGAGCCTCCACATTTATTGCGGGGGAAAGCATGGGCGGTTACGGGGCGGTCAAGGTGGCCCTGCGCAGGCCGGAGTGCTTTGCCGCCTGCGCAAGTCTGTCCGGCGTGATGGATTATGCCGCCATGGTGGAACGGGTCCGCAAAGGAGAGTGGCCGGATGTGCTGTCCCAGGAACTGGACGCCCTTCACGGAATGGGCATGCCGCCTGATCCGCAGGAGGACTTGTTTCAGCTGCTGAGGGACCGGGCCAACGACCCTGGGCGCCCCGGGCTGCTGCAGATCTGCGGCACGGAAGATTTTTTGTATGCAGACAATCTGCGCTTTCGGGATGCGGCCAGAGCGGCGGGATATGGACACACCTATCTGGAATGGGCCGGAGAGCATGCGTGGCCCTTCTGGGATGTGGCGATCCAGCGGGCGTTCCAGTATTTTTGCGGAATGGACCTGCAGACCAGCCCGATTTTCTGAGCCGGCGCTTGGCGGGAAAACTGTATGATAGTATGAAAGAGAAGGAGCATTTGTATTATGGTTACGACTTCTATGTGGAACGAACAGACCGGTGCGTGTCTGCGTAATTTTGATGAAAAAGAATCTCTGGACAGTGTAAATGGCGCGCTGGCACTGCGTGGCCAGATTGAACAGATCATTGACCAGATCTGGGCCGATGGTTTCGACGGAATCTATTTTATTGGTATCGGTGGCACCTACGCCTCCAGCATGCAGGTGGAGGTCTATATGCGCGGACACTCCAAACTGCCGGTGTTCGTGGAGAATGCCGCCGAATTTTTGACCACGGGCAACCGTCGATTCACCGATCGCTCGGTGGTGATCCTCTCTTCGGTTTCCGGCAACACCAAGGAGATGGTACAGCTGGTGGACCGAGTGCATCAGATTGGCGGCAGGGTGTTCAGCTTTATCGACACGCCGGGCAGTGTGCTGACCCAGCCGGACAAGCAGGATTATCTGGTGGTCTATCCCAAGAACGAACAGCTGAAATTTTACATGGTAGCGAACTACCTGATGTA
This sequence comes from Allofournierella massiliensis, assembly GCF_004345265.1. Lineage (GTDB taxonomy): Bacteria > Bacillota > Clostridia > Oscillospirales > Ruminococcaceae > Allofournierella > Allofournierella massiliensis. Next base: position 37,276 of record NZ_SLUM01000013.1, read on the forward strand.
CAAAAACGGCGAGTTTGCGGACTATGACCGGTACAACCGGGAGATGGAGGCTCATCTGGCGCAGGTACTGGTGGATGTGGAAAAGGAGTCCGATGCCTGGGCCTACGATTACGCCAAGGCCTGTGTCGCGTTCCGGAACGAGCATCCGGACCTGCCGCGCTACTTCATTGGTTCCGGCAACCAGTATGGTGCCACCTATTCCTATGCCATGTGCTACTGGGAAGAGCAGATGTGGATTCGCACCAAGTCCATCTCCTGCCAGGAGTTCTTCCACGGCATGCAGGAGATTGTGGTGTGGGACACCCCCGTTACCCTGTTTATGGGCGAGGATGAGCAGCGTCCGCTGGCCGAACGGGTGGCGCGTTTCCTGCCCAAGGTGTGCGGCAATTATACCATCATCGATACCAAGGAGTTTGCGTTGAAGGGCATCAGCCCCGAATTCCGCGGCACGATTTCTCATCTGGTGATGCACGGTGTGAACAATCGCGTGGACGCTTACATGGAGCTGTTCCTGCGCCATCCGCTGTCGATCCGCCGCTACTACCGCCAATTTGAGTATTGATCCATTTACAGCACGAGCCGCCGCAGCGATTCCTTGCATGAGTCGTTGCGGCGGCTCTTTTCAAAAAGGAGGATGCTAACCATGCTTTGGAGTGAAATCTTATTCGGCGTAAAAAAGCCCATCATCGCTATGCTGCATCTGGACCCACTGCCTGGCGATCCCCGCTTTCGCCCGAACACCGCGATGGAAGAGATTGTGGAACATGCCCGGGCGGACCTGCAGGCGCTGCAGGAGGGCGGCGTGGACGGGGTGCTGATCAGCAACGAGTTCAGCCTGCCCTATGAGCGACAGATGAACTTTGTGACCCCGGCGGCCATGGCCTATGTGGTGGGGCGGCTCAAGCAGGATCTGAGAGTCCCCTTTGGCGTGGACTGCATCTCGGATGGGCGCGCCACGATTGAGCTGGCCGCCGCGGTGGATGCAGACTTTGTGCGTGGGACCTTTTCCGGCGTGTATGTGGGAGATGGAGGCCTGTATAACAATGATTTTTCCAAATTGATGCGCCGGCGTGCGGAGCTGCATCTGCAGCAGCTTCGGATGCTGTATTTTATCAATCCGGAATCCGACCAAAACCTAGATAACAGGCCATTGGCAGACATTGCTCGATCCACTATTTTCAAGGTCCATCCGGATGGATTATGTGTTTCAGCCAATGCGGCCGGACAAGATGTGGACGAGGAGCTGATTGCCAGTGTTAAACAGGCTGCGCCTCAAACGGTGATCCTGTGCAATACAGGATGTCGGCCAGATACCATTGCCCGTAAGCTGGCGGTGGCGGATGGAGCAGTAGTGGGAACCTATTTCAAGGAGGGCGGTAGACTGGAAAACGAACAGTTGGAGAATGTGCGGGTGTGCGCTGACCGGGTCAGGGAGCTGATGCAGGTAGTGTACCAGGTGCGAGCCAGATGAGGGGGCATAAAGATAGCAACAGAGTTCCGGCCCTGTTGGTTCTGGATCTGGATGGCACTACTTGCGATGACCAGGGGAACATCAGCAGGGAGAACCGGCGAGCGTTGCAATGGGTTCGTAGTCAGGGGAATATGGTCTGCTTTGCCACTGGTCGTCGAGAGGTGGACATGCTTCCACTGGGAGACGTGTCTGACTGCGCCGACTATCTGTTGCTGAACAACGGGGGTAAGCTAGTAGAGACCGGCAGTGGCCGGGTATTGTTCCGGGAACGAATTGATCCAGTGTCGGCTCGGCAGCTGGTGGAATTTTGCTTGCATCATGACTATCTGTTACATGTACTGGCTGGACCGTTATGGGCGGTGAATAAGGAAAATGACAGTCTGAGAGAGTATGCTGATCAGTTGGGGGTTTGGCCCAGCCGATTTCAACACTGTGATCAGTTGCCGCTGGATGACATCGAGGGCTTTACTGTGACCCAGGACTGGAAGCCCGTGTGGGAGTTTGTGCGGCGCAAGGGGCTTGCACTCAGTGTTACGCCAAGCGACCCTACCAGTGTAGACATCATGGCACCGGGAATCAGCAAATGGAACGGTATTTGTCGCCTGCTTTCGCTGCTGCCGGTTCAACCGTTCCGGATCATTGCTGTTGGGGATTACGATAACGACATTGAAATGATTAAGAACAGTGACATCGGTGTAGCAGTGGCCAACGCGCGGCCTCATGTCAAGGGGGCGGCAGATTATGTATCTCCTTTTTGCAATAATGAAGATACAGTGGCCCATATTGTTGCACATTTTTTCGAAGAAATTCAATGAACTGTGCGAATAGTTGTCAAGGAGGTTGAATTGCATGGATGCTACATATTTTATGGGAATTGATACGGGAACAAATTCCAGCAAAGGTGTGATCATTGATGAGGATTGCAATGTAGTGGCGTGTTGTTCTACTCAGCACACCATGACCAATCCGAAGCCGAATCACTTCGAACACGATGCCGAAAAAGATTGGTGGGGCGATTTCTGTCGTATCAGCCAAGGGCTATTGAAAAAATCCGGGATTGATCCGGTTCAGATCAAGGCAGTGGGGCTTAGCGCATTGGGAGCTGATTGCCTTCCAGTTGATGAACAGTGCCGTCCATTGCGCAAGGCCATTTTGTATGGCATTGATGCGCGAGCAGGAAAAGAGATTGAACAGTTGACCAGCCTGTATGGCCCAGAACAAATCCGCCGCTGGTATGGTCGTCCGCTGTGCTCTAGCGATGTAATGCCCAAAATCCTGTGGATCAAAAATAACGAGCCAGAGGTGTATGCCAGAACTTACAAATTTTTAACTGGCTCCAGTTTTCTTGCGTCAAAGCTGACAGACAATTATGTGGTGGATCGTTTCTTGGGACTGGCCAGTTTCAATCCGTTGTATGATCCGAAAACTTGGCGACCGGTCCCGGAACTGTGCGCGCCTGTTTGTCGACCGGACCAGTTGGCGAAGGTACAGGAGGCAACGGATCTAGCGGGCTACGTAACCGAGGCTGCGGCCAAAGAGACAGGCCTGGCCCCGGGAACACCAGTGATCACGGGGACAGATGATTCTGGTGCTGAAGCTATCAGCGCCGGCGTGGTGGAGCCGGGCAAAATGATGATTCAGTTTGGTTCCTCCATCTATATGATTCTGGGTACCAGACACCTGGTGGACGACGAGCGGTTGTGGCGTGAGCAATTCATTGTGCCCGGACTGTGCGATATCTCCGCGGGTACGAACACTGGTGGCAGTTTGACCAAATGGTATAGAGATGAACTGTTCAGTGATGCATTGGAACAGGAGAAAAAGACGGGGATTGATGCCTATCAACTGATGCTGGAGGGAGTGGATCAGGTACCGCCAGGTTCGGACGGATTGATCACGCTGCCCTATTTTGCGGGAGAACGCACACCGGTCAATGATCCACTGGCATGTGGTATCTTGTTTGGACTCACGATCTCCCATACGCGTCGGCATTTATACCGCAGCGCGCTGGAAGGAGTAGCGTATTCCATTCAGCAGCAGCTACGCCTGATGGAAAGTCATGAGGATGTGTCCATTGATCAAATCTTTGCTGTGGGCGGCGGGGTGAACAATGCGCTGTGGATGCAGATTGTGGCGGATGTAACGGGCAGAGAGATCAACACGCCGGACGTCACAGTGGGAGCGAGTTACGGCGATGCCATGATGGCCGCAGTAGGAGTGAGACATCCGGGATTTGAGAATTTTTCTTGCTTGGCTCAGCATATCAAAACGGGAACAGTATATAAGCCTGATTTCAAAAAATATAAAATCTACCAGAAGTATCAGGCAATATATGATAAGCTCTATGACTCCACTTGCGAATTGATGCATATGATGACCGAAGAGCAATAATGAAGCGCTCTTTCTATGGTAATATCAACGCCTTTTTCGAAGGATATCTTGTCTGATGGACACAGAATACACTAACTAGCTTATCTGGGAGGCCAAGTAAATTGAAACATTCGGCGTATACATGCAAGCACTTCAGACCTGAAGCAGCAAGTGTTCCGCTAGTTACGTTTTGGAAGAAAGCTAAAGGCGTAGAGCGTCAAATTTAAAATGCGCACGTTGCTTTATCATCGGCGGATGCGGGGCAATTGATCAAAATTTTGTGCACCTGTGTTCCATTAAAAAATCACCCCTTGTTTCTCGAAACAAGGGGTTTTATAATGAAATTAATGAAATAAACTGTTCCATTATCGGCGGAAGGAGTGAAAACCATGAGAGTCATGAGCGAAAAAATAATGGGATATATTATGTTATACGTTGATCAATATTTCTGCGATATGCATAGATTTCCCTCAATTGGGGAAATTGCTCAGGGAGTCGGCATTCCGCGAACGACTGCCTATCGCTATCTGGTAGAGATGGATAGACGCGAAATGATTGAATACGATGGAAAGTCTCGTAGGGTTATCGAAACAATACGTATTAATATCGCAGAAAGGAAGCGGAGCCATGCGAGTTATGAGCGAGGAAACGATGGCCGATATCATTTCATTTGTTAACCAATACTTCTGCGACAAACATACCATTCCTTCCGTTGGGAAAATTGCGCAGGGCGTTGGTATTCCTAGATCGACTGCCTACCGCTATCTGGTCGAAATGAACAATCGTGGAATGATTGAATACGATGGAAAAGCGCGAATGATACGTACGCCAATCATCAGGAAATTTGCTCCTGAGTCAGCGCCCTGTCCGTTTGTAGGGGCTATCCCGTGTGGATCTGCACAGATAAAGGAGGAAAATGTCAGAGAATATATTAGACTGCCAGTTTCTCTTTTCGGGAAAGGAAAGTTTTATATTCTGGAGGTTTCCGGTGATTCCATGGTTGATGCGGGCATTGATCCTGGCGATTTGGTTGTGGTCCGAACGGATTGTACCGCTGAGATTGGGGACATTGTTGTTGCTCTTACCGAGGACAATGAAAGTACTCTGAAGGTGTTTGGCGGTGTTGATGAGGAGACTAAGAATGCGATTCTTGAATACCGGAATCAGGCAAAGTATCCGAATCAGAAGATTTTCGCGAGCCAGCGGATTGTTCGGGGCATAGTAAAACATGTGATTAAGGCACTGGAGCAGGAATTGGAATGAGAAACAAAATAGAGCGCGGTTCGCAAAAACAAAAAACGGGATGTTCTCTGTTTTTTCAAAGGCCTGTGGGCTGCGCTCAGAGCAGCACGGGGCTTTGTGCTGCACGGTCCATCTGTCCGGCAGAATTCAGAAAACACATTTTGAGAATTGGTCGAAAACTAGAATTGCGTTTCTGCTGCAGAGATGCCCGGAAACGCCGGTTGCCAATCTGTGGGAAATGGGGTAGAATAAAGGCTGCAAAACAAACACAAGGAAGGAACTTCTTTTATGATAAAAGCAGTCATTTTTGATATGGATGGCCTGATGTTCGACACCGAGCGACTGTGGGATACCCTGTGGGAGCCGGCCTGCCAGGCGCTGAACCTGGCCATGCCGGCAAATCTTGAGGAATTCCTGGCCGGTGGCCGGGGCCTTGCGGGCACCAAGCTGAACGAACATATTCAAAAATATTTCCCCCAGATCGATCCGCAGGTGATTGTGGAGAAGGTGTGGGAGCTGGCGGAGGAACGGTTTGGGCAGGGCGTGCCCTGCAAGCCGGGCCTTGAGGAGCTGCTTAAGACACTGGAAGAGAAAAAAATTCCCCGGATTGTGGCCAGCTCCAGCCCCCGGGCGTTGATTCTGAAAAACCTGGAAACCACCGGGATGAGCCGCTATTTCGAGCAGGTAGTCTGCGCTGCGGATGTGCGGTTCAGCAAGCCCGCTCCGGACATTTTTCTGGAAGCGGCCCGCCGCCTGGGCGTGGACATCCACAAATGCCTGGTTCTGGAGGACAGCTTCAACGGTGTGCGTGCCGGTCATGCAGCCGGAGCAGTGACGGTGATGGTGCCGGATATTGCCCAGCCGGATGAGGAGATCCGCGCACTGTATAGCCGCTGCTGCCGGGATCTGCACGAGGTGCGTCGGCTGTTGCTGGACGGCCAGCTGTAAAAAACAAAAACACCGCCTGATCGGAACAAGCCGGTCGGGCGGTGTTTTTTGCTGTGTTTCAAAAAAATCGGGGAAGCTGCTTTTTAGAGAATGCAGCCCTGATTTTTGCCGGCGGCCTTGGCCTGATAAAGGGCCTGATCCGCCCGCTTGAAGGCAGTTTCCAGGCAGTCGCCGCTGTGGATGGGGCTGGCGCCAATGGAAATTCCGGTCCATGCGGGCTCCTCGCCGGCAACTTCGGCAGCGCGGGCAAGAAGGCGGCGCATCAGATCCTGCGCGTTCTGCTCCGTGCCCAGCCCGCAGCAGAGCAGTACAAATTCATCGCCGCCCATGCGGCAGACCAGATCCTGCGCACGCATGGTGCTGGTGAGAAGGCTGGCCACGCGCTTGAGCACATGGTTGCCCGCCAGATGACCGTGAGTGTCGTTGATGGCTTTGAAATCGTCCATATCCACCACGAAAATCCAGGCGCCGTGCTTGTCCAGATCGGTGTAGAAACTCTGCAGAGTGTTGAAATTGATCAGGCCGGTCAGGCTGTCCCGCTGAGCCAGCCGGGTCAGATACTCAATGGTTTCCCGGGAACGCTCAATCTGCTGGGTGAGTGTGCGGGGATAATATTCGCCGTCCAGCTGCTCCGGGTTAGGCACCGACTGATGCAGATGAATGACCTGCCATTCCTGCCCCACCTTTTTGTACAGGAGGGAAAACCGGCTGTCCATATTGATGTGGATTCCGCTGCTTTCGCAGTCGGCGCCAATGTAAAGACCGCCGTACACCAGGCTGCATTGCTCATCCACCACCTGTTCGGTGCACCAGAAATCCCGAAAATGGAACTGCAGATCATTCTGATCCTGCAGATCTCTGCGCATGGCCTGAGAGAACTGCTCCAGATCCCGATAAATTTCGTGTTTGCCGGTGCCGATGATGGAGCAATCCGGGGCAATGCCGGTCAGCTCGTCAAAGGAGCCCGCGTTGCAGTCGGCCAGATAGGCCGCCCAGAGTTCTTTTGTGCGCTGGCAAAGATCCATGAGGTCCTCCTTGTTGATTTTTTCAGGCAAATGCAGCTTTTTCGCAAATGGAAAGCGCGGGGAAATCTGACTGATTGCCCAAAAGGATACCATATAAAAAAAGCAATGTCAATAAAACCGATAGGGAAAAGTAAGGAAAAAGAAACGCGGCGGAAATTACCGTCTCAGCCTGCGGGATAAAGGCGGTTCTGCTCCTGAAGATGAGCCGCAATTGCCCCGGCCAGGAACGCTTCCAGCCAGCTTTCCAGTGTCTGCTCCGAATCAGACTGCGGGGTGGGGCAATGAAAGTGTATGGCCAGCTGCTCCAGAAGATGCAGGGCCCAGTCCTCCGCCTGCGGCCGGGTGAGCATTCCGGCGTGCAGCTGATCCACCAGATGAAGATACAGGGCGGTGGCAGCCACTGCAAAGGAATCCCGATCCAGCTTTGCCAGCGCCCGGTCAAAGGCGGTTTCGCCCCCGGGCAGCTGGGCCGGGCACCGGGCCCGAAGGCTTTGAGCGGTAATGCCAAACCGCTGCAGCCGGCGCAGCAGGCTGTGCTGAAATTCCGGGCACAGGCCGGTCTGCCGGAACAGCGCCTCGGCGGTTGCCTGGCTTACGGCCTGCGCCGCCAGCTCCCCAAGCTTGAAATGCTTGCCGCCATTCAGCAGGCAGGAGGTGCCGTCTGAGCCGTCGCAAACAATCACCACGCCGTCGGTGCCGGTGCCGGTGGCCAGCCGGGAGGAAACGCTGCTGCCCTGCATCAGATCCCGCAACAAAGCGGTTTTCGCTTCGGTGGCGGTGAGCACCAGCTCCACCATGGCCCCGGGGGAAAGCGCCTGCCCGGTGATGAGAAAGATGTTGATGGTTCCCGCCGGCACCGGGCAGGGTTTGCCAGCCGCTTCGGTGAGTGTGGCAGGGTCTCCGGCACACAGGGCGTTCACGTCCGCTCCGGCGGAAACTGCCGCCGTGACCCAGAGCTCCTGCCACCGGCGGGTGACCAGCACCATGTTGTCCAGATTGACTGCGGTATCCAGCCCGGCAGTGTGCTCCGGGTTTAGCCCAAGGCGCAGGGCCACCGCCTTCTGATGCTCCTGCAGAGTATTTCCCTCCATGGGCTGGCACACCCCGGCGGGGCCGCAGTCGCAGTAGTTGAACACAGCCTCCAGATCCCGGCGCAGGCCGCCGCCGTTGGCCGCAGTGGAAAGCACCGCACGGGGGCCGGAAAAGGTGAGGATCGCGGCCTGCTCGGTGCATACAAGCCGGTCACCGTTCAAAAGGGAAAAACAGCGTTTCATGGGTTCCTCCGTGATGGGGTGAAAAAGGCCCCCCGGCTTGACCGGGGGGCCGATGGGAAAACGATTATTTCAGGCCCAGAGGAGTGATGGCACAGTAATCCTCGATGGTGCCGCGCTTTTTGAAGCACTCCAGAATCTGCTTGCCCACCGGGTGCAGCTCCTCCACGTCGAAGGCCTCCAGTTCCTTGGCAAAGAAGTCGTACAGGATCTGGGCGCCCTTCTCGTAGCCATCCATGCCCAGCTGTTCCTGGGTTTCCGGATGCAGGAAGGCGGAGCGGATGTCCTGGCCGTCCACCTTCATCTCCTTCATGCAGTAACCCAGTAGGGCGCAGGGAGCAGGGGACAGGCGTTCCATCTTCATGTTCACGCCGCCGCGACGGGCCAGATACTCACGGCTGATCCACTCGGCCGCGAAGCCGATACGGTATACGCCAATGTGCTGGTTGGGGATCAGAACGTACTTGGTGTTGGGGCAGGCCAGAATCTGCTCCAGCAGCAGGTTTGCCTGACGCACCCGCAGACCGGTGGCAAAGGGCCAGTAGGAGCCCACGCCTTCGCTGGCCAGCGGGGCGTTGCCGCTGATGCTGGGGTTCTTGAAGCCGCGGGGGGCCACCAGACGCCACAGCCAGGCCAGAGCGGGCGGGATGATGTGCATCAGGCCCATGATGCCGTAGTCCGGGTGAGCGGCGCTGGAGGGCGGCATGCGCACGCCGAAGCTGCGCACATCCACCTCAACCGGCTTATCCACAATGTTGTCCACCATTTTGCGGGGCACAATCACGCGGGGGTTGGGGCAGGGCTTGCCGGTGGAGTCCATGGTGTGTTCCCACACAAGGCAGGTGGAACCGGGAACGCCCTCGATGTTGAAGAATACCAGCGGTTTTTTGCTGTGGATGGTGATGCGCTCGTACATGGGATCGGAGCCGTATTCGGTGATGCCGTCCACACGCAGGAACCAGCCGTCCTCACCGTCGTACAGGGCCAGCTTGCCGCTGCCGGTCTGGAAGGAGGGATGGCAGATGGCCATATCATCGGTAACCGGATAGATGGTACAGGTATCGCTCATGTGCAGGTAGTCCCGGTCGCCGGTTTCCAGATTGGTGCCCAGCAGCACGCGGCCGTCCGGCACACGGTGCACATCCTGCAGCAGCTCGCTCTTGCCGCCGCCGGAAGCGCCCTCGTGCATCATGACCATCTCATTTTCGTATGGTGTCACGATCTTGGCGGCGGAGGCGTGGGCGGTAACCCAGCCCTCCTGCTCGCCGATGTCCAGCAGAACGCTGTAAATGCCCTTCTTGGCGGAGGGGCCGGGATACAGGTTGTAGGCAAATACCTCGTGGCGGTCGTCCAGCCGGTTGTGTACGCACACCTGCTTGCCGTCGAAGTGGGTGTGACGGAAGGGAGGAGCCACATACACGATGGCACGGGGCTTGAAGTTGTGAATGTCCTTGGCGCAGACGAAGGCCTGCAGCTGAGACAGCGCAAACGCAAAGAAAGCCGCGTTACGGGGGCAGACCAGCAGGGCCTGATAGCCGTATTCATAGCCGCCGGCCATGAAGGGCACCAGGATCAGCTCCTGACGGGCCAGCCACTTGTAAGTATCCACCTTCAGGGTGTTGAAGTCGTAGCCGTAAACGTCCTTGAAGCGGGGCTTGTCGGTGGGCTTGTCGTCACCGATGCGCATGCAGTCCGGGTCGCGGCGGCGCATGTAGTCCTCCACATAGTTGACCACTGCACCGTTCTTGCAGCGAACCACGTCGGCCTCCTTCACAAGAGTGCCGTTTACATCGTAGGAAACGTCGATCTGCTTGGTGCTGCCGTTGCCAAAGATCAGATCATACAGCATCTCCTCCGTTTTGGGGATAATGATGCTGGGGCTGTTGTTCAAAATCATTTCCAAATCGCGCGGAAGCACGAATTCTTCCAGTAATACATTCATGCGAATCTCGAACCCCTCTCTCTTGTTTCGTACCGGTTCGTTAAAAAACCTATATTAATAGGGTAACAAATTAAAATAGATCTTGTCAACCAAAGGAAAAGCCCCGCGCATTGGGGCTGCTTTGCGAAAAAAGCCCGCAAAAGCCCTTGAGGACCGGTTTTTTTGCTGCTTTCCCCTATTATACTATGAAAATGTTGGGTAATATATGAATAAAACTTTAATTTCATAAAAAAGCAGAGCCAGGATCTGCTGCATGGTTAATAAACAAAAGAGGAAATGCGTAAAGACGTACTTTTTGAAACGAAAAGCGCACGCGGAATGATGCTTTTAAAGTGTGACCTTTGACGGAAAAAGCGAAGGGGGGGCTGGTGCAACTTTCATAAAAAACAGACGTTGTTTTTTTAACGATTGCCAGTAGAATTTGTTCGAAAAACAGTGGTATAATGACGCCAGAACGGTTGCGCGGGCCTGACCTGCGCGGATCAAAAAGGAGAGAGTGACTATGGCAAATGTGATTGGCAGCCCCTCCCGCTATGTGCAGGGGCGCGGAGAGCTGGCTCATCTGTATGAGCATTGCGAGAAATACGGCAAAGATCTGTTCGTGCTGGTAAGTGCATCCGGCAAAAAGCGCGTGGAGGGCAAGATCGCCCAGAGCGTGGAAGGCACCGGCGCAAAGGTTGTTTACGAGATCTTCAACGGCGAGTGCAGCCAGAAGGAGATCGACCGGGTGGTCGAGGCCTTTAAGGCTTCCGGTTGCAGCGTGGTGGTTGGCATCGGCGGCGGTAAGATCCACGACACCGCCAAGGCGGCTGCCTACTATGCAGGCGCTCCGGTGGTCATCGTGCCCACCATCGCCTCCACCGACGCACCCTGCAGCGCCCTGTCTGTGATCTACACCGATGAGGGTGTGTTCGACCGGTACCTGTTCCTGCCCGCCAACCCCACCGTGGTTCTGGTGGATACCGACATTGTGGCCGCGGCTCCCGCCCGCCTGCTGGTGTCCGGCATGGGCGACGCACTGGCCACCTACTTTGAGGCCCGGGCCTGCCAGGCCTCCGGTGCATCCAACTGTGTGGGCGGCAAGGTGACGCTGGCTGCCATGAGCCTGGCCCGTCTGTGCTACGAGACCCTGCTGGCCGACGGCCTGAAGGCCAAGCTGGCAGTGGAGCGCCACGTCTGCACCAAGGCGGTGGAGAACGTGATCGAGGCCAACACCTATCTGTCCGGCGTGGGCTTCGAGAGCGGCGGCCTGGCGGGCGCGCATGCCATCCACAACGGCCTGACCGCCATCCCCGAGACCCACAGCCTGTACCACGGCGAGAAGGTGGCCTTCGGCACGCTGGTTCAGCTGGTGCTGGAAAACGCCCCGCTGGAGGAGCTGGAAGAGGTGCTGGAGTTCTGCACCGAAGTGGGCCTGCCCACCACGCTGGCCGATTTGGGTGTGGAGAATCCCACCCAGGAGCAGCTGATGGAGGTTGCAAAGCTGGCCTGCGCCGACGCCGACACCCTGCACAACATGCCCTTCCCGGTGGACGCCGACAGCGTATACGCAGCCATTCTGGCGGCGGACGAGCTGGGCAAATACTACACCGACTGCTGAGCAAAATGCGGTTTTACGGCGGCTTTCCTGTTTTGGGGAAGCCGCTTTTCGTTTGTTCAGGGCGGAATCCGGAAAGCATTGTGCAACAATGTCACTTGACAAACAGGAATTATTCCTATATACTCCGGGCAAAGGAAGAACACGGCGGGCAAAACGGCCCGCAGAACGGAGGAAACAATGACAAAAGCCTTGCTGTGGGCGGCGCTGGGAACAGGCATAACCTTCGGCATGACCAGCCTGGGGTCGGCCATGGTGTTCCTGATTCGAAAAAAGACGAGCGAGGGGATGCAGCGCATCTTTCTGGGCTTTGCAGCCGGTGTAATGATTGCGGCTTCGGTGTGGAGTCTGCTGATTCCGGCCATCGAACAGGCGGAGGCGGTGGGCCAGATCGGCTGGATTCCGGCGGCAGGCGGCTTTGTGCTGGGCGCGGCCTTTCTGATGCTGATGGACGGGCTGCTGCCCCACCTGCACGCGGGTTCGGCCCAGCCGGAGGGCCTGCACTCCAACTGGCGGCGCACTACTCTGCTGGTGCTGGCGGTGACCCTGCACAACATCCCGGAGGGCATGGCGGTGGGCCTGTCCTTCGCGCTGGCGGCTCAGCAGAGCGGGGCGCAGGCGGCGCTTACCGGAGCCATGGCGCTGGCCATCGGCATCGGCATCCAGAACTTTCCCGAAGGTGCGGCCATCTCGCTGCCCCTGCATCAGGAGGGCATGAGCCGGGGCAGGGCCTTTGTGTATGGCAGCCTTTCCGGAATTGTGGAACCCATCTTCGGCATTCTGGTGGTGCTGCTGGCGGGCTTCATCGGGCCCTTCATGCCCTGGCTGCTGGCCTTTGCAGCGGGCGCCATGATCTATGTGGTGGTGGAGGAGCTGATCCCGCAGGCTCATCTGGGCGAGCACTCCAACGTGGGCACACTGGGCGTGATGGCCGGTTTTCTGGTGATGATGATTCTGGACGTGGCACTGGGATAAACAAAAACGGAGCGATGGGTTCATCGCTCCGTTTCTTTATGCGTTCAGAATGCCGCTGCGCAGCTGGTCGCAGACTTCCAGTGCGTCCAGCAGATGATAGGGATCTGTGGTGTGGTCACCGGGTGCACCGGTGGTGACCAGAATGTATTCCCGGCCGTCCACCTCCATCAGGCTGGCCAGGCACAGCCCCGCCTGACTGGTATAGCCTGTTTTGCCGCCCAGCAGCTCGCTGCCCTGCCCGGGCAGATTGTCCAGCAGGGAGAACATGGAGCTGTACATGGTGAAGCCCTGGGGATGCTGGGCAGTGGGGGATGTGGTGTAGCTGCGGGAGGTGAACACCTGACGGAAGATTTCATTGTTCAGCGCCGCGTCCAGCAGCTGGGCAAGGTCCGCCGCCGATGCGTAATGGTCCGGGTCATGCAGGCCGGTGCAGTTTGCAAACCGGGTATTTTCCAGCCCAAGCTCTTTGGCTCGCCGGTTCATCTGCTCCACAAAGGCAGATTCACTGCCGCTGACCTGCCGGGCAAGGGTCAGGCAGCACTCCGCACCGGAGGGCAGCATTGCGCCGTAGAGCAGATCCCGAAGGGGAACGGTTTCGCTTGGGGAAAAACCGGCCAGAGAGGCATTCTCGGCCCAGAGATCATTGAAAATTTCAGCGGGAACGGTCACCATCTGATCCAGATCCGGCAGGCTTTCGATGGCCAGCAGCACCGTCATGATCTTGGTGAGCGAAGCGGGAGGGGCTTGCTCCTGCATGGCCTGCCCGGCAAGAAACCTGCCGCTGGAACGATCCAGCAGGGCGGCCCGCGGGCTGAAAAGCCCGTTCAAAGCGGGCACGGTGGAGGAAGGAGAAGAGGCAGGAGCAGACGCACCGGATTCGGCGCCGGCAAGAGATTTGAATCCGGCAAGTGCTGCGAAGAGCAGCAGGGCCAGCAGCCACAAAGCCAGCGGGCCGCGGCGGCTGCGGCGCCGGCGCCTTGCCCGGCGGCGGGGAGCAGGGGAAACACGGCGTGCCGCCGCGGGCTGGCATACCGGGCAGCGGGGGCGCATGGTGCGCGGAGTGGTCATAACAAGCATCGGCCTTTCTTTGCCGGGTAGCGGAAAATGCGCTTCGTCGCCCGGCGTGGTATTGGATGCTTCTGTTATAACAAAAAACGGCCGCAGGTGTTTTGCGGCCGGCTTTCAGTTTCCATACAATTTTCTTACGGCAAAAAAATCCCCGAAAAGCGGTGCGATGGACACCGCTTTTCGGGGATTTGTGAACAGGACAGGTCAGTTTTTCACCGTTCCCATGTGGGAATGTGGAAAACTTCGTGGAAAGGTTGTGGAAAATTACTTTTTCATGCCGGCCTCGGCCACCTTCATCATGATGGCGCATTCCATCCGCTTGCGGAACAGCTCGCAGCCGTACTCGTAAACGCCGGTGATGCTGCCGGTGGCGTGGTAGGCGTTGGCCGCGCAGCCGCCGGAGCAGTACAGCTTTGCCCAGCAGTCCTTGCAGCCGGGGCGGGCGTAGGCGTTGCACAGCTTGAACTCATCCCGCAGGGCGGTGTTGGTCACGCCGTCCCACACGTTGCCCATGCTGTATTTCGGGTCGCCCACGAACTGATGGCAGGGGAACAGTTCGCCCCAGGGGGTCACGGCCAGATACTCGGTGCCGCTGCCGCAGCCGGAGATTCGCTTGTAGATGCAGGGGCCGTGGTTCAGGTCGATCATGTAGTGGTAGAAGGTGAAGCCCTTGCCCTCGCTCTCGCGGCGCAGCATCTCCTTGGCCAGAATCTCGTACTGCTCCATGATCTTGGGCAGGTCCTCCTCGGTGAGGGCGTAGGGATCGCCGGGGGCACAGACCACCGGCTCCATGCTCAGCTGGTCAAAGCCCAGATCGGCCAGATGGAAGATGTCGTTGGTGAAGTCCACGTTGTTGTGGGTGAAGGTGCCGCGCACATAGTATTCCTTGTTACCGCGGGCCTTGGCGAACTTCTGGAACTTGGGCACGATGGTGTCGTAGCTGCCCTGACCGGCGTAGTTCTTGCGCAGCCGGTCGTGGACTTCCTTTCGGCCGTCGATGCTCATGACCACGTTGTTCATTTCCTTATTGGCGAACTCGATGACCTCGTCGTCCACCAGAACGCCGTTGGTGGTCAGGGTGAAGCGGAACTTCTTGTTGTTGGGCTCCTCCAGACTGCGGCCGTAGGCCACCAGCTGCTTGACCACGTCCCAGTTCATCAGGGGCTCACCGCCGAAGAAGTCCACTTCCAGATTCCGGCGCTTGCCGCTGTTGGCCACCAGAAAGTCCAGCGCCTGCTTGCCCACCTCGAAGCTCATCAGGGCACGCTCGCCGTGGTAGTTGCCCTGGCTGGCGAAGCAGTATTCGCAGTTCAGGTTGCAGGTGTGGGCCACATGCAGGCACATGGCCTTCACTTCGGTCACACGCTTTTTGAAATCGAAGGCCATGTCGCCGTAGATGTCCTTGGCGAACAGCTTGCCGGCCTTCTCCAGCTCGGCAATATCAGCCAGGCACTGGCGCAGGTCGGCCTCGGTCACGTCCTCGCGGTCGGCGTATTTTTCCAGCATCCTGGCCACGATCTCGTCGGCGGGGGTGGTCTCGTACAGGCCGATCACGTCGTAGGCCACCTCGTCCACCACATGGACCGAGCCGCTGAATACATCCAGCACGATGTTGTATCCGTTGAGTTTATACTGATGGATCATGAAACGAAGGTTCCTTTCTGTAAATGAATCGATCAAAGAATAAGAATCTATTCAAAAATCCGGCGGGCAGCAGGCCCGACTGGATGAAAACGCAAAAAATACCGCCTGCGCAGGATCGGCAGGCGGTATGCTGCAAGGCAAGAATTACTTCTCGTCGTTCTTATGCTCGCACATCTGGTTAGCAACACCGCAGGAGGTTTTGCAGGCAGACTGGCAGGAAGTCTGGCATTCGCCGCAGCCGCCGGTCTGTATGCTCTTGGCCAGGTCGCGGGTCTCGAGAGTCTGAATCCGGTTCATCGATACGTCCCCCTTTCTATACCATAAATTTCCGGGAACCGGGCGGGAATGCCCGGTGCTTAAGAAACCTATAGAAACTTGCGTTTATTATACAATGGAAGCGGCCTTTTCGTCAATACCTACTTTGGCAGCCCCGGCGGGAGCCAGCAGGGTGAACAACGCGCAGGGGATAAAGTAGGCAAAGGCCAGCAGGTAGCGGATCTGCATATAGCTGGGCGCACCCAGAACCAGCCCGAACCACACCAGATACAGCGGCAGATAGGCCAGCAGCAGCCGGGCGCGGCGGCGCAGCAGCTGCACCACACCGCACAAAAGCAGGCCCCAGGCCATGAGTGCCGGCGGGAAGAACACCGCCCGGGCTTCCAGCTCGTCCCGCAGGCCGGCCCAGCCGGTGAGCCCCAGCACGATGTCCTTGCTGGTGATGCCGAAGGCCCCGTTGCTGCCCTCGTAGGGGAAGGAATAGCTGCCGCCGTCAAACCGGGGGCTCACATAGCCCGCAATCTCGGCCAGCCAGGCCTTCAGGTAGCCCTGCCAGTGGCCGGGCAGCAGCTGCGCCCACACCGAGAGCAGATCCAGCTTGCCCTGCAAAGTGCCAAAATGCTCGGCGTTGAACTCGGAACTGGTTTTCACCGGGTCCACGGTGATGGGGCTGTAATTCTGGGCCATGGCCTCCACCGGGATCACCCGGGCAATGGTCTCGGCCTGCTGGGGGCTGAAGGCCTCCGGCTTGGAGGAGGCCACATAGGCCAGCTGCTGCAGCGGTACGGCCCAGGCCTCGGCGGTCATGGTGCTCTGCAGCCCCAGCGCGGTGTACAGCGGGCCGGTGACCAGCTTCACGGCGATCAGTACCGGCAGCATCACGGTGAGGATGCGGCGGCGGGCCGGGCGCAAAGCACACAGCGCAAGGCAGACCACCGCCGCAATGGGCCAGCCGTTGCCCCGCAGAAAGCACAAAAGCAGGGTGAGAACAACAAAATGAATCAGCGGGCCCTTTTGCCGCAGGTTCTCCGCCCGGCAGCGGGCGGTGTCGAACAGGAACAGGCAGTAGAGCAGCAGCACCCCGTTGAACAGCGGATCCTTCCAGACCACAAGGCTCTGGAAGGCGTACATGGTGCAGCCGCCAAAGAGCGCGAAGCCCAGGCCGACGGCCAGAAGCCCCGCTCCCCGCCGCCGCATCCATACCAGACTGTATGCCAGCATGGCGGCCACGGCGGTCATCTGCAAAAAGCCGAAGAGATAGGCCCCCAGTTCGATCAGCCCCAGCTTGTAAAAGGGCCAGAGAATCAGCCGGAGCAGCAGCGTGTAAAGGATGGGGTGGGCGTCGTTCAGGCCGCCCTCCAGCGCCTGCTCCAGAAGGGAAACGGAGTCCACATCCAGCCGCACCGGGCCCCAGCACAAAAACACCGGCAGCCACAAAAGAAGAATCACGCCGGTGTACAGCGCCAGCTGACGCCACAGCGGCCCGGCGGGCGCCGTGGGCACTTGCACCGCAGGCAGATGGGTGAGAAACCGGCACAGCCCCAGCAGAATGGGGAAGAGCAGCGCGCTGAGAATCACCCAGAACAGCAGAAAGGAAAGGTCAAACTGCATGGTGCCGGCCACTGCGTTCTGGCCCAGGGTGAAAAAGCAGAACGCCGCGCCTAAGGCCCCGCAGGCAAGACCTTCCCGCCGACCGGGCTTCTGGCACAGGCCGCGCACGGCGCACACAAAGCAGACGCCCCAGAACAAACAGAAGGCGGGCGGGGCCCACACCTGACAGGCCCAGAGCAGAAACAGTGCACAGAAAAGGCCGCTCACCGCCCCGGCGGCAGGTACCAGACGGCGGTGACGGCGCAGAAAGGCTTCCGCGTTGGAAAAGCTGGATAACATTCGATCAGCCTCCTTTGGTCAGATTGGGTTCATCCGGCAGCACCCGCAGTACGCGGGGCATGCCGCCGCCGGTACTGTGCAGCCGAACGCCCTGCCGGGTCAGTCGGGCGCAGCAGGAAAGGAATGTGCGGTCCACCCGTTCGCCGGGCACGATCAGAGGAATACCCGGCGGATAAGCCCACACATATTCCGCGCACACCCGGCCTTCGCAATCGGCCAGCGGCGTTTCCTCTCCGGGGCGTTCCAGCGCCTCGCTCACCGGAAGGACAGAGGGCGGCAGCGGCAGCGGCTCGGCGGCAGGGGGCATCGGGCGGGCGGCCAGGCTCTGGTCGATTGCCACCAGCGCCCGGGCCAGCCGCAGCAGGGTTTCCTCGGTATCGCCAAGGCCGGTCATGGCAATGGCCCAGTCGCCGCTGGCCATCTCCAGCTCAATGGCGAATTCCTCCCGCAGCCGGGCCATCAGCCCCGGGCCGGTGAGGGCGGTGCCCCGGGTGGAGACTACCAGCTTGCCCGGGTCGTGGGCATAAAGGGTGGGGTGGCGTTCCGGTGCGTCCGTCCCGTGGCAGAGCACCCGCAGCCGGGTCAGGCCGGCAATGGCCCGGTCAAAGGCGGCCAGTGCCGCCTGCCAGCGGGCAAACAATTCGTCGCCCCGATGTTCCAGAAGATCCACGCAGCCATCCATGCTGGCCATCAGCAGGTAGGAGGGGCTGCTGGTTTCAAAGATGCCCAGCTGGCGTTCCAGCGCCTCGGCCGAAACCAGATTCCCCTGCTGGTGCAGGATGCCGGTTTGGGTCAGGCTGGGCAGGGTTTTGTGCAGGCTCTGCACCACCACATCCGCACCGGCGGCTACCGCTCCGGCGGGCCAGCCGGGGGCAAGGCCCAGATGGGCCCCGTGGGCTTCGTCCACCAGCACCGGCACGCCCGCCCCATGGGCGGCGGCGCAGATGGCGGAAAGGTCGCTGATCACGCCCTCATAGGTGGGGCTGGTGAGCACCAGCAGTTTTGCGTCCGGATGGGCGGCCAGCGCCGTGCGTACCTGCTCCGGCGTGATGGAGGCCAGCACCCCGAAGGCTTCGTCCACCGGCGGGGCCAGCCAGACCGGCACCGCGCCGCACAGCTCCAGCGCATGGTACACGGACTTGTGGCAGCCGCGGCTCAGAATCACCTTGCCGCCCCGGCCTGCCGCCGCCCGGATACCGGCCAGAATGCCGCAGGTGCTGCCATTCACCAGAAAAAAGCTGTTTGCGGCACCCCACAGACGGGCAGCCCGGTCCATGGAGTCTTTCAAAATACCCTCGGCTTCGTGCAGATCATCGAAGCCGTGAATCTCGGTAATATCCCAGGCCGCGCCCAGTGCAGCCAGATAGGGGGCCAGAGCGGAGTTCCGCTTGTGGCCGGGCATGTGCATGGGAGCAGGGCCGTCGGTGCTGTGCCGGGCCAGTGCTTCCAGAAGCGGGGAAAATGAATCAGACATTGGGATTGCTCCTTTAAACTTTAAAGCGGTATCCCGGCGGGAAAGACCGCCGCATTTTTTCACTTTATCATACCACACTTAGCCCCGGCGGCGCAAAAAAAGAAGGGATATGCACGATGCAGCGGGAAACCGCCCGGTTTTATGGTATAATAATCAAAACGAGTATCAAAACGGGGCGTCCTATCATGGGCGCCCCCGGATGAAATGAGGAATTTACAATGAAAAATTTCCGCAAGACCTTTTCCATCTCTTCGGTGGCGTTTATTCTGGTGGGCCTGGCACTGCTGCTCTGGCCGGATATTTCGCTCCGGCTGGTGTGCGGCCTGTTCGGCCTGGTAATTCTGCTGAAGGGCGTGAGCAGCATCTATACCTTCCTGCGGGCAGAGGTGCGGGGCTTCTTCAGCTACTTCGGCTGGCTGTTCGGTGCGGCTGCGGTGGCGTTGGGCATCTTTTTGCTGATCCGGCCCCAGACCGTAGTTTCCGTGCTGCCCATTCTGGTGGGCCTGTTTGTAATCATGGACGGTGTGATGCGGGTGCAGAGTGCCTTTGAGCTGCGGGCTGCAGGTTATGACCGCTGGTGGAGCCTGCTGCTTTTGGCGCTGGTCAGCGTGGTATTGGGCGCGGTAATGCTGTGGAACCCGTTCGGCACCGTGGAAGTGCTGGTCATGGCCATCGGCGTGATCCTGATGGTGGAGGGCATTTTGAATCTGGCCGGTTCCATCTGGGCGGCAATTCAGCTGAAGGGCCTGAAAAAGGCCGCCCGGGATATGGCGGATCAGATGCAGGAGATGCTCACCGATCCCGCCTTTGACGACGGCGACATCGTGGAGGCCGACTGGCGCGATCTGGACGAAAAACGCTGACCCGGCATGGAACGGATCAATCCGAAACGGGCACAGACCCCGTCGCCGGACATGCAGCGGGCCGCCGCCCTGTGCGGATTGGGGGCACTGGCTTATCTGGCGGCGGAATCGGCCCTGAGCGGGCTGCTTGGCCCGTCGGTAGAAGGCCTGCCCCCGGCGGCGGGCGAGCTGGTGGCGCTGGGCAAGAATCTGCTGGCATTGGCCGCCCCCTTTCTGCTGGTGCTGGCCTGCCCGCCCGGGGCCCCGGTGCGGCTGCGCCGGCCCCGCAGAGGAATGCTTCCGGTGCTGTTTGTGCTGTTCTGGGGGCTTACCATGGCGGGAAACCTTGCCAGCAGCGGCCTGCTGGCCCTGCTGGGGGAAGCGGGCGGCGCAGAGCTTGCGGACGCACCCGCGGCTCTGATCTGGCTGCGGCTGGCGCTGGTTCCGGCGGTGGGCGAAGAGCTGCTGTTCCGGGGGCTGATGCAGGGGTATCTGCGCCCTTGGGGCAGCCGGGCGGCGGTGTGGGGCCAGGCGGTGCTGTTTGCGCTGCTGCACGGCGATGCACCGGCCTGCCTTTCGGCGCTGCTTTCCGGGCTGGCGCTGGGCCTTTGCGCGGAAACCAGCGGCGGCCTTTTGCCCGGCATGGCTTTTCATCTTTACAACAATACGCTGGCTTTGCTGAGCCAGACCGGTGCAGGCAGTGCATGGGTTCAGCCGCTGCTGCTGTTTGGCCTGCCCGCCGCCGCGCTGATGGCATGGGCGATAAAGCCAGGGCGTCCGCCCCGCCTGCAGGGGACCGGGGCAGGCGTTCTGATCCGCTGCCCCGGCTACGGGCTGGCGGTGGTGCTGCTGGCGATGCAGATGCTGCACGCCACATTTACATGATTTATCACGAAGGAGAAATCCGATGACCGACCAAGAACTGATGGGCCTTGCTCTGGAGGAGGCAAAAAAAGCCGCCGCACTGGGCGAGGTTCCGGTGGGCGCAGTGGTGGCCAAGGACGGCGAACCCGTTGCCATGGCCCACAACACCCGCGAAACCGAGAAAAATGCCCTGCACCATGCCGAGCTGCTGGCCATCGATGCGGCCTGCAAAAAGCTGGGTGGCTGGCGGCTGTGGCAGTGTGAGCTGTTTGTGACGCTGGAGCCCTGCCCCATGTGCAGCGGGGCCATCATCAACAGCCGCATCAAGCGGGTGGTCTACGGCGCAAAGGATACCAAGGCCGGCTGCTGTGGCTCGCTGGTGGATCTGTTCGCCTACCCCTTCAACCATCATCCGGTGATTGAAAGCGGATTGCGGGAGCAGGAGGCGGCGGAGCTGCTGCAGGAGTTTTTTGCCATGCTGCGGCGCAAACGAGAGGAGAAAAAGGGGAAATGAGAGAAAAAACCGTGCTTGTCACCGGGGCCAGCCGGGGCATCGGGGCCGCAGTGGCCCGGGCCTTTGCCGCTGCCGGGTATCGGGTGGCTGCCAACTACAACACCAGCAAAGCCGAGGCTGAGGGACTGGCAGCCCAGTGGCCCGGCCGGGTGCTGCCGGTGCAGGCGGACGTGGCGAACCGGGCCCAGGTGGAGGCCATGTTCCGGCAGGTGGAAGAGACCTTCGGCGGGGTGGATGTGCTGGTGTGCAATGCGGGCATTGCCCGGCAGGAGCTGTTCACCGACGTGACCCCAGAGGCGTGGCAGCGGATGCTGGATGTGCACCTGAGCGGTGCGTTCCACTGCTGCCAGTGTGCGCTGCCCCACATGCTGCATCAGAAATGGGGCCGCATTGTGACCGTGAGCTCCATGTGGGGGCAGGTGGGCGGCAGCTGCGAGGTGGCCTATTCCGCCGCAAAGGCGGGGCTGATCGGCCTGACCCGGGCGTTGGCAAAGGAGGAGGGCCCCAGCGGCATCACCGTGAACTGCGTGGCCCCCGGCGTGATCGAAACCGATATGATGGCATCCTTTTCCGCTGAGGACAAGGCCGCCCTGGCGGAGGAAACGCCGCTGGGCAGTCTGGGCAGCCCGGAGCAGGTGGCAAAGGCCATTCTGTTCCTGGCCAGCGACGACGCGGACTATATCACCGGCCAGGTGCTGGGCGTGAACGGCGGGCTGGTGGTGTAACGCTTTGGCTCCCTGCCGCATACAATGCGGGCAAGGAGGGGAGCATAATGACCGTGTTTCAGGAAGGGATCGATGTATCCCGTTATCAGGGTGTGGTGGACTGGTCCGCCGTGGCCGCGGCGGGCAAGGAGTTCGCCATCGTCCGGGTGGGCTCCAGCAACCAGAGCGGGCCCTATGTGGATCCTTATTTTACCCGCAATGTACAGGGCGCGCACGAAGCCGGGTTGCGGGTGGGGGCATATTTCTACACCTACGCAAAAAGCGAGGACGAGGTCATCCGGGAGCTGGAGGTATTTCTGAAGGCGCTGGAGGGGCACCGACTGGAGTATCCGGTTTATGTGGATGCGGAAGACGCTTCGCTGGCCAGTCTGGGCCGGGAGAAGGTGACCGGTCTGATTCAGTTTTCCATGGACATTCTGGATCAGAAGGGCTGGTTCCCGGGGTATTACAGCTATACGGAATTTCTGCGCCGTTACATCAACACCCGGCAGCTGGAGGATTATCCGCTGTGGGTGGCGGATTACCGGGGCTGTGTGGGCTATCAGGGGGATTACGGTGTATGGCAGTATTCCTCGGTGGGGCAGGTTGGCGGTGTGAACGGAAACGTGGATCTGAACTACAGCTACAAGGATTATCTGCCCCTGATCCGGGCTGCGGGCAAAAACGGCTACCTGCCGGAGGTGGATCCTGGCCAGCCGGAGAATTCCGATTATTATGCCCTGTGGCGCGCCGCACAGGATAAGCTGGACCGGATCGCCCTGATTCTGGCTGAGGAATAGCGGCGGTTTCAGTTGCATCCGCAGCCGAAACGTGCTATGGTTAAGGCGATACCGCAGCGGGCCTGCCGGAGAGGCGTGAAATACGGCCCGTGGGAAGAGAAAAATACATCCGTTTTAGGAGAATCGTATGGAAAATAAAAAATTTCTACGCAATGTGCTGGGCATTGCCACCTTCTGCATCCTGCTCTACTGGGGCCTGCAGAACATGGATCAGGTGGCGGGCTTTCTGAGCACGGTGGGCGGCCTGCTGCTGCCCTTCCTGCTGGGCGCTGCCATGGCCTTCATTCTGAATGTGCCCATGCGGGCCATCGAGACCCATCTGCCCCAAAAGCTGCAGCGGGCTCACCGGGGAATTTCTCTGGTGCTTACCCTGGCGGCGGTGGTCGGGGTAGTAATGGTGGTGTCGCTTCTGGTTTTGCCCCAGCTGAAAAACACCGTGCAGACCATCGCAGCCCGGATGCCCGCCTTCTGGGCACAGGCGCAGCAGTGGGCCAACGAGCTGATGATCCGTTACCCGGAGCTGGCGGACTGGCTGAGTGAGGCCGGGAATCTGAACCTGCGCAATGTGACCCAGCAGGTGATGGACTGGCTGAAGAATGGCGGACTGGCACTGGTGGGCAACACGGTCACCGCTGCCACCGGTATCATCTCGGGCTTTGTGAATTTCTTTATCGCACTGATCTTTGCCATCTACCTGCTGTTCCAGAAGGAGACGCTGAGCCGTCAGGGCCGGATGCTTCTGTTTGCCTGGATGCGCCCCGAGCACGCGGAAAAGGTGCTGGAGGTGGTTCGCCTGGCCAACAAGACCTTCTCGAACTTTCTGTCCGGCCAGTGCCTGGAGGCCTGCATTCTGGGGGCGCTGTTTGCGGTGGGCATGCTGCTTTTCCGCATGCCCTATGTGCTGCTGGTCAGCGTACTGGTGGCGGTCACCGCACTGATTCCGGTGTTCGGCGCCTTCATCGGCTGTTTTGTGGGCGCGTTCCTGATTCTGATTCAGAACCCCATGCAGGCTGTGGTGTTTGTGATTCTGTTCCTGGTCATCCAGCAGATCGAGGGCAACCTGATCTATCCCCGCGTGGTGGGCGGCTCGGTGGGCCTGCCCTCGGTGTGGGTGCTGGCCGCGGTTACGCTGGGTGGCAGCATGTTCGGTGTGGTGGGCATGCTGGTGATGATTCCTCTGTGCTCGGTTCTGTACAGTATGCTGCGCACTGCAACCCGGGAGCGGCTGCGCAGCCGGGGTGTGGAAAAGGCAAAGTACATGCTGGATCCGGCCCAGCCGGGGAAAAAGGCTGCTGCACAGCCCGCCAAATCCGCAAAGACCGGCAAAAAATAAATCGACAAGGCAAAGCGTGCCCGCCCGAAAAATTCGGGCGGGCACGCTTTTGCATACAAATGAAAAACCGCCGGTCAAAGCCGGCGGTTTTGAAAATCGAATTACTTCAGCAGCTCTTCCACAGCGGCCTTGGGCTTCAGGCCCACGCTCTTGTTGGCAACAACGCCGTCCTTGAATACGATCAGGGTGGGGATGCTCATCACACCGAACTGCATGGCCAGCTCAGGGTTCTCGTCGATGTCGATCTTGCACACCTTCACCTGACCGGCCTTCTCCTCGGCCAGCTCATCCACGATGGGGGCCATCATGCGGCAGGGGCCACACCAGGTTGCCCAGAAATCCACCAGAACGGGGAGGTTGCTCTGCAGGACTTCCTGCTCGAAGTTTGCTTTATTTACGGTTACAACGCTCATTTCATAACACTCCTTTTTATTCAGGGCCCCGGCGGGCGGGGCGGTTCATCCATTGGCTTTAGTATACCAGCGGCCGAATGGCTTATCCGTGATAAAATCACGGTAAATATACCGAAATGGTGGAAATTTTCCAGTTCAGCGCAGGCTGTCTTTGGCCACAGCGCGCAGCTTGTCCATATCCAGCAGGGTGATGCAGCCCCGGGCAATGAGCACCATTTTTTCGGTCTGGAAATACTTGAGCATCCGGGTCACCACCTCCCGTGCGCTGCCCAGATGATGGGCAATCTCCTCGTGGGTCAGGCGAAGCTCGGTTGTGTCGTTCAGCTGGGCCTCTCCCACCAGGAAGGCGGCAAGGCGGCTGTCCAGATGCTTATAGAGGATCTGATCCAGCAGCCACATCACATCGGAAAAGCGGCTGGCAATCAGCTCGGTGGTATAGTTGGCAACCGGGGCGGATTCCTGCATCAGTTTTTTGTAGACCGGGGCGGGGATGCGGTAGAGCACGCAGTCCTTTTCCGCCTGCACCGAAATGTCGAACTGCAGGCTGTTCAGCATGCAGTAGGCCGACAGAATGCACACGTCCCGCTCGAACAGGCGGTAGAGGGTGACCTCGCGCCCTTCATCGGAAAAGGAATAGCCCCGCAGCTGGCCGTGAACAACGATCAGAGGGCCCACACAATCCTCCGAGCCGTTGTGTACCACTTCACCCTTGGTCACATGGTGCAGCGTCACGTTCTGGGCCAGAAACTGCTGCTGCTCACGGGTGAGCTTGGGCCAGAAGGGAAGGTATTCGTAAAATTCCATCAAAAGGCCTCCCGGGGGTTACAAATTTTGGCAAGATGCCAACCAGAATTCCATAAAACGATTATGCCACAAAACAAAGCGGGATGCAACGCTGCCGGTTAAAATGCCAGCAGGCCCAGATGTTCCAGCAGGATCTTGCAGCCCATCAGCACCAGAACGATGCCGCCGGCCAGTTCCGCACGGGATTTGTAGCGGGCGCCGAACCGATGGCCGATGGCAACGCCCACGGCAGAAAGGCAGAAGGTGATCACGCCGATGAAGCTGACGGCGGGCACAATGTCCACTGACAGGAAGGCGAAGGTCACGCCCACGGCCAGCGCGTCGATGCTGGTGGCCACCGCCAGGGGGAGCATGGCGGCGGGGCCAAACTGGCTGTTCAGCTCCTCCGGCTCGGAGCGGGATTCCCGAATCATGTTTCCGCCGATGAATACCAGCAGGGCAAAGGCAATCCAATGATCCACATTGGTGATGAACTGCTGGAACTGGGTGCCCAGCAGATAACCCACCAGAGGCATCAAAGCCTGGAAGCCGCCGAAGTACAGGCCGGTGATGGCCGCATGACGGGGCTTTAATACCGGCAGGCTCAGACCCTTGCAGATGGATACGGCGAAGGCGTCCATGGAAAGGCCCACAGCCAGAATAAACAGTTCGATCAGGCTCATAAAAGAAAAACTCCCTCACAGAAAATTTGCCCGGCCGGGCAGCGCACAGCTGCGCCCTGGCTGGGGAATGTGCAGCTTGCAAAAAGCGCAGTAATATTTATTATAACATATATTTCTATGGACCTCAGCAGGGCCTCGGGAAAAAGAAAAATAATTTTTTGAAAAATATTTTGAAAAAAGGGCTTGCGTTTTGTAAAACACCGTGCTATAATACATTTCGCAGCCGACACAAGAGCTGATGCGCAGGTGTCGTACAACGGCTAGTACATCAGCCTTCCAAGCTGAGGACGTGGGTTCGACTCCCATCACCTGCTCCACAAAGCAGGCAAGGGCCAAGGGCTCCGGCTTGCTGGCTGCAACAACAGAATATGCGGATGTGGCGGAATTGGCAGACGCGCTAGATTCAGGTTCTAGTGGTAGCGATACCGTGGGGGTTCAAGTCCCTTCATCCGCACCAAAGACCCGGTCATTCGACCGGGTCTTTTTCGTTGTGTCGGCAGGGCGGATCGATGTCTCTGCATCTCTGGCTCGGAAGAAATGGATGAGCAGGCCCCGGAAGCGTTTTGCTTCCGGGGCCTGTTTTCTTTTGGCATACAGGCATCTTGACCGGTAACACGAAAAGACAGGTGGATGAAAGCGCAAGAAAAATAAAAGGAAAATGCAAAAAGAGAGAAAAATCAACCGGATATTTGAGGGGCAAAAGCGGGCAGAGAAAAAGAAAAAACGGATTACGCAGTTTTTCTTAGAACGTATGTTCGACAAAAAAGCAATATTCATACCAAACAAAAATCCATTAAAAAAATAGGCGTTTTGATGAAGAAAAATTTCATAATTTACACAAAAGGATGAAAAATTTTTCCATTAAGCCAAAAAGTGGAAAACGAGATATACATATCAATGAAAAATGCTATCATTGACGAGAAAATCTGTGCAATGTGCAAATAGATGAAGCGGAGAGGAGGAAGGCAAAAAAACGCCGTTGCGCAAGGAATTAAACGCAGAACAGCGGAAAGGTTAAGGATAGCATGAAATTGAAGATCAAACGCATGGTGTCGCTGCTGCTGGCAGTTTGTGTGATGGCCAGCACGGCGGCCCCTGTTTTTGCGGCAGAGGAACCGCTGCCGGTGCTGGCAGTATCCGGCGCGGATTTGAGCGAAGAAGCCGCACCCGGTGAACTGCCGGCGTCCACCGAAGCACCAGCACCGGCCGAAACTCCGGTAGCCACCGAAGCACCGGCTTCGGCTGAAACTCCGGCGCCCACCGAAGCACCGGCACCGGCCGAAACTCCGGCGCCCACCGAAGCGCCGGCACCGGCTGAAACTTCGGCGCCAACCGAAGTACCGGCTTCGACCGGAACCCCGGTACCCACGGAGACTCCGGCGGACAGTAGTGTGCCCGCGGCAGAGGAAACCCCTGCGGCGGCGCCGGATGAGGTGGACAGAGCGGCCCAGAGCAAAAAGGCCGCGCCTCAGATCCCGGGCTTTGAACAGTACACCGGCGAAGTCATCGATACCGCCGCCCAGTATCTACTGGTGGCTCAGGATCAGCGGGAAGGCAGCAACGATGTATACGCGCTGTATCTGAGCGCGGACGGCGCGTCCGTCGGCCCCGGAGCTCTGAAAGCGAAGGGCGCGGTGACTGCCCAGCTGACCCTGACCGACGGCGCGGTGAGCGCTGCCTGGCTCAAAAACGGCGAACAGCTTTCGCTGGATCAGCTGCTGCTGGACGTGAAGCAGAACGAGGAGGGCGGCTATGCCTTCTCCAACGCGGCAACCGGCCAGTGGCTGAAGCTGGACGGCAGCATGACCGCCGGCTCCGAGAACTATCTGGCCGTGGAGAAAAAGGCCGACGGTTCCTATAACCTGTGGAACGCGGCCCATAACCGGGTGCTCAGCTTCAACATCAACGGCGACGGCGGCAATTTCACCGGCGCTCAGACCGATTTCTGGGGTCCCCAGTCGGAAACGGCGTACAGCGTCTACCTGTATGTTCGTCAGGCGGATGAAAGTGCCCCTCAGATTCCCGGCTTTTCGCTGTATACCAGCAGTCAGCTGGATCTGAGCAAGGAATACCTGATTGTGACCCGGGGCAAGAATGAAGCCTATAAAGACGAGGTGTATGCTCTGTACCTGAGCGACGCGGGCAAGAGCCTGAACCCCGGCGCGCTGAACGGTGCGGACGGTACCGTCACCGCAAAGCTGACCCTGACCGACGGCAGTGTGCAGGCCGCCTGGCTGAAGGATGGCAGTCTCCTTTCCATGGAGGATCTGACCCTGGTGGGCAGCGCCATGGACGACGGCTTCAGCCTGCAGAACGCCAAAAGCGGCAACTATCTGGCGCTGGCGGAAAGCAATATGGTATCGGCTCAGGCGGTAAAGCTGGGTGTGGTCAAGGCGGGCGACGGCTGGCAGATCAAGGGCGGCAGCCGTGTGCTGGATTTTAACCGCAAAGGCGATACCACCCAGTTCCCCAATCATATCACCGATTTCTGGGGCCCCCGCAATCTGGCGGAAGGCAAGAGCTACACCCTCTGGCTCTATGCCCGGGACATCACCCTGAATGAGACGGAACTGAAAATCGACGGCTACACCCGGGCTGAGTCTGATACGCTGACCGATGGTGTATATGCTGTGGTGGGCTACGACAATGGCTTCCGCATTCTTTCCACCAGTGGCGAGAACAACGCAAACGAGGGCCTGCGGGACGACCGGACCGGTAAGCTGACCAATACCAACGAGGCGCTGGCCGGCGCGGAGCTGTCGCTCACCAGCACGAAGGGTGGGGTGTATCTCACCGCCATGACGCCGGATGGCCCGGTTTATCTGGGCCTGAGCAGCGAGGGCGTATTCCGCAGCGATGCCCCGGTGCTGCTCACCGTGACGAAGAACGACAACAACACCTATACCATCGGCACCGACGATGGAAAGCTGGCTGTGGAAAACGGCGGCTTTACCACCAGCGAGCAGGGCAGCCCCGTGCAGCTGTTCCTGAAAAAGACCGAGCAGCCCACGCTGGTGCGCACAAAGGCGGTTGTGGAACAGGGCTATGCGGGCACCAGCCAGCTGGCGGTGACCGGCGGTACCGAATGGATCTACACCGACGCAGAGGGCGCGCACCCCGCGGCTGTGGAGTGGACTCTGACCGAAAATCCCGACGGCGCGTTCCAGTTGAAAGACGGTGTGCTCACCGCACGCAAGGCCAGCGGCACCGCTACGGCCGCCGGTAAACTGGTTTATACCGCTGACAAAACGGTGGAGCTGGGCAGCGTTACCCTGACTGCCTGCGGCCCGCAGAAGGCCATTACCGGCACCACCGAAGGCCAGCCCTTTGTGAATGGCGAACCGGATGGCGGCAACGGCAAGAACTACCGCATCCCCTCCCTGATCACGCTGGACAACGGCTGGCTGGTGGCTGCGGCGGACATGCGCTGGCAGACCACCGCCGATTCCCCCCAGAACCTGGATACCATCGTGAGCGTTTCCAGGGACGGCGGCAAGACCTGGAGCTACGAGATCGTAAACTACTTTGACGATCAGGCCAACAGCGCCACCAGCCAGGCCAGCGCCTCCTTCATCGACCCCTCCATGGTGCAGGGGCCGGACGGCAAGCTGTACATGGTGGTGGATGCCTGCCCCTCCTACACCGGCCTGATGGGCGGCAACCGGATGGGCAATCAGAGCAGCGGCTTTGACGAGCAGGACCGCATGCTGGTGGTCCTCGCCAGCGAAAACGGCGATGCTCCCAAGGAAAAGAGCGCCTACACCCACCGGGTGGATCTGAATGCAGAGCCTTCCCGGGTCACGGTGCAGGGTACCGAGCTGAAGCTGTACCCCATCACCACCGAGAGCGGCGAAGCCACCGGTTATTGGGTGGATGCGGAGCTGGATCTGTTCCTGTGGGACGGCAAGTCCGATTCCGTGGAAAAGGTCATGCGGGAGCAGCTGGACAGCGGCGAGATGGTGCAGACCAATCTGTTCTACCGCAGCAGCGTCTGGAAGGCCTATCCGGTGTTCTACATCATGCTGCGCAGCGCCGAGATCACGGCGGACGGCCTGGTGTGGAGCGAGCCCACCTTCCTGAACATCAAATACACCGAAAACGAGCCCTTCACCGGTGTGTGCCCCGGCCGCGGCCTGGTGACCACCGTGCAGGGCAAGCAGCGCATCGTGTTCCCCCTGTACGATAACGCCACCGGCAACGAGTATGCCAGCGTGATTTACAGCGATGATAACGGTGCAACCTGGACCCGCGGCGCACGGGTGAATAACCTGGCCAGCGACGGCAAGACCAGCGAGTCTCAGGTGGTGAACCTGCCGGACGGCGGCATGCGCATTTTCTGCCGCAATCTGGGCGGCCAGATCACCTGCGCGGACAGCTACGACGGCGGCGCCACCTGGGGCCAGGCCGTGGCGGATAACGCGCTGAACTATACCTCCAACTGCATGGTGTCCTTCATCAACGCAGCCGGTTATGTGAAGAGCCCGGAGGGGAAGGTCTACGGCAATCTGGTGCTGGCCTCCTACCCGGCGGGCAACGGCCGCACCGACGGTGTGATCCGCGTTGGCTCTTTGAGCGCAGACACCGGAACCGTTACCTGGCTGAACGACGCAGAGGTGGACTTCGCGGGCCGGTATCAGTATTCCTGCCTGACCCAGAAGGGCGGCGACGCGCTGGGTCTGCTGTTTGAATCCGGCACTGCCGGCCCCGGCAGCACCGAAAACAGCGGTGCAGGCGGCATCTATTACAAGGACCTGACCATCACCGGCATGCTGGGCGAAGGCTGGAGCTATCTGGCCAGCTACGAAGGCCCGGTGGAGGGCGGCCATTCCGGTGTGACCACCGGCCAGCCCTATATCCCGGACGAGACCGGCGCCAGCCGCCGGTTCCGCATTCCGGCGATGATCACGCTGGACAACGGCTGGATTCTGACCGCGGCGGACGCCCGCTGGGGCTCCACCATGGACGCCGCCAACAATCTGGACGGGCTGGTCAGCCTTTCCAGGGACGGCGGCAAGACCTGGGAATGGCAGATGATCAACCATTTTGCCGATTACCCGGACCAGACCCCCGGCGCTTATAAAAAGAGCGCGTCCTTCATTGATCCGGCGCTGATCCAGAGTGAGGACGGCACTATTTACATGGTGGTGGACGCCTGCCCGGCCTATTCCGGCCTGCAGAACGGCGGCACCGCCGGCAAAGAGAGCACCGGCTTTGATGCAAACGGCAATCTGGTGATTGCAAAGGGCGAAGCCGGCAAGATCGCTTCCACCAAAGCGGCAGACTATACCTGTTACATCGACGGCAAGGCCCCCCAGACCAAACTCGTGGAAGGCCAGAACCGCACCCTTTATCCCATCAAGGACGCTGCCGGTCAGCTGACCGGCGCATGGGTGGACGCAGAGTACAATCTGTACGAGACCAGCGGTGATGCGGTTGTGAAGTCTCTGTGCAAGCAGGAGATCACCGGCAAGACCGTGCAGAACAATGTGTTCTACAGTCAGTCGGAATGGAAAATCTATCCCACCTTCCACATCTGGCTGCGCACCGGTACCGTGACCGAAACCGGCATTCAGTGGAGCGAGCCCCAGATTCTGAACGTAAAGCAGCAGGGCGAAGGCTTTGTGGGCGTGTGCCCCGGCCGCGGCCTGACCGTGGAGCTGGGCGAGAACGGTACCGAGCGGGTGTTGTTCCAGGTCTACGACAATGCCACCGGCCAGGAACGGGCCAGCACCATCTACACCGATGACGGCGGCGCTACCTGGCATCGGGGCGAGCATGTGACCAACAATGTGGGCAAGACCAGCGAGTCCCAGACCGTGCTTTTGCCGGACGGCGGTATCCGCATGTATTCCCGCAACGACATCGGCTACATCAGCTATGCCGACAGCTACGACGGCGGCGTGACCTGGGGCCCCTCCCACAGGGACGAAGATCTGAGCTATGTGGGCAACTGCATGGTCTCCTTCATCAATGTGGACGGCGCTCTGGTGGATGCGGACAATAACGTGTACACCAATCTGATCGCGGCCTCCTACCCGAAGGGCAGCGGCCGCAACAACGGCGTGCTGCGCATTGGCAGTGTGGATGCGGCCACCAATCAGGTGACCTGGCTGAACCCGGCGGAGATCAAATACCCCGGCAGCTATCTGTATTCCTGTCTGACCCAGCTGGAGGGCGAGAATCTGGGCCTTCTGTATGAAAAGGAGGACACCAGCTACGGCACGGGCTACATCCTGTATGATTCCTTTGCCATGACCAGCCTGCTGGGCGAAGGTTGGGAATATCTGAGCGAGATTCCCTCTCTGAGCCTTGCTTCCGGCGATCTTGCACTGAACGCAGGCGACAGCGTGCAGCTGAACGCCCAGGCGAAGGGCGAGCTGCAGGGCAAACTTCAGTGGAGCATTGCAGCGGACGGCGAAACCCAGGTGGCGAAGCTGGACAAGACCGAAACCGCCGTGGACGAAGCGGTGACCCTGACCGCACAGGCGGCGGGCAAGGCGACCCTGACCGTGACCGCGCAGGCGGTATGCGAGGACCGGGTACTCACCCTGAGCGACAGCGTGCGGGTGTATGTGTCCGACGAAAACACCGTGACGGTGCCCGACGAGTTTGAAAACAGCGGCGTCGTGGAGGGCATTGCCCGCAATGACAACGCCCTGCTGAAGGTGCAGACCCCAATTGAGGATGGCGTCTATGCCATCGTCTCCGGCGGAAAGGTTCTGTATTCCGCAAAGGATCTGAATCGTGTGGATCAGCTGGCTGTGACCGATCAGGGCGGCGAACTCAATCCGAACTACGACAAACCCTCCTTTACCATGGACACCCAGACCTGGAAGGTGACCGGAACCGAGCAGGGCTATACTCTGGAGAGCATGGCATGGCCGGGCCACTATCTGGCGGTACAGGGCTCCAGCGGTGACGACTGGGCGCCGGTATCCGAACCCCCCACCCGCTTTGCCATCACCGGCAACGGGGAGGGCGGTTATCAGATCAGCACCGAGCTGGATGGCACCACCTATTATCTGGTTCAGAACGGCCGGTTCCGCATCTCTGAAACAAAGGGCGGAGAGATGGCGTTCTATCTGAAGAGCGAGCTGAAGGCAGGCGAGAGCTATTACCGCACCGACGCTTCCGGCCTGAAAAATCTGCTGGCAGCTGTGGACAAGCTGGACGAGGCCCTCTATACCCCCGCCAGCTGGAACCTGCTGGAGGAAAAACGTGCTGCCGCCGAACAGGCCGCGGCGCAGGACGGCGCGCTGTTCGTGCAGGCGGTCAGCCGTCTTGCCTCCGCACAGACCCGGGCGGAGCAGGCCCAGAAAGCCATTGATCAGGCCACCGGAGCGCTGTTCCGGGCGATGAGCAGTCTGGAGAAAAAGGCCGACGTGCTTTATACCGTGACCTTCCAGATCACCGGCGAATATTTTGCCAACGAGAGCTTTGCCACCCTTTCCTGCAAGGCGGGCGAGCAGATCACCGCGCCTGCCGCGCCGGAGCATGAGGGCTATACCTTCAGCGGCTGGCAGAACCTGCCCCAGACCATGCCGGAGCAGAATCTGGTGGTGACCGGTTCCTATACCCGGAATGAGAGCGGGCCGGAAGAGACTCCCGCCCCGACGACTGTGCCCACACCGGTTCCCACTCCTGCTCCCACGCCGGATCAGGGCGGCGGCCAGCAGGGCAGTCAGAACGGCGGCAGCAATTCCGCCAGCAGTACGGCACCGGCGGCCACTTCCGCGCCCACCGGTGCGGCGTCCGCTCAGACCGGCGATGCTGTCTGGCCGCTGGCTGCGCTGAGCGGTCTGGCACTGGCCTGTGCGGCGGCACTGGTGCTGCTGCGCCGTAAACAGAGCTGAAGCAATACACAGGCTTTCGACATAACATTCTTTTAAAGCAGCCCGGCGGCTCCTTCCGGTTTCGGAAGGGGCCGCCGGGCCTTGTGATGCAGGCAAAGGTGGCAGGGGGGATTGTGCCGCCCGCTGGAATGGATTATGATAGAACCAGTGCAGAACAGACAAAAAGGAGGAGAAGGCAATGGAACGAAGCAGGCTGCTGGAGCCTGCGCTGCCCGCACGGCTGGAGCTGGCGGAGCGGCCGGAGGAGCTGGTGGATATGGCGCTGGCCCGGGGCGATGCGCTTACAGGCTGGCAGATCGCTGGGGCAGACCTGACCGGTATGGATATGACCGAGCTGGAGGTGCAGGGATGTCTGTTCCAGAACTGCCGGTTCACCGGCGCCAACTGGCACGGAGCCCGCTTTTCGGACGTGGTGCTGCGGGGCTGCGACTGCTCGGGCCTTCAGGCAGAGGATGCGGATTTCTGCCGCTGCAGGATCGAAAACACCAAGGCGCTGGGGGCGAGCCTTGCGGGCAGCCGGCTGGCCCATGTGCAGATGACCGGCACCAGTCTGCGGCAGGCCAATCTGACCGGGGCACTGCTGCAGCAGGTACAGCTGCAGGAGGTGGATCTGAGCGAGGCGTTTCTGGCCCAGTGCCGCCACAAGGGGCTGGTATTTCGGGAATGCACCCTGATGGGGACCAGTTTTTTCGGCACGCTTTTATACGGCCTGGATTTCACCAGAAGCCGCATGGAGGGCATCGTGGTCAGCGATACCGGTAAGGAGCTGCGGGGCGCAATCGTGAACGTGAGCCAGGCTGCGGATCTTGCCCGGGTGCTGGGGCTTGTGATCCGCTGACGGAAAACAGAAAAGAGGAGGAAACAATTACAATGGCAAAGCAGGTGGATCTGCTGCACGGCAGTATCCTGAAAAGCCTTACCGCACTGGCCTTGCCCATCATGGGCTCCCAGCTGGTGCAGATGGCATATAATCTGGTGGATATGATCTGGGTCGGCCGCGTGGGCGCAGGTGCAGTGGCAGCTGTGGGCGCTGCCGGCATGTTCATGTGGCTGTCCAACGGTCTGGCGATTCTGGGCAAGACCGGCGGGCAGGTGCTGGTGGCCCAGCGTCTGGGCGCGGGTGACAAGCAGGCCGCTGCCCGCTATGCGGCTGCGGCCATTCAGCTGGCTACCGTCATTTCTCTGGTCTATGCGCTGCTGATGGTGGCGGGGGCCGGGCCCCTGATCGGCTTTTTCCAGCTGAACAGCCCGCAGGTAATTGCGCAGGCGCGGGTGTATCTGATCATCGTGGGCCTTGGCATGTTCTTTTCCTTTTTGAACCAGGTACTCATTGCGGTGATCAACGCCACAGGCAACAGTCACACGCCGTTTCTGGCCATGTGCTGCGGTCTGGGGCTGAACTTTGTGCTGGATCCGGTGCTCATCTTCGGCGTGGGGCCGGTTCCCCGTATGGAGGTGGCGGGCGCTGCGCTGGCCACCGTGATGGCGCAGGTGGTGGTGTTTGTGCTGCTGGTGGCTTATGCCCGGCAGGATCGCTGCCTGTTCGATGCGGTGCGCCTGACCCAGCGCACCACCCGGGATGAGCTCTGGGCGCTGGTACGCATCAGTGGCCCTGCCACTGTGATGAATGTGGTGTTCCCGCTGATTTCCATGTACATCGCCCGCATGGTGGCCGCCTTCGGCGATAATGCGGTGGCCGCTCAGAAGGTGGGCAGTCAGATCGAGTCCATCAGCTGGATGACGGCGGACGGCTTTGCCGCTGCGGTGAACAGCTTTATGGGCCAGAACTATGGCGCGGGCAATCTGAAACGTGCGAAGAAGGGCTTTGCCGCCGCCTTCGCCATGATGAGCCTGTGGGGCGTATTCTGCAGCTGCCTGTTGATTTTTGCCGCGGGCCCCATCTTCGGATTCTTCATTCCGGAGGAGGCGGTTCGGCCGCTGGGTGTGGACTATCTGGTGATTCTGGGCTTTTCCGAGCTGTTCATGTGCTGGGAGATTCTGGTGGAGGGAGCTTATGCGGGCCTTGGCCATACCGCGCCGCCCAGTATTCTGAGCATGGTGCTCACCATGGCGCGCATCCCGCTGGCCATGGTGCTGACCAGCACCGCACTGGGCCTGAACGGCATCTGGTGGAGCATCTCCATCTCCAGCATCTGTAAGGGTGTGATTCTTGTGATCATGTTTGCGGTGTTCTGGAAAAAACTGCAGCGCAAAATGGAACAGAAAGCAGAGAACTGAATTGACAGAAAAAGATGCCCGCGCCGGGCGTGAGAAAATGCTCCGGCGCGGGCGCCTGAAACGGTAAAATTCGGGTCGAAAAAGTTTTTTAAAAAAACTTGAAAAAAGCTATTGACAATACCTGGGCAGGATGGTATTATATTTGAGCAGCGTCTCCCAGGGAAGAACGACTAAGCGCCCGTAGCTCAGGTGGATAGAGCAACTGCCTTCTAAGCAGTGGGCCGGGGGTTCGAGTCCCTCCGGGCGCACCAAACATGTGGTGGCTATGGCGCAGTTGGCTAGCGCGCCAGATTGTGGCTCTGGAGGCCGTGGGTTCGAATCCCACTAGCCACCCCACTAAAAAAGCGAATTCGAAAGAGTTCGCTTTTTTCTATATCATCCCGCCGTAAACACGGCGTTTTTGCTGGGTTGTCGCCAAGCGGTAAGGCACGGGACTTTGACTCCCGCATCCGTGGGTTCGAATCCCGCCAACCCAACCAAAAAATCGACAGGTGCCCTGTGGTGCTTGTCGATTTTTTTTTGATTCATCGGTCACTTTTGGCCAGATACGCAGGCGATTTGTAAAGCACAGGAAGATCAGTTGCAGCGGTTTCCGCCTTTTCTTCCGGCTTTGGAGACACGGCAGCCCCAGCCAGGAGCCCGGGCAGGGGGGCATCTTTTGGCCAGACAGGAAAGATGTGCGGGGGCGAATCGGCGTTTTCTCAAAAAGAAACATAAAAAATGAAAAAAGTGGCAGTTTAGGGGTTGCATTTTTCATAAGGCTATGGTATTATAATTGAGCAACAATTTGCGGCTTTAGCTCATCTGGTAGAGCGCCACCTTGCCAAGGTGGAGGTAGCGAGTTCGAGCCTCGTAAGCCGCTCCAAATTTGGTGCTGTGGCCAAGTGGTAAGGCAAAGGTCTGCAAAACCTTCATTCACCAGTTCAAATCTGGTCAGCACCTCCACATGGAAAGATGGCTGAGCTGGTCTAAGGCGCACGACTGGAAATCGTGTGTGGGCCATAAACCCACCGAGGGTTCGAATCCCTCTCTTTCCGCCAGAAAAAGCCCGGTAGAATGCGATTCTACCGGGCTTTTTTGTATTCAGGTACACACAAAGGTACACACTTCATATTTGCATACGGCTTTATGTGGCGCTGAGGATCTTCGAGAAGATGGCATCCAGGTTGCGGCTGATCTCTTCTCCTTCGCCCTGCACTTCGTGGCCATACACACCATAGGTGTCCATGCTCTGGCTGTGGCCGACGAGCTTTTTCATCTGGGCTTCCGGCAGGGCGTCGCTGATGCTCACAAACGTGTGCCGGATTTCATAGGGCGCGATATCCGGCAGCCCATTGACCTTACAATATCGCTTCCAGCGGCTGTGGTAGTGCTGGAGGTTGCTGATGCAGAACACAGACCCCTTCGGGCCGGTGATGCGATATTGATCTTCCAGCACCTGGCGGGCCAGGGAAGAGAGGTAAACCACCCGGCGGGCATTATCGTTCTTCCCGGTGGTGGTTTCGCCGTAGCAGTTGATGGCCCGGCGCAGCTCCAGCCGGTCGCCGTGCCAGTCGGCCCATTCCAGACCGTTGATCTCCCCAGGCCGTAGCCCGGTGAGCACCTCCAGCCGGTATGCGTTGATGTAATCTTCCACGGCCTTATTTTTGCGCAGGATGGTGGTGTCTACGTTGAAGAGTATCAGGACATCCTTCGGCTGCAAAATGCGTTTCTGACCCCTCTGAGCAGCTTTGGAGATTTCAAGGTCCTCGCCGGTCAGAGTGGTGTAACGGTTCCGGCGAGCCCATTTCAAAAACGCACATAGATCCGCCCGCAGGTTCTGCAGACTTTTGCGGGAATATCCACCGGCAAGGGCTCTGTCCAGTACCTGCTGCAGATCTCCATCAGTCAGCCGGCCGATGGACTTCTGGCCGATCAACGGCTGAATCTTGTTCCGCCAGCGGCCATCCATTGGGCGGCAGTTGCTGAGACTGGTGGTGGCCCGCTTGGATGTCAAAAACTGAGGATAGAGCACGTCCACCTTGGTGGATGTGCTGATAACCGAGTGCTCCAGCCACTCATCGGCTTTCCGGTTGGCCTCCCTCTGGCCGGTACGGCCGGGCTTCGCGCTGGTGAAGGTTTTGCGCACGCCGTCCTTCTGCACATTGATCTGCCAGCGCTGGCGGCCCTCGACCCAGACGGCCGTATTGGTGCGAATTGACATAAAAATACCTCCCTGTAGGTGCACTTTGACAAGCCTACTCGGGAGGTGGTATAATCTCGTTGTCCGGACGAGTTTGCACCTTTCGTGTAAGCCTGTTCATATTCCCTCACCGGTTGGCGCCGGTGGGGGATTTTTTATTTTTGAGACTGGGAAGATTCCACAGCGATTGCTAAACTCTGGCGGTACTGCTCGGCCGGAGGAAAGTCTACGAACTCCACGGTTTTATCGAAATTGGCACGGACCACATCTTTGATTTCGTCCAGTGTTACCCGGAAGAATTCCCGGCGCTGATTGATAAAATTCAACTTACGGTCGGCAAAAGCTTTGTGCAGAGCCGCCTCTAGTTTGGGGGCATCGTCGGAAAAAATCATGGCATGCACGTCAAAATTGAATGGAACGGATGCATCGCCTAGTTCATCCACACGATCCATGGGGTCCAGACGGCGGGTCATGCCGATTTTATATACGTTCTCGCCGAAAGCACCCACATTGGAGATGATGTACACATAGCCTGCGCGCTGGTTGGCTTCCCGATAATCCACATCCTTGAAAGCCTGATCGATCTTCTCCAACTGCTGCACCAGTTCTTCGCGCTTTTGCTCGATATCGGCTTTCTCGGCCTCCGAGGCGCCGGTCAGCTGGGCTTCGATTTTGCGCAGTGCATTTTGGTAGTGCCGCTGTTCCTTTTCCAGCTTCTTGCGCTCTTCCTCGATCTCTTTGGCAAGCTTCGCTTCCTCCCGCAAGCGGGCGCGGGCCTCCTTCTGTTCCTCCTTCTCCTGCTGCTTTTTTTGCTGGTATTCAAAGGCCAGATACAACTCTTCGATCTTGAGCCGATAATAGGCGGGAGTAATGGAAACTCCCATGATCGCGCCCAGCTTGGAAATAGCATCTCGGGAAACGGTAATGCGTTTCTCGCTGGCATCCAGATTGCTGTACCGCACATGCTCAATGATGTCGTCACACTCAGCGTTAAAGGCTCGCAATAGTAACTTTTGCATGTCAGCGACCATCTTTCGCCCTTGGGCTGCATTGTTGTTTACAGTCCAGTTGGTCAGGCCGGTAGTGGCTGCCTTTCCCCTAATCAGTTCTTTTTGCTTTGCACGGATTTCCAGCAATCGAGCGCGGTATTCATCGGCGCGCATGAAATCGTAGCGGGGCATGTAAACTCCAAAAGATTGGAGAGAAACAGCTTCATCGGTTTCGATAATTTGCGATTGCAGTTCGTCCAAACGGCGCTGTTGCTGTTCCGCTTGCTGGGTGAGTGCATCTAATTCGGCCCGGGCCTTATCGAGCGCTCCCTGTAAATCGGCCATTTCTAGCTGTTCGGGAGACATCTGTGCCCGCAGTCGTTCGATTTCTTTCTTTTCCTTAAGACCAAAAAGTGACACGATTGTTCCGCCTTTCCTTTGAATTACCAAGTTTTGGTTTCCACTATCTATCCACGCCCCATGGGAGGGGCGGCAGTTTGGCTATTGTACTGCAGACAGGAAAAATACCGCTTTTCCTAAAATTCGCATTTCGTTGATTGATTCGCCGGTGTAGATCATTGGTGCGTATTTGGAATTTGCGGGTTGGAGTACAATCTGACCAGGGTACTTATACACCCGTTTCAGGGTGGCCTCGTCGCCGATCAGTACGGCAGCAATCTCGCCGTTTTCCACGTCAGGTTGTTTGCGGATATATACGATATCCCCGTCCAGGATACGGGCGTCCACCATGCTGTCACCCTTGCAGCGTAGAGCAAAATCAGCGTGGATAAAGTCGGGGAGAGAGACTTCACCATCCAGATTTTCCTCGGCCAGAATTGGAACACCACAGGCGATCGTGCCAAGCAGGGGAACAGTCTTGGAGGCCGGGGGCACCGGGATGATGTTGGAGGGGAGATGGAGGGTATTGTCCTTCTCTGCCGAAGCGGCGTTCCGGTCCATCGGTACGTCATAGCCCATTAGCCATGCTTCGCTTACGTCCAGAGCCTGAGCAAGAAGGTAAACCGCATCCTGTTTTGCCTCCCAGGCACCGCTAAGATAGCGTGAGATGCTGGATTTGCTGACGCCCGATTGTTTGGATAGTTCGCTTTGAGTCATACCCTTAGAATCCAGCCCGTCACGTAGTCGAGATTGGAATGAAGAATTTTTATCCGGCATATCTACCACCTCATTTTGTATGTGTTTATATTATATCCCTAGAATTGCGGAAAATCAACATTTTTCAAAATTAAGTTGATGAATATCAAAAAACGGTGTTGACTTTGCGCAATTCGTGTGCTAAACTGACCTTGTGGTTGAGAAACCGCAACCAAAAGGAGGGAGGTGAGAGAAGTGCCTGAAATGAACTACAACCCGCTGCTTGGAAGGATTAAGGAGTTTGGATTGACCCAAAAAGAATGCGCAAAGATACTGGGAATTAGCGAGGGACAGCTTAGTCGGAAGCTGTCTGGCGAGTATGTTTTCCGCCAAGATGAAATCAACGGTCTGTGCAATATTCTTGATATTGATGCGCATGAAATCGGAAAATATTTTTTTTGCCCTAAGAGTTGAGAAACATCAACCGACGAAAGGAGAACCGCATGAACAACTTACAGATTTTCGTGTACAGCGGCGAGCAGCTGCGAACCGTCCAGCGAGATGACGGCTTGTGGTGGGTGCTGAGGGATGTTTGCCGGGTGCTGGGCATGAGCAACCCCGCCATGGTGGCAGGGCGGCTGGATGAGGACGAAAGAGCTGATGTAAGTTTGCCTTACACCAGCTCCAACGGGGTCACTCAGACCCGCGTCACCACCATCGTCAACGAACCCGGCCTGTACTCCGTCATCCTTCGGTCGGACAAGCCGGAGGCCAAGCAGTTCAAGCGCTGGGTGACCCACGATGTGCTGCCCAGCATCCGTAAGACCGGAGCTTATGGCGTGCCGCCGGAACGATTGGCCAAGCTGGATGAATATCAGGCAAAGCTGGATCGGAACCGCAAGCTGCTGGCGGATATTGAACGCATCACCGCTCAGGCCGGCAGGCAAGCACACGAAGCCCGGAAACGCTATGACGAGTGGCGCAAGACACGGGAAGGGATCCGCGATAATGTGCGCTTCTGGGAAGAGTGCATTGCCCAGGAGATCAGGCAGCTGAGCGAAGGAGCAATGGAATAAAAAAGCCTGCACAAGGCGGCGGAAAGGAGTAACTCTATGGATTCCAAAATAAAAGAAATGCTCGAAAAGCAGTTGCAGCTGCTCTCCGAGCGTTCTGAAGAAGCTATTCTGGAAGAATTACCAAATCTCACACGGGCAATGATTGAGACCGCAACGCTCTTGAGCGGAGTGCGGAGTCAAGAATCTCCGCTCGATGCGGTTTCAAGTGCAGTCAAGGCGTGTATCCGGAGTCACCAGAATAGTGACCGGGCATCGACTGAATTAAAAGGCATCCCTACCAACCAACTCGTGGAGGAGTTGGTCGATAGAGATGGCGTAGAAAAAATTGTCCTTCCGCCTTATCAAAAATCCAAGTTTGAGGCCGAAGGACCGGCAGTTGTGCTGATGGTTACAGACTAAGAAATTCGCTGATAAGCATAGCGATTCTTTATGAATGCATGAAAATATTTGCCATGAGAGGGAGCATTCATAAGGCCTTCATAAACAGAGCGAGGTACGTCGGCGTAGGAATAGAGTGTTCCGGAGTGGAATGCAACATATAGCGTTCCTGAAGAACCACCCACATATCCGATACTCGCGATGTTTGAAGAATTCACCGGAATCATATTCATGTAAATCACCTCCTTTCCAGCTCATTGTAGCACTGGCCGGGAAGTTGGACAAGAAACGAATAGACCATTTTGTTGATGCCGGCAAAATGGTCCGAAGAAAGGAGTAAACCATGCGTACCGATGAAAAGGTCATGGAGTATCTGGAGCGGGCTGAGCGTTACGCATGCACCCCGTTGGGGCAACGTGACCCTGATGAATTTAAGGCGCTTATGGCTCTGAAGGCAGAAATCCACAAAGAATGGAGGGAACATAATGCCTGTACAAAGAAGGTTGTTCCTGCAGCTGCGGCATCGGATTGAAGATGCCGGATATCAGGATCAGGAGTTTGCCGCAGAAATGGGCTGGCCGGGTTCGGTTCTGTCGGCCAGGCTGAATGGGCGTACGCCCTGGAGCATGGCCGACGCCTTCCGGGCCTGCGGCCTGCTGCAAATTCCGCTTGAAGAAATGTCCAACTATTTTGCCGATGCCGTTGAGGCAGAGGCACGAAAGGAGCGAGCAAGATGCTGAAAAAAGAAAGCGCCCAGCTGCGGCAACAGCTGGACGCCAGAAACCCCTTGCGG
Organism: Allofournierella massiliensis; assembly: GCF_004345265.1. Classification (GTDB taxonomy): domain Bacteria; phylum Bacillota; class Clostridia; order Oscillospirales; family Ruminococcaceae; genus Allofournierella; species Allofournierella massiliensis. Next base: position 80,009 of record NZ_SLUM01000013.1, read on the forward strand.
GGTGCCTCGAAGAGCACCCCCATTGTACCACTTTTTCGCCGAGGTTTAAAGACCCTGATTGGCTGCATCCAGGTGGCTGCTTTTGGTGCGGCCGTGTGTTTGGGGTGTGGGGGGCTTGAGTGGCTTTACCACAAAGCCCCGGCGCTGACTGTGTTCGCGCTTTTCGTATTGCTTGTGGCTTTGGTGAGCCGTGAACTGATTCATCAATGGAGGGACTAAGCACATGTATGCAATTAAATTGACCCCGGGGATGGCCCCGGAGATCGTGGAGCTGAGCAACGGCGTACAGGCTGAACTGGCCGGGGCCCCGTATGCCGTGAGCATTGACCCGGCGGGCCTGTTCTTCGCCTTTGTGGATGAGATGGCGCAGTTGGAATGTGCTGGCGAGGGTGGGTACTATTGCCGGGCTACCCACGAACACCTGTACGGCACGGTGTTCGTGACCCGCCATGATTGCCAGCTGGAGCCGTGTAGTATCCACGCAGAGGATATTGGCCGTGTGATCGGACTGCTGAAGGAATTCGACGCATGGGAGGAGGACAATCATGCAAGTGGTTTGTAAATCACCCGGGCGGCCGCCGGTGGTGGCACAGGTGGATAACACATTGGAGGCGTTACAGCATGCCGTAGGCGGCCCGATCGAGACCGTGACGCTTGCCCGGGACGCCGTCATCATCTGCAACGAGGAGGGCAGACTGATGGGGTTGCCGCACAACTGCCGCTTTCCCGGGATTGATTTTGTCGGGACGATTCTTGTGGTCGGGGTCGATGGAGACGAATTTTCCGGCCTGAGCGAGGCGGACGCAAAAACGGTTGTCCGTTGGCTTGGAGGTGCATAAGGATGGCCACTATCTACATCTGCAAGTGCGGGCGTCAAGTGCGCAAGAGCACCAACGCCGACAACACCGGCAACCGGGATACCGAAAACTGCAAGGGCTGCCCGTACCTGCTGCCCTGGGGGCCCACCCAGTGGGACGCCACCCGCCACGCTATGGTGACCGATGTCAAAGGCTACGAATGCAGGATGTCACCGTCCTTGGACTATGCCACCTACTACCAGGGCGGCGGTGAAGATAAATGTGTGCTGCACATCTACAGCCTGGATTATGACTTCCTGGACCGGGTGACCGCTTGGGCAGCCAAGCAATTTCCCGACAAGGAAATCAGCTGCAGCTTTGACCGCAGCAAGATCCGCGCCACCGAGTTTATCGGCGGGCTTTATGGCATGTCCGTTTACCCGATGCAGAACAAGAAGGGCATGGCCGCGAAGGCTGCTCTGATCGAACGCTTCTTTGGTCCGGACGGGCACCGGCTGGATACGACCCCGGAAGAAGAAAAAGCCATTGTACTGGCCGCCATCGAGGCGGGCAAAGCGAAGGCAAGCGGAAAGGAAAAAGATATGCAAGTATACACAAACCAGTACGGCACCCTTTTTGCCGTGCGTGAACATAATGGTTCACCTGCATTGATGTGCAAGGCAAAAGAATCTGAGCAGTGGGTTATGAGTGGTGTTCTGGCCGCCGTGAAGGATGACGCCAAAACGATCGGAGAGCTTCAGGCAGTTTTGGACAAAGCTGCTCAGAAGTACAATTGGGAGCCGGTGGAGAATGTGCCGGTCGAAAACCCTACCAATGCCGCCGAAGATGTGCAGCAGTGTGCTCCTACTGCATCGGATGTGCTGCTCTCGCAGTCCCAGAGTGTCAATGCCGATGCGCAGCAAGGCGGCGGAGATGATTCTGAAAACCCTACTTATTCGGCTGTTGCCACTGCTGCGGCAGAGGAAACTGCGGCCACCCCGGAACCGTTGGATTTGGCCAGTATGACGGTGGCACCTGTTGCAAAGACCAGCGCAGCGACGACCGGTGCCGACGAAAATATTCTTGTTGGCAGTGGTGGGCTGACAGCCTTTGATTTCTCGGCGCTGGGTGACTTGGCCGAGCAGGCAGCCGAAGCGGACGAGCAGTTCAATTTGCACTATGGCCGGGCGCAGGACGAATATCTGGTATCCTGCATCTATTTGGCTCGTATTCACGAACTTACAGCAAAAGCTGGGCGATACGGCGGTGGAACTTGGACGGCTTGGTATCAGAGTAAGGGAATCAGCGAAGGCAGCGCCCGAACCATGGTGCAAAATGGAGACGGTTTTAAATCCGCAAGCGTTGCGGATTTAAAAAATCTTCCGGTTCTCACCAAGAAGGATCTTAATCTGATCGCCCGTAATGGCGTAGCGAATCAGGTGGTTGAAGCAGCCGGGGAAGGTGATTCGGACCGGATTCAGGACATTCTGAACCAGCTAAAAGCCGTCCAGACCGAGCGGGACGAAGCGCGGAAAGCCAAAGAAAAGGCTGAGCAGGAGCGTGACGCAGCCCGGGATGCGCAGGCCAATCTTTCCGCCATGGCCAACAAATTCTCCAAGCAGAGAGACGCCGCCGAACAGCGGATAGAGGATGCCGAGCACCGGGCCGAGGAGGCCGAGCGTCGCGCCCGGGCAGCTGAAGAAGATGCGGCCGGCTGGAAGCAGGCCGGTCTCGAGATGCAGGAGCTTGTCGACCAGCGGGATGAGCGTATCCGAGAGCTGGAATCCGGTATTACCGTCGAGGCCGCTGCGGTTGATCAGGAGGAAATCGAGCGCCGGGCCAACGAGCTGTCTGAACCTCTGCTCAAGATTATCAACCAGAGGGACGAGCAGATCAAGCAGATGGCATCCGGGAACACGGTGTCCGCTCAGGCTTCCGTCCTGGAGCAGTATTTGCGCACTATGCAGACCTCGCTGCTGAGCAATGCCCAACGCGCGGAGCTGGCTTTTTACGATGTCGGCGCGCTGGACAGCTTAGCCCGGGCGCTGCGTGAATTTGCGGACTCGATCGACGAAATTTTTGAGGATAGGAGCGAGGACAATGATTAATCTTTTGTCATTGACATTACATGACTTCAAAGGCGTTCGGGATGCTGGAATCAATCCCAAAGGAAATAGCATCACAGTGCGTGGCGCAAACGGAACGGGAAAATCCACTCTGATGACCGCCTTCCTCTGGCTGCTCACCGGCAAGGACGCACAGGGCCGGGCCGATTACAATATTTTCCCGCTGGGGCCGGACGGCCAGCGGTTGCCTGGGTGCTTCCCGAAGGTTACCGCATGCCTGCTCTTTGAGAATGGTACCCATCTTGTGCTCACCCGGGCGTTGGCCGAAAAGTGGACCAAGCGCCGGGGCTCGGCCGAGAGTGAGTACAGCGGTGACGAAACCAAATGCACGATTGACGATGTGCCGGTCAGTGTCACCGAGTACAATCAGCGCCTTGTCACTTTGTGCTGCCCGACGTTGATTCCGGTGCTGCTCAATGCATCCTATTTCAGCGAGCAGACCAAGGACTACAAGGAGCGCCGAAAACTGCTGTTGACTTACTTCGGCGGGCTGCAGGAGATGGATGTGTTACAGGGCAGCCCCACGCTGGCGCCGCTGATCCAGCTGCTGGAGGGGCATTCCGTGGATGAATATCGCCGTATCTGTGTTGAGCGCCGGAAGAAATATACCGATGCTCTGAACGCGATTCCGGCCCGCATCGACGAAAACCGTAAGCAGCTTCCGGATTCCGTGGGCGATGAAAAAGACCTTCGCGGAAAAATTGGCGAGCGGAATGTGGCCATTGCTAAGCTCCGGTATGAAATTGAGCATACCACCGAGAGTAGTGTGCAGAGAGAGGCCCAAAAGGAACTGGATCAGGTGAACGAGAAACTGGCGGTACTGCCCCGGCGGCGCAAGATGATGCAGGATCTTACCACCGGGGACTGGCTCAAAGCTCACAATTCGGAAATGGAGCGGGCGCTGAAAGAAAAGCAGGATGCAGCTGCTGCCCTTCAGGAGGTGGAAGGACAACGATCCACCCTCCTGGCGGAGAAATCCCGGCTGGAATCTGAGATTCAGGGTCTGCGCGATCAGTGGGTGGCGCGCAACAGCCGGGTGGATGCAGTGGATACGGTTTGCCCCACCTGCGGCCAGGAAATCCCCGTGGAGCAGGTTAGGGCAGCACAGGAACGGTGCAATCTCCGCAAATCCGATGAGCTGAGTGCCATCACGGCCAGTGCCAAGGAGAAGCAGGCCGCACTGGCCCGGTGCTGCAATTTGCTGGATGAGAACAGGCCTTCGAAAGAATGTGCGCAAGTGCTCTACGCCGAGTGCTGCCGGCAGTACGATGCGATTGCCGCCGAGAAACCGCCTGAAGTAGACCGGGAAGTGATGGCCAGTCTTGACCTGGAGGAGAAACAGCTGAACGCCAGGGCCGCAGAAATTATGGCATCTATCCAGAATGCAGCACAGGCGGCCCAAGATGCAGGCAAGGCGCACAAAGCGGAGATTGACCGGCTGCAGGCAGAAGTGGAAGATCTTCAGCGGGAGCTGGCCGGAATCCAGCGAGTGGCTGCCGTGAAAGCTCGCATTGATGAGCTGCAGCTGGAGCAAAAGCAGGCCCTGAAGGAGCTGGAAACCGCGGAGCGCGGGCTGGCCCTGTGCGATGAGTACACCCGCCAGATGGTGACGCAGCTGACGAACCGAGTCAACCAGCATTTTAATCGAGTTCGCTGGCGACTGTTTGAGGCTCAGAAAAATGGTGGGCTCAAGGAAATTTGTGAAGCAGAGGTGGACGGTGTGCCCTACGGCGCGCTGAACACCGCCAGCAAAATGCAGGCCAACGTGGAGATCGTGAGGGCCTTTGCGCTGGCTTCGGGCTATCAGCTGCCCCTGTTTCTTGACAACCGGGAGAGCGTCAGCACCCTGGACATCCCGGAAACCATGCAAGTGATCAACCTGCAGGTGGATCCGGCTGCGGTCGGGCTCAGCTGCAGCTAAAAGCAAAAGGAGGAGCATTATGGCAAATAACACTCAGATGACGAAAAAGGCCCCGGACGCCAGAACCATCGTTCAGAAGGCGGCGGACGTAATGATCCCGATGATGGTCTCCCATCTCGGGCGCAACGGCATCCAGCCGGACGCCTACCAAAAGCAGTGCATGATCAACGCCATCTCGGTCATCAACGATGTGGCCAACGCCAACGGCATCATGATCAACGACATCGACCGCACCACCCTGTCGGAGATCCTGCAGCAGGTGGCCACGCTGCGCTTGAATCCTTACAGCCAGCCGCGCGAATGCTATTTCACGGCCCGCAAGAAAAAGCAGCCCAATGGTGAGTGGGTCACCACTGTAGAGATGGGCATTGAGGGCGACGGGAACGACGCCATCTTGCGGAATTTTGGCCATAACGTGGCCGAGGTGTATCCCTACTGGGACGTGCGCGAGGGGGACGATTTTACTTACCCGGTGCATCGGGGCGTTGATGTGGAGCCGCCCGTCTGGCAGCGCAGCGGCAAGGGCAAGTATGTGCGGGTGGTATACCCGGTCCGGTTCAAGGACGATTCGGTCCAGTATTTTATTTCGGAGCGGGAGGACGTCCGGGTAAACCTGGTGGCCCACATCAGCAACAATCTCATGAACGAGACCTTCGGGATCGCTGAAAACCGTTACAAGGCAACGGTGGAGCAGCGCAAGCAGATCGAGGAGCGCAAGGCCGAACTGAAGGCCCTGATGGACGGCAAGGACATTGATGAGATCCTGGACATCCCCGAGCTTCAGCCGTACATCTCCCCCGCTTGGCGGGAGGGAAGCCGTGAGCGGATGATTCTGCGAAAGATGCGGAACAACTGCATCAAGCCCATCCCCAAGGATTTCGCCAATAGCATGGCGTTGTCCATGTACAACAACAGCATGGCGGCGGAGGAGGGGACGGCAAGTCAGCCTATAACGGTGGAATACCAGGAGATCCAGGACCCGGCGGGGTACATTGCGGCGCCGGAAGAGCCGCAGGAGGCCCCGGCGCCCCGGCAGGACCCCCAGCCGGAGGCCTCGAAACCTGCGGCACCGGCCGAAAAAGCCAGCCCGGCTCCTCAGTCCAATGTGGCGCCGTTTTGATAGGGGGCACAGCATGTGAAAATCAAGACGTTGGCAACAGGGAGCACCGGTAACGCCTATCTGGTGGACGATGGTTGCACCGTGCTGTTGCTGGAATGCGGCATCCCATTGAGAGAGCTGATGCGCCGTAGCAAATACTCTCTTTCCTGTGTGTCTGCCTGCCTGATTACCCACGAGCATGGGGACCATGCCAGGGCTGTAAAGCAGCTGATTGGCCTCGGTATTCCAATTTGGTGCAGCAAAGGGACGGCGACGGCGCTGAAAATCGATGGTGAACCTGTGGTGCATTCGGAAATGCGCGCAGGTCATGTAGTGAAGATTGGGACCATGGCTATCATGCCCATCGCAGTGGAGCACGATGCTGCTGAGCCTTTGGGGTGGTTGATCTACTCCGAGGCCAGCAGTCAGCGGCTGGTGTTCCTCACTGACACAAGGGTTGCTGATGTTTCGCTGCCAGCAGTCCACCACATCATGGTGGAGTGCAACCACATGGGTTTGGACAGTATGGGACAGACAAATGCTATCCACGCTGACCGAGTGATCCGTAACCACATGAGCTTGGACGATTGCATCCGCTTTCTCCTGCATCAGGATCTCAGCCAGGTGCAGGATATCAGGCTCATCCACATCAGTCACAGCCATGGGGACCGCGTGGCAATGCGCAATGCAGTGGCTGCAGCAACCGGCCGGCAGGTAATCATTGCCGGCCAAGAATGACAGGAGGTTAATATGGCAACCGATATCGTATCCGTACAGTTTATGAGCACCGCCCGCCCCGGTGAGTTTGTGGGTCGGGAATATACTTACTACGCCGATCAGGAGCTGAAGGTGGGTGACTGTGTAGCGGTACCGTCCAGATTCGGCGAGAGTCTGGCCCGGGTGACTGCTGTTGGTATCCCCGAGTATCGGGTTGATCCCAAGATTTTACCGGTACTCCGGCACATCACTGGCAGTCCGGTCAAAGCTCCCAAGCCGCTCAAGAGCGAAACCCCTGAGCAGTTGTCCATCGAATAAAGATAACAGGAGGACTGGCCAGATGGCGATGTGCTATGTTCAGATGTACTTTTCTTATCTCGAGCCGCTGGCCGATCTGACGGACGAAGAAGTTGGGCGGGTTGTCCGCGCTATCCTCAAATACGGCGCGGACAAAACCATCCCTGATCTGCCCCCCAGCGAAAGGATGGCCTTTACTTTCATGAAAACCAATTTTGACCGCGAGGCTGCGGCTTACGATGCCAAGGTCGAGAAAAAGCGGGAAAATGGAAAGAAAGGCGGCGCCCCGGTGGGAAATCAGAACGCCAGAAAGCAAAAACAACCTAAACAACCTAAAGAAGAAGAAAAAGAAGAAGAAGAAGAAGAAACAAATAAAAAAGAAGAATCATCTTCTTCTAAAGAAGAAGGGGTTGTTTTGACGACGACGACGACGATGACCACGCTCATTGAATCATACGAAGGGGCTTATGGTACTGCTACCCCGGTGATTCGCCGGTCGCTGGGGAGTTACGTGGAAAGCCTCGGGCCGGAGCTGGTGAGCAAGGTGATCGAGGTCACGGCTCAGGCTGGCGGCCAGAAGTGGCCATACCTTGCCAAGTCTCTGGAGGAGTGCAAGCGCAAGGGCATGGATCTGGCGGCCTACGAGGCGGAGCAGATCCGCCGCAAGGTCGGCTACAACGCGAGAGTGGACAGGCCTACACCCAGCGGCAACGATTTTTTAGCGCGGCCTGTGCGCCGCCCGCTACGTATGAAGAGGGAGGATTGCTCTCCGTGTTCTATAACGTAGAACACTATCCGGACCCCACCGTTTGGGCTGCTGAACGATCAATTAAAAGAAAAGCCCGGGCTGCACTTGCGGCCCGGGCAAAATCGAAAGGAATGAAGAGGTTGAATAATCGGATTTTGGCGATTGACCCGGGCACTACTCACAGTGGGTTTGTGATTGTGGAACACGATGGAAATGAGATCGTCCAGGTGATCCACAAAGGGAAAATTCAGAACGAAGCTTTGCTCCGTGAGCTACCCTATCATGTGGGTGTGAATGAAATTACCGTAGAAATGGTGGCCAGTTACGGGATGGCTGTTGGCCGGGAGGTGTTTGAAACCTGTGTATGGATCGGGCGCTTTCTCCAGGCCGGCGGAATTCTTCCCGATAACACCGAAAAACACCTTGTTTACCGGATTGATGAAAAGAGTAATCTGTGCCACTCGGCAAAAGCAAACGATTCCAATATTATTCAGGCGCTGGTGGACAGATACGCTACAGGGCAGCCCAACAGGGGCAAAGGCACCAAAAAGAATCCCGGGTTCTTCTACGGGTTCAGTGCCGATGCATGGCAGGCTATGGCGGTTGCGGTGACTTATTTTGACACGCGAGTTAAGTCGGAAAAGGTTGGTGAAAGTCAGTGAATACATTACAGAGGGCATCGGCCATCAAGCGGCTGCAGGGAATTGTATGCGCTGCTGTAAATGCGGAGCAGCTGTATCAGATCGCAGAAACATGCGAATCTCCTTTTAACCAAAGAGCAAAACAGCTGGCAGACGACATGATAAATGAGATTCGAAAGCGGGCAAGAACCATGAGTGAGCCACCAAAGCCTGTTTGCCAAGGTTGTGGGAAGGTTCTTGCACCAGGTCATGTGGTATGCGGAGAATGCGCGTCTCTGCTTGATTCTTTGATTGCGAGAAAAGGCGGTGAACAGAGTGACTGATCTTGAGCGCCGCGCTCTGCTGGGCGACCGGCAGGCGCAGGAAGAATGCACCCAACAGGGGGTTTTGCTGCCGTGCTGGAAATGCGGCGGAGAAGCCGAAGTAAACGAGCTGCACACGGGCGGAAAGCCTTTGTATACGGTGGCCTGCCAAAAGCATTACTGCGGGGCTTATGGAGCCGGTAGCAGTTCGATTCAAAAGGCAATCGAATTTTGGAACACCCGCCCGACCCTGCCGGTTGGCCGCTGCGGGGAGTGCGCTGCCTATGTAGATTCCAAATGCGCAAATACTGGGTATTACAAGTCAGAGACAGGCTTTTGCGACGATTTTGCACCGAAGGAGGACATATGAACAAGGAAAAAGGATGGCCCAGGGATTGCCTGGCCTGCGAGCTGTACGGCGGTCATGGTCAGCCCTGCGAAGGGCGAAACGCTGAAGGCAAGTGCCCGTGTGAAGTGATGAGCCGAAAGCTTTACAAGTATCTGCAAAAGGAGGCCAACCGTGAATAGGGCGTACCTGATCCATGAACTCAACCACCTAAAGGTGCAGACCGGCAGTCTGGCCTGCATGGGTTGCCAGCACGAGGACAACTGCGGCATCAAGGGATGCGCCCTGATCCGGGCGGCAGTAGAGCAGCTGGAAGTGCTCCAGGGCTTTGAGGAATGGTTGCAGGAACAAGCGACAAGCGATAAAAAGCAAGCGATTGGAGATGATCCGGATGAAAGTACGCAAAAGGCTTCCGGAAAACGGCTTTCGTGACGTCAGAAACCTGACGCTCGGCCGCGAGGTGCTGGTCTACCGCTTCACGCCCTGCTACCGGGATGACTGGCGGCCGAGGATCCCCGACAAGGGCGTTCTGGAGGACGTGGATCCGAAGGGGCGCTGGGCGCTGGTGCGCTTCACGGTTACGGGCGGGAGTTATCTTGAATGCTTCTTCCCAAGTGAGATTTTGAAAATAGGATAAGGAGGATCCCATGGAGCCGGTTACAAAAGAGCGGCTGACCCGCTACATAAGCCTGAAAAAAGAGAACGAGAACCGGCTGGAGCGGCTGGCCAGAATGAAGAGCAACGCTGAGATGCCTGCTCAGAAAGATCCTGACGGCTCCAAGCACACCGGCTCCAGTGGGGAGAGAATGGCCCGGGCCATCGAGGCCTACATGGAGTACGAGGAGCAGATCAGGCCGCTGGTGGACGCGAATCGCCGGGAGATGGCCCAGATCGAGGCCGCCGTAGCCGCCTTGCCTGATCCGCTCGAACGGGAGGTGCTGCGGCTGCGGTATATGGATAGTAATAGCATCAGACCGTTTACATGGAAGGAGATCGCACTGTATATGTATGGCCGTGATGGGGAATCTCAGGTTAGATCGCTGATGTATCTTCATCAAAAAGCATTGTCCGATATTTCGGATAATTTCAATTGATTAATACAGCTTTTGTAGTACAATTGGAATTGTCGAAAAGCGCATGAGCGCCGATCGATAAGGCTCTGGGCATGATGAGCCACGTACCCTCCTTTACCCGCGCTGGCAGGCCGCGGGCCGAGTAGTCTGCCACACACGATACCCCGACCGGGAACAACCTGGCCGGGGTATTTTTATGCCAATCTGGCCCGCACGAGGGCCCGATCGGAACGAGTGGCCGGCATAGGAGACGCCGGCGGGTGGGTCTGGGGATTTTCTTTATAGAGAGGTGGTGGCGTTGGCGAAAAGTGAACTGCGCACAAGATACAAGGCGTTCGCTGACGCCTACCTGAGCAATGGCGGGAACGCATATCGGGCGGCTCTGGCAGCCGGGTATAGCGAATCTTTTGCCAGGGGCCGCAGCTATGAGCTGCTGGATCGGGAAGAGATTCAGGGTTATCTGACCCGCCGGCGCCAGCAGATGGCCAAGCGGGCGGTGAGCCCGGAACGGGTGCTGCTGGAACTGGCTGCGATAGGCTTCGCTGATGTTACAAATCTGGCAAAGGTGGAAGCTGGCCGGGTTGTGATATCCAATACTGACGATGTGCCAGGAGATACGCGAAAGGCCATTGCATCCATCAAAGAAGGCAAGTATGGACTTGAGATCAAGATGGCTGATAAGGTTCGGGCCCTGGAGCTGATGGGCAGGAACCTGGGCCTGTTTGATAGGGATAGCCAGGAAACACCGGAAGGAGTGACCATTATTGACGACATCCCTGAGTAAGATCATCAGCCCGGGGCTGTACGATGTCCACAGGGCTATCAGACAGGGCGGTGTCAACGAAGTGGTCCTCCCGGGCGGTCGTGGCAGCACCAAGAGCAGTTTCGCCAGTGTGGAGCTGATTCTTATGCTTTTGCGGCATCCAGATTGTCATGCAGTGGTACTGCGCAAGGTGGCCAATACCCTGCGCAACAGCGTATATGAACAAGTAGCCTGGGCAATCGCAGAACTTGGCTTAGAAAGCAGATTCGAGCTCACGGTGAGCCCAATGCGGGCGATCTACAAACCGACCGGGCAGCGGATCATGTTTTTCGGTTTGGATGACCCGGGCAAAATTAAATCCATCAAGGTTCCGTTTGGCTATGTGGGTCTGGTGTGGTTCGAGGAGCTGGACCAGTATTCCGGGCCGGAAGAGATCCGCAGTGCAGAGCAGTCGCTTTTTCGCGGCGGCTCTTTTTCTTTTGCGTTCAAGAGCTTCAACCCTCCGGCAATGGCCCGTAACTGGGCGAACCGATATGCGCTGGAGGAGCGCCCTGGGAAGCTGGTCTACCGATCGGACTACCGCAGCGTTCCGCCCCAATGGCTGGGGCCTCGATTCTTGGCGGATGCCGAGCACCTGCAGGCCACGAACGAAACCGCATATCGCCACGAGTATCTGGGCGAGGTGGTGGGCAGCGGAACGCAGGTCTTTGAAAATCTGAATCTAACGGCCATCACTGATGAGGAGATTGCCCGGATGGAGCGGCGCTACCACGGGGTGGACTGGGGATGGTACCCTGACCCCTGGGCCTTCAACAGCTGCGGCTATGATGCCGCCAGAAAGGTTTTATATATCTGGGATGAATCTACTCGCCGACGCACTTCAAACGCAGATACGGCCCAAATCCTGCTGGATAAGGGCGTGTGTCAGGAGGATGGCCGTGAAGAGTATCTGACAGCAGATTCCGCGGAGGAAAAGAGCTGTGGTGATTATCGCGCACTGGGCCTGCCCTGCCGGGGAGCAGAAAAAGGCCCGGGCAGCGTGAAGGCGGGCATGAAGTGGCTGCAGAGCCTTGCGGAGATCCGCATCGATCCGGCCCGCTGCCCGGACACCGCCAAGGAATTCAGCGAGTACGAATATGAGAAGGATAAGAAGACCGGCGAGGTGCTGGAAGGTTACCCGGATCTGGATAACCACCACATCGATGCGGTGCGCTACGCGATGAGCCGGATCTGGAAGAGGAGGGGCGCATGATCAAGAAATTTTATACCTGGATGCGGCTGCGTTTCCTGCCTGAGTGGGCACGCCGACAGCTGATGGAAGAAAACCAGAGGCTGGTGCGGCAACTGGCAGAACTGCAGCATGAAAACCAGCGGCTGGAAAGCTACATTGAAGGGATGCAGGATGGACTGCGGCGTCAGCGCCGTGTGATTATCTACAACCAGGGCGTGGGGGTGAGCCGGTGAGTTTCTTTGGCGCATTGCTGAATAACAAGGTCTATCATTTTGAGCAGGCTTATCCGGGGGCCAAGGATTGCACCTCTGCTGCCATGAGAACAGCTATCGAGGATTGGTTCCGCCTCTATTTCGACCGGGATGTGACCGACGAGGAGGACCCTTGCCAGCGGCTGCCCTACACGGTGGTGAGCAAGCTGAGCCGAACGTGCTTTGCGGAATACGAAGCAGCGGCCGGCGAAAAGCATCCATTTGTGATTGGTGTGCTGGATAGTCTGGAATCGGTGCGCAAAAAGGCGATGCAGCTGGCCATGATCGGCGGCGAGGCATGGCTGAAACCGGTGCCGGGACCTACCGGGTTTTCCTTCACTGTAATGCGTCGGGATATGGTTACGGTGTTGGGCCGGGGACCGGACGGCGAGGCCACCGCACTGGGCAGCGCTGAGCTGACCACGGAAAACGGCAAATTCTACACGCTGCTGGAACGACGCAGCCTGGACGAAGCGGGCCGGCTGGTGATTGAGAATAAACTCTTTTGCAGCTGGGATGGACAAAGTATCGGCACCCAGGTAGGGCTTACCGCTTTGCCACAATATGCTGCGCTGGAGCCGAAGGCGGTGGTGGGCGATGTTGGCGGTATCGGTCTCGTGGGCCTGAAGGTGCCCCTGGAGAACTGTGTAGATGGCAGCGCTGATCCGGTGAGCGTTTACGCTGCAGCGGCCGGCCTGATTCACAACATCAACCGAAACGAGAGACAGCTCAGCCGGGAGTTCGACCACGGCGAGAGCCGGGTGTTCGCATCGGCGGACCTGCTGGACAAGCGTAAGAACGGCCGCCCGGTGCTGCCGCCCGGCCTATTCGTGGGCATCGACGACGATATCGCCAACACCGGCGTCACTGTGTTTGCCCCCACCCTGCGGCAGGAGAGTTTTCTGGCCCGCAAGCGAGAATACCTGCGCAACGTTGAGAGCCTGATCGGCCTGAAGCGGGGTATTCTGGGGGAGGTGGAGGCAGCTCAGCGCACTGCCACCGAGGTGACCAGCAGTCAGGGCGATTACAGCCTGACCATTCAGGATCTGCAGCAGATGTGGGAAGCAGCTGTGCGGTGCACCGTAGTGCTGTGCGGCAAACTGGGCAAACTGTACCGAGTCCCCGGCGCTTTCGAACCGGACCCGGAACGGGCGGTGTGCATTGACTGGGGCAACGGCGTTCTGTATGACAAGGACAAAGAATGGGCCGAGACTATGCAGCTGGTGAGTGCAGGAATGCTCAAGCCGGAGATTGCCCTGGCTTGGAAATACGGCCTGCCCTGGGAGACTGCCAGTGATCTGCAGAAGGTGCGCGAGAAATACATGCCTGAGCTGGAATCCATGCTGGAATAAGGGGGGTGTAGGCCGTGGCTCTGACCCCGGAACAGATTGCAGGTTATCAGGTAGCGGCGGAGGAGATCGCGCAGCCGGTTATCGAGTGGCTGCTGAAAGACATCGTTGAGCGGGTCCTGGAAGCCGGTAAGATGACCAGCACCGCTGCCTATGAGGCATATCGGGCCGAGGCGCTTGGGCTGGCTCGGAAAGACCTGCAAAAATACCTGAAGGCTCAGCTGAAGGTTACGAAAAAGCAGGCCGAGCAGCTGCTTTCAAGCGCTGCGGAATTTGCCCAAAAGGATGACTATGCCCGTGTAGGGGTGTGGGCCACCGAAGCGGATGCAGGGAGTCTGCTGCAGCTGACGGAGGCTGCTGTAAAGCTGGCCGGAGAGCAGCTGGAGAATATTACTCAGACCATGGGAATGGTTTCTCCCGCCACAGGTAAGCCTCTGCCGTTGCAGGACGTGTATCGGGAGTGCATGGATGAGGCATTCAAACTGGTGGCCACAGGCGCCACCAGCGCCAGCGAGGCGGCCAGACAGGCAACCCGCAAGCTGGCCGGGCGCGGTATTGTGACCATCGACTATGCCAGCGGCATCAGCACAGAACTGGGAGCAGCTGTACGGCGCAACCTGATGGGTGGCATGGGTCTGCTGGTGGAGCAGGTTACCCAACAGAACCATGATGCGCTGGGCTGCAACGGCTGGGAGATCAGTGCCCACGCCAACAGCGCCCCCGACCACGAGCCGATCCAGGGCCGACAGTACAGTGATGCAGAGTTCCAGCGTCTGAATGGCAACCTCGCGCGGCGCATCGGTACGCTGAACTGCGGCCATGTGGCTTTCCCCATCTTGCTGGGGATAAATAGTCCGCAGTATACAGATGCGGAGCTGGAAGCCTTCCGGCAGGACAATGCCCGGGGCGTTACTTACGAGGGCCGGCACATGACCGGCTACGAGGCTACCCAGTACCAGAACCGTATTGAGCGGAATATCCGCACCCAGAAGCAGCGTGTGCTGATGAGCGAATTGGCCGGGGATGAGTCGCAGCTGCTCACCGACCGGATCAAGCTGGCCCGACTGAATCAGGAGTATACCCGCTTCAACAAAGCCATGGGTTTCAAGAGTCGGGCAGAAAGGTTGGAGGTTGTGGGGTGGAGCCGCCGGCAGGCTGGGAAAGCGAGGGCAAGTGCAAAGGCACACCACGCCGAATGGCTTAAATCCATTGGCGCGGAAAGCACAGAGCTGAATACACTTGCAAAATACTACGATGGGAAGTATAATAAATCTCCTGAGTATGAACTGCTCAAAGGATACAACGCCGCAGTCGAAAAAGGCGACATATCCCCTCTGGTTGGCTTTGATGTTTACAAAGAAACAAGTCAAAAGATACAGCAGGTCATGGTTGGGCAAAAAACTTCCACCGGAGTGGAAATTGAAAGTTTTTCCACGCATTTCATTGACCGGGTGATTGGTCAAGTAGCAGAGCCGCATCCGGGTAAAAGAACAGGCGTGAGCGTTGAGGTTGCGTTGGCTGCTTTGCAAAATCCGGTGAAATTAGGTGAGATTCGTACAATAAGCGAATCTGATGTGCGCCAAACGTTTTTTGGAGAAAAAGCGACAGTTACGATTGCTGTCAATGATGGCCGCCTGATTCAAACAAACCCAATGTGACAACAAAGGAGGGGGATCTCATGATTTGTATGCAAGCAAATACGAGGGCGTTTCTTGAAAAGAATTTGCCGGAAGCGCTGGAAATGCAAAACATCCGAGATGTCTTGGAGGCTTTGTATATTTTGATTGACGAAAAAGGCTTTGCCCCCCCTAAGTACGAGGATTACAACGACTTTGGCCGCGAAGCGCAGCGTGCCTATGATGATTTGTATTTGAGCAACACATAAGAAAAAACCACCCTGCCTTGCAAGGTGGTTTTTTTATGCCCACCTTGGCCGCATGAAGCCGGGGCGGGCTATTTTTATACTCAAAATACCCCCGGCCCGGGGGACTATAAGCAGGGCACCGCAGTAGGGGGACTGGCCCCACAAAAAGGACAGCGGAATCAAGGAAGGAGACCATATGTTGGAATGGCTGAAGGAGATCCTGGGTGATAGCTACACCGAGGAGATCGACAAGAAGGTGAGCGCTGAGATTGGTAAGGCCTTTGTGGCCAAGGTGGATTTTGACGCCAAGAACACCGAGAACAAGACCCTGAAAAGTCAGCTGACCGAGGCAAACAAGAGGATCCAGGCCTTCGAGGACATGGATATCGAAGCGGTACGCCGGGAAGCTGCCGACTGGAAGAAGAAGGCCGAGCAGGCCGAAAAGGATGCCGCGGCACAGGTGGAGGCCGTGCGCTTCGATGCACAGCTGGATTCCGCCATTGGCAAGGCCAAGGGCCGCAATGCAAAGGCCATCAAGGCGCTGCTGGATGTGGATACCCTGCGGGCCAGCAAGGACCCGGACAAGGACATTTCCGCTGCGCTGGAGCAGCTGGCCAAAGACAACGACTATCTGTTTGATACTGGCAACCCGCCCCCTCCCTATGCAGGCGGTACCGGCGGCAGCCCGGCCGGCGGCGACCCGGATGCGGCGCTGCGTGCGGCGTTTGGCCTGCCCGCAGCGGAAAACAAGTGATTTTTGAAAAGTGAGGTAAGAGAATATGGCAAACACGATCGAACTGGCAAAAAAGTACATCCCCATGCTGGATGAGGTATACAAGAATGCATCCCTGACCGCGAAGCTGGATGGCGCACCCGAACTGGCGCAGCAGGGCGCCAATGCGAATGAGCTGATCGTCCCCATGCTGGATATGCAGGGCCTGGGCGACTACGACCGCAACAGCGGTTATGCGTCCGGCAACGTGACAATGACCAACGAAACCGTGAAGTGCAACTTCGACCGCGGCCGCATGTTCACTGTAGACAACATGGACAACGCTGAGACCGCCGGTCTGGCCTTTGGCCGCCTGGCGGGTGAGTTCATCCGCACCAAGGTGGTGCCTGAGCTGGACGCTTTCCGCTTTGCCAGCTACTGCGGCAAGAGCGGCATCACCAAGAAGGAAGAGACCCTGAACGACGGCGCAGCCGTACTGGCGGCCCTGCGGGTGGCCATCACCGCCATGGACGAAGCCGAGGTGCCCATGGAAGACCGCCACCTCTTCATCACCCCCACCCTGGACGGCATGATCGCCGATCTGGACACCACCAAGAGCCGGGAGATCCTGGCCCGCTTCGCCAGCAAGACGCTGGTTCCCCAGACTCGCTTCTACACTGCCATCGATCAGAAGGACGGCCACACCGGCGGGCAGGAAGCCGGCGGTTATACCAAGGCTTCTTCCGGCGGTGCCGATCTGAACTTCATGGTCATCCACAAGCCCGCCCTGATTCAGTTCGAGAAGCATGTGGCCCCCAAGATCGTGACCCCTGAGCAGAATCAGGACGCGGACGCCTACAAGTACGGCTACCGCAATGTTGGTATCGCTGATGTGTACAAGAACAAGGTGAAGGGTGTATACGCCAGCTACAAATCCGCTGGTTGATGGAGGTGCGCGTATGGGCAGAATTGTAGGCTACCTGGTACCCAAGAAACCGGCCGAAAAGAAGCAGGAGGCAGAGAAGCCCGTTATGGATACCACCGCTGTGGATACCACCGTTGTGGAGAGCCCAGCCCCGGGGAAATCCAAGAAGAAGGTGCAGGATGATGCGTAAAATCGACAAGCGACTGCTGGACCCTCGTAGCGAGGTTGAAGTCGCAGAGAATTTCAACCGCGTACTTGCTCTGGTCGATGAAGCCAGTGGGGCGGAAGGCCCCGCTGGTCCGCAAGGGGACCCGGGCCCCAAGGGTGACCCTGGTGTTGGCATCAAGACCATCGCCGGCAGTATCGATGGCAGCAATAAGCTGACCTTGACCATTACCCTGACGGATGAGACCACGCAAACGGTCGAGGGGACGCTTACCCCGCCTGCTGCGGGTTAAGGAGGTGTGGCGCGGTGGTTGAATTTGCGTTTTACCGGGATGTATATGGCGGTGACAGTGTGCCGGAAGGAGAGTTCCGGGCGTATGCCCGAGACGCTTCGGCTCATCTGGAACGCTACAAGCGCATCTATTCCGTAACGCCCACGGCCGAAAACAGCGAACAGATGGCCCTGTGTGCCATGATCGATGCACTGTACTATTTCGACTGGGTGCGAAGCGGCGGGGCGGCTGCCAGCGTGAGTGTTGGCAGTGTGAGCAGCAGCCGGGCGCAGGGTGTGCAGCCGGATCTGAGCCCGGCCGCCCAGAATCGTGAGCTTTACCGCTGCGCCCAGCTCTATCTGGATATTTACCGTGGGACCGAAAGGGGATGGTGATATGTTCAGAGTAAGACCTGGCCCGCCGGTGGATTACAGTCTGTGTAACCAGACTGTCACGTTGTACCATGCAGATTTAAAAAACGGTTTTCAATGCACCCGAACCCTGTTTCGCGGTGCATTTTTTGACGCCAAGAAGGTGCAGACCGTGGACAAAATCGGCAGGCAGGAGGCAAACAGTTTCCTGCTTGTTCTTCCATCCGGGTGGGATGGCCGCCCGGTGTGGGTGGATGCGGCAGCCGCACAGCCTCTTGGTGCAGATCAAACGGTGTTTTCCTTGGCGGCCGGGGACAAGGTGTTTCTGGGCGATGGCCCGGAGATTTCTGATCGGACGGACTGGGGGAATTTTATCCCGGCCAGTGTGCCGGGGCTGGTTGTGGTCAAGGACGTGGATGTGAAATACTGGAACGCTGCGGTGTGCCATATTGAGGCGGGTGGTTGATATGGCGAATAAGAAACAGCTTTTCCGCCTGCCGGATGGGACCGTGGCATATCTGGAGATGCACAGTGTGAAGCGAATCCTGAAAGACAAAGGTCTGGCTCCGGATGGGTATGTGCAGATGTTTCACACCCAGAACGTGCTGCGGCGTATCGTGAAGTACATGCCCTATCAGAGTGGCATGACCGTTAAGGTTACGGTGGCGCAGACTAATATCCGCAAACCGCTGATCGTTACTGACACGCCTTACGCCCGGTTCCTCTTCAACGGTAAGCTTATGGTCAGCGATGTGACCGGAAGCCCCTGGGCGAGAAAGGGAGAGACCAAGCATGTCGTGAACCGTCCTCTGGATTACACCAAAACCAAAAATCCGAAAGCCGGACCCTTCTGGGACCGTGCGCTTTCCGCAGCGGAAGGCCCTGCCATGGCTGCAGATGTGCAGAGGTATATCAGGAGTAAGGGAGGGTAATGGATGAACCAAAAAAGTGATCTGGATCGGCTGAGGGAGTGGCTTGGGACCTATCCCGGGTATGATCTGGCCGCAAACATGTTGGTGGACTATCTGGACAGCATCCCGGGCAGCAAAAGCCTGCGGCCGGGTGGGCTGGTGGAGATCAGCCGCAATGAGGATATCCTGGGCAATGTGACTGTGAGTAACCAGTATAACTTCGGCTTGTATATTGCGGTGGCGAAAAGCCCTGGGGATGGTGCGAGCGCGGCCTATAACGCTGACTGGGTGCTAGATTTCCAGCGCTGGGTCCAACAGCAGAGCATTACGCACAGGGCCCCTACCTTTGGCAATATCGATCAACAACAGGAGCGCATCAAGGCACAGAACGGCGAACTGTACGACACTGACCAGGATGGAGTTGGGCTCTACATCGTGGCTTTGAGCGCGGAATTCAAAGAAAAGTATGAGGTGATCTGATGGCAAAAATCGAACGAAAGTATATGGCCCACTATATCGATGCAGCACTCCCCAGCGTATCGAAGGGCAGCCCCAACTATGTGCGGCTGGGCAAAGATCTGGAGGAATACAGCCCTGAGCTGAGCGCCAACGTAGAGAAAAAGCAAAACATTCTGGGCGAAAGCAGCATCATGCTGACCAGCTACGAAAAGAGCGGCAGCGTGGAACCCTACTACGCAGAAAAGGACGATCCTCTTTTTGCCCGGCTGCAGGGCATTGTTGATGAGTGCAAGATTCTGGATGATTGCAATACCACTGTGGTGGAGGTGCATCTGTGGGAAGAGGCGGACCCTGAAAAAGGCTACCCTGCGGTCAAGGACGATGCGGTGATCGAGGTAAGCAGCTATGGTGGCGATGCTACCGGTTACCAGATTCCTTTCAATCTGCACTACAGCGGCAAGCCCGTGAAGGGCCACTTCAAAGTGGACACCAAGACCTTCACCGTGGACGAAGAAGAGTAAGCATACACCCGGCCGGAAAGGTTGTCACCGGCCGGGTAATTTTGTATAGGAGGTCAGTATGGCAAAACAGAAATTGAGCATCGACACCGGTGTGCAGGAGTTCGAAATCAACGGCAGCGGTGTGCTGCGTTTCAATCCCAGCGACCCCAATGTGTACAACCGGTTTACGGAGATGCTGGAAAAGGTCCAGGCCGTGGAAAATGAGCTGGTGGAGAAGGCAGGCCAGCTGCCGAAAGAGGATAATGGCGTTGCAGCCCTTGCTCTTCTGGCTGACGCTGATCGAAAAACCAAGGCCGCTCTGCAGGAGGCATTCGGCAAGGAAAATGACTTCGACCAGCTGTTGGACGGTGTGAACCTGATGGCGGTGGCCGGTAACGGTGAGCGTGTGGTAACCAACCTGTTGGATGCGCTGCGGCCCATTGTTCAGGAGGGTGCCAGCCGGTTCTACGAAGAGAAAGCCAATGCCGCTGTGGCAAAGGCTCAGGCGAACCGCGAAGCCCGGCGTGCGGCCGGCCACAAATAATGGACCGCTGGAGTCTGCCGGAGGCACTGGAAATCGGCGGGCGGCAGTATGCCATAAACGCCGACTTCCGGGATGTGCTGGAGGTCATCCGCTGGCTGAACAATCCGGATGAGGATGAGCGGGTGCGGTATTTCGTGTCCCTGAAGCTGTTTTTTGAGGATTGGGACAGCATCCCCCAGAAGGACCAGGAAGAGGCGGCCCGCCAGATGATGATCTTCATCGCGGGCGGCGTGGAAGATACCGGCCCATCTGGCCCCCGTTTGATCGACTGGGAGCAGGATCAGGGAATGATTGTGGCAGATGTGAACAAGGTGGCCGGGTGCGAGATCCGCGCCCTGCCCTTCGTGCACTGGTGGACCTTCCTTGCCTGGTTCGGGGCCATCGGCGAGGGTCAGCTGTCCACAGTAGTGAGTATTCGCGATAAGCGGCGCCGGGGCAAAAAGCTGGAAGGCTGGGAGAGGGATTACTATCAGCAGCACAAAGCTGAGGTGGACCTGCGGCCCCGCTACACCGCAGAGGAGCTGGCCGAGCAGGAGCGCCTGAAAAAACTGTTGGGAGAGTGAGGCGATGTAATTGGCAGACGGTAAGGTAACAATCAGTACGGCGCTGGATAACACTGGATTTAAACGTGGTGTGAATCAGGTTAGCGGTAGCCTTGGTGGTTTGCGCTCGGTTGCTGGAAAGCTGGCAGCAGCACTTGCTGCAGCATTTGCCGTACAGAAAGTAATCCAGTTCGGCGCTGCCTGTATTCAGCTGGGCAGCGATGTGGCCGAGGTGCAAAACGTTGTAGATGTTTCGTTCGGCGGCATGGCCTACAAGATGGAGGAGTTCGCCGACACTGCGATCACCAGCTTCGGCATGAGTGAGCTGGCGGCCAAAAAGACCGGCAGCACCTATATGGCCATGGCAAAGGGTATGGGCGTAGCGGATGAGGCTGCCAGCGATATGGCCATTTCGCTGACCGGCTTGTCCGGCGATGTGGCCAGCTTCTTCAACATCAGTCAGGAGGATGCGGCGTACAAACTGCGGAGCATCTTCACCGGTGAAACTGAGGCATTGAAGGACCTGGGCGTGGTCATGACGCAGGCAAACCTGCAGCAGTATGCTATGGCCAACGGGATGAACAGCAATATCCAGGCCATGAGCCAGGCCGAGCGAGTTGCACTGCAATACAGTTTTGTGATGAATTCGCTGAAGCTGGCTCAAGGCGACTTCCTGCGTACGCAGGACAGCTGGGCCAACCAGACCCGCATTCTGTCCATGCAGTGGCAGCAGTTTATGAGCATCATCGGTCAGGCTCTTACTACGGTACTTCTGCCGGTGGTCAAAATGCTCAATACCATTGTGGCCGCCCTCATCAATATGGCCAACGCATTCAATGCGGTGATTACGTCCATTTTTGGAGGCGCGCAGAAGCAGATCCAGACGACTGGCGCGGCCATTGAAGGGGCAAACGCCGGAATCGCATCCAGCGCAGGAGCCGCGGCAGCGGGTGAGCACGAGCTGGCCGACGGCACCAAAGCGGCAGCCAAAGCAGCCAAGACCGCGACCGCGAGCATCGACGAACTGAACGTGCTGCAGCAGGATACCGGCTCAGCTGGTTCTGGCGGATCGTCCGCCAGTGGTGGTACAGGAGGTGTGGCAAACCTTGTACCTGAAGCAGCGGTGGACGAAGCACAGGAAGTACCGCCGATTCTGGAAAAAATTAAGCAGTTGATCGCACAGATCGGGCAACTCTTTGCGCCCAGCATCGCCGCTTGGAGTAAGGCCTTTGATCAGCTGTCCCGAGCGGCAAAAAGTTCCTGGGGCATTATCCAGGGGAGCGCGCTGGAATTGTGGGATACTGCTCTGCGCCCGCTGGGTGAGTACATTCTGGGAGATTTTATCCCCAGCGTGACGAATGCTTTTTCAGAGACATTCGCGCCGATATTCGCGGACATCGGCAGTCTGATCATGGAGCAGTTCGCTTTGCAGTTCCAATGGGCGTGTAATCTCATTGGAGATTTGATCAATTCCTTTTTGCTGCCGATGTTTGGTTTTCTGCAGCAGGTTATTCAGGATATGTTTGCCGGCATCAAAGGTGCATGGGATATATACGGTCAGCCAATCCTGGATGGTCTTGCTCTTGGATTCCAGTCTGTAAGAGATATCCTCTCCGATGTCTACTACAACCTGGTAAAGCCTGTGCTCGAAGAAATCATGCAACAGATCGACTGGTTGTGGAGTGAGCACCTGAAACCTTTGTGGGATAACCTCATGGAGTTTTTTGGTGCGTTTGCAGAGATGGTCCTCGCGATCTGGAATGAATATATTTATCCTTGGATCCAACAGATGGTGGATATATTCGCCCCAATTCTCGCCGAAGCAATCAAATTCGTGGTGGACGCATTCGCTACAGCATTCGCCAAGATCAGCGATATTGTGAGTGCGGTGATTCGCATCCTGAAGGGCCTTTGTGAATTTGTGACGGGTGTTTTCACCGGGGACTGGGAAAAGGCCTGGAATGGTATCAAGGACATCTTTGGCGGTGTCTGGGATGGCATTGTGGGAGTGCTAAAAGGAGCGGTGAATACGGTAATTGATATGATCAATGCTGTGCTGCGTGCGGTGGCGCTGGGCGTGAACGCGATTATTGACAAAATCAATGCGCTCAGTTTCACAGTGCCTGACTGGGTACAGGGAATCGGCGGTGAGACCATCGGATTCAACTTTGCGAAGTTCGACCCGCCTCAGATTCCAAAACTTGCTCGGGGCGCGGTTCTTCCGGCCAACAATCCGTTTCTGGCTGTGGTGGGTGACCAGCGGCGAGGAACCAACGTGGAGGCCCCGTTGGAGACCATCACCCAAGCTGTCATTGCGGCATTGTCTCAGCTTGGCGGAACGCAGGAGTTTACCGCCAGCCAGCCAATCGAGGTAAAACTGGATGGACAGGTGCTGTACCGCGCCATGGCGAAGATCGAAGCAAACCGGGGCGCAAAGATCGGAGGTGCATTCGCAAATGCCTATTAATTTGAAGGAAGCCACCGGTTTTTTGTACCTCGGCACCAGCCCGGAGACCAGCAGGGAGAACCATAGCATCGCAGTTCCTTACCCGGATCAAGGCAAAGCCCCGTTTACCACCAGTCGTCTGGTGGATTCGGCCCGCAATGCTCAGGGCACTATGGTGGGCCGGATGATCGGCCGTAGCCTGGACAAGCAGGAGATGGGATGGAGCACTATCTCGTGCTCTCTGTGGTGGGAGATGAATCGCTGGTTCGAGGACAACCATTTTACGTTCTACTGCCACTATTTCAACTTCAATACAGGCCGGTGGCTGACCAGATTGATGTACATCTCCGATGTAAAGGTATCGCCGGAGATCATCGACCCGGGCACAGGGGAACCAGCTTTCCTGCGAGATGCAAGTGTAAATGTAATCGATTGCGGGGTGATCTGATGCAAAAGGTGAGCGATGCCTACCGGCAGGAGATGACAAAGCCGGTGCTGGGCGCGGCAAAGCTGGCCGTGACCCTGAGCGTGGTGGACGAGGACGCAGCCCCCGGCGCGGCGGACAAAAGCGAGGGGCAGGCCTACTGGTCCAGTGTGGAAAGCGCCCTCACTCAGGACGGCGCGCAAAAGCGCAGCTACGCCACCTTCGAGCCGGGGCGCTGGAAGGCGGACGGAACTCTGCGCATTGCGGACGAGCCCGGCGGCGCACTGCTGACCGAGGGCTATGTGAGCGAGGCGATGAGCGGAGCGGATGGCAGGTTTGAGGCTCCGCCGGTGCTGGCGCTGGAATTTGAAACGCCGGTGAGCGTTCCGGCGCTGAGCTTCCGGTTTGACCAAGTGGCGGAGGAATGGTGCACCGCGCTGACCGTGACCGCCTGGAAGGGCGGCGAGCAGTTGGTGCAGCGGCAGGTGCTGCCCAAGGCGGTGGAGCACCAGGAGATGGTGCAGATCGATCGCTTCGACCGGCTGGAAATCCGCTTTGAGGCCACCAGCCAGCCCTTTCGTCGGGCGCGGCTGACCCGGCTAATGTTCGGCATGGAGCTGATCTTCGGCCAGGCGGAGCTGACCGAGGCGGCCCAGACCATGGAGGTAGACCCCATCGGCCGCAGGCTGCCCACCGGGGAGTTCAGCTTCTCGGCGGTGAACGTGAACCTGCTCACCGGCAGCCAGAACGGTCTGTATGACCCGGACAACCCGCAGGGCATCTGGAAGTATTTCGAGCAGCGCAACCCCATCACGGTGCGCTACGGCCAGCAACTGACTGGCGGCATGAAGTGGGGCGACGCGGCGGCGCTGGAATGGGGCGACCTGGCCTCCAGCGGCTGGCGGGAGCTATATCAGGGTGGCTTTGTGGAATGGATGCCTGGTGGGCGCTTTTACCTGACCGGCCAGCCCACGGTGGAAGGGCTGTATGACAAATTCTCCGCCACCGATGCGCTGGGCCTTCTGGATGGCACCTATTACAAGGGCGTGTGGGACGGCGCGCCCCACAGCTTGTGGGAACTGGCGACGCTGGTGTTGGAGGACGCGAAGCTTCCTCGCCGCAGGCAGGACGAGCAGCCCTGGGCGCTGTGGGAGGGCTTGAAAGAGATCACCACCGCTGCCCCGCTGCCAGTAAAGCAGCATCGGGAATGCTTGCAGCTGATCGCTCACGCGGCCTGCTGCCTTTTGTATGCCGACCGGGATGGCGTGATCCGCATCCAGCCGGATGAGAGCGCCCAAAGCGGGGTGAGCATCGGGCTTTCGGCCATGCTGGAAAGCGCGCCCAAAGTGGAAAAGACTGCGAGCCTTCTTCAGGTGGAGTGCCCGGCCACGGTGTATGCTCCCGCGGAAAAGGAGAGCCAGCTGCACAAGGGTACCTATCAGGTGAACGGGCGGCTGGAGCTGCACCTGAGCTGGAATCAGGCGGCGGACATCCGCGTGGAGTGCGAGGGCGCACAGGTGACGAGTCAGGCGCTGTATGCCGCGGCGGCGGATCTGGTGCTGGAGGGCAGCGGCCCGGCAACCCTGATCGTGAGCGGCAAAAAGCTGGAGACCAGCAGCCAGAACGCGGTGGCCCCGGTGACGGACGCGGACGAGAACGGCACAGTGGAAACGCTGGACAATCCGCTCATTACCGACCTGAACCGGGCGCTGGCGGTGGCGGACTGGGTGCGGGGGCATCTGCTGCGCCGCAGCACCTACACCTGCACCACCCGCGGCAACCCGGAGATGGACCCCATCGACCGGGTTCTGCTGGACATCCAATGGGAAACGGCCGCCCCGGCTCAGGTGCTGAAAAATCAGCTCACATACAGCGGTGGAGGGCTGAAAGGAGAAATGATATTGAAAAGAGGGAGTGAAGCATGAGAAAGAGCCAGAATTACCAGCTGCGTTTACCGGAACGTCTTGAAGAACGTAATGATCCGGCGGACATCGACGACCTGACCTACGACATGGAGATTATCGACCGGGAGCTGAAAAAGCAGGCGGATAAGGATGCCGAGCTGGACGACCTGAAGGCCAGCCGTACCGAGCTGAATGCTCACGCTTCAGCCTCGGTGCTGGCTCACCCGGATGGCAGCGTCACCGATGAGAAGATCGGCCTGCGCACCGTGGGCGGGGTGAAAAACAAGCTTCAGGCACTGCTGACCCTGATCGGCCAGCAGATCGCGGGCATCAAGGGAACCGAAGCCTGGAACGACGGCCCGGCCATCACGCTGGCGGCAGCAAAGCAGACGCTGGATGCCCACAAAGCGGCGGCGGACGAACTGCGGGAGCATTTCGACGCCCACGCGGCCAGCAAGGCTAACCCCCACGCGGTGACCAAAACCCAGGTGGGCCTTGGCAATGTGCCCAACGTGGCCACCAACGACCAGACCCCCACCTATACCGAGGCGGCGGCGCTGAGCCGTCTGGTGAGCGGCGAGACCCTGGCCCTTGCCTTCGGCAAGCTGGCCAAGGCGGTGCGCAGCCTGATGGAGCATCTGGCAGACACGGAAAATCCTCATACCGTGACCGCCCATCAGGCGGGGGCATACACTCAGCAAGAGACCGACAAGAAGGACGCGGCGGTGAAAAGTGCGCTGGAAAGTGCCCTTGCCGCACATACCGGGAATACCTCCAACCCGCATAAGACCACCAAGGCCCAGGTGGGGCTTGGCAGCTGTGATAATACAGCCGACGTGGACAAGCCGGTGAGCACTGCCCAGGCGG
Source organism: Allofournierella massiliensis (assembly GCF_004345265.1). GTDB lineage: Bacteria > Bacillota > Clostridia > Oscillospirales > Ruminococcaceae > Allofournierella > Allofournierella massiliensis. The sequence goes on from NZ_SLUM01000013.1 coordinate 106,576, forward strand.
CAGCCATTGCTGCGGTGCAAAATGCACTGAACAGCCATAAAGCGGACAAAGCCAACCCCCATGCCGTGACCAAAACCCAGGTGGGCCTTTCAAACGTGACCAACGAT
>NZ_SLUM01000014.1 GCF_004345265.1 Allofournierella massiliensis
ATCACGATTAAGGTTCCGTTCAAGCTTCGATATTGTTCAATTTTCAAGGTCCTGTGCCGCTCTCCCTCGCGGGACAGCTTGTTTATTATATCTCGTGAAGTCTTGTTTGTCAAGCACTTTTTTGAAATATTTTTTATCAGCTTTTCAGCGGCTCGCTGTCTCTCGCGACAGCTTGATTATAATACCACACAAGGAAACACATGTCAACAGCTTTTTTCAATTTTATTTCTGTTTTTTGGGGGCAACGGCTTTTCCACCCTTATAATTGTATTTATATATAAGGCGCGTCTTTTTTCGATATAACCCGTCAATTCCCAAATCCCCGCAAAAAACTTTTTATCTTTTTTGAGAAAAAGCCTTTTCAAAGTCTTTAAAATATGATAAGATAATTTCTGCACCAATTAATGTGCGCTCGTGGCGCAGCTGGATAGCGCGTTAGACTCCGACTCTAAAGGCCGTGGGTTCGAATCCCGCCGGGCGCACCAAAAGCCGCTGTATTTCCAAGGAAATACAGCGGCTTTTCATTTTCTCCTGACGACCTGACTTCGATACAGGCTATATCTCCTGAATCCACTTATAAGTCACCCGTTCCTGCAAAAACATTCTCAATTCCTCCAAAGAGCCACTGCACAGATCTTTCGTTTGCAGCACCACCGCTCTCTGCCCGCACACCGGTACCAGCAGCTCCTCGGTTTCCCCCACAAACAGGAATTTATCATAAACAAAGCACTGGGCTCCCGTTTCGGTGCCATCGCTCAAAACCATTCCTTCGTCGCTAAAGATCACCCGCATTCGCTCCATATCTGCAACCGTTCGACGTTGACGGATCAGCTCTCGTGCCTGACGGTCAAAAGCAGACTCCTTCCGGTGTGTCTGTTTTGCGGCCAAAGCCCAGAGCGCAACCGCAAGGCAAAGAATTCCCGGTATCAGTAACGCCTTCAAATGTGTGTACTCCAGAAACGCTCCCAGGCAAAGGACAATGCCCATTGCCAGGTTCAGCCCGCCCAACAGCTTCCGCTTTCTGCTCCGCATGGCAATGCACCCCAGGAAAAACCCCAACACGCTCAGCACAAGCGGTGCCGCCAGCTCTGATGGATCCATTACAGAGGGAACCAGCAAAAACAGGCTCAGCCCCCATAACACTATCCCCCACATGCCTTCCCGCCGCCGACGCTTTTCCAGTATCTCCGGGTCCGCTTTGGGAATCCGATTCAGCCGATCCGTAAATTCCCACAACACCGGAAGCTTCTGGCGGGAGGAAAAATCCGCGCAATACCGCAGCACCTGGCTCAGCTGAGGGGCCAGTCGGTCATCGATTGTGGTAACTTCAAATACAAATTCGGGCTCCATTTCGCGTTCCTCCATCGGCAGCAGCCGGTATTTTGGCTCAGTATACCATGGTATCCTTTGCATTCCATGAAGGATTTTTAAATTTTCCCCAAAAATCAGAAAGCCATCTGCTCCGGTGGAATCCGATCTGCTTCGGTGACGGGGCGGATTGCACGGCAGGGCACCCCTGCGGCCACCACGCCCGCCGGGATATCTCTGGTAACCACGCTCCCCGCCCCAATCACAGAGCCTTTTCCGATGGTTACTCCGCCGCAAACCACCGCATTGGCACCGATCCAAACATCTTCTTCCAGTGTAATCGGTCTGGATGTTCCGATTCCCTCGGCCCGCTGTTCCGGATCCAGAGCATGGCCGGCACAGGCCAGGCACACTCCGGGCGCAATGAATGCCCCGGCGCCGATGTGTACCGGAGATGTGTCCAGAATCACACAATTATAGTTGATCACCGCCAGACCATGCGTGTGAATATTGAATCCATAGTCGCAACGAAATGTCGGCTCAATAAAGGTGAGCGGGTGGCAGGTGCCCAGCAATTGCTTTAACAGTTCCGAACGGGTCTGCTGATCCGGCGCAGACTGGTTGTATTCCCAGCACAGCCGTCGGGCCTTTTCTTTCCATTCCCCCGGAATTGCCCGGTTCTGCCCCACATATCCCTGACTGCTTTTCAGGCAATCCATTATCCTGTTATCCATCTTTGCAATCCTTTCTGCTGCGTTTATTACGTTTTCTCTATCATATCACCCGCACGCGCTTTCGCCAAATTCACGTTTCAGCCTTTTCGGCTCGTGCGTTTTTTGTTATACTGAGTATATCTGCCCATCCGGCAGGCCAATTTTAACAACTGACGAGAGGAGCTTTACTCCCATGCGTTCCAAAAAAATCTGGATCAACGTGATTTTCGCGGTGGTACTGCTGGCTGCCGCCGGTATCCTGTTCTGGATGAACAGCGGCCGCAGCACCGGCGGCGTGGCCGAACTCACCTACGGGGACGATAACACCGTAATGGAGATTCCCCTGAACAAGGACGCTCAATACGACATCGATACCGGCTATTACACCATCCATCTGAAGGTGGAGGACGGTCGGATCGCCTTTGTGGATTCCCCCTGCCCGGATCACAAGTGTGAAGGCTTCGGGTGGCTGAGCCGGGAGGATGACTGGGCCGCCTGCCTGCCCGCCCGCGCCACATTGATCGTACTAAGCGAAAGCTGAGTGCCCCCTCTTTGCCCGCGGGCAAAGGGGGTATTTTTATAAAAACAGCTTTTCCACCCTGTTTTTGTAAAATCAAGGTAGAATATTTCGCGCTTTTCAGACCGAAAACGGCAAAAAAATGGTATAATGATTCAGGTATGCACATATCACAAAATTCAGGAGACTGCATTTTATGACCATTTTTAATGTGATCAATCTGGCCGGCGGCATCGCGCTGTTTCTTTACGGCATGTCCATCATGGGCGCCGGCCTGGAAAAACTGGCTGGCGGCAAGCTGGAAGGCGTTCTGCAGCGGCTCACCCGTTCGGTGCCCCGGGCAGTGCTGCTGGGCGCGGTGATTACCGGCCTGATTCAGTCCTCGGCCGGCACAACCGTAATCTGCGTGGGCCTGGTGAACTCCGGCATCTTCACGCTGCCTCAGGCCATCGGCGTGATCATGGGCGCCAACATCGGCACCACCGTCACCGGCCAGCTGATTCGTCTCTCGGACATTTCCGGCGGCGGCTGGCTGCTCACCATGCTCAAACCCAGCACCTTCAGCCCGCTGGTGGCCTTTGCGGGCGCAATTCTGTTCGTGTTCTTCAAGGCCCCCAAAAAGCGCAACATCGGCCAGATCATGATGGGCTTCGGCATCCTGTTTACCGGCATGTTCACCATGGAAGCCGCAGTGGCCCCCTTAAAGGACAGCCCCTTCTTTGTACAGCTGTTTTCCAGCCTGCAGAACCCCATTCTGGGTGTGCTGGCAGGCGCGCTGGTCACCGTGGCCATTCAGTCCTCCTCGGCCAGCGTGGGCATTCTGCAGGCGCTGTCCACCACCGGCGCCATTACCTGGGGCAGCGCCATCCCCATTATCCTGGGCCAGAACATCGGCACCTGCTCCACCCCGCTGATCGCCTCCATCGGCGCATCCACCGGGGCCAAGCGCAGCGCCATCGTGCACCTTTATTTCAACGTAATCGGCACCACGGTCTTTCTGGTGGGCATTTATGGCCTGAAGGCCGTTGGCCTGTTCCCCTTCTGGGATCAGGTGATGAGCAAGGGCGACATTGCCAACTTCCACACCCTGTTCAATGTGCTGGTTACCCTGATGTTCATGCCCTTCACCCGGGCACTGGCCTGGCTGGCGGAAAAAACCGTGCCCGAGCGTGCAGAGGATGCGCAGGATCTCTCGCTGCCCGTGCTGGACGAGCGTCTGTTCACCAGCCCCGCGGTGGCCCTGCAGCAGGCCCGGGCCGCGGTGGAGAAGATGGGCCGCCGCGCCTCCACCAACTTCTGCAAGGCATTTGGTCAGCTGGAGCATTACAACGATGAGGTAACCCAGAACATTCAGACCCGTGAAGATCTTCTGGACAAGATGGAGGTGTCCATCTCGGATTATCTGGTGAAGATCGGTGACCGGGAGCTGACCGAAAACGAAAACCGGCAGATCACCGAACTGCTGAAGCTGATCGGTGAATACGAGCGCATTGGCGACTATTCCATCAACATTCTGGAATGTGCCCAGCGGGTGCAGGATCGGGAACTGCATTTTTCCTCCGCCGCAAAGCAGGAGCTGGAGCTGCTGTATCAGGCCGTAAAGGAAATCCTGCAGCTGACGGCCGGCGCCTTTTCCGGCGCGGATCTGGCCAAGGCCGAACAGGTGGAGCCCCTGGAAGAAACGGTGGATCAGATCTGCCTTGCCATGCGGGAGCGGCATATCCTGCGGCTGAAGTCCGGCCGGTGCGAACTGGAGGCCGGCATCGTGTTCCTGGATATTGTCACCAATGCAGAGCGTGTGTCCGACCACTGCTCCAACATTGCCGGCCGACTGGTGGGCAATGAACTGGATATGGACGCCCACGCCCGCAAGCAGGCACTGCACGCCGGCAGCAGCCCGGAATACAACCGTATTCTGGAAGATTACCGGCAGAAGTATCTGGCTCTGCTGCCTCAGATGAGCTGAATTATTTGCACTTTCAACACGCAACCGCCCTTTGCTTTCGGCATGGGGCGGTTTTTGTTTTGCAGTCTTTTAAAAATTTTTACGACAATCTATTGACAAAGGTGTTAGTCAGTGCTAACCTTGTATTGCAGTTAGATGTTACTAACCATTGCAGCGATGCTGCGCCCGCACCCGGGCACAGTGCGCAAAAGAAAGGATGCGTTATGATGCCCATTTCCATGGCGGCGGTCGGTCAGTCCTATGTGATTCGGCGGCTCAGCGGCAATTCTGAGGTTCGGGCCCACCTGCGGGCTCTCGGTTTCCACGAAGGGGTCAGCGTTACGCTGGTCAACCAGCTGCAGGGCGATGTGATTGTCCATGTAAAAGACGCCCGCATCGCCATCAATCAGGAGCAGGCCCTGCATATCTATGTGTAAGCGGAGGCGGGCCCCTGCGCCCGCTTTCCGTTGGCAACAGGCCGGTCGCCCCGGTGGCCGGAGCTTAGAGGAGGAGAAATTGATCATGACTTTACAGGATGCAAAAGTCGGCACCCGTGTGACCGTGCGCCGCATCAACGGCGAAGGCGCCTACAAGCGCCGCATCATGGACATGGGCATCACCAAAGGCAGCGAGATCCACATTCGCAAGGTGGCCCCCCTGGGCGACCCGGTGGAAATTACCGTACGCGGATATGAGCTGTCGCTGCGCAAGGCGGACGCCGCCTGCGTGGACGTGGAGCCGGTAACCGCATAAGCGGCACGGCTGTTTTTTTCGCCCATTGGTTAGTTTTGACTAATCATAGTTTGCTTGCGTAAACCAACACTGGAGGAGGAATTCACAGCTATGGCAATCACCATTGCACTGGCCGGCAACCCGAACTGTGGCAAAACCACCATGTTCAACGCGTTGACCGGCGCGAATCAATATGTGGGCAACTGGCCCGGCGTTACCGTGGAGAAAAAGACCGGCAAACTGAAAACCGGCAAAAAGGGCGAGGTGGTCGATGTGACCGACCTGCCCGGCGTTTACTCGCTTTCCCCCTACACACTGGAAGAGGTGGTTACCCGGGATTACATTCTGAATGACCGCCCTGACGTGATCATCGATCTGGTGGACGCCACCAACATCGAGCGTAACCTCTACCTGACCGGCCAGCTGATCGAGACCGGCATCCCGGTGGTGGTGGCGCTGAACATGAGCGACCTTGTGAAGAAAAACGGCATCCACATTGACGTGGCCGACCTCTCACTGCGGCTGGGCTGCCCCATCGTGGAGACCAGCGCCTTAAAAGGCACCGGTCTGAAGGAAGTGGTGGCCGAGGCTGTAAAGCTGGCAAAAAGCCGCCAGATCAAGCGGCCCGGGGCTGTTTTTGAAAAGGCCATCGAGGAAAAGATCGCAGAGGTTTGCGCCAATCTGCCTGCAGGCGTTCCGGATCAGGAGCAGCGGTGGTACGCCATCAAGCTGCTGGAGCAGGATTCCAAGGTGCTGGAGCAGCTGCATCTGGGCGAGGACAACGCCTACAAGCCTCTGTCTGATGCCATTGCCAAAGAATACGACGACGATGTGGAGGCCGTGATCACCGATCAGCGCTACCGTCACATTCAGGGTCTGGTGCACGCCACCGTGAAAAAGCCCGCCGGGCAGATGAGTCTTTCGGACCGAATCGACCGGGTGGTAACCAACCGGGTGCTGGGCCTGCCCATCTTCCTTGTGATCATGTGGGTGGTATACTACATTTCGGTGTCCACCGTGGGCACCTGGGTCACCGACTGGACCAACGACACCTTCGTGGGCGGCATCCAGGGCATGGTGGGCGATCTGCTGGCCAGCGCGGGCGTGAGCGATGTGCTCACCAGCCTGGTGGTGGACGGCATCATCGGCGGCGTGGGCGCCGTGCTGGGCTTTGCACCCCAGATGGCCATTCTGTTCCTTTTCCTCTCCATTCTGGAGGACTGCGGATACATGGTGCGCATCGCCTTTGTGATGGACCGGATCTTCCGCCACTTCGGCCTTTCCGGCAAGAGCTTCATTCCTCTGATGATCTCCTCCGGCTGCGGCGTGCCCGGCATCATGGCCTCCAAGACCATTGAGCAGGACAACGACCGCCGCCTGACCATTATGACCACCACCTTTGTTCCCTGCGGCGCGAAGCTGCCGGTCATCGCCCTGCTCAGCGCGGTGATGGCGGGTCAGGCCACCGGCAGCAAGCTGCTGGCGGCAAACCTGGGCCCCGTGATGTATGTGATCGGCATCGGCGCGGTGCTGGTGTCGGCCATCATGCTCAAAAAGACCAAACCCTTCTCCGGCAAGCCCGCCCCCTTTGTAATGGAGCTGCCCGCCTACCACATGCCCAGTGCCAAAACCGTGCTGATGCACGTGTGGGAACGGCTGCGGGGTTACCTGATCAAGGCCGGCACCATTCTGTTCCTGGCCTGCGTGGTCATGTGGTTCCTCTCCAGCTTTGGCTTTGAGAACGGCGCCTTCGGTCTGGTGGAGGATACCTCCGCTTCCCTGCTGGCTGTGGTAGGCAGCGCCATCGCGGTGCTGTTCGCCCCTCTGGGCTTCGGCCAGTGGCAGCCTGTGGCTTCCTCCATCTCCGGCTTCACCGCCAAGGAGGCCATCGTCTCCACCATGGGCGTGCTGGCCAACGTATCCGAGGATCTGGTGGAGGATACCGGCGCGGTAGCCGCCGCGGTGGGCACCTGGTTCCCCTGTGCAGCCGCCGGCTTCTCCTTCCTGGTATTCAACCTACTGAACAGCCCCTGCCTGGCGGCCATTGCCACCATGGCCAAGGAAATGCAGGACCGCAAGTGGTTCTGGTTCGCCATTCTCTATCAGAACATCTTCGCCTACGCGGTGGCGCTGATCGTGTATCAGCTGGGTGGTCTGGCCACCGGTCAGGTTGCCGTGAACCCCTGGACCTTCATCGCCTTCGCAGTGCTGGCGGTGATCCTGTTCCTGCTGTTCCGTCCGGATCCCTACAAGGCCAACCGGGTCTATGCAAGACGTTCGGTGGAGGCCGCTGCGTAAGCCATGGGTGAACCATCTGTTTCCATGTTCTATGTGCTGGCCGCGTTTCTGGCGCTCTACTTTGCGGCCATGGGCCTGTTCCGCCTGGCGGAATGGCTAAAAAAACGCTTCAAAAAATAAGCCGCACGCGCCGCGGCAGAAAGAGAGTTTCCATTATGACATTTGCAGATCTGATTGTAATCCTGATCGTTGCGGTGATGCTGGTGCTGGCTGTTCTGGCCACAAAGAAACATTTTGGCGGCAAGGGCGGCTGCTGCGGCTGTTCCGGTGGCTGCGCCGGCTGTTCCGGCAGCTGCCACGCGGGCGGACATTGCAGCCACCCCGCACCGGACCGGAACACCCCCGATTCGGGGCATGCCGGATAACCGCTTCCGCCAGTTTTCAGACGAAACATTTCCCCCAAGATTTCTTCCAATCTTCTTTTTCAAACAGCAGAACCGCCCGGGAAATTTTTCCCGGGCGGTTCTGTATGTTCCCGGCTTAGTTTTCCACGGAAGCAGGCATTCTCTGTGGAAAACCCAGGGCACAAAAAATACACCGGGATCTCTCCCGGCGTATTTTAAAAAACAGATTATTTCAGGAAGCCCTGAATGATCTTTTCCTCAGCTTCCTCGCTGGTCAGGCCCAGCGTGCGCAGCTTCAGCAGCTGCTCGCCGGCAATCTTGCCGATGGCGGCCTCGTGGATCAGCTGAGCGTCCACATGATTGGCCTCCAGACCGGGCTGAGCCAGCACCTTGCCGTTTTCCGCCAGAATGGCATCACACTCGGAGTGGCCGGTGCAGGGGGCGTTGCCCTTGATGGTGGAGTAGAACTCCTGACGGGAATTGCCCCGGGCCACGCTGCGGCTCACCAGATCGCAGGCACCGCCCTCGCCCTCCATGCGCACCACAAAATCGGTGCGGGCAAACTCGTCGCCGTCGGTCATGATGCGCTCGCGCACCACCAGACGGGCGTCCTTCTGCAGCACCGCACGGGTCTTGCGGGTAGTGCTGGTCACGCCGCCCAGCTGCACAGTGTCCATTTCCAGGCTGGCACCCTCGGCCAGCTCGATGTCGGTCACCGGGTCGATGCGCTTTTCGCCGGTGCCGTTGCCGGTGGCGATGTGTTTTTCCAGATACAGCACCCGTGCGTTCTTCTCCAGAAAGAAGCGGTGAATGCCGTTGTGGCGGGCCTGCTCCTCGCCCTCGCTGTGCACGCCGCAGCCGGCCTGCACAGTCACGTCGGCGCCCTCGCCGATGTAAAAATCGTTGTAGACCAGATCGTCCACACCGGCGTGGGTCACGCAGGCGGGGATGTACACGGTCTCACCCTTGGTGCCGGGCTTGACCCGGATCACGATGCCGGGCGCACCTTCCTTGTTCTCGATGGAGATATTCTCGGTGGACTGGCGGCCAGCGCACTGGCTGTCCTCCCGGATGTTAAAAGCGCTCTTTCCGTCGATGGGGTTGGCGGAGATCAGGCGCAGCAGTTCGTCGGTGATCTGGTTCATACGATCGCACTCTCCTTTTCCAGCGGGCAGCGCACCGCGTGTTCATTGGCCAGCAGCTGAGGCAGAATCTCCTGCCGGGGGCCGTGCTGGCGCACCTTGCCGTCTGCAATGACGACAATCTCGTCCGCAATGGACAGAATCCGCTCCTGATGGCTGATCACCAGCAGGGTGCCGGTGCTCTTGGCACGCAGCTCCTCAAAGGTCTCCACCAGACGGGCGAAGCTCCACAGGTCGATGCCGGCTTCCGGCTCGTCGAAGATGGACAGCTTTGCCTTGCGGGCCAGCACGCTGGCAATCTCGATGCGCTTGATCTCGCCGCCGGACAGGCTGGCGTTCAGCTCGCGGTCGATGTATTCGCTGGCACACAGGCCAACCTTACCCATCAGCGCGCACAGCTCGCCCTCGTTCAGCTCCTTGCCCGCGGCCAGCTCCAGCATATCCCGCACGGTGAGCCCCTTGAAGCGCACCGGCTGCTGGAAGGCATAAGCCAGGCCCTTTTTGGCTCGCTGGGTCACGTCCATATCGGTGATGTCCTCGCCGTCAAAAATGATGCGGCCGCCGCTCAGGGTCTCCACACCGGCGATCAGCTTGGCCAGACTGGTCTTGCCGCCGCCGTTGGGGCCGGTGACCACCACCAGCTTGCCCTCGCCCAGCTCCAGGTCGATATCCTTGATGATGCTCTCGCCGCCCGGAATGCTCCAGGCCAGATGCTCCAGTTTCAGCATAGCATTCTTCCTCACTTTATTTTCAAACCTTCTGCCCGCACACCGTGGCGGGCCGTATAATCTCATTAACCTACACTATTATCGTCCAGTTCGCCGGAAATGTCAATATCCTCCCAGCGGGGCTGCTGCTCGACCTCTGCCTCCACAGCCGGTTCGGGTTCCGGCTGCTCCGCGGGCGCTGGTTCCTGCTGCCGGGCTGGGGCGCTTCGCGCATCCTCCAGACCGGACAGATAGCTGCGGGAGCCGATGACCTCCATAGCCCGTTCCAGCCGCAGCTTGCCCTGCCAGTAGCCCTGCGCCGCCAGCATATAGGCTGCACCGGTGCGCTCGGCCTGATCCAGCAGGCCGGCCAGGTCCGTCTGCTGCTCGCCGGTGAAGGGATGCTCCCAGACCTCCGGCAGCGGCTTTTCGCCCTTGCGGGTGCCCGCAAGGCGGGCGGGGGTGATGTGGCCGGTGATGAAGCCCCGGCCGCCGAACAGCGGCTCCACCAGCCAGAACAGCGCATACTTCACGCGCAGCCGGCTCACGAAATGGCCCCGGAGCATCCGGGTGTGGGCGAAGCTGTCCTTCAATGCCTGCCGGCTCACGGTCAGCCCCAGCGCCGCCTGAATGCCGGCCTGCAAAAGCTCGACCGCGCCATCCAGCGCCTGCCCGTTCAGGGCGGGGGTATTGTCGTTCACCGGCACCGCGCTTTTTCCGGTATCCTTCTGATGGAGAAAGCTGTCCAGCGCGATCTCAAAATAGCCGTGGCCGCCGGGTCGGCTATAAGCCGCGCCCGGTTTGGTGATCATCACCACATAAGGGTGCAACGCGCAGTCTGCCGCGTAGTGGCACAAAAAGCCCAGCGCATAGCTCTGCTGCGCCGGAGTCTTTGCGTTTTCCAGCAAAGACTGCAACAATGCACCGGTATTTTCGTCGTGCAGCCGGTCGCCGATTTTGGGCAGATCCTCGCCCCGGCGGGCGCTTTTGCGCCAGATCCGGTAGCAGAACAGCATGTCCGGCCCGTTTGCGCCGCAGTCGAAGGCCGCGCCGTCGGCGGGGGTGATGCCCGCCAGCCGCGCCGACGCCCGGGCGGTTCGGATGTGAGTATAGCCTTCCGGCATGGAATTCAATCTTCCTTTCAGCCCCCGGCCTTTTCGGCAGGCAGAGGGCGGTAAAATCGCTGAAAAAAAGGGTATGCGAAAATGATTACGCATACCCTTTTATATTACACGATATTGGCCGATTTCTCAATTCTTTTTGCTTTTCGGGCGGCATTTGGGTGCAAATTTATGCCTTTTTCTCCTCGCCGTCCGTCTCCTGAACCGGCCCCAGGGCGCTGAGCGCCTGTTTGAGCAGCTCCAGCGGCTTTTCGCCGGGGGCCACCCGCACCGCCAGATAGGGCTTGGCACTGCTGTTCACGGTGATGCGCCCGGGCAGCGCAGCTACCGCCAGCTTCACCCGCTGGGCGTTCAGTGTGTCGGAATAAAGGATCAGCGCGTCCCGCTTCTGGCCGATCTCGTAGATGCCGGCCCGGGCGGCGCTCACCCGCACCAGCGAGATGTCCACCAGACCCGCCACACTGTCCGGCACGTCGCCGTAACGGTCGATCAGCTCGTCCAGCACATCCTGCGCGTCCTCTTCGGTCTCGATGGCCGCAATGCGCTTGTAGGCCTCGATGCGGCCCGCCGCCTCGGCAATGTAGCGCTCGGGAATGTAGGCATCCACCGTGATGTCGATCAGGCATTCGCTCTTGTCCGGCTGCAGCTCCTCGCCCTTGGCCATGGCGATGGCGTTGTTCAGGATCTTCACATACAGATCGTAGCCCACTGCTTCCATGTGGCCGTGCTGGCTCTGGCCCAGAAGGCTGCCCGCGCCCCGGATCTGCAAATCCCGCATGGCAATGCGGAAGCCGGAACCGAAGCTGGTGAACTCCCGGATGGCGGAAAGCCGCTTGGCCGCCACATCGGTGAGCACCCGGTCCCGCCGGAAGGTGAAGTAGGCGTAGGCCTTGCGGCCGGAACGGCCCACCCGGCCCCGGATCTGATACAGCTGGGCAAGGCCCATCTTGTCCGCGTCCTCAATGATGAGGGTGTTGCAGTTGCGCACGTCCACGCCGGTCTCGATCAGGGTGGTGCAGACCAGAATGTCGACCTCGCCGTCCAGCAGCTGCTGCCATACCTTGGACAGCTGCTCCTCGGTCATCTTGCCGTGGGCGGTGGCAATGCGGGCCCCGGGCACCATCTGGCCCACCATGCCGGCGCAGGCGTCGATGCTGTCCACCCGGTTGTGCAGGTAGTAGACCTGCCCGCCCCGGGCCAGCTCCTTTTTGATGGCCTCGGCCACAATGTTGGCGTCGTATTCCATCACATAGGTCTCGATGGGCTGGCGCTCCACCGGGGGTTCCTCAATGGTGCTCATATCCCGGATGCCGCTCATGGCCATGTTCAGGGTACGGGGAATGGGCGTGGCAGACAGGGTGAGCATATCCACCCCGATGAAGGCTTCCTTCAGCTTTTCCTTGTGCTTGACGCCGAACCGCTGCTCCTCGTCGATGATCACAAGGCCCAGGTCATTGAATTTCACGTCGTTGCTCAGCAGCCGGTGGGTGCCCACCACCACGTCCACGGTGCCCTCCTTCAGGCCCCGCAGCGTCTCCTTCTGCTGGGTGGGGGTACGGAACCGGCTGAGCAGCCCGGCCTTCACCGGGAAGGCCTCCATCCGGGCCAGCAGACCGTTGTAATGCTGCCAGGCCAGCAGAGTGGTGGGGGCCAGAATGGCGCACTGCTTGCCGCCCATGATGCACTTGAAGGCCGCCCGCAGGGCCACCTCGGTTTTGCCCACGCCCACGTCGCCGCAGAGCAGCCGATCCATAGGCCAGGGCTTTTCCATGTCCTTTTTGATCTCGGCGGCGGCAGTGAGCTGGTCGCCGGTCTCGTCGTACTCAAAGCGAGTCTCAAAGTCCCGCTGCCAGTCGCTGTCCTCCGGGAAGGCGAAGCCCTTGGCCTGTCGCCGCTTGGCATACAGCTCGATCAGCTCCTGAGCCATCTCGGCGGCGGCGGTCTTGACCCGGCGGCGGGTCTTGGCCCACTCGGTGCCGCCCAGCTTGGCCAGCTTCACCTTGTCGGAATCGCCGGGGGCGGTGTAGCGGCTGAGCAGGTCCAGCTGGGTGACCGGCACATACAGAGTGTCGCCCTTATCGTAGCTGATCTTCAGATAATCCTTCACCACACCCTGCACTTCCAGCCGCTGGATACCGGTATACATGCCGATGCCGTGGTTCTGGTGCACCACATAATCGCCGGGCTTGATGTCGGTCAGGCTGGAAAGGGCGTCCTTGTTTTTCTTTTTGGCGGGCTTTTTGCCGCTGTCGGCGCTGCCCGCCTTGCGGCTGGTGAAAAGGGCGTATTTGGCAAAGGGAAACTCCGCACCGCCGGTCAGGTGCCCCGGGCGCACCGCGACCACACCCGGCCCCGGCAGCACATCCTTTGCAGCGGTGGCGGCAAAGCCCTTGGCCGCCAGATCCTTTGCAAGCGCGGCGGCGGCGCGGGAAGTGCCCGCCAGCAGCTCCACCACATAGCCCTGCCTGGTCAGCGGCTCCAGATCCTCGGCCAGCGAGGCCACCTCGCCGCTGAAGGGCGGATGAGCATGGGCCGGGGCGTTCACGATGTCCTTCAGCTTTATCTCCGGCATGGTGCGGGCAAAATTCTCGCAGCACAGGCTGGGCATGCTGTCCACCGCATGCATCAGATCCGGCAGATCCTGATACAGCACATCCAGCCCGGGGCAGAGCAGCCCTTCCTCAAACAGGCCCTTCATCTCCTCGGTGCGGCGGAACTGGGTGGCCTTGTGAGCCTCCCGGATGGCGCTGGGCTCCTCCAGCACCAGAATCGCATTGTCGAAGTAATCCAGCAGGGTGGCGGGCTTGGGGTAGCGGATGCCCAGATACTTGTCCAGCGCCTCGGGCACAAGGCCCGCGTCCAGCTGGGCAAGATCCGCTTCCATGGCCTTTTCCATGGCGCTGGCCCGCCGGCCCTTCTGGGCGGCAAGGGCGCTGCGCAGGGCGGCGGCAGTCTCGGCCGCATCGCCGAACAGCACCTCACGGGCGGGCGAGATGTACACCTTTTCCAGCGCGTCATCCCGCCGCTGGCTCAGAATATCGAAGCTGTTCAGGGTGTCGATCTCATCGCCCCAGAACTCCGCCCGGGCGGGGGCCCTGGAGTCCGGCGGGAACACGTCCACAATACCGCCGCGCACGCTGAACTGGCCGGGGCCCTCCACCTGGCTGCGCCGGTGGTAGCCCGCCGCCAGCAGCCGGGCGGCCAGCTCCTTCACCGGAATGGTCATGCCCGGCTTCAAGGTCAGGGTGTTGGCGCAGAACTCGGCCTTGGGTACGGTGTATTGCAGCAGGGCCTCGGCGGGCACGCACACCGCCCGCAGACGGCCACCCACCAGATCGCCCAGCACCGCCAGGCGGCGGTACTCGTATTCTCTGCCCGCACCCTCGATGGGCCGGAGCAGAAAGTCCCGGGGCGGGAACACGGCGGCGGGCAGGCCCAGCGCCTCCAGATCCTGGGCAAAACGGGTAGCCTCCGCCTCGCCGGGGGTCACCACCAGCAGGCTCTGGCCATTCTCTTCCGCCAGCTCCCGCAGAAGCCGGGCATGGGCCACCGGGGGCATGCCGAACAGGGCCGCCGCGCCGGGGGTCTGCAGCGCCGTTTGCAGGCGCTTGTATTCCGCTGTATGCTTGAAAATCTCGAACATGGAAGTTCCTTTCTGTGCTGTTTCGGGCAGCACCATTTGCCCCGATCCGCCCCGCCGGGGGGCGTGCAGACCGGGGATGCTGCGCGGGCAAGGCGCCCGATTTGAATCTCTATCTAGATTATAAAAGAAAACCGCCGCCGGGGCCAGTCGTTTTTTGCCCCGGGGCGGTTTTCTTTTTGTATTTTCTTTCCGGTTTTACTTTTTCCCGTTCAGGTAGCGGGGCAGCACGAAGAAATACAGCCCGCCGCCCACGAAGAAGATCAACAGCAGGCTCAGAATGCCCCAGGGCGCGGCCGCGGTGTCCACCTGAGCCAGCACATCGGCGCTGGCGGTGGCACGGGTCAGGCCCATCTTGTTCAGGGCCACGTTCGAAGCGATGGCGCTGCTCCAGCCCACCAGAGCCGGGCCCATGATGGCGCTGAACTTGCCGAAGATATCGTAGAAGCCGAAGAACTCGCCGCTGCGCTTTTTGTCCGGGATCATCTTGCCGAACATGCTGCGGCTCAGCGCCTGAATGCCGCCCTGGCTGGTGGCCACCATGATGGCCATCACCCAGAACTGCCAGACCTCACGCAGGAAGAAGCCGAAGATGGTCACACCCACATACACGCAGATGCCCACGCCCACCATGGTGCGGGCGCCGAACTTCTCGCTGGCCTTGATGTACAGCAGGCAGAAGGGCAGGCCCAGCACCTGCACCAGCAGCAGCGCCAGCAGCATGCTGGTGGAATCCAGGCCCAGGGTATCGCCGTAGCTGGTGGACATGTGGATGATGGTGTTCACGCCGTCGATGTAGAAGAAGTAGGCGATCAGATACACGAACATGGCCTTGTGATGGAATATCTCCTTCACGGTACCGGCCAGGCCCCGCAGTGCGTGGCCCACCGCGCCTTTGGTCTTTTCGTTGTAGCTCTTCTGCTCCACGTTTTTCAGCAGGGGGATGCTGAACACCAGCCACCACACGGCGGTCAGGCCGAAAGCGAAGGACAGGCAGAACAGCATCTTGTCGCTGCCCAGCACCAGATTCAGAATCAGGAAGGTCAGCAGCGGAATGGTGGAGCCGCCGATGTAACCCATGCCGTAGCCCATGGTGGACACCTTGTCCATCCGGTCCTCGGTGGTTACGTCATTCAAAAAGCTGTCGTAGTAAAGGTTCGCACCGGCGAAGCCGATGGTGGACAGAATGTACAGCGCCAGCACTGCCATGCCCACCTTTTCCGCCATGCCCGGCTCCATGAAGTCCATCATGGGAGTGGCGGCCATCAGCGCGCAGGATACAACGCCCACCAGCATGAAGCCCACAAACAGCTTTTTGCGCATGCCCTTGAAGTCACCGAACACCCCCAGCACCGGGGCCAGCAGCGCCACGATGGCCATGGCCGCGCTGGTGGCGTAGCCCCAGGTGCTCATACCGGAGGCAGAATCCGCCATGTAACCCGCAACCGTATTGTAGAAGATGGGCAGGATGGTGACCACGATCACCGAGTGGGCGCTGTTGGCCCAGTCGTACATCATCCAGCTCTTTTCTTCTTTTGTATATCCTTTGAGCAGTTTCATTCCTTCTCACCTTTCCACCGGGCCGAAAGCGGCGCCGGCAACTGTTCAAATTTTTGAAATAATCCATGTTCAGTGTAGCACGGGCAGGCACAAAGTACAACCAAAAAGCATTTTACAAATGCGTTTATTTTTTAACAGTGCATTCCGGTCTGTTTGACATTACTGCCGGGATATTGTATCGTAAACTTATTCCTTTTCCCCGCAGAACCCGCACGGCAAGGAGGGCGAAGCGCCATGGCGCGGCGAAAACTGTTTTGTGAATACGGCCCGGTATGCTACCGGATCTCTCTGCGCAAGGAGCGGCTTTTGCGCCGTGTGCAGGATCTGACGGGCCGCCAGCGGTTTGCCTCCACCCGGCAGGCCGAGCCTCTGCCTGCTTTGGTGAAAGGCCACTGCTCGGTGATCCGCCGCCGGCTGGCCGGAGTGGATCCCCGGCTGCAGGAGGGCAAGGCCCGCAACCTGGAGCTGGCCGCCGCGCAGGTGAACGGGCTGATCATCGCCCCCGGCGAAACCTTCTCCTTCTGGCGCACGGTGGGCAACGCCACCCGCCGCAAGGGCTATCAGGAAGGGCTGACCATCTCCGGCGGGCAGCTGGGCCGGGGCATCGGGGGCGGGCTGTGCCAGCTGGCAAACCTGATCCACTGGCTGGTGCTGAACAGCCCCCTCACCGTCACCGAGCTGCACCATCATTCCGATGCCCTGTTCCCGGACGAGCGGCGCACCGTGCCCTTCGGCACCGGAACCTCAGTGTTTTACAACAATGTGGATTACCGCTTCCGCAACGATAGCGATCAGCCGGTGCAGCTGCTGGTCTGGCTGCGGGAGGACGAGCTCTGCGGCGAGCTGCGCTGCCTGCGCCCCTTCCCCTGCCGCTACCGGCTGGTGGAGGAAAACAGCCACTATGCCCGCCTGGACGACGGCTACTACCGGCTGAGCCAGGTCTACAAGCTCACCATTGACCGGGCCAGCGGCCGGACACTGCGCCGGGAGCTGATTCTGGACAATCACTCCCGGGTACTGTTCGACCCGGCCCTGATTCCGCCGGAAGAGCTGCGCAGGGAGGACGGCGGCCAATGGTGCCCTGACCCGCAAAAGGAGAATGCTGTGTGAACAATCGGATTTGTTTGAACGATCTTGTGGAACGCTGTGCCCAAAGCCCCCATCTGCCCGCCTACGAAAGCGGCGGATGGGGGCTTAGCTACGGCCAGCTGCTCACCCGCGCCCGGGTTCTGGCCGCGGCGCTGGGGCAGCTCTGGCCGGGCGAAGGCCCCATCCTGCTTTACGGCCACAAGCAGCCCGCCCTGCCGGTGGGCATGCTGGCCTGCCTGCTGGCGGGCCGGGCATACGTGCCCTGCGACGAGGGCTGGCCCGCCGCTCGGGTGGAAACCGTGTTCCGCCAGGCGGGGGCCGCCGCTCTGCTGTTTGCCGACGAAGCCCCCGCTCCCTGGCCGGAAGAGCTGCCGACCGCGCCCCTCTGGCCCATGTGCGAGCCGGGCATTATTGAGCCGTTGGCTGCGCCCCGCCCCTGCAGCCCGGAACAGACCGCCTACATTCTGTTTTCCTCCGGCAGCACCGGCCGGCCCAAGGGCATTCCGGTGCCCCGGCGGGCGCTGGCGAACTTTGCCCGCTGGATCACCGCCCGGCCCGCGCTGACCCTCGCCCCCGGCGAGACGGTGGTGGGGCAGGCAGGCTTTTCCTTCGATCTCTCGCTGACGGATCTGACCCTTGCCTTCTGCGGACAGGGGCGGCTGGTGAGCCTTTCCCGTGAAGAGCTGGCCGACCCGGCGTTGCTGTTCCGGCAGCTTTCGGCCAGCGGCGCAGCGGTGCTGGTGTGTACCCCCACCTTTCTGGAGCTGTGCCTGTGCGACAAAAACTTCTCCCCGGCGCTGATGCCGAAGCTGCGGGCGGTGTTCTGCTGCGGCGAGGTGCTGCCCAGACCGGCGGCGGAGAAATTCCTGTCCCGTTTCCCCGGCGCAGCCCTGCTGAACGCCTACGGCCCCACCGAGGCCGCCTGCGCGGTGTGTGCGGTGAACGCGGCCGACGCGCTGGCCACCTTTGCCGACGGCCCTCTTCCGGTGGGTCTTGTGGAGCAGGCTGCGGTGGAAATCGCGGCGCTTGGCCCAAAGGGAGAACTCCTTGCCGAAGGGGAGCCCGGCGAGCTGGCCCTGCGGGGCGAGAGCGTGTTTTCCGGCTACCTGCCCGGCAGCGGCGACGCCCGGTTTTCCGGCGGCTGGTACCGCACCGGCGACAGCGGCTTTGTGAAGGGCGGCCATGTGTGGTGCACCGGTCGGCTGGACGACCAGCTGAAATACTGCGGCTGGCGCATCGAGCCCGGCGAGGTGGAAGCCGCACTACACGCTCTGCCCGGTGTGGAGCGGGCGGCGGTGCTGCCCCAGCGCTCACCGGACGGCCGGGTGCGCCGGCTCTGCGCCTTTTTGCAGGCAGCCCAAAGCGCCCGCCTGCCAGAAGAGGAGGTTCGCCGTCTGCTGGCTCAGCGCCTGCCCGCCTACATGCTGCCCGGCCGGCTGTTCTGGCTGGACGAGCTGCCGGTGACCGAAAACGGCAAGTGCGACCGGGCGCAGCTGGCCCGGGAATTTCTGCTGTGATCGCCGAAAGGAGACATTTTCAATGCAACTGACCGACGACATGATCCTGAGCCTGATCGCCAACGCCTGCGGCACGCCCCGGGCGCTGGAGGAGGGTATGGATCTGATCGAAAGCGGGCTGATGGATTCTCTTGCCCGCATCACCCTGTTCGAGGGGCTGGAGGATCTGGGTGTGGAGCTCTCCCCCACACAGCTTGCCCCCGATGCACTGCGCAGCGCCCCCGCCATTCTGGCTGCGGTGCACGCGGCGCTGTAGCCCCACTGTTTTTGTCTGAATGGAGTAAGGTTTCATGTGTTCTTCCAATTCTGAGTCCCCGGCCGCAAAACGCGGCTGGCGAACCTTTGTGCCCTTTGCTGCCTCCTCGCTGGTTTCCTCCGGGGTGGATCTGGGGGCGTTCTGGCTGCTGTGCTGCGCATTGCGGCCCTATCTGCCGGAGGCAGTCTACATCACCGCCGCCACCATTGTGGCGCGGGTGCTTTCCAGCCTGATGAACTATCTGATCAACTATTTCTTCGTCTTTCAGAGCCGTGCGGCGCACCAGCGCAGCGCTACGCTCTATACCATTCTCACCATTCTGAAAACGCTGGCCAGCGCATTTTTCGTCTCGCTGCTGGTGGGCCTTGTTCCCGGTCTTCCCGAGCTGGGCGCCAAGATTCCGGTGGACGTGGCTCTCTTCGTGATCAATTATCTTGTGCAGAACGCCTTTGTCTACTGATATTCAAAAAAGCCCCGCAGAGCATGCGTCATTACGCAGCTCTGCGGGGCTTTTGCGTATTGAATTTTTCTCAGCCGTTCTCCATGGCGGTCACTTCCGCGCTGGTCTCACCGGCTTGTTCCATGGTGATCTCTGTGGAATCAGCTTCCGGCTGAGGCTCCTGCCGGTCGGTATTCTCCTGTTCGGCCAGATGCTCCGTCAGCTCATCCTCATCCCACCAGGTGTAACTGTCGTCCTCCCAGTAGCGCACCATGTGGGTCACCTGAACCGCCAGCTCCTGAGCACTGGCGTTCATCTGGAACGGGCCGCCGATCTGCAGCTCCCACTGATCGTCGCCATTCTCCGAATGGAAGTCCACCTGATCCACGCCCAGCTCCCGCAGGGCGGGCAGCATCTGCGCGCAGGCCTCGGCAAAGGCATTTTCATCCGCGTATGCACCGGCCAGGGTCAGATTCACCCGCACCAGATCCTCGGTTTTCAGATCCGCCAGCGTCATTTCCCTGTCGAACTCCATCCGGTTCAGGTCCACATAGCTGTAACCATCCAGCACGATTCCGTCAGGCAGCTTCTCATTCAGATGCTCCTCCAGCTCCTGCTCCAGCCGCCGCTCAGTGTACTCCCGATCCGGCCCGTAATAGCGCAGCAGAATGGGCAGGGTGGCCGCGCCCATGCTGGCGCAGATGAGCACAAAGCAGACAAACATGCTCAGCAGATCGTATTTCAGCTGGGCGTCACCCTTACGGGCATTGGCCCACAGTACCTCTACACCCAGAGCCACCAGCACCAGCGGAGCCAGCTTTGCCACGGTGAACAGCGGGAAATCCGGCAGAATCATGCTTGCGGCAATGCAGCCGCCGGTAAGGATCAGCGCAATGCCCAGCGTGAAAAAGCCCACCCGGCGCACCTTCGGCCGCTCCTGGCGCATCTTCTGCGCCCGCCGGGGCTGCGGCGCGCCCTGCGGCCGGTCTGCCTGCATTTCCGGCTGTGCGGTTTCTTCCATGGGGTTCATCGGTTCAAAATCGGTATTGTTCATTGCCTGTTCCTCCCTCATTCACCCTTGTATTCGGTGAAATCGTCCTCCAGATCCTGCGGCAGCTCGCCGCCCTTTTTCGGGCCGGAGCCCCGGATCAGCCGCACGCCCGCGTACACGAAGATCACCGACACCGCCAGCGTGGGCAGATTGTTGATAAGAGAACGCACCGCGTTCACCACCGGGTTGTCGTAACCGAAGATGTCGGCCAGATCCCACACCCAGGGATAGATGAAGTTGGAGTAAAGGCCCCAGACGCCCAGCAGCACCAGGCCCCAGCCCACCAGATTGTGGCGCTGCATGGCCAGCCGGGCAAGGCCTTTCAGTTCGTCCAGATTGAACTGGTACTCGTCCGGCGGGCAGATGCCCATCTTCAGCTGGCTGCGCAGGTTCAGCGAATCGAAGAAGCTGTACATATACACCACGGCGGCGAACACCGCGATGGGGCCGAACAGCCCCGCTCCCAAAGCGATGAGCAGCACAAAGGCGGTCACCTGAGAAAGGCCCCGTTTCATGTATCCCTGATACATCTGACCCGCGCCCGGGATAAAGGAAAAGCAGAAGGTCAAAAATCCATTTTTGATCATATTGTCGCACGCTCCCATTCAGTCGTTTTGATCAGTTGTCCTGCCGGTTGATCAGCTGGCTCAGCCACTGGCCCAGCCCGCCGTTCTCTGTATCGTCCGGCTCATCCGGCCCGGCTTCTTCCGGATCATCCAGCTGGTGCACGTTTGCCGGCCGGTGCTCCGGGCCAAGGCCGTTGTCCGGCCGGGCCGGTTCGCCCCCGTCGGCCACACCGATGCGCTCCAGCAGCTGGCCCAGCGGGCCAGGCTCCTGCGCCTGTGCGGTCTGCTCCAGCGCGGGCGGCTGGATGGCCAGCGCCTCCATGGCTCCGCCAAACACACCGCTGTACCACAGGCCCGCAGTGATCACCACCGCGGCGGCCGCCGCTGCATACCGGTTCCAGGCGCTCTTCACGGCCCGACGGCGCAGCCTGCGCATCACCGGCAGAGTTACGTCCTGCTCCGGCTCCTCCAGCACATCCCCGGTAAGCAGAGCAGTATATCGCGTCAGGCACTCGTCGCAGAAGCTCAGATGCTCCGCGGCTTCCAGCCGCTGCAATTCATCCAGCGTACCGTCGATGAGGGCCTGCAGTCCCTCGTCGCTCAGATGGCCGTTTTGTAAAAACAGTTCCGTCATTGCGCCTGTCTCCTTTCTGTGATCTGCTGCTGCAGCAGGCGTTTTGCCCGATACAGCTGGGTATGTACCGTTTTGGGCGGGCGGCGCAGAGCGCGGGCGATCTCTTCCACGCTGCGCTCCTGCAGAAAATACATCACCGACACCTGGTAATAGGGCTCCCGCAGGTCCTTTACCATCTGGCGGATTGCCTGGGCTTCCGTCTCGCTCACCGTCAGATCCTCCGGCCCCGGGGGTGCCGCGCCCACCGCCGCCGTTTCCGGCATGGACTCGTCTCCGGGGGTCATCACCCGCCGGTTCCAGGCGCTCTTCAAATGGTCGCGGGCTTTGTTGGTCGCGATGCGGGCCAGCCAGGGCTTGTAATGTTCGGGCGGGCAGTCATCCATGTGAGAAAAGGCTGCAACAAATGTATCCTGGGTCAGGTCCTCCGCCAGCTGATGATCCCGTACCAGCTGGTAGCACACGGTATAGACCAGCTTTTGATACTGCTCCACCAGTGCGCTGAACTGTGCATTGGTCACTCGGCTGAACGCCCCCTTCCCTTACTTGTTTGCCCCTTCGCCCAATACAACGAACCTGGAAGGAGGTTTTCTTCACAAATTGAAAGATTTTTTTGCCTTGGGCAACCCCGCACAAAAAAACGAGCAGGCGGCGCGCCGCTTGCTCGTTTTTTCAAAGGATGAATCAGGCCTCTTCCTTGCTGCCCATCAGCCAGGTGACCCAGGCGCCCAGGGCCGCCAGCACCAGGCCAACCACCAGCTCCACCACCGAGAAGCCGCTCAGAGCGTCGGCAGAATAGAGGATGGCAAAGGGAGAGGAGACGATCAGGCCGATGATGGCCGCGAAAGTCTGGCTGGGGAATCGCTGGAACAGATACTCAATCACCTTGGCGATCAGGAAGATGCCCAGCACAACACCCACACCGAAGGGGGCCAGCAGCAGGCAGTTGTTGATCACGCCGCCGATGTCCATGTCCTTGAGCATGGTTACGGTGCCGGTAACCAGCGCCAGAATGGTGCTGTAATAGCCCAGCACCATCAGCACCATGCTGCCGGACACACCGGGAATTACCATGGTGGCGCTGGCGATCAGGCCCAGCAGGAACAGCACCACAATGGTGCCGGGGTTCAGGGTCAGGGTCTTGACCGCACCCTCGGAGCCCTGCAGCAGAGGCAAGCCCACGCCGATGGCCAGCAGCACCAGGAAGCTGATCACTTCGCCCGCACCGATGCGGCCGCCGGGCTTTTTGGCCACGTTGCGGGTCAGGTTCACCCACAGGATGGGCAGGCCGCCCAGAATCAGGCCCACAAAGGTCAGGCAGGTGGCCAGCACATGGGCCTCCAGCAGGTACTCCAGCAAAAAGCCGAAGCCTACAATGCCGATGCCCATGCCGATGCCCAGAGGGATCAGCAGCTTCATGCTCTCCTTAAAATGCTTGAACAGGCCGGTCACCGCGCTGATCAGCTTGTCGTAGATGCCCATGGACACCGCCATGGTGCCGCCGGACACGCCGGGAATGATGTTTGCGATACCGATCACGATACCGCGCAGGATATCCAGTAAAGCTTTCATAATAAACCGCGTTTCCTTTCTTTTGGATCAGAGGTTTCTCTCGTTCTCATTCAGACCCCTTGCTTTGGGCCTGACCTTTTTACTATACCGTATCCCGCTGCTGCATGCAACCCAAAAACAGCGTTTTCCCTTCTCCTTCCCACCGTTTTGTGGGCAAATGCCCGCAATTTTGTCCAGAAAGAAAATTAACTTGCATTTAACATTTATTTGCAGGAAAAACTTACATTTTCTCTGGTACACTGATGATGCACCCGAAATGCCGGGTGCGGACTGCTTTGAGAACGAGAAGAAAACGGGAGGAATCCATTCATGAACGCATCGCAAAAAACGACTGCCACCCAGTCGCAGAAACTGATGATTTTTGTTTTGACCATGTCGCTCTACGGCCTGGCCACCCTGTTTACCGAGCTGATCCCCAAGTTCCAGATCGGTCTGGTGGAATTCTCGGTGGAATATTTTCTGTTCATCCCCCTCACCCTGGCCATGCTGTTCGACCCGCTGAGCGCGGCGCTGGGCGCTTCCACCGGTGAGCTGGTATTCAGCGAGATCATGCTGGGCCAGTTCGGCGGCCTGGGCGAGCTGGAGAAGTTCATCACCGTTGCCATCGGCGTTTACATCGCCGGCCGTCTGGTGAAGGATCCCCGCAACAAGCTGGCGGTGGGCGCGGCCGCCCTTGCGGGCACCGGCCTGCAGCTGTTCATGGGCGCTGTGGTGGACGTGCTGAAGGTGCAGTTCGCCGTGGAGGATTTTGAGGCCGTGGCCGGCCTGCCCGAAAGCGTATTTGCCACCGAGGGCTTCGCCTTCCTGAACGATTTCCTGTTCAGCGGCATTCTGTTCTGCATGCTGCCCACTCTGTATCTGGTTCCCCGCCTGTACGGCAAGATCGAGCCCCTGCTGGGCATGGCTCCCCGCACTGCGGGCGCAGAAGGCGGCGTAAACCTTCGGGTCGCGGGCATCTGCGTGCTGGGCTTCGTGGTGGCTGTTCTGGCTGAGCTGGCCGCCACCGCCGGCATGGCCCTGATCGACTGGGAGGCCAGCTGGGCTGAAAGCGGCACCGCAATGGCCGCCGGCATGGTGGTTGCCGCCGCGCTGGCTGTGATTGTGCTGCTTGCCCTGAAGAAAAACAGCGAAAGGAACGTGGCTGGCTGATCATGAACGCAGTGGAGATCCAACACCTGACCTACACCTACCCCGGGGCGGAAAAGCCCACCCTGAACAACCTTTCCCTCACTGTGGAGCAGGGCGACTTTCTGGCCATTGTGGGCAACAACGGCTGCGGCAAAAGCACCCTGTGCAAGGTGCTCAACGGCCTGATCCCCCATTTCATCACCGGCCGGTTTGAAGGCCTTGTCACCGTGGACGGGCAGGACACCCTGAGTGCCGATGTGGGCGAACTTGCCCGGAAGGTGGGCTATGTTTATCAGGATTTCGAAAACCAGATCGTTCGCCCCACCGTGTTGGACGACGCCTCCTATTCCTGCCTGAACTACGCCTTCCCCGATTACAAGGATCGGGGAAGGCGCGCTCTGGCCCAGTGCGGGCTGGAGGGGCGCGAGGAGGAATATGTGTGGCAGCTGTCCGGCGGGCAGACCCATCTGCTGGCGCTGGCGGGCGCAGTGTCGCTGCAGCCGGGCATCCTGATTCTGGATGAGCCCATCGCCCAGCTGGATCCCATGCACGCCGACCGCATTTATGAGGTGCTGCGGGATCTGAACCAGAACCACGGCAAGACCATCATCGTGATTGAGCATCACACCGAATACATTGCCGATTACTGCAAAAATGTTCTGCTGTTGAAGGACGGTCAGGTGCAGTGGAAGCTGCCCACTGAAAAGGCCCTTCAGCGGGTGGATGAGCTGGAACACTGCAACATCTTTCCGCCGCAGGTAACCCAGGCGGGCCGACTGCTGCAAAAGCGGGGTCTGCTGGCAGAGGACGCGCCCCTGCCCACCACCGTGGATACCGGAGTCGACTGTTTTTCCGCCTTGCCCTTCCGGCTGCCCGCTCCAGCACCCGCATCTGTGGTGCCGGATGCTCCGCAGGCCGTGGAGTTTGAGAACATTCAGCTGCGTTACCGCTCGGTGAAGGGCGAAGCCCGCACCATTTTTGACGGGCTGAATCTGACCATCCGCCAGGGCGAGCGGGTGGCGCTGATCGGCTCCAACGGAGCGGGCAAGTCCACCCTGATGAAGCTGATGGTGGGCCTGCTGCGCCCCGCCGAGGGCCAGGTAAGCCTGCTGGGCCAGCCGGTGGGCGACCGCCGGGCCGAGGAGCTGGGGCGACTGATCTCACTGGTCTACCAGAACCCGGAGGAAATGTTCATCAAGGACTCCATCCGGGCCGACATCGCCTATGCCATGCAGGTGCGGGGCGTGCCGGACTGGCAGACCCGCTGTGAGGAGCTGCTGGCCCGGTTCCGGCTCACCGAGCTTGCCGACCGGGACGGACGGCTGCTCTCCGGCGGCCAGATGCGCCGGGCCAGCCTTGCCATCGGCGTAGCGCTGAACCCGGCCATTCTGCTGCTGGACGAACCCACCGCCAATCTGGACATCGCCACCCGCCGGGAGATTCTGGGCGTGCTGGAGGAGATGAAGGACGTGATCCACACGGCGGTCATCGCCACCCACGACATGCAGCTGGTCTGCCAGTGGGCGGACCGGATCATCGTATTGTATCAGGGCCAGGTGATTGCCGACGGCCCCCGGGACGAAATCTTTGCCCGGCAGGACGTGATCGACCGGGTGGGCATCCGCCCGCCGGAAATCTTCGCCATGGCCCGCCGGCTGGACCCTGCCGCCCGCTGTTACACCGTGAACGACTTTGTGAACGCCTTCGAGGAGGCCGAATAAACCATGCTGAACAAACTTTCGGAAAATATCCTGGACAAATTCTCCATGGATTTTCTGCGCAATCAGGTTCTGAAAAACGCCTACGGAAACGACGATACCCCCATCGCCGCACTGGATCCCCGGATTCTGCTGGTGTGGTACCTGTTTTTTGGTCTGGTGCCCTGGTTTGTGAACGATCTGCCCTTTCTGCTGGGCTGCTTTGTGCTGGTGACCATCACCACTCTGTTGGCGAAGGTGGCCGGGCTGGTGCTGTTCCTGTTCGGTCTGGGCGTTTTCTCCCAGACCGGCTACCTGTTTCTGGTCACGCTGCTGTTCGGCGGCAACGCCTCCGCCGTGGCCCCGCTGCTGGTGCTCACCCTGAAGGTGGCCACCATCTCGCTGGCATCCATCACGGTGTTTTCCGGCCTGGACCCGGACCGGCTGAGCAACGGCCTGATGTGGTTCGGCTGCCCCGAGCGGCTCAGCTTTTCCATCTCCTACGCCTACCGGATGCTGCCCATGCTCATGGAGGAATTCCAGAACGTGCTGCTCTCGTTCCGGCTGCGGGGCAACCCGCCCGCCCACGAGACCATCTGGGGTAAAATCCGGTATCTTGCCTACCAGATCAAGGTGGTGATCTGGGCCTTCTACCCGCTGATGCTCAATACCGCCAAGCGCTCCCGCACCACGGTGGAGGCGCTGGAGCTGCGGGGCTATCGCTACGCCGCCGTAAACAAAGAGGTGAAAAAGATCAAGCTTTCCACCCTTCAAATCCGCTACGACGACTGGCTGTTTCTGGCGATTTCCGCTTTGTGGGTCTGCCTCACGGTATTTGTCTCCACCCTGCTGTGAGCATTCGATCCGCCGTTTGAAAAAAGGAAGTGTTTTTGTTGCTGTTTGATTTCCACACCCACGGCAAGCTGGCCAAAAAGCTGCCGTTTTCCACCGCCTACACCGACTGGCTGTTCGGTGAGGCCCGCCGGGCCGGGCTGGACGGCCTGTGCCTGACCGAGCATTTCAACACCCTGCAATTTGAGGATCTGTATGGTTATCTGGCTTCGGTGAGCCAGCGCACCGGCGACTGCCTTGTGCTGGAAAACGGCCTGCGGGTCTTTCCCGGCATGGAAACCGACGTGGCCGAGTGCGGCCATATTCTGAGCATCGGGCCCATGGAGGCCATTCTGGAGCTGAATCGCCGCCTTGCCCCCCACAAGGAGCGGGGGCACTTCCCTCCTCTGGCCCAGCTGCTGGATCTGTTTGAGGAATACCCGGTGCTGGTGGGCTGCGGCCATCCCTACCGGGCGCCGGGCCATGTGCCAGAGCAGCCCCTGGAACAGCTGCGCCGCTTTGCATTTCTGGACATGAACGGCAAGGACATGGCCATGGACCCGGAGCGCACCCGTGCGCTGACCACCCAGCTGGGCAAAACGCTGGGCATTCCGGTGGTCTCCGGCAGCGATACCCATCAGGCAGTGCAGTACGGCTGCATCGCCACCCGCTTTGAGCGGGAGTTCACCACCGTGGAGCAGTTGCGTCAGGAAATGAACGCCGGGCGCTACTCCATCGAGCTCAGCGAACAGGCCTCCTTCCTGGTGCGCACTGCCGGTCTTCTCAAGCGTTCGCTCAAGGAGATTCACGCGCTGGGCGGCGACTATGTGGAGGTTCTCACCAGCCAGGCTCCCGTATAAAAATGCCCTCTTCCCCCGTGCCGGGTTTTCACGCCCGGTGCGGGGCTTTTTTACACGCCTTTTCTGGACAGGCCCCGCCCGCCGGGGGTATAATGCAACCAGCGGCCCCTTTCGCCGCATTTTTCTGTATATCAATCGAACGGGGATTCAATGCCATGGAACTGCGCCTTCCCATTCCGCCGGAACAGCTTACCCGGGCGGAACGCTCCATTCTGGATTTCATCAACACCAATACCGACGCCTTTCTGTTTCTGTCCATCGGGCAGCTGGCGGAACGGCTGGGCCTTTCCGAAGCCACCCTTTCCCGCTTTGCCCGCCATGTGGGCTGCCGGGATTTCAAAGCCCTGAAAACGCTGGTTCTGGAACAGGCTGCCGCCGGTCCGGCGGTAAAGCTGGCCGGCACCCTGCAGCGGTCCGGCCGTTTTTCGCCCCGGGACTGGCTGGCCAGCCAGCAGGCCTGTCTGGAAACCACCGCCGCCCAGCTGGACGAAGCGGAATTTGACCGGGCGGTGGCCGCCCTTGCCGGTGCAGGCCGGATCTACATCCACGGCAAAAACGCCTCGGCCAGTCTTGCCCGGCTGCTGCACTTCCGGCTGCGCCGTCTGGGGCTGGACGCCCGGCTGCTGCCCACCTCCGGCTCCGAGCTGCTGGAGGGTCTGGCAGGCGCGGAAAAAGGCGATGTGGCGGTGCTGTTCAGCTTTTCCAAACTCAGCCGGGAGGGCCGCATCCTGCTGGAGCAGAGCCACGCTGCCGGCTACACCACCCTGGCCTTTGTGAGCCGCACCTGCCTGCCGCCGGATCAGGCGGCGGACATCAATCTGTTCGCCTATCGGGGGCCGGAAAAGGAATACCACTCCATGGCCGCCCCCGCCGCACTGGTGGACGGGTTGCTGGTGGCCCTGACCCAGGAACTGGGCCCCCGCGGCGCAGCTGCACTGGAGCGGCTGCAAAAGCTGAAAAAGCAGTATTATCCCGGATAACAGAAAACACCCGGCGGGAAGCAGGCAGGCTCCGCGCCGGGTGTTTTTGTTTTGTGGATTCAAAGGGTCACAGATCAATGATCAGGCCCACCGGGCAGTGGTCGCTGCCCTCGATGTCCGCATAGATCAGGCTGTCCTTCACCTTGTCCATCAGCCGGTTGGACACGATGAAATAATCGATACGCCACCCCGCGTTGTTCTTGCGGGCGTTGAAGCGGTAGCTCCACCAGCTGTACGCGCCGGTTTTATCCGGATAGAGAGCGCGGAAGCTGTCCGAAAAGCCGCTGGCCAGAAGGTTGGTCATCTTTTCCCGCTCCTGATCGGAAAAGCCCGCGTTCCCCCGGTTGGTTTTCGGGTTCTTCAGGTCGATCTCGTTGTGGGCCACGTTCAGATCGCCGCAGTAGATCACCGGCTTTTCCCTGTCCAGCTCCATCAGGTAGGCGCGCAGATCGTCCTCCCACTGCATCCGGTAGTCGATGCGGGCCAGCCCCTCCTGGGCGTTGGGGGTGTAGACGTTCACCAGATAAAACTCCGGGTATTCCAGCGTGATGGCCCGGCCCTCGTGGCTGTGCTCCTCCGGCCCAATGCCGTAGCGCACGCTCAGCGGCGGCTGCTTGCAGTAGCAGGCGGTGCCGGAATAGCCCTTTTTCTCGGCGCTGTAAAAATACTCGGTGTAGCCCTCCGGCTCAAATTCCGCCTGCCCGGGCTGGCACTTGGTCTCCTGCAGGCAGAAGATGTCCGCATCCAGCGCGGCAAAACTCTCGGCAAAGCCCTTTTTCAGCACCGCCCGCAGGCCGTTCACGTTCCAGCTGATGAATTTCATCGCAAGCCCTCCAAAACAGTAACTTTTCCTGATTATACCGAATTTTCCTGCAGTGTGCAAGGGGTCAGGTTCCGCCAAACAGATTGATCACGCACATGGCCACAAAGGCCACAATCCACAGCAGCATGCCCGGGTTGAGCAGCGCCGCCCGCACCGGGTGCTGGGGCAGGCCGGTTGCCGGGCGCACGAACATCCGGCGGCGGAAGTCCCAGAACTGCACAAAGCCCCAGCCCGCCAGCGCCAGAATTCCCGCTCCCAGCAGGGTGTTGATCACCGCGCCCTCGCCCACACCGGTGAGCACACAGCTGCTGAAGAAATTGATGAACAGATGGATCAGCATGCCGTAGAATACGCTGCCGGTGCGGCAGACCAGATACCCCAGCCAGCAGCCCAGCACAAAGGCATAGAAGAACTGCTCCAGATTGCCGTGGAAGCTGCCGAAGAAAAAGGCGGAAAGCAGGACGTAGGGCAACTGACCGAACCGGATCAGCTTGCGGTACAGATACCCCCGGAACACCAGCTCCTCGCCCACCGCCGGCACCAGACTGACCAGAATCAGCGCCGCCCAGGGCGACATCTCTTCCACCGTGCTGTTCAGGCTGTTTCCCTGCAGGCCGGTCAGGGTGCGCAGCAGCATCAGGGCCAGATTGGTGACCAGGCTGGCCGCCATACATCCGGCATAGCCCACCGCCGCCGCCCGGGCAAAGGTGAAGGGGCGCAGCGCCCGTTTGGGACGCAGCGGCATTGCTGCGTTGTCTGGCAGAAAATGGCCCACGGCCAGCAGCACCGGCAGCCCCAGACCATAAATACTTATATCATTCAGGAGCATCAGCAGATCGGTGGTCACCCGGTTCGTGGTCCACACCGCCGCCATGGTCATCAGGCTGCACCCGATCAGGCTGACCAGCGTCATGCCGGTGAATCCCAGCCCCAGCAGACCCACCGCTACGGCAAATTCGTTTTGTTTTTTCTGCGGCATGTAACCGCCTCCTTTGCTGCGGAGCTGCTTTTTCCCTTCGCTCCACTTGGAATAACCCCAGTGTACCATACCATCTGCCCAAACGCCAGAGCGGGATGCACCAAAATCCGGTGCATCCCGCTCTTTTCATCAATTTTTCCTGTTTACAGCTCCCGCACCGTCCAGCGCAGCAGCCGCCGCACCGACCATGCCGTCCAGCCCAGCAGCAGCACCGCCGCAAGGGCCAGCACCGCCCACAGAGCGGCCGGGCTGGTTTTATACAATTTGATCAGCGAATTGGGCGAAAAGCAGATCAGCAACCACAATACCCAGACGATCCAGAAGCCTCTGGAGCCAAGGGTATTCACCGTGGCCGCCACGCACATGCCCAGCAGCACCGGAGCAAGCAGGATCAGCAGCCAGACCGGCACGGGCAGCATCGCCAGACCGTCCATGTCCAGCACAATGCCCCGGGGCGCATAGGCCAGCCGGTAGATCAGATGGCTCACTCCGTCCAGCACAAAAAGCAGCACAGCGCTTGCCAGCGCACCGCCCAGATGCCAGCCGGCGCAGCGCAGCACCTGCTGGCGGCGGGCTCCGCCCAGGGCCACCCCCAGCGTGAACGCCCGGTTCAACCGCTGAAAACCGGTGAACGCGCTTACAAAAGCCAGCAGGATCAGGCAGATCATGGCGGAAAAAATCACCGTGGTTTTTTCGCCGGTCACCGCCAGCGCCACCGCCGTGACGGTCTCGATCAGCAGCCAGAACACGGCCACCGCAGCCAGCTGCCAGTCCAGCCCGCTGCCGTAGAGCAGCCACTGGTTTTTCCATCGGTCCTTCTTCATTGTGTGTCCGCTCCTTTCCTCACAGCAGATTCACCTGAGCGGTGCGGCACTGGCGATACAGCCCGAAGCTGGCCACCCCGCCCACCGCAAGGCTCACGCCGCAGATAACCCACAGGATGGTATCCATACCGAAGAACGAGAAAATTATATGGGCAACCATGGCAGCCATGTATCCCAGATACAGCACGATCACCAGCCCCCAGCCGAAAATCCGCCAGCCGGTTTTCTGCACCAGCGACAGCCAGCTGCCCATGGCCCCCATGGCCCACAGCAGCAGAAACAGCGCCAGCCCGGAAAGTCCCCGTGCCGGCAGAGTCAGCGAAAGCCCGGTTTCCTCCGGCGTAAAAACCGACGCGCCCCAGTCCAGCAACGCCTGCATGGGCAGGCAGACCAGTGCCTGCGCCGCAATGGCCAGCTCCATGGTGCTCCAAAGACTTTTGCGCACCGCGCCCATCGCGAGACCGATGTTCACCAGACTGCGCACCAGCGAGGAACTGAGGATCGGGCTTATGATAAAGAACATCATGATGCCGCCCCGGAGATAGTTGGAGAACAGGGATTCCGGCCCGAAGAGCGCCGTACTCACCAGGCAGAACACCACAAACCCGAAAAGCACGCCCAATCCAGTGGCGGAGTACCGCCAGAAGGCTTTGATGTTGTTAACCATCCTGCACCTCCCCGTGGCCGCACAGGGCCACAAACACCTTTTGCAGGTTCAGCGGGGTCACATCCACATCCCGGCCGCTTACCGCCTGTGCCAGCTCATTTTCGCCGCAGCGCACCGTCACCGCCTTGTGGCGGCCCATCCGCTCGGTGGAGAGCACCGTCAGGCCCTGCGCGGCAGCATCCACTTCATCCTCCCGGCCGCTGATCAGGTGGAACTGGGCCACCAGCTCCTCGGTGGGAGCCTTTTCCACAATGCGGCCTTCGTCCAGAATGATGACCTCCTCAAACACGGCGGCTGCTTCTTCAATAATATGGGTGGATACCACAAAGGTGCGCCCGGTCTCGGCGTAGTCCTCCAGCAGCAGCTTGTAGAACAGCTCCCGGGCCATCACATCCAGACCGGCCACCGGCTCATCCAGCAGGGTGATCGGTGCCCGGCTGGCCAGCGCCACCACGATGGTGACCATGCTCAGCATACCCTTGGACAGCTTGTTGATCCGCTTGTTCTCCTCCAGCCCGAACCGCTGCGCCAGCCGGTGGGCGTAGTCATCGTCCCAGTTTTTGTAGTAGATCGAGGCAATGCGGAAATAATCCTTCACCTTCAAACCCGCGGCCACGCTGTTCGGCGCGCCGGAAAACTCCCGGGAAAAGCACAGCTGCTGCAGCGCCGCCGGGTTTTCCCACACGGGCTGGCCGCCGCAGGTGATCTGGCCGCCGTCCGCCGCCAGCTGGGCGGTGAGCAGGGCCAGCAGAGTGGTCTTGCCTGCGCCGTTGCGGCCAATCAGACCGTAGATGCGGCCCGGCTCAATGGTCAGCTCCAGATTTTTCAGCACTTCCTTGGTTCCAAAACTCTTATTCAGGCCCACGGCCTTCAATGCCATCTGTTCCATACTCGCTTTCCTCCCCGGCCCTTCTTTACTGGGCCTCGCTGTAAGCCCGGCGGATCATGCCGGCCAGTTCCTCCTCGCCCAGGCCCAGGCTTTTCGCCTCTCTGGCCAGGGCGGTCACATACTGCTGGTAAAAGGCGGCCCGGCGCTTTTTTTGCACCAGCGCCACCGCTCCATCGGCCACAAACATGCCGATGCCCCGTTTTTTATACAGCACTCCGTCGTCCACCAGCAGGTTGATGCCCTTGGCCGCCGTGGCCGGGTTGATGCTGTACTGCCGTGCCAGCTCGTTGGTGCTGGGCACCTGCTCGCCCTCCTGATAGATGCCCCGCAGGATGCTGTCCTCCAGCATTTTTGCAATCTGCAGATAGATGGAACTTTGATCATTCAGGGTTCCATTCACAGCCTCGGCCTCCTTTCCGCCTTCTTGTTCATTGGTTCATTACTTGTGTAACTAACTATATCACCTGTGGGATATTTTGTCAAGCGCGCCCGGCCTCAAAACAGTTTCGCAAACGGCACTCGGCGTGGTATACTACCCAGAGACCATCCAAAAGGAGAACAACGCCAATGCCCACCCTTTCCCCCATCGCGCCGGATCTGCTGGCCTGGTTTTCAAAGAACGCCCGCACCCTGCCCTTCCGGCAGGACCCCACCCCCTACCACATCTGGGTCAGCGAGATTATGCTGCAGCAGACGCGGGTGGCCGCCGCGCTGGAATACTACGACCGCTGGATGAAGGCCCTGCCCACCATCCGGGATCTGGCGGAATGCGACGAGGAAAAGCTGCACAAGCTGTGGGAGGGCCTTGGGTATTACAGCCGGGTGCGCAACCTGCAAAAGGCCGCCCGCATTGTGTGCGAGGAGTACGGCGGCCAGCTGCCCGCCGACCACAAAAAGCTGCTGGCGCTGCCCGGCATCGGCGACTACACCGCCGGGGCCATCGGGTCCATTGCCTTCCATCTGCCGGTGCCCGCTGTGGACGGCAACGTGCTGCGGGTGTTCAGCCGCCTGTACAACGATGACCGGGACATCGCCGACCCCAAAACCAAAAAGGCCTACACCCAGTGGGTGATGGAGCACCAGCCGCCGGATGCTCCCGGCCCCTACAACGAAGCCCTGATGGAGCTGGGGGCACTGGTCTGCCTGCCCAACGGCGAGCCGCTGTGCGATCTCTGCCCGCTGGCTCATCTGTGCCGGGCCCGGCAGGCCGGCACCCAGAACACCCTGCCGGTGAAAAAGGCTGCCAAGGCCCGGCGGGTGCAGCCGATCACTGTTCTGCTGGTGAAAAGCCAGGCGGGCTGGCTGCTCCAGCGCCGCCCGGACTCCGGCCTGCTGGCCGGGCTGTGGCAGCCGGCGCTGTTTGAAGAGTCCATTCCCTGGGCCGAGGCGGCCGCCCGGCTGGAGGCCCTGGGCATTCCTGTGCGGCAGGGCAGCGCCCTCAAGCCCGCCAAGCACATTTTCAGCCACATCGAGTGGCGCATGAACGGCTGGCAGGCCGAAGCCGATGCCTGCCCTCTGCCCCCGGGCTATGTGTGGGCAGACCGGGCGGCACTGACGCAGCAGTACACCCTGCCCGGCGCTTTCAAGGCCTACCGGCCGCTGCTGGAGGAAACGGTCTGACCCGCCGATTTTCGGCCATGTTCACAAAATCGTATTGTATTCCACCGCCCGGCGGGATATAATAAACCTATATTCAACGAATTCCGGCCCGGGCCGTTTTGCCCGGCCATTATCAAGGAGGAATTGATTATGAAGCATTCTACCTTTGTTGCCGTTCTGCTGTTCCTTGCCAGCGCCGTGGGTGCGCTGACTGCTGCCTGGCTGTACATCCGCCGCCGGGAAAAGGAGCTGGACGAGTACGAGCAGCTGCTGTTCAGCGAGGACTTTGACGACGAGCCCGCCAGCGCCGAAGAGGACGTGGACGCCGCCGACGAAGTTCAGGAGCCCGTGGACGAGGCCTGATCCAACCAAATGCACAAAAATGCCGCCGGGGAAATTCCCCGGCGGCATTTTTTCGTTTGTTTTCCGGCTTACTCCTGCCAGAGCAGCTCCGGTCCAATCTCGGCCAGGCTGTGCACACCGCACATGGCCATGGTATCCTGCAATTCGCTTTTCAGCTTGTTGGTAAGCAGCGCCACGCCCTCGGCCCCGCCGCCGTATACGGCGGTCACATAGGGGCGGGCCAGCAGCACCGCATCCGCGCCCAGCGCCAGCGCCCGGAACACGTCCAGCCCGCTGCGGATGCCGCCGTCCACCAGAACCATCATGCGGCCCTTCACCGCTTTGGCAATGGCGGGCAGCACCTGTGCCGTGGCGGGCACGCCGTCCTGCACGCGGCCGCCGTGGTTGGAAACCACAATGCCCGCGGCCCCGGCTTCCAGCGCCTTCTCGGCGCCCTTTACCGTCATGATCCCCTTCAGAATAAAGGGCACGCCCGCGTAATCGATGATCTCCCGCAGCTCCTCCACGGTCTTGGGGCCGGCGGGCGGGTTCAGCCCCTTCAAAAAGGGCAGGCCGGCGGCGTCAATATCCATGGCGAACACCTTCGCGCCCGCGGCCTTGGCCTCATCCAGCTTGGCAAACAGGGTCTGGCGATCCCAGGGCTTTACGGTGGGCACGCCCCGGCCCCCGGCTGCGCCAATGGCAGCGGCAGCGGCGCGGAACACCTCCGGGTCGGTGCCGTCACCGGTGAAAGCGGCAATGCCCGCTTCGACGCAGGCGGGAACCAGAATCCGGTTGTATTCCTCGTCGGTGAACTTGTCGCCGTAGTGCAGCTTCACCGCACCCACCGGCGCAGCCAGCACCGGCAGCTCACAGGTCTGGCCGAAGAAGTCGAACCGGGTGTCCACAGGCTTATTGTCGCAGATGGTATCCATATTCACGCAGATCTTCTGCCAGGCCGCATAGTTGGCGGCGGCCATGGTGCCGGTGCCCTTCGCGCCGGGGCCGGGCATGGTTGCGCCACAGGCCCTGCCGTCGCACACCGGGCACACCTTACAGTAGGGGCCGCTGCAGGTGCGGGCAGCGGCGAGCATTTCCTGATAGGTCATGGTTTCATTCCTCCCTTTGCTGCTTTTGATTCTAGCCCCGCTGTGCACACTGTGTCAAGCGGTGCGTTCCCGGTATCATTTTTTACTGTGCATCGCCTGCAAATATGGTATAATGGTAAATATTATGGGGAGTTGTGCCCCATTTTACCGACTGCCTGAAAAGGAGGCCGCTGGATGAAACGATTGTTCCTGTGGCTGCTCATGGTCGTTCTGTTCACCGGGGCGATTGTTGGAGGCAGCCTCGCCTTTTTGTATTACCACATCACCGAAGAAGACCTGCCCGAAAAGGCCATCACCCTGGCCGGTCAGACGCTGGACGAACCGGTGGGCTACCAGTGGACGGTGCCCATTCTGGGTGGAATGGTCTGGCGGGAGCTGGATCTGAGCCCCGGCTCCGCCATCCAGACACTGGACGAGCCCATTACCACCGCCAGCGCCGAACTGGTACTGGCCGAGGGCATGACCGAAAGCGCCACCACCCTGCTGCTGCAAAGCAGCGAGGGCGAAACCCTGTTCGAGGGCGGAGCCGACCAGTGGAAGGACTACACCTTCCCGCAGGATGGTGTGTACCTGCTCACCATCCGTGCCGGCTGTGAGGACACCGGCCAGCGCCCGGGCAAAGCCTACGGCTGGTATCAGTATCAGTGCCGCTTCACCGTAAGTGCCGCGGCCAGCGTCACCCTTTCCAGCGAATCGGTGCGCCAGGGCGACACGGCCGCCATCTATGTGGGTGGCCTTCTGGGTCAGCAGTCCGACCCGCCGGTGGCCGACACCGACCTGGGCCAGGTCTGGTTTGCACCGGTAAGCGGCGGCTGGATCGGCTACCTGGGCATCCCCTACAACGCCCCCGGCGGCGACCACACCATCACGGTGGAGGTGGGCGGCGAAGCCCTGACCGCCACCCTCACAGTGGGGGCCAGCCAGTACACCACCACGACCTTGAGCGGCGGCGACGCCACTGCCGAGGCCAATGCCCAGTTCCGGAATAAAATCTACGGCTTTTACACCCAGGGCACCAATGAAAAGCTGTGGACCGGGCGGTTCTCGCCTCCGGTGCAGGGCAACATATTCCAGCCCTACGGCGCATATCTTATTGCAGCCGACGGCTCCCGGGCGGGACAAGCCGCCAACCTTACCTATGTGACCACACCGGGCTACGAGGTCATCGCCCCGGCCCCCGGCAAGGTACTGCTGACCGAAAACCTGCTGCTCACCGGGAATACGCTGGTGATCGACCACGGCTGCGGTGTGAAGAGCTATCTGTATCACCTGCAGGATCTGAATGTTTCCGTGGGTTCCATTGTGGCGCAGGATCAGGTGATCGGTCACGCGGAAAACACCCTGATCTGGGAGGTCAGGGTGGGCAACAAGAGCGTGGACCCCGCCAAGCTGACGCAAACCACAGGCGGGCTGTTCTTCCAGCCCTGAATCCGCCGCGCACTGCGCGGCCCAAAACCTTTGATGTGAGGTGGAATCATTGAACAAAGACACAAAGCAGCCGGCGGACGGCGCTCTTCAGCCCGACGAACAGGAAACCGGCGAGCAGCAGACCGCCAATTCCCCTGCCGTGCAGGAGGAATCCTCCGCCCGGCCGGAAGGCACGGAAGCCGACGCAGGCGAAGCGGACGGTTCGGACGAGGACGAATACGAAGAAGAGCTGTATGAGGAGGAAGACTGGGAGGACGAGGACGAGGATGCCCCCCTCAGCCTTGGCGCACGCCTGTTCAGCGCCTCCACCTCCCTTTTGCGGTGGATCGTGCTGGTGGCGGTGCTGCTGGCTCTGATTCTGGGCGGCACCTTCTTCAGCATGTACCGGAGCGTGAGCCTGAACAGCCTGCCCCAGTACGATGTGAGCTGGGCGGGCCAGACGCTGGAAGCCGCCGGCTACGACTGGTCGGTTCCGGTGATGGGCTTTCTGCACCGGGATTTTTCCAAAAAGCCGGGCAGCAGCTGGCAGGATCTGGAGCCGGTGAGCGAGAGCCACCCGTCGCTGGAGCTGCCGGAATACACCACCGCCCTTCTGACCATTGAAAACGAGGTAGGTGAAACCCTGTTTGAGGGCGACACAACTGCCTACAACGAATTTCATTTCAGCGAGAACGGCGCCTATTCCGTCACCCTCACGGTCACCTCGCCGGAAACCACCGGCGCCGCGCAGGGCTCCTACACCTATCAGTTCAACTTCCAGCTGGAGGCCCAGCCCCGGCTGGTGCTCTCTGCCACCGGCGTGGCCCAGGGCAGCGTGATCGGCGTGCGGCTGGAGGGCGTTCTGGGCGACATGGTCCCCTCGCTGACTACCGAACTGGCCGAGCTTCCCTTCACCCTGTATCAGGGCGAGTGGGGGGCCTTTGTGCCGGTGGACTACAACCAGATGGCCGGCAGCTACGACATCAGCGCCACTGTGAACGGCCAGACCGTTACCGAAACCGTGCAGGTCTACGGGCGGCAGCGCCGTGAACTGGACACCTATACCATCGACGGCACCTCTGCCATTCCCTATGTGGGCGCACTGCCCGGCAACATGGATTTTCTGTGGGGGATCAATGACCCGGACATCTACTGGGACGGCCCCTTTATCCAGCCGGTGCAGGGCAAGATCCTGCGGGATTACGCGGTACTGGAATACACCGACCGTCTGGACCCCACCGACCCGCTGAACGCGGCCATCCCGCTGGATCAGATCGCAGCCTACAACGCCAACATCGCCCCCCGGCGCAGCATTAACGTGACGCTGGAGACCACCTCCGGCAGCGCTGTGGTAGCTCCCGCCGCCGGCCGGGTGGTTTACGCCCAGACCAATGGCAGCCTGGGCCGTGTGGTGGTGATCGAGCACGGCTGCGGTGTGAAGAGCCTGTTCTATCTGCTGGGCCGCCGGGATGTGGACGAGGGCGACTTCGTGACCCAGGGCCAGCAGATCGGCACCACCCAGGGCCATGTGATCTGCGAAATGCGCGTGGGCGATATTCCGGTGAACCCCTGGGATGCCTGGCGCGGAGCCGGCGGACTGTTCTTCTGATCCGCCAATTCTGACCAAGGAGCCTGTATTTTATGACCAAGACGCAAACCCTTACCCGCACCGCCATGGGCGCAGTGATCATTGCGCTGTGCGCCTGGATCAGCATTCCGGCCGCAGTGCCTTTTACCCTGCAGACCTTCGGCATCTTTCTGGTGCTGGCAGTGCTGGGGGCCCGCCAGGGCAGTGCGGCAGTCATTGTCTACATCCTGCTGGGTCTTGTGGGCCTGCCGGTGTTTGCCGGATTTTCCGGCGGGCCGGGGGCGCTGCTGGGCCCCACCGGCGGCTACATTGTGGGCTTTGCCCTCATCGGCCCCGTCTGCCTGCTGGCAGACAGGCTGCCCCTGCCGGAGCTGGCCCGCTGCCTTGCGGGGAATCTGGCCGGACTTGCCGTCTGTTATAGCTTCGGCACCTTCTGGTTCCTCCGGGTGTCGGCTATGAACGGCAGCGCATACAGCCTGCCGGCCGTGTTGGGCATGTGTGTGATTCCCTTCATCCTGCCGGACTGCATCAAGCTGGCGCTGGCCCTGACGGTGGGCCGGCGGCTGGCACGGGCGCTGCGGCCCGTGGGCACCACCTGTTGATCGGCTTTCGCAAAACCAGAAGAAGGCCTGCTGCGAATGCAGCAGGCCTTCTTTTTTGTTTTATTCAATTTCGTCCAGCGCAAAATCCCCCAGCGTCAGCTCGTCCAGCGCGGCCTGGGACTCGGCAGCCAGCCGGCGGCTCTGGTTCAGAATCGCCCGCTCCAGCAGATTGCGGACCATGCGACCGTTGCCGTTTTCAGCGGCGTTCTCCGCCTGTGCCCGGGTGAAGTATTCGGTGATCGGTTCCCGGCAGCCCTCGGCCAGCCGATATCCCCTGCCCTTTGCACTCAGCTCCAGAATCCGCCACAGCTCCTCGCCGGTGTAATCCGGGAATTCAATCCGGTTGGGAAAGCGGGAAGCAAGGCCGCTGTTGGCGGTCAGAAACTGCTCCATCTCTCTGGAGTAGCCCGCAAGGATCACCACCAGATCATCCCGATGATCCTCCATGCCCTTCACCAGCGTGTCGATGGCCTCCAGCCCGAAGCTGTCGTCCTTTCCCCGGTAGAGGGAATAGGCCTCGTCGATGAATAACACGCCCCCCAGCGCCGAGCGGATCACCTGATTGGTCAGCGGCGCAGTGTGGCCCACATAGCGGCCCACCAGATCCGCCCGGCTCACCTCCACCAGCTGGCCGCCCCGCAGCGCGCCGATGGCCTTCAGGTACTTGCCCACCAGCCGGGCAATGGTGGTCTTGCCGGTGCCCGGATTGCCTGCAAAAATCATGTGCATGGAAACCGACCCGGTTTTCATGCCTGCCTGGGCCCGGCGCTGATTGGCCTGCACACTGTCCTTCAGGCGCAGCACGTAGTCCTTCACCTCGGCAAGGCCCACAATGTTTTCCAGTTCCCGGTCCACCTCATCCAGCATACCGGTGTATTCCTGCCGCAGCAGGCCCAGCAGATCCACCGGCTGACCGCCGGCCACCGCCGCCAGCACCCGGCCCTCCGGCGCGCTGAGGGCAACAGCCGCACCCGCCACCGGCTCCTCTTCCAGCTTGTATTCCGCCAGTGCCCTGAAGCACCGGTCAAAAAATTCCCCGATGGGCGCTGCCCCCCGGCCGGGGCTTGCCTGCCGCCGGGCCAGCGCCAGAAATTCTTCGTTCGCCGTAACGGTCAGCTTCAACTGCCGGGCCGCGTGTTCGGTCAGCTGCTCCAGCCCCCGGGCAGCGATTTCCGCCAGCTCCTCCTCGGTGAAGGGCCGGGTGGCGCACACGTCGCTCAGTGCGTTCACCACGCCCGCGCCCATCCGGTCCGCCATCTTCTCCGGCCCCTTCCCGCTCAGGAACACCAGATACTTGCCCCGGGGGCTCAGGGCGCTCACCGCGTCCGGCACCAGCGCGGTGCCCACGTCCACCAGCATGCCCTTCTGCACCGCATAGCGGCTGTTCAGCGGGGCGCTGCCGGTTTGCACCAGTGCCACCAGCGTGTTCAGAAAGCCCGGATGGCATCGCTCATAGTTACAGAACACCAGCATCTGCCCCGGCCCGTTCAGCGCGGCGTACAGATCCTGCAAAAACAGCTTTTCCTGCCCGGGCCCCGGGTAAAGGCCCAGATCCATCCATGCGATCTGCGGGCCGCTGAGCAGCTTGCGAGCTGCCATTTCCCGGGCAATGGCATCCAGCGCCGTGTGTTTTCCGGTGCCTGCCGGGCCATGCACCAGCAGCACGCCCCGGGCCGTTTCTCCCGTCGTGCCCAGCACAAAGGGCCGCTTGAAAGCCCGCACCAGCTGTTTGAGAAATTCCGACTGGCCCAGCACGCTTTTTCCCAGCGCCTGCTCCAGTCCGTCAAAGGCATCCGTCTGCACGGGGGCGGGCACGGTGCGCCGGGCCGCCTGCGTCTCGGCCTCGGTGAGCAGCCCGTCCTTCTGCATGGTATGCTCCAGCTCACCGCCCAGCCGGGCGATCTCCCGGGCCTGATGGGCCAGCGCCTCATCCAGCGCCTTCTGGTTTTTTTCCAGCGTCTGCTGTGCGGTCTCTGCCGTTTTCTCGTTCCGGGCAGGCTTTGCCGTGCCTGCGCGCAGCCGTCCGCCGGGGCCGAACACCCCGTTCATCAGATCCTCCCAATCACTCGCTCCCATGCCTCGCGCCCTCCTTTTTGCCGTCTGGCGGCGTACTTTTCCCTTATTGTACCACAGACGGCAGCCATTTTGCGGCAAAAAAACAGGACATCCGGCCAGCGGCCGAATGCCCTGTTTGAAAATCACACGTTGCCGAACTCGCTGAGTTCCAGGCCCTCGTTGTGCTGTTGAGCCCAGTTGATGGCCCAGGGGGTGGTGAAGAGCAGCAGCTTGTTGCCCTTCAGATCCTCGATGCGCTTGGTGTCGCTGGTCAGGTCCAGATCCTTCGGATCCAGATCCTCGTTCTCGATCCAGCGAATGTGCTCGAAGGGCAGCTTCTGCATGCGGATGTCCACATTGTACTCGTTCTTCAGCCGGTACTCCAGCACCTCGAACTGCAGAACGCCCACAACGCCCACGATCACTTCTTCCATGCCGCCGTTCAACTCGCGGAAGATCTGGATGGCGCCCTCCTGGGCCACCTGCTCCATACCCTTCACAAACTGCTTGCGCTTCATGGTGTCCACCTGGGTGATCCGGGCAAAGTGCTCGGGCGCGAAGGTGGGGATGCCCGCATACTGGATCTTTTCCTTGCCGGTGCACAGGGTGTCGCCGATGGAGAAGATGCCCGGGTCAAACAGACCGATGATGTCGCCGGCGTAAGCCTCGTCCACAGTGGCCCGATCCTGGGCCATCAGCTGGGTGGACTGGGCCAGCTTGATCTTCTTGCCGCCCTGCACATGGGTGACCTCCATGCCGCGCTCGAATTTGCCCGAACAGATGCGCATGAAGGCGATGCGGTCCCGGTGGGCCTTGTTCATGTTGGCCTGAATCTTGAAGATGAAGCCGGAGAAGGTGTTCTGGGCGGGCTCGATCAGCTCGTCGCCGCTTTTGCGGGGCAGCGGGCTGGGAGACAGGCGCAAAAACTCCTTCAGGAAGGGCTCCACACCGAAGTTGGTCAGCGCGGAACCAAAGAATACCGGGCTCAGGCGGCCGGTCTGTACGGCTTCCATGTCGAAGTCGTAGCTGGCGCCGTCCAGCAGCTCGATGTCCTCCGCCAGCTTTTCATGCAGCGGGGCGGTGATCAGCTCGTCCAGGCTGGGATCGCCCAGCTCGGCCTCGATCTTGTCCAGAATCTTCACGCCGTTGGCCTTGCCGTCGCTCTGGAAGGCCAGAATGTGGCGGCTTTCCCGGTCGAACACGCCCTTGAACTCCTTGCCGCAGCCGATGGGCCAGTTCATGGGGTAGGTCTGGATGCCCAGAATGTTCTCGATCTCTTCCATCAGATCGAAGGGGTCCCGGGCTTCCCGGTCCATCTTGTTGATGAAGGTGAAGATGGGGATGTGCCGCAGGGTGCAGACCTTGAACAGCTTGATGGTCTGGGCCTCAACGCCCTTGGCGGCGTCGATGACCATGACCGCCGCGTCGGCGGCCATCAGGGTGCGGTAGGTATCCTCCGAGAAGTCCTGGTGACCGGGGGTATCCAGGATGTTGACGCATTTTCCGTCGTATTCAAACTGCAGCACCGAACTGGTAACCGAGATACCACGCTGTTTCTCGATCTCCATCCAGTCGCTGACCGCGTGGCGGGCGCTCTGCTTGCCCTTAACGCTGCCTGCCTGCTGGATCGCGCCGCCGTACAGCAGCAGCTTTTCGGTGAGGGTGGTCTTACCGGCGTCCGGGTGGCTGATGATCGCAAAGGTGCGCCGGCGCTGGATCTCTTGCCGTAAATCGGCCATAGATGCTTGTCCTCCTTATATTCTGGGGCGGCGCACACGCGCCGCGCGGGGTTTGGTCCTTAAAAACACAACACTCTATATATTATTACATACAGAATGGCTTTGGCAAGGGGAAAACCGCAAAAACAAAGGGTTTTCGGGCATTTCACCAGCCCTTTTTGCGCACAAGGCAGGGCAGCGGCGCGGTGGGGGCCCAGTTGGCGAACTCGCACACCAGCACCGTGTATTCCCGGATGGGCAGATTGCGGAAAAATTCCAGCAGGGCGGTTTTTTCCCCGTCGCCGTTGGGGCCGCCGCTGTACAGGCAGGCCGCCAGAATTCCGCCGGGGCGCAGTGCGTCCAGCGCAGCCTTCACCGCGGGCAGGCTGCTTTTGGGGGTGGTGAACAGGCTGTGGTCCGCCCCGGGCAGATAGCCAAAGTTGAACATCACGCAGTCCGCCGTGTTTGGCTCCACCAGCTTTGCCAGCTCCGCATGATCCGCCTGCACCGCCCGGCCGATATCGGAAAGCCCTGCCGCAGCCAGCCGGGCATTGGTGTTGTCCACCGCCTGCCGCTGCAGATCCAGCGCCAGCACCCGGCCCTCCGGGCCTGCCAGCCGGCACAGAAATTCGGTGTCGCCCCCGTTGCCGCAGGTGGCGTCCACAAAAAAGCCGCCGGGCAACAGATTCTGCCGCAGGAAATCATGGGTCAGACCCACGGCAGTGGGATCCGGCACCCGCCGTCTGCGCCAGAGATTTCCGGCGGGGGCAAAACCGAATTTTTCCGCCAGCGCCTTCTCTGCATCGCCGTTCGGCAGCTCCAGCAGATGCAGGCTTTCGCCGGCATATCCGCCGGTGGCTTTCAGCACCTGACGCAGAAGAAAACTGCCGTAACCGCGGCGCCGCCAGGCCGGATCCACCCACAGGGGCCCCAGCCGCCAGCCCTCGTTCTGACGAGTGCATCCGCATCGCCCCACAAGCAGCTTTTCCTTATATAACAGGAATTCTTCTCCCTCGCGTATCACCCGCACGCCATTGCCCTGCCTTTCCAAATATGATATTCTTATAGAATCAGCTTCCCGGCATAGTCCGATGCCCGGAACCATACCAATTATACATGGATTTCACATTTTTTTCACCCGGCCATAAAATGTTTTTCACGGCGGCCGGATAAACTATAACCAGAACGATAAGCAAGGGGCCGCAAGAGCGGCGTTTCAATCGGACAGACGCCCCGGACCCCCTGTTCACCTGAAAGGATGATAAACATGGAAAACA
The DNA here is from genome assembly GCF_004345265.1 of Allofournierella massiliensis. GTDB lineage: Bacteria > Bacillota > Clostridia > Oscillospirales > Ruminococcaceae > Allofournierella > Allofournierella massiliensis. The sequence goes on from NZ_SLUM01000014.1 coordinate 44,524, forward strand.
AATGGGAATATGATTATTCCGGTACCTATCCGGGCAGCGGCGGCAGCAATCCCACCCCCGCTTCCTACACCCCCATCGGCCCCAGCGGCGAGCCCTCCATGGGCGCCGGCGCCGACTACACCGCCCCCGGCTACACAATGCCCGGTGGCCCCTCCGCCCCCATGGGCGGCGAGCCCCAGCCTCCCCGCATGAAAAAGCGGCACCCCCACCTGAAGAAAATCGGCGCAGGTGCGCTGGCTCTGGTGCTGGTTGCAGGCGTGAGCTTCGGCGGTGGCTACGCGGGCTTCTATCTGGCCGATAAGACCAGCAGCGCCCGCATCGTATATCAGAGCGCCAATCCCTCCGGCACCGCCACCAGCAGCACCGACGGCTCCACTTCTCTGGATCCGCTGGTGAGCGTGATCAACTCCATTACCCCCAGCGTGGTGGAGATCACCACCGAGCAGATGGTCACCACCAGCTACGGCTTCTGGGGTGGCCAGCAGATCGTTAGCGGCGCGGGCAGCGGCGTAATCTACACGGAGGACGGCTACATCATCACCAACAACCATGTGGTGGAGGGCGCCGAACAGATCACCGTAAAGCTGAACGACGGCACCACCTATAACGCCACTCTGGTGGGCGCGGATTCCCAGAGCGACATCGCAGTCATCAAGATCGATGCCACCGGTCTGACCCCGGCAGTTCTGGGCGATTCCGACACCATCGCCATCGGCGAAACCGCCATCGCGGTGGGCAACCCCAGCAACCTGGGTGTGACCTCCACCGACGGCATCATCAGCGCGCTGAACCGCAGCGTAACGGTGGAAGGCAACACCATGAATCTGATCCAGACCAGCGCTGCCATCAGCCCGGGTAACTCCGGCGGCGGTCTGTTCAACTCCAGAGGCGAGCTGATCGGTATTGTAAACGCAAAGAATGCCGATGAAAACGCCGAGGGTCTGGGCTTCGCCATTCCCATCAACACCGTGAAATCCGTTGCGCAGGATCTGATTGAAAACGGTTATGTGACCGGTCGTCCTGCTCTGGGCATCACCGTGGTAAGCATTACCGACGCACAGACCGCCATGCAGTACGGCGTTTCCACTCTGGGCGCCTATGTGCAGAGCGTGAGTGAGGGCAGCGGCGCTGCCAACGCCGGCATGAAGGTGGGCGACCGCATTGTGAGCGTGGGCACCAAGACCGTGACCACCGCCACTGATGTGACCAACGCCCTGCAGGATTATGCTGCCGGCGACACCGTTCAGGTACAGGTAGACCGGGGCGGCGAGCTGATTACCCTGAATGTGGTTCTGGGCGAAAAGACCCAGGCCTGATCCCATCCCAAACCGATTCCGATTTTTCATATCGTTTCCTTTTTTCTGTTTTCACACAGGGGCCGGGGGCCGCACGAAAGTGCGGCCCCCGGTTCCTTTTTACCCGCTTTTCATTGACGTATCCCGCCCAAACAGGTATGATTAAACTATTCCCCCTCCGTCCGGCCGCCTGAGGCGGCAAAGGGCCGGTTCTCCGGCGAAAGGAGCCTTTTATGAACGAGATCAAACATCGGGCCATCCAGAAAACGGTGCAGGGCCTGAACGAAAATTACCAGAGTCACGAGCTGCTCACCCTCAAGCAGGGCATGGAGCTGCCCAACCGCAAGGCGGTGATCAACATCCTGCGGGATCTGAAGGAGATCATCTTCCCCGGCTATTACGGCCCCGGCAGCCGCCTGGGCGATTTTGGCGACCACTACGCCGGCTACCGGCTGGACCGGCTGTACGACGACCTGCGCGCGCTGCTGGCCACTGCTCTTCTGTATGAGTGCGGCGAGGACGGCTGCCAGCTGCACACCGAGCCCCGGGCCGACGAGGTGTGCGCCGCGTTTTTTGAAAAGCTGCCCGCTTTGCAGCAGACCCTTCTGAAGGATGTGCAGGCCGGCTTTGAGGGCGACCCCGCCGCCAAAAGCCGGGAGGAAATCATCTTCTGCTACCCGGGCTTCTACGCCATCTACATCTACCGGGTGGCCCACGAGCTGTATCTGCAGAACGTGCCCTACATCCCCCGCATCATGACCGAATACGCCCACAGCAGCACCGGCATCGACATCAATCCCGGCGCACAGATCGGTGAATACTTCTTCATCGACCACGGCACCGGTGTGGTCATCGGCGAGACCACCGTGATCGGCAATCATGTGAAGCTGTATCAGGGGGTCACCCTGGGTGCGCTGTCCACCCGCGGGGGCCAGCAGCTGATGGGCGTGAAGCGCCATCCCACCGTGTGCGACAATGTGACCATTTACTCCGGCGCCTCGGTGCTGGGCGGCGAGACCGTGATTGGTGAGAACACCACCATCGGCGGCGGCACCTTCATCACCGAGTCTGTGCCCGCCAACAGCCGGGTGCTGGCAAAGCGCCCGGAGCAGACCATCAAATCCCCCACCGACGTGACCGACTGATCCGAAAACAGCAGCGCCGGGGCAAACCGTCTGGTTTGCCCCGGCGCTGTTTTCGTTTTTATTCCGTCTGCTCCTTCCACAGGCAGACGCTCCCCCGTTTTTCCTTTGCCCGGTAAAGGGCGCTGTCCGCGTTTTTGAGCAGCTGGGCAGGGGTCATGCCCGGGCGGTATTCCGCCACGCCGAAGCTGGCGCCCACCCGACAGGGCGAAAAATCCTCCATCTCCTCCAGACTGCGGCCAATCTGCTCGCATGCCTGCACGATGCGCCGCAGCTCCGGCGCATGGAACACCAGGCAGAACTCATCGCCGCCGTAGCGGAAGGCAGCCTCCTCCCCGGCACGGCTGCGCAGAATCGCCGCCACCTTCTGCAGGCAGGCATCTCCCTTCAGGTGGCCCATGGTATCGTTCAGCTGCTTGAAACCATCCAGATCCACCATCACCAGCACCCCCTGGCCGCCGGCACACAATTGGCCCAGCCGGTCGTTCAGCGCGGTGCGGTTGAGCAGGCCGGTCAGGCCATCCCGCCGGAGCTCCCACTTCTGCCGGGCCGCCTGCTGGATCCGCTGCCGCTCATAATAAATGGATGCCAGACACAGCAGATAGCACCCCAGCAGCATCACGATGCTCAACAGCCAGTTGATTCGATTTTCCGTATTTTCCAGCCGGTGACGCTGGGTGGAATCCCACACCACCAGCAGATCCACCACCGGTACCCCCAGCAGGCACACACCGGCGGTGATGGAGGTGAGCCGGTAATCCCCGTAGGAGGTGGTGAGCATAATGGCCACCACCGGCAGCAGAATCAGCGCCGGAAACAGACTGTGCACTTCATACAGCACCAGGCAGACGCCTGCCATACAAAGAGAAACCATGGTCTGCCGGGTCTGCCTGCTTAACCACCGGTTTTTCATCGCCAGCATTCCCACCAGTACCAGCACACAGTTGATGGTCACCGGCGTAATCAGATATTTGATGATATAGAGAACCGGTTCAGCGCTCACAAACCCTTCGATCCGGTTCAGGGCAAAGGCCATGATCAGCTCCAGCACGGCGGCTGCCAGCGTAAGCGCACCGGTCATATAGCAGTGCAGGCGCATCCAGCTTTCGTTCTGTGCATTTCCCGACCGATCATTTTTTCGGTGCATCCGCTTTCTCCTTTCGCCTGTTCCGTGTTGTTTTATTATAACAAAAAAGCCTCTTTCGGCACAAGCCGAAAGAGGTCTCCGGTTTTCTGCATCCTGCCCGTCCGCGCAAATTTCACAAGGCTTCCATGCGCTGCTGCCGCCCGGTTTGCCTTGCTGCGCACCGGGCCATACTTTCAAAGGCAGCTCAGTCCTCCAGCGGAATCACATCGCAGAATACCGCCTGGGTCTTGGTGCCCAGCTTACGGTCCTTGTGGTAGCGGCCGAACAGCCATTTTTTATACTGAGCCTTGTCCATGATCTGGCCGAAGAAGGTGTGCAGCCAGTTGGGCTGGCCCTGCATCAGCTGGGCAAATTCCAGAATTTTCAGGGGTGCATCGTGGGTGAGGATATAATCCACCTGCCAGCCGGCGGCTTCCAGATTGTCCGCGCAGGTTTTCAGCTCTTCGCTGGTGGGCAGCTCGGCACGCCACCAGTTGATGCCCTCGTCCCGGTCCTCCTTGTCCCAGCTTTCGGCCCCGCCGAAGCACAGCAGCTTTTTGCCTTCGATCTCCAGAATACTGCCCCGCTCGATGTAATACAGATTGCCGCCGATGTGCCGAGCCCGGCCGCCCATGTAGTCCACCTCGGGATATTCCTTCAGCAGGTCAAAATTCTCGTGGCAGCCGTCGATGAACAAAAGCTGGTAGCGGCGCTTTTGCAGCCATTTCAGCTTTTTCTGTTCCGCCTTGTCGCCGCTCCATAAAAAGCCAAAATCCCCCAGCACGATCAGAGTATCCTGCTTTTTCAGCCGCTTTATCTCTTTTTCCGAAAAACGTTCCACCTCACCGTGGATATCGCCGGTCACATAAATCAAGCCTTGCCGCCCACCTTTCACCAGAAAAACACTTTATAAACCCTGTAAAAAATGCTATAATACAAGGTAAATCACTGGGCATTCTGCCCGGGATCAAATCGCTTTTTTCGGGCATTCTGCCCGTTTGTCCCACCGCGTTCCCCCGCCTTCCGGCGCCGGGTTCGAGCGGTTTCGCACTAAACATTTTAACGCGTTTAAAAGGAAAAGTCCACATGAAAAAATTTACCGCGCTTTTGCTCGCTCTGGTTTTTATGGCGGCTGTTTTCGCTTTGCCCGCCGGGGCGGTGGGGTTTGAGCCCCCCTTCGAAATTTCCGGCAAGGCCGCCTACATCGTGAACACCGACACCAACATCATCGTATATGAAAAGAACAGCGAGGAATCGCTGCCCGCCGCCAGCACCACCAAGCTGATGACCGCCATTCTGGTGATGGAGCAGTATCAGGACCAGCTGGACACCGTGACCGGCGAGTCCTCCGCCTATATTCGGGACACCATCTACACCTTCGGTCTGGAGCACGGCGCCCTGGCCAATGCGGATATCCGACTGGGCGAGCCCCACACGCTGCGCAGCCTGCTGTACGCCTGCCTGGTGCCCAGCGCCGCCGATGCCGCCATGATCCTGGCCAGCACAGTGAGCGGCGGCAACATCGACAACTTCGTTTACATGATGAACAGCAAGGCCAAGGAGATCGGCTGCACCGGTACCACCTTTGTGGACCCGGTGGGCATGAGCATCGACAATGTGACCACCGCCCGGGATCTTTACCTGATCTTGCGCTATGCCATGAGCTTTGACGTGCTGCGGGAGATCATGGGCACCGTCAAGTGGGACATGGGCCAGGATTTCATGCCCAGCCGCTACTCTGCCTCCAACCCCTACAACCTCTACACCACCAATATGATGATCTACGAGGGGCCCGGCGCAGAATATTACCGCAAATATACCAAGGGCGGCAAAACCGGCTCGCTGGAGGACTGGCAGAATCTGGCCGCCTGGCACACCAGCCCGGACACCGGCGAGACCTACATCAGCGTAGTGCTGAACAGCCCGGTCTCCTGCGACCCCTACCCTTACCAGAAGGACCACCCCGCCTCCTACGAGACCGGCCTTTTGATGGACTGGGTGTTTGAGAATTTCGCCATCCAGCCTGCCATGAAAACCGGCGAACCGCTGGCAGAGGTAAAGGTGAAATATTCCACCGACGCCGATACCGTGATGCTCTTCCCCGCAGATGATATGATGACCATCCTGCCCAAGAACACCGACGAGAGTGTGACCCAGAAAACCTTCCAGCTGCCGGAATACGTCACCGCCCCGGTGAAAAAGGGTGATGTGATCGGCACCGTGACCCTTTCCCTTTCCGGCCAGACCATCGGCGTAGTGGAGCTCACCGCCGACCGGGATCTGGATCGCAACATGCTGCTGTTCACCCTGTCCAAAATCGGGGAATTCTTCGGCAGCCTGTACTTCAAGGTACTGCTCTGTGTGAGCGCTGTGACCGCCGTTGCCTATGTGCTCCTCTATTACCGTTATCAGGCCACACGCAAGAGCAACCGCCGGCCCCGCCGCCCCTCGCTGTGACCGCGACCTGTTGTTTCCCGCGCCCTTCGGGTGCTGTGAAGAGCCCTGCCGCCCTTGCCGCGGCCTGGCCCAAATTCATTTGAGAGAGAGTTGGAGCTTTATGTTGGATGTGAAACGCAACCTGACCACCATCATGGACTTTTATGAGCTCACCATGGCCGCCGGGTACCTGGAGGAAGGCTACGAGGACAAGATCAGTGTGTTCGATATGTTCTTCCGCAAGATCCCCGACGGAGGCGGCTTTGCCATCATGGCCGGCCTGGACACCTTCATCGATGCGGTGGAAAACCTGAAATTCACCCAGGAAGACATCGACTACCTGCGTGGCACCGGGGTGTTCAACGAGCGCTTCCTGGACTATCTGAGCCACTTTAAGCTGCACTGCAACATCTGGGCCATTCCCGAAGGCACCCCCATCTTCCCCCGCGAGCCCATTGTAACCGTGGAGGGCCCCTCCATCGAGTGCCAGCTGCTGGAGACCCTGCTGCTGGTCACCATCAACCACCAGTGCCTGGTGGCCACCAAGGCCAACCGCATCGTGCGCAGCGCCCAGGGCCGCCCGGTGATGGAGTTCGGCGCCCGCCGGGCTCAGGGCTACGACGCCGCTGTTTACGGCGCCCGCGCCGCCTACATCGGCGGCTGCTCCTCCACCAGCTGCGTAATGGCTGCCCGTGATTTCGGCATCCCCGCCTCCGGTACCATGGCCCACAGCTGGGTGCAGATGTTCCCCAGCGAATACGAAGCCTTCAAAAAATATGCAGAGTTGTATCCCGATTCCTGTGTACTTCTCGTTGACACCTATAACGTGATGAAGAGCGGCGTGCCCAACGCCATCAAGGTGTTCGATGAGGTACTGAAGCCCCAGGGCAAGCGCCCGGTGGCCATCCGCATCGACTCCGGCGACATTGCCTATCTGTCCAAAAAGGCCCGCAAGGTGCTGGACGCTGCCGGTTACGAGGACTGCGGCATCTGCGCCTCCAACAGCCTGGACGAATACATCGTGCGGGATCTGATTTTGCAGGAGGCCAAAATCGACAGCTTCGGCATTGGTGAGAACCTGATCACCGCCAAGAGCGATCCGGTGTTCGGCGGTGTGTACAAGCTGGCCGCGGTGAAGGACGGCGAGGACTACATCCCCAAGATCAAGGTAAGCGAGAGCACCGAAAAGCTGACCATTCCCCTGCTGAAAAAGGTGTGGCGCATCTACGACCACTACACCAAAAAGGCCATGGCGGACTATGTGACCGTTTATGACGAAGAGGTGGAGGTGGGCGACGGCCTGACCCTGTTCGATCCCTTCCAGACCTGGAAGGAGCGCACCTACACCAACTGCTCCGCGGTCTGCCTGACCACCCCCATCTACGAGAACGGCAAGCTGGTCTACGAGCGGCCCAACGTGACCCAGATTCGGGAACGCTGCACCGTGCAGCTGGAAAACCTGTGGGAGGAAATGCGCCGTTTTGAGTATCCCCACAAGTATTATGTGGACCTTTCTCAGAAGCTGTGGGACTGCCAGCACAAGCTGCTCACCGACCTGAGCAAGGTCACCGGAAAATCGGCGGACTGATTTTTCATAAATAAAACAGCATCACCCGGGGAACACTATTCCCCGGGTGATGTTTTTATGCTGCGAAACACAACGTTGTTCTTTGTGGGAGCCTTCGGCTACGGGCAGATTGAACTGCTCTACCGGGGCTATACCCACTGGACCATGCTGGCCGCAGGCGGGGTGATCCTGCTGGTGCTCCGCGGCCTGGACTGTGTCCTTCCCCGCCGGGTGCCGCTGCTGGCCCGCTGCGCTGTGGGCTCAGGCTGCACCACCGGCCTGGAGCTGGCCATGGGGCTTATCTGCAATCGGATGCTGGGCATGGGCATCTGGGATTACTCCGACCGGTGGGGCAACCTGTGGGGCCAGATCTGCCCCCGATTCAGCTTCTACTGGTTTCTGCTGTGCATTCCGGTCTTTGTCTGCTTCGCCTGTGCAGACCGGCTGCGCGCAGCCCTTCGTCCCGCCTGAGATTTCCCTGTCGCCCGCATATACAAAAAGCCTGCCGCCGTGGAGTTTTCCACGGCGGCAGGCTTTTTCTGTTGAAAATCCGTCTGTATTTTTCCTCAGGGCTCCATCTCCAGCACCACGGCCTGCCAGGGCTGAGCGGCAAACCGGTCGAAGCCCGGCTGCGGGCCGCCTTCCTGATTGTTGAGCAGTACCTGACGGATGATCCCCGGCAGCGCCAGACTGCGGGGCAGCTCACTCAGGTTGCAGACCACCAGCAGCGTTTTTCCGCCGCCGGTGCGCCGGTAGGCCATCAGGCCCTCCTCTTCCTCCAGCACCGGCTCACAGTCGCCCCACACCAGCGCTTCCTCCCACTGAGGGTCTTTGCGCAGGGCCAGCAGCTTTTTGTACCAGTTCAGTACCGAATCCGGCCGGGCCTGCTGCTTCTCGGCGTTGATGCGGGTGTAGTTGGGGTTCACACGAATCCAGGGCGTTCCGATGGTAAACCCGGCATTGGGGCCACCAGTCCACTGCACGGGCGTGCGGGCATTGTCCCGGCTGTAATGGGCGCAGGCAGCCAGCGCCTCGGCTTCGCTCAGGCCCAGATCCAGGCAGGCGGCATACTCGCCATGGCTGCTCACATCGTCCATATCCCCGATGCTCTCAAACCGGGTATTGGTCATGCCCAGCTCCTGCCCCTGATACAAAAACGGAATCCCCCGCAGCAGCACGCTGGCGGTGGCAAGGCAGGTCTTGGCCTGTTCGTTTTCCTCCTCGCCTTGGGGCAGGTAATGGCTCACGCCCCGGGGCTCGTCGTGGTTTTCGATGATGTTGGCCAGAAAACCCACGCCCGCCGCCTGCCGCTGGGAGGCAAAGCAGGCGTCCCGGTACTGGGTAGTGGTGGGCTGTTTTGCCCTTGCCCAGCCCTGCGCATCCTTCCCCAGGCAGGTGGGCGCGAAGTCGAACATGGTGGAGAAGTGCCCCTCCGGGCCGATGAACTCCGCCAGCCGGGCGGGGTCGGTGTCGAACACTTCGCCCACCGTGAAGGCCTTGTGGGGTGCGAAGGTCTCCCGCTTCATCTCTTCCAGAAACGCCCCCAGCCCCTCGGCCACGCCGGGCTCGGTGAGCATCCTGCGGCAATCGGAAAGGCCGTCCGGCCGGTCTGCCGGGTAATCCCGGAAGGCCAGATCCTTTTTGATGTTCACAATGGCGTCGATGCGGAAGCCCGCCACGCCCTTGTCCAGCCACCAGTTGATCATGCTGTAAATTTCCCGACGCAGGGCCGGGTTCTCCCAGTTCAGATCCGGTTGCTTTTTATGGAAGAGATGCAGATAGTACAGATCCGTCTGGCCGGGCACAAGGCTCCACACGCTGCCGCCGAAGTATCCCCGCCAGTTGCAGGGCGGCTTGCCGTTTTTGCCCTTGCGGAAGTAGAAATACTGCCCATAAGGGCCTTCCGGATCCGCCACGGCCTTCCGGAACCAGATGTGCTCATCCGAGCAGTGGTTCACCACCAGATCCATCACCAGTCGGATGTCCCGTTTTTTGGCTTCCTCCAGCAGATGGTCCATGTCCTCCATGGTACCGAAGCGCGGGTCGATGGCCTGATAATCCGAGATATCGTAGCCCTGATCCGCCAGCGGGCTCTGGTACACCGGTGACAGCCAGATGATGTCCACACCCAGCTCCTTCAGATAATCCAGTTTCGCGGTGATGCCGGGCAGATCGCCCACGCCGTCGCCGTTGGAATCGTAAAAGCTTTTCGGCCAAATCTGATAGGCCGCCTTGTTGTGCCACCATTGCCGTTCCATGGTTTCTGCACGCTCCTTTTTCTGGAATCGTTTTCAGGCCCATTATAAACAGCAGCGGCAACCTTTGCAAGCCCTTTGTCCGTTTCCGGTAAATTTCCGGGAACAGCTTATTCCACGGTTACGCTCTTGGCCAGATTACGGGGCTTATCCACGTCGCAGCCCCGCAGAACGCTCATATAATAGGCGAACAGCTGCAGCGGCACGATCATCAAAAGCGGCATGAACACGCTTTCCAGCCGGGGCAGGCGCACCACATAGTCCGCCGCACCCTCAGGCACCGTCGCTTCCTCCTTGCACAGCAGGATCACCCGTGCGCCCCGTGTTTTGACCTCTTTCACGTTGCTCAACGTTTTTTCAAACACATCGTCCTGAGTGGCCAGCGCAATCACCGGGGTACCCTCGGTAACCAGCGAAATGGTGCCGTGCTTCAGCTCACCGGCCGCGTAAGCCTCGCTGTGCACATAACTGATCTCCTTCAGCTTCAGGCTGCCCTCCAGCGACAGCGAATAGTCAAACCCCCGGCCCATGAAGAACAGGTCGCTGCTGTTCATGAACTGGCTGGCCAGATACTGGATCTGATCGCAGTTTTCCAGCAGCGGCTTCTGCAACGCGGGGGCTTTTTGCAGCTGCTCGGTCAGATAGCCCACCTCGTGCTCGTCCAGAGTACCCCGGGCCAGTGCCAGCCGCAGCGCCAGCAGATACATCACCGCCAGCTGCACACTGTATGCCTTGGTGCTGGCCACCGCGATCTCCGGCCCGGCGTGGGTGTAGATTGTCCAGTCTGCTGCGCGGGCGATGGAGGACCCCACCACGTTGACCACCGCCAGCGTTCTGGCGCCCTTTTCCTTCGCCAGCTTCAGGGCCGCCAGCGTATCCAGCGTTTCGCCGCTCTGGCTGATGATGACCACCAGATCCCCCGGATGCAGAATGGGGTCGCTGTAACGGAATTCACTGGCAATCTGGGTGAAGGCAGGCAGCCGGGCCATCTTTTCAATGGCGGTGCGACCCACCATACCCGCATGCATGGCGGTGCCGCAGCCCACGATGTGAATGCCGGTCAGCCCTTTCAGATATTCGTCGGTCAGGCCGCACTCGCTCAAATCCGGCAGGCCGCCCTTGATACGGGGACCGATGGTAGCCTGCAATGCCGCCTGCTGCTCGTAAATTTCCTTGAGCATGAAATGGGGATAGCCGCCCTTTTCCGCGGCCTCCATTTCCCACTGAGCTTCCATCCGGGGGCGCTCCACCGGCTGACCCAGCCGGTCAAACAGGCGGATGCTGTCCGGCTTCAGCTCCACCATATCGCCCTCCTCCAGCGCGATGTAGGTGCGGGTATGCCGCAGCAGAGCCGGAATGTCACTGGCCAGAAAGTTCTCTCCCTCGCCGCAGCCCACGATGAGCGGGCTGTCCTTCCGTGCGCCGTAGATCACACCCGGCCGGTCCCGGAACAGAATGGCAAGGCCATAGCTGCCCCGCACCTGAGCCAGCGTGCGGCGCATGGCATCCAGCGGGTCGCCCTGATAGTTGTGATCCATCAGCTTGACCAGCACCTCGCTGTCGGTCTCACTGCAGAATTCGTACCCTTTGCGGACCAGATATTCCCGCAGCTGGGCGTAGTTTTCGATGATGCCGTTGTGGACCAGACTTACCCGGGCTGCCGAGAGGGGGTGGCTGTTCACATCGCTGGGCGCACCATGGGTGGCCCAGCGGGTATGGCCGATGCCACAGCCGCTGTCCGGCAGATGCAGCCCGGCCAGCTTTTCCTCCAGTGCACTCAGCCGACCCTGTGCCTTCGCCACCCGGATGCCATCCGGATAGCTCAACGCCACACCTGCCGAGTCATAGCCCCGGTATTCCAGTTTATGCAGCCCTTCCAGCAGAACGTCCAGACTGCCGGCCTTTCCCGAATATCCAACGATGCCGCACATGGCAATCGCCTCCCTATGCTGAAAATATAAATTTTGCGCACGTTTTTGCAAAACATGTGAATCAGTATAGCATACGCGCATCATATTTTCAATTTTATCCGCAAATTTTATATTTTCATACACAAGTTTTCGACGCAGCCGCCCGCCCCTTGGGCATTATCCCCGCAAAAAAGCAAAACAAAAGCCGCCGCCCAAAACGGGCGGCGGCCTTGCAGATGCTCAATCAGGCAAGAAGCAGAACTTACTTCAGCTCGATCTTGGCGCCGGCTTCTTCCAGCTTCTTCTTCATTTCCTCGGCGTCAGCCTTGGAAGCAGCTTCCTTCAGGGTCTTGGGAGCGTTGTCAACCAGCTCCTTGGCCTCCTTCAGGCCCAGACCGGTAGCTTCCTTAACAGCCTTGATAACGGCCATCTTGTTGGCGCCAACCTCAGCCAGCACAACGTCGAACTCGGTCTTCTCCTCAGCAGCGGGAGCAGCAGCGCCAGCAGCAGCGGGAGCAGCAGCAGCCACGGCGGAAACGCCGAACTCTTCGCAGTAGGTGTCGATCAGTTCCTTCAGCTCCAGAACGGTCAGCTCTTTAACAGCGTCAATGATTTTGGTGATTTTCTCAGAAGCCATTGTCATATACCTCCAATGTACTCAATTTTAAAATGATGTTCGTTCAGCGGCAGCGCTTATGCGCACCGCCCGGACGGGAAATTGCGTAACTTACGCAGCGGGCTCTTCCTCGCACTTGTCGGCGTAGGCCTGCATAGCAACGGCCAGACCGCTGAGGGTGCTGGTGAGAGCGCCAGCAAACATGGACAGCATGCCTTCGCGGTTGGGCAGCTTGGCGATGGCCTCAACCTCTTCCTTGGGCATAACAGCGCCTTCCATGTAGCCGATCTTTACGTTGTAAGCGCCCTTGGACGCCTCAGCGTACTTGCACAGGATGCGGGCAGCAGCCATGGGATCCTCGTGGGCGATGGCGATGGCGGTGGTGCCTTCCAGCACTTCGCTCATAGCCTCCAGCTCGGTATCCTTCAGGGCCAGACGCAGCATGGTGTTCTTCACAACCGCATACTCAACGCCAGCCTCACGCAGCTCCTTACGCAGCTTGGTATCATCGGCCACGTTGATGCCTTTGTAGTCAACGACCACACCGGCAACGGAAGCGGCGATCTTCTCCTTCAGAGCGGCAACATAAGCCTGCTTCTCGCTCAGAATTTTTGCACTGGGCATTTCGATTCACCTCGTTTCAAACCTTCGTAACTTCTACTTCGCACAAAAAGCCCCTTTCCCGGCTTGGCCAAGAAAGGGGCATAAACATACACAAGGCAAATTTACGCGGCTTCTCGGCAGGCGGGCGGGATGGCCTCTTATGCTCCTTATATCACATGAGCACCTGCTGTCTTAAAAACAGCATGAATAGTATACCGCAAAGCGCGCGGATTTGTCAAGTGATTTTTTGCGATTTTTCGCAAAAAAACCGCCCCGCGGTTTGCGCGGGGCAGCGGTCTGCATCCTCGCAGCCGTCAGGCTGTGATTAGCCGCCGAACTTGGCGCCGTTCACCTTGATGCCAGGGCCCATGGTGGTAGCCACGGTGGCGCTCTTGATGTACTGGCCCTTCGCAGCAGCGGGCTTGGCCTTCACGATGGCGTCCATCACGGTGCGCAGGTTCTCGCCCAGCTTCTCAGCGCCGAAGCTGGCCTTGCCCACGGGCACATGGATGATGTTCTGCTTGTCCAGACGGTACTCGATCTTACCGGCCTTGGCTTCGGTAACAGCGCGGCCGATGTCGGGAGTAACGGTGCCGGCCTTGGGGTTGGGCATCAGACCACGGGGGCCCAGAACCTTACCCAGACGGCCAACCTGGCCCATCATGTCGGGAGTGGTAACCAGAACGTCGAAGTCAACAAAGCCTTCGTTCTGGATCTTGGCGATCAGGTCAGCGTCGCCAACCATCATCGCGCCGGCTTCCTCAGCGGCCTTGGCGGCATCGCCCTTGCAGATGGCGATAACGCGAACGTCGCGGCCGGTACCGTGAGGCAGCACAACAGCGCCGCGAACCTGCTGGTCAGCGTGGCGGCTGTCAACGCCCAGGCGGACGTGCAGCTCAACGGTCTCGTCAAACTTGGCCTTGGCGGTCTGGCAGCACAGAGCCAGAGCCTCGTCGGCCTCATACAGCTTAGAGCGGTCGATCAGCTTGGCGCTGTCGACATAGTGTTTACCATGTTTCATTACTTTTTCCTCCTGTGTGGTCTATCGGATTTAAGTTCCTCCCACGAATCCAGCGGGGTGATTACTCGGTTACGGTAACACCCATGCTGCGGCAGGTGCCGGCGATCATGCTGACAGCGCTTTCCAGGTTGGCAGCATTCAGGTCGGGCATCTTGGTCTTGGCGATCTCTTCCAGCTGAGCCTTGGTGATGGTGGCCACCTTGGTCTTGTTGGGAACGCCGGAACCGCTCTCGATGCCGCAGGCCTTCTTGATCAGCACAGGGGCCGGAGGAGTTTTGGTGATGAAGCTGAAGGAACGGTCAGCATACACGGTGATAACAACCGGGATGATGTAGCCCATGTCCTTCTGGGTACGCTCATTGAATTCCTTGGTGAACGCCATGATGTTCACGCCGTGCTGGCCCAGAGCGGGACCAACAGGGGGAGCCGGAGTCGCTTTGCCGGCGGGGATCTGCAGCTTAATATAGCCAGTTACTTTTTGCGCCATTTTAAATGCACCTCCAAAATTTGTGGTAAGCTAGCGGGCCGGGCTTATCCGGCCCTCCCACGGGCACCGGCAACCGCCAGCGCCCTATAAAAACCGCATATAGCGGCTCTTACCATAAGGGTTTTTGCTGTCACAGGGGTTTGACCTGATCCAGCTCCAGTTCTGCGGGCGTTTCGCGCCCGAACATCGAAACCTTCACGCGCACCTTGCGATGCTCCATGTCGATTTCTTCCACGAGACCCACGAAGCCCTCCAGAGGACCAGCGTTGATCTCCACATTGTCGCCCACTTCGTAGTCCACAGTGGGCTCGGCCACGGTCTCCACGCCCAGCTTGTCCACCTCTGCCTGAGACAGGGGCACCGGCTTGGACGAGGGGCCCACGAATCCGGTCACACCGCGGCAGTTGCGAACGATGTACCAGCTTTCGTCGGTCATGACCATCTTCACCAGCACATAACCGGGGAAGATTTTGCGCTCGACCATGCGCTCCTTGCCGTCCTTGATTTCGGGCTCCATCATAACGGGAACCTTCACTTCATGGATCAGATCCTGCAGGCGGCGGTTGGCCACGATGGTCTCAAGGTTCTGTGCCACTTTGTTTTCATAACCGGAATAGGTATGCACAACATACCACATTGCCTGTTCTGCCATACGTTTACTCCCTTCCGCGTTTCAGGATGCGGCCGCTTACAGGTTTGCGGCGGCCTGCAGCACCAGATGCATGACCTCGCCGAACAGCAGGTCAAGCAGCAGGATGACGACGGCGGCAATGATCATAACCACCAGCACCACGATGCTGTTGTTGATGATCTGGCTCTTGGAGGGCCAAACCACCTTTTTCAGTTCGCTCTTGGTGTCGCGGAAGAACTTCCCGATCCCTTTGAACCAATTTTTGACCTTAGCAAAAAAACCGGGCTTCTTGGCAGTATTTTCAGCCATGGATGTTCCCGCCTTTCTTACTTGGTCTCGCGATGGACAGTATGCTTCTTGCAGAAACGGCAATACTTCTTCATCTCGAGCCGGTCGGGGCTGTTCTTCTTGTTCTTCATGGTGTTGTAGTTGCGCTGTTTGCACTCAGTGCAGGCCAGGGTGATTTTCACTCTCATTTGTCTTCGGCACCTCCATTTAACGGTTTGTTTAGCCTCCCTCGTGCTTGCAGGCCGTACCCTGAAAAAAGGCACAAAAAAATAAGCCTGCAAAATGAGGTGTAATCATCATAGCACATCCCGCCGGGGCCGTCAATACCAATCCCACAGATTTTTTTGCGGCCTGCCACCAAGGCTTTTACCTTTTGCCCATAGCCTGTCAGGCATTTTTATGGTATTATTAGAGTACTTATGTGCAACCGCCTTTGACCGGCTTTTCGGGCCCGGTCAATGTTGGATGAATTTGTGTTTATTTCCTTGGAGAGAAAGGTCTTTGCAGCTATGAACAAACTGAATGTGGCGCTGCTGTTCGGCGGCGTTTCCAGCGAGCACGAGGTGAGCCGCGTTTCGGCCAGCACCATCGCCCGGGCGCTCAAGCCCTCCTCATACCATCTTTACACCGTGGGCATCACCAGGGATGGCCGCTGGCTGTACTACTCCGGCCCCATTGAAAAAATGGCGGACGGCAGCTGGGAGCAGGACCCCTCCTGCGTACCCTGCATGATCAGCCCCGACCGCTCGGATCACGGCCTGGTGCTCTGCCGTCACGACGGCACCTGGGCGGTGCTGCCCATGGATGTGGTGATCCCCGCCCTGCACGGCAAGAACGGCGAGGACGGCACCATTCAGGGCCTGCTGGAGCTGGCAGGCATTCCCTATGTGGGCTGCGGCGTACTGGCAAGCGCCGTCTGCATGGACAAAGCGGTGGCCAACACCCTGATGGATGCGGCAGACATCGACCGCTGCGCCTGGGACTGGGCCAGCCGGCACGACTGCGCGGATTTTGACGCGCTGGAGGCCCGCCTGGCCGAAAAGCTCCACTACCCCATCTTCGTGAAGCCCGCCAACGCGGGCAGCAGCGTGGGCATCAGCAAGGCCGCGAACAGGGCCGAGCTGGAAAAGGCCATTCAGGTGGCCCTGGCCGAGGACAACAAGGTGGTCTTTGAGCGCTTTGTGCAGGGCCAGGAGGTGGAATGCGCGGTAATCGGCAACCAGGTCTGCGTCTCCACCCGCCCCGGCGAGATTCTGGCCAGCGAAGCCTTCTACACCTACGAGGACAAATACGTGCTGGGCACCAGCCGCACCGTGATCCCCGCTCACCTGAGCGAGGAGGTGCTGGACCGGGTGAAGGCCCAGGCGGAAAAGGCCTACCGGGCCCTGGGCTGCGAGGGCCTTGCCCGGGTGGACTTTTTTGTGGAAAACGGCGACACCATCCTGCTCAACGAGATCAACACCCTGCCCGGTTTTACCTCCATCAGCATGTATCCCAAGCTGATGGAAGATGCGGGCAAGCCCATCGACCAGCTGCTGGATGAGCTGATCGGCCTTGCGCTGGAGCGCGCGGGGGTTCGCCATGGATAAGCGGCCCATCGGCGTGTTCGATTCCGGCATGGGCGGCCTGACGGCGGTACGTCAGCTGCAGGTCATGCTGCCCGGGGAGGACATCGTCTACTTCGGCGACACCGGCCGGGTGCCCTACGGTACCCGCAGCCCGGAGACCATTCGCCAGTACGCCGAGCAGGACATCCGCTTTTTGCTCAGCCAGGACGTGAAATTTCTTCTGGCCGCCTGTGGCACGGTGAGCAGCACCCTGCCCAAATCCTACACCGAGGCACTTCCTGTGCCCTATGTGGGCGTGGTGGGTGCGGCGGTAGCCGCGGCAGCGGCCGCCACGAAAAATGGCCGCATCGGCGTGATTGCCACCCCGGCCAGCATCCGCAGCCGCAGCTACGAGACCCGCATCCGGGACATTCTGCCCGACGCCGAGATCTTCACCAGAAGCTGCCCCATGTTCGTGCCGCTGGTGGAAAACGGCTATGTGGGCCCGAACGACCCCATCACCACCGCCATTGCCCACGAGTATCTGGACGAAATCCGCGCCAAAGGGGTGGACACCCTGATTCTGGGCTGCACCCACTACCCGCTCATCGCCCACATCATTGCACAGGTGATGGGCCCCGATGTGACCCTGATCGATTCCGGCCGGGAGGCAGCCCTCAAAACCCGGGATATGCTGACCCGAATGAATCTGCTCAGTGACGCCGGGCAGGGCACCACCCGCTATTTCATGAGCGACTCCCCGGAGAGCTTCTCCTCGGCGGTCCGGCTGTTCATCGGCCCTCAGGGCGAGGGTACAGCCAGCCAGATCGCCATTGAGCAATACTGAACCCAAAAGGAGGTCCCCGCCATCCCATGAACGAGGATTTTCTCATCCGAATTGACGGCCGCATGGAGCAGGCCGGCGAGACCGATTCGGTGGAGCTGATGACCCGCGGCAGCTTTGTGCGCCGGGGCGGCAGCTTTTTCATCACCTACAAGGAAAGCGAAACCACCGGTTACGCCGGCTGCACCACCACTGTGAAGGTGGCTGAGGACGGCCGGAAGGTTGCCATGCTGCGCTTCGGCCCCGCCGCCAGCCAGCTGATCATTGAAAAAGGCACCCGCCATCTGTGCCACTACGAAACCGGCTACGGCTCCATGACGCTGGGCGTGGCCGCTGACGAGATTGAAAGTCAGCTCTCCGACGAGGGCGGCCAGGTGAAGTTCAGCTACACGCTGGATGCTGATCAGGATGTGGTCCTCAGCCGCAATCTGGTAACCATCACCGTGAAAAAAGCCGAGCGCACTCCCCTTTGATGTTCCCGGCGCGGCACGCGCCTGCAAAGTTTAAAAGGAAAGGAATACCGATCACTATGACCAATACGGAATACGAATCCATGATCGCCGAGATGAAGGAAACCTACAAGAATTACAACCCCCGCAAGGCTGCGCTGGACGAGGCCCGCGCCCTGCTGACCCAGGCCGCTCAGGCTGCCATGGCCGCCGGTGAGCTGCCCCAGACCGATCTGCCCGACTTCATCGTGGAGATCCCCGGCGACGTGAAGAACGGCGACGTGGCCAGCAACCTGGCCATGGCCGGCGCCCGGGTGTTCAAAAAGGCTCCCCGCCAGATTGCCGATGCCATTCTGGCCCATCTGCCCAGCCTGGAAAACAGCATCTTCTCCAAAGTTGAGGTGGCCGGCCCCGGCTTCATCAACCTGTTCCTGGCTCCGGGCTGGTTTTCCAGCGTGGTTTATGGTGCAACCCTGAACGAGCAGTACGGCCGCACCGATTTCGGTGAGGGCAAGAAGATCAACGTGGAATTCGTTTCCGCCAACCCCACCGGCCCCATGCACCTGGGCAACGCCCGCGGCGGCGCTCTGGGCGACTGCCTGGCCGCTGTGATGGACTGGGCCGGCTACGACGTGACCCGTGAGTTCTATGTGAACGACGCGGGCAACCAGATCCAGAAGTTCGGCAAGAGCCTGTCCGCCCGCTATCTGCAGCACTTCAAGGGCGAGGAGGCCGTGCCCTTCCCCGAGGACGGCTATCAGGGCGAGGACATCAAGGTTCTGGCCAGCGAATTCGCCGCCATCGAGGGCGACAAGTATGTGGACGCCGACGAGGAGACGCGCAAGCAGGCCCTGATCAACTACGGCCTGCCCAAGAACATCGCCGGTCTGGAGCGGGATCTGGCAAAGTACCGCATCACCTACGATGTGTGGTTCCGCGAGAGCACCCTGCACGACTCCGGCGCGGTGCAGGCCGTGATCGACAAGCTGCTGGCCACCGGCGCCTGCTACAGGGCCGAGGACGGCGCCATCATGTACAAGAGCGCCCAGTTCAGCGAGAAGTACGGCGCAGCCAACAAGCGCAAGGATGAGGACGAGGCCAAGGACGAGGTGCTGGTGCGCGCCAACGGCATTCCCACCTACTTCGCGGCGGACATTGCCTACCACTACAACAAGCTGGCCGTGCGCGGCTTCGACAAGGCCATCGACATCTGGGGCGCCGACCACCACGGCCATGTGGCCCGCATGAAGGGCGCCATGGACGCTGTGGGCCTGAACGGCGAGGATCTGGACGTGATCCTGATGCAGCTGGTCAAGCTGGTGAAGGACGGCCAGCAGGTGCGCATGAGCAAGCGGACCGGCAAGGCCATCACCCTGACCGACCTGCTGGACGAGGTGCCCATCGATTCCGCCCGCTTCTTCTTCAACCTGCGTGAGGCCGGCAGCCAGATGGACTTTGACCTGGATCTGGCCGTGAAGGAGGACAGCGACAACCCGGTATACTATGTGCAGTATGCCCACGCCCGCATCTGCTCCATCGTGAAGAAGCTGGCCAGCGAGGGCATCTCCTACGAAGGCCACACCGCCTGGGCCGGTTACCAGTTCACCGAGCCTGCCGAGCTGGAGCTGATCCGCGCCGTGAGCGCCTTCCCCGCCGAGATCGTGACCAGCGCCAAGAACTACGAGCCCGCCCGTATCACCCGCTATGTGATCGATCTGGCCGGCTCCTTCCACAAGTTCTACAACGCCTGCCGCATCAAGGACGCGGAGCCCGCTGCCCGTCAGGCCCGTCTGGCCCTGTGCCTGGCGGTCAAGCAGGTGATTGCCAACGTGCTGACCATGTTCAAGGTCACCGTACCCGAGAGCATGTAATCTGCAAAAACATAAAACGCCAAACGGCCCGTTTCCTCAAGGGGAGCGGGCCGTTTCTTTTCTGGACACAGTGCGCGGCCGTATGCTATAATAAGGAAAAAGTGTCTTCTCTTGGAAAGGAAGTGTCTGTATGCTCTGGTGTTCTCACTGTCGGTGCAGCGCACCGGACGGCTCTCTGGTCTGCCCCCGGTGCGGAGGCCCTCTGGAGCCGATGCCCCGCGCGGAATGGAACTTTTCCCTCAAGAACCGGCCCGGCCATCACACCCTGCAGGATCCGGTTCATCTGGCCAACCTGCCGGACTATGCGCTGGCCGGAATGCTGGCGGAAATTCTGGAGGACAACGGCATACCCTGTCATATTCAGGAATCCGGCACACTGGGCAAGGCCTCCAGCACTTATCTGGGCACCTCCCTGCTGGGGTATGATCTGTATGTGGAGCGCGACCGGCAGCAGGAAGCCGGGGAATGGATGAACGCCTTCCTGAATGCGCCCGACGAAACGGCTGATTCCGAAGATTCTGAATTTCCATCCTGTTAACCGGGGATTTCTGCCCCGGTCAGGACTTTGGCCAGTCTGCCAAAAATCTTTTTCCTGTTTTATGCAGATTGACAAAGCCCCCCTTCTGTTTCATAATAAAAGCCAGAGTGTCGCCCGGAACCTTCCGATGCGTGCTCTGGCTTTTTTCTGTGCCGCCACGGCACATCCCAATGAGATTGTTAGGAGGAATCCCCTTATGCGTATGAAAGAAGGCAAGCTGGTGCTGATCGGCGCCGGCATGGTGGGCAGCGCTACGCTGAACGCCATTCTGGCCCAGAGTGTGGTCAGCGAGATCGTGGTGATCGATGCCAACGAGGACAAGGCTCTGGGCGAGGTGCTGGACGCTCTGCACACCACATCCTTTGCCTACTCCACCAACACCACCATCCGGGTGGGCAGCTACGCTGACTGCGCGGATGCCTCCATCATCGTGATGACCGCCGGCCCCAGCATTCAGGCCGGCGACAACGACCGCCGGGTGCTGGCGGAGAAGAACATTGCCGTGATGGACGCGGTGATGGCCGAGATCACCCGCTACACCCGCAGCGCCATCCTGATCGTGGTCACCAACCCGGTGGATCTGGTCACCTACTTCGCCCAGACCAAATACAACTACCCGGCCGACAAGATCTTCGGCACCGGCACCCTGCTGGACACTGCCCGCATGCGTCAGCTCATCGCCGCCCAGTGCGACGTGGACTCCAAGAACGTGCACGGCTATCTGCTGGGTGAGCATGGCGAAAGCGCCTTCATCCCCTGGAGCATGGTAAACGTGGCCGGCATCCCGGTGGATGAGCTGCCCCGGGCCTTCGGCCTGAGCGCCGCGCTGGACAAGGAAAAAATTCTGGCGGACACCAAGGCCTCCGGCCTGCGGGTGCTGAAGCTGAAGGGCTTCACCTCCAGCGGCATTGCCCAGAGCGTGGCCCGTCTGGTTCGTGCCATTGTGCTGAACGAGCGCTGCGTACTGCCAGTAAGCTGCGTGCTGCAGGGCGAATACGATCTGGAGCAGGTAGCCATGAGCGTGCCCTGTGTGATCGGTGCGAACGGCCGTGAGCGGGTGCTGGAAGTGACCCTGCTGCCCGAGGAGCAGGATCAGCTGGCCGCCTGCTGCGAGAGCCTGCAGAAAATGCTGCTGCAGCTGGGCCTGTAATTTCTGCCCCACAAACAAAAGCGCATCCCGTCAGGGATGCGCTTTTGTTGTTATCAGATTCTAAAAAGCAGGCAGGTTTTCCACAAACTTCGCCCGGGACTGTTTAAAAGTAGCTGCGGATCTGGAACTTGTCCACCTTTTCCACCTTTTCCTCGATCAGGGCGGTGTGGTCCTCGTTCCAGTGCACCGGAATGGCTTCGTTGCGGGTCAGCCGCAGCAGCTCGTCCACCCGTTTCTGCTCCTCGGCGGTGTACAGCAGGTAGGACACGCCCTCCCGCTTGGCGCGGCCGGTGCGTCCGATGCGGTGGGTGTAGTGCTCATTGGCGCCGGGCACATCGTAGTTGACCACCGCGTCCACGTCGTCCACGTCGATGCCGCGGGCGGCCACGTCGGTGGCCACCAGCACCGCGATGTTGCCCTCCCGGAAGCTGGCCATGATCTTGTTCCGGTCGCTCTGGGAAAGGTCGCCGTGCAGGCAGTCCACCACAAAGTTCAGCCGGGCCAGCTGGTTGGTCAGGATGGCGGTGGTGAACTTTGTGTTGCAGAATACCATCACCCGCTTGTACTCGCCGGAGATGATGATCTGGGCCAGATCCGCCAGCTTGTTGCGGCCGTTGGTGAGCAACTTATACTGGTGGATCTTGGGCTGGCTTTCCAGCACCGGCTGCACGCTGATCTCCTCCGCATCCCGCTGGTAGAGCCAGCCAATGTCCATCACCTCGCGGCTGATGGTGGCGCTGAACATGCACAGGCTCTTGCGTGCCTTCATGGAATCAATGATCCGGCGCACGTCCTTGTAGAAGCCCATGTTCAGCATCTCGTCCGCCTCGTCCAGCACGATGCTGGTCACACCGCTCACGTCGATGTTCTTGTGGTGCATGTGGTCCATCAGGCGGCCGGGGGTGGCCACCACGATCTGGCAGCCCTTCTTCAGCTTCTCGGCCTGACGCTGGATGTTGGCGCCGCCGTACACGCAGACGATGCGTACCTTGGGCAGGAAATGGGCCAGCTCGGTGAGCTCCTCGGCAATCTGCTGGGCTAGCTCACGGGTGGGGGCCAGAATCACCGCCTGGGGCTTGTTGCTCTCGGGATTGATGCGCTCGATGATGGGAATGCCGAAGGCGCAGGTTTTGCCGGTACCGGTGGGGGCTTTTGCAATGACGTCCTTGCCGGCCATCATCACCGGGATTGCCTTCTCCTGCACCTCGGTCATCTCGGTGAAGCCCATCCGCTCCACCGCCTGCAAAATTTCGGGGCTGCATTTCAGCTCGCTGTATAACATATTTTATTTTCTCCGTTTCGTATAGCCCCGCCCGGTCCCGTGCGCTGCTGCGCACATCCGGCCGCGGGGGTTTTCTTTTTTGTGCATACATGGTTATTATAGCATGCCCGGGCTTGAAACGGAATAGCTCGCCCTCAGCCCTGTTCCGAATCGGTCGCGGGATGCTGCCTCCGCAGCGCCCACACCAGCAGAAACAGCGCAATGGCAATGGACAGATAATCCGCGGTGGTCTGGGTGAAATTAATGCCCTTCAGACCAAACACCTGCCCCAGCACAAACAGCAGCGGAATGAAAAACAGCCCCTGACGGAACAACGAAAGCAGCGTGGCCGGAATCGGCCGATCCATGGCCTGCAGGCTGTTGATGGTCAGAAACAGCAGTCCCAGAATCGGCCCGGCCAGCGAAGTGGCAACCAGCATATCGGCGCCGTATTCGATCACCTAGGCGTCGTCGATGAACACCCGGATCACCTGAGGGGCAAATCCGATGTAAATTCCGCTGAGCAGTGTGCCGCACACCAGCGTGAGTGCTCCGCTGAACCACAGAATGTCCCGGAATCGCTTTGCTGCCCCGGCCCCGTGGCAGTAGCCCAGCAACGGTTGAATGCCGTTGGTGATCCCCATGTGAACAAATACGATGAACATGTATACCTTGGTTACAATGCCCATGGCTGCCACCGCTGTGTCGCCATAGGGCACCAGCGCGTTGTTCAGCAACACGGTGGAAATGCTCATCAGGGCTGAATTGATTCCCGCCGGAATTCCGATGCTCACCACCCGCCGGGCGATCCGGCCACAGCCGGCCAGATACCGGGGATTCATGGAGAGCATTGCACTTTTACGGGTCAGATACCAGATATAATATACGCAACCGAACACATTGCCCAGCACCGTGGCAATGGCTGCACCGGCAGTGCCCATGTCCAGCGTCAGAATGAAGATGGGGGTCCAGCACAATGTTCACCACCGTACCGATCATGCCGCCCAGCATGGAGGCGTTGGCCGCACCCTCGCCCCGCACCACATGGCCGAAGGAATTGGCCAGCAGAATAAAGGGTGCGCCCACCGCAATATAAAACAGGTAATCCCGGGAAAATTCCCAGGTGTCCGGCGTGCTTCCCAGAATGCGCAAAAGCGGTTCCATGCCCAGCAGGATGGCTGCCGTAGCCAGTAGCCCCACAGCCAGCGAACTGTAAAAGCAGAAGGCCGAAGCCGCCCTGACCCGCTTTTCCTCCTTCTGCCCCAGCAAAATCGAGATGGTCGCACTGCCGCCAATGCCGATCAGATTGGCCACCGCCATGTACATCACAAACACCGCGTTGGTCAGCGAAACCGCCGCCACCTGGCAGGCATCGTGGGTCTGGCCCACAAAAAAGGTATCGGCCATATTGTAAATCACCAGCACCAGCGACGAAATCACCGTGGGGATGGCCATGCGCATCACCGCTTTTCGTACCGGCGTGCGCAGAAACAGTTCCTGATCACTTTTCATTTCTTTCCCTCTTCCCTCTTTTGTTTGGTAGCAAACAATTGGCGGACAACTGCCCCTTTCAGGGCCGCCCGCTTACAGGTTGGCCTGCATGCGGGCCAGAAAACGGCGCAGCTGCTCCAGCTCCTCCGGGGAGAAGCCGTTCACCAGTTGTCGTTCCAGCTCCTGCCGGATGGCGGAATACCGCTGCTGCAGCTGACGGCCCGCAGGCTCCAGCTGCAGCGCCTTGCGCCGGCCATCCTGTGCGTCACTCACCCGCCGGATCAGGCCCTTCTCCTCCATCAGCGCCAGCATTTTGGAGGCAGTGGCCCGGTTGATGGCAAACTCCTCCTCCACATCCCGCTGGAACACCGGCTCACCCATCTGCTCCTGATGGAACAGAAAATCGGTGATCCACATGTTCTGCAAGGTACACTCCTTCATCTGCCGCCGGTCATACAGCGAATGGATGCGCCGCAGAATCTGGTTATCCAGCTTTTTGATCTGAAGGCTCACGTCCTGATTCTGAGGATTTTGCTGCACGATCCATTCCCCCTGTTTTTGTTTGCTTGCAAATCAATTGTAGAGAGATGTGCCCGGCTTGTCAACCCTTTTGTTCTGCCTCACACAAAAAGGCACGGCGTTTTTCCACAAAACGCCGTGCCGGGGATGCTTATTTGTATTCTCAGCCGGGCAGCTGCTGTTGTGCCGGGGCTGTGGGTTCAGGCTGGCGGTTCAGGATCTCCATGAATTCCTCGCCGGTGATGGTCTCCCGCTCCATCAGGAAGGTGGCCAGCTCGTGCAGCTTGTCCACGTTGTCCTTCAGGATTTCCATGGCCTTGGCGTGGGCAGATTTGATCAGCTCCAGCACCTCCTGGTCAATCTTCTCCGCAGTGCCCTCGCTGCAGGCCAGCGAAGCATCGCCACCCAGATACTGGCTGTTCACGGTGGCCAGCGCCATCATGTCGAACTCCTTGCTCATGCCCAGACGGGTCACCATGTTCCGGGCCAGACGGGTGGCCTGCTCAATGTCGTTGGAAGCACCGCTGGTGTAGCTGCCGAAGATCAGCTCCTCGGCGGCACGGCCGCCGGTAAAGGTGGCAATCTTGTTGAAGGCCTCCTCCCGGCTGAGCAGGTTGGTCTCCTCCTCCGGCACCTGCAGGGTGTAGCCCAGTGCGCCGGAGGTGCGGGGTACAATGGTGATCTTGGCCACCGGGGCGCTGTTGGTCTGCTTGGCAGCCACCAGCGCATGGCCGATCTCGTGGTAGGCCACAATTCGCTTTTCCCTGGGGTTCAGCACCTTGTTCTTGCGCTGATAACCGGCGATTACCGTTTCCACGGCCTCCATCAGGTCGCCCTGATTCACGATGCGGCGGTTCTGCTTCACCGCCCGCAGCGCGGCCTCGTTCACCATGTTGGCCAGCTCGGCGCCGGAAGCGCCGCTGGTGGCCCGGGCAATGGCCATGAAGTCCACGTTCTCGTCCACCATGACCTTTTTGGCGTGCACCTTCAGAATGGCGGCACGGCCTTCCAGATCCGGCAGCTCCACCGGGATGCGCCGGTCGAACCGGCCGGGACGCAGCAGGGCCTTGTCCAGGGTTTCCGGGCGGTTGGTGGCCGCCAGAATGATCACACCCTTGCTGCCGTCAAAACCGTCCATCTCGGTGAGCAGCTGGTTCAGGGTCTGCTCCCGTTCGTCGTTGCCGCCGCTGATTCCGGCCGCATTGTCACGGCTCTTGCCAATGGTATCGATCTCGTCGATGAACACGATGCAGGGGGCCTTCTCCGCGGCCTGCTTGAACAGGTCACGCACTCGGGCCGCGCCCATGCCCACGAACATCTCCACAAATTCGGAACCGGCGATGCTGAAGAAGGGCACGCCCGCCTCACCGGCGACCGCCTTGGCCAGCAGGGTTTTACCGGTACCCGGAGGGCCCACCAGCAGCGCACCCTTGGGCAGGGTGGCGCCGATGCTGTTGTACTTGCTGGGGTTATGCAAAAAGTCCACGATCTCGGCCAGGGCTTCCTTGGCTTCGTCCTGCCCGGCCACATCGGCAAAGGTCTTGCCGGTCTGGGCCTCCACATACACTTTCGCATTGGATTTGCCGAAGCTCATGGCGTTGGGGCCGCCCATCCGCTTCATCATAAAGCGCATGAGCAGCTGGCCCAGCAGCACCATGAACAGCACCGGCAGCACCACGCTGAACAACAGGTTCATGATGGGCGAGGTCTTGGTGGGGATCACGCCGCCGTACTCCACCTCGCCGCCTTCGGGATTTTTAGCCTCCAGCAGCCGTTCCACGCGGTCCGGGTCATTGACCCACGCGGTTTGATAGATCCGCTCCTTGCCGTTTTCATCCAGTGCCTGATAGGTGATGGTGCCATTGGACGCATCCTCCTGCACCACGCTCACCTTACCCTCTTCCAGATCGGTGACGAAGCGATTGTAGCTCACCTCGGTCACCGATCCGCGCATGATGTTGGGGAACACCAGCGCATTGAGCAAAAGCAGGATCACCACCGCGGCCACATAGTAATAAATCAGTGCCTTTTTGGGATTTTTGGGTCCTGTCGTTTTCATATTCACTCCGCCTTTTTCAAGTGGTATCGGTTCAATTCTACTATTCTAGGATACATTCCCGATATGAAGAATATATGAACGTTTCTAAAAGATTTCGCGCACAATTCAGGGCAGCTCCACTTCGCCCAGTTTCAGTGGCATTTCGCCGTAGGGATCCAGTGTGATCTGAACGGTTTTGCCCTCCATTTCCTCCGGGTCCACCTCCAGAATCAGCTCCACATCTCCGATGCAGCCCACCGGCACACAGGGCTCGGTTTCCATCGTTACATTTTCATCCCAGGGCTCCCACACATCCACCGCATAACGGTCGCCTTTTGCCGGAGCTACCCCCAGATTCCACCCGGCAATAAAGATGTCCTGATTGCTGTTGTTGGTGAGCACGAAGCGCAGGCGATAGTAGTTGTAGCCCTCCTCTGCTCCCTCAGGCTGCACCGGCTCGATTTCCACACCCTCCATGGACGCATACCAGCCGGGGGCCATGTTCAACGCACTCAGATGCACCGCACCCCATATACCTACCCCCAGCACCGCCAGCACCAGAAGTCCGGCCAGCACCCAGAGACCCATTCCCTTTCTGGTATCCTCAATCATTGCCGGCCACCTCCTGCGCAAAGCTCACAGGCACGCCTGCCGCCTGCACGCTTTCGTTGTTGTAGTCCTCGTCCTTTTCCAGCCAGTGCATCCAGAAGGTGCCCTCGCTCACGGATTCCGGCACCAGAAAATATACCCAGCCTTCCTCCATGCCGCTCTCGCACAGCTCATAGCCGTCCAGTGCCCGCATGGCCCATTCCGGATGCTCCTGCTTCAGCCGATAGCCCCCCAGATTGGGATAATAGGTTCCGCCGCACTGCAGATAAAAGGCTCCGCTGCAGTCCCACACGGCATCGTTCACAGCGCCCATGCGCAACGCTACCCGGACGATTTTCTCATCCTGTGCCGCACCGGTGATTCGGCCCATGTCCTCGCCCTGACCGCTCACCTTCATGGCGCGCTGCAGCGGGCCGAAGGAAAAGCTCTCGTCCGCCGGGTAAACGTTTTGCTCTGCACTGGGCACATAAACCGCGTTATTGCGCTGCATCTGGGCGCTTTTGCCCCAGATAAAAACACCCTCCACCAGCAAAACCGCCAGCAGGATGGCGCAGATGACCAAGGGAACCAGCCTTGCCGATCCCCCGCCTGCCCGCTCCGGGGTTTCGCCGGAAAAGTGATCCGGCTCCTGCCAGGGCTCTCGTTCCGGTGCCTGCGCGTTCCAGGCATCGGAATGTGGTGCGTTTCGCTTCATGGACCCCGCCTCCTCTTCCGGCACATGCCCCGCTGGGGCAGCCGGTTTTCGTTTTCTTTTATTATACCGGTTCGAACAGATTCTGTCAGCAAAATGCATAAAGAAAACGCCGCCGGCATTTAGCCGGCGTGACATAAGAAAACAACGCCGGAAAAGGGCTGTTTTTGCGGGATTGCAGCGTCAAAGCCCCTTGACAACCACCAAGGGTGCCTGCGGGTCTTTTCCTTGCACTCCCATCAAAATCAGCTCTTTTCCGGTGCTGTGCAGTTCTGCCCCAGGATTTTGGATGCAGAAAGTGCGAAAAGGGGCGGCGCAAGCCTTGATGGCTTGCCCGCCCCTTTGAACATTTTGTGCGCCAAAATCCTACGGCAGAACCGTCGTTTTCTTGTGCCACACCGGCTTTGCCGGCGGCGTTTGAAAAAGCGGAATTTTTCCCTTACAGGGTGGAGATGTCGATCAGCTCCACATCGTCCAGTGTGGCGCCGCTGCGCAGGGTCTCCACCAGCACCTTGGCGGTGTCGATGGCGGTCAGGCAGGGCACGCTCAGCTCCACAGCCTTGCGGCGCATCTTCACGCTGTCCAGATCCGGGTCACGGCCATGGTCGGAGGTGGAGATCACATAGTCCACCAGACCGCTTTCCAGCAGGTCCAGAATGTTGGGATGCTCGTCGCTGATGCGGCGCACGGTGTTGCAGGCAATCATGTTGCTGTTCAGGGTCTTGGCGGTGCCGCTGGTGGCATAGAGCTTGTAGCCCATGTCCTTCAGCTGCCAGGCGGTGTCCAGAATCTCCAGCTTGTCCGCGTTCTTCACGGTGATCAGGCAGCAGCTGCCGCTGCGGGGCTTCTGGAACTTGTAGCCGGCGCCCACCAGACCCTTCAGCAGCGCGTCGCTGAAGTTGCGGGCGATGCCCAGCACCTCGCCGGTGCTCTTCATCTCGGGGCCCAGCTGGGTGTCCACGCCGTGCAGCTTCTCAAAGCTGAACACGGGAACCTTAACGGCCACATAGGGTGCATCGGGACGGATGCCGGTGCCCCAGCCCATATCCTTCAGCTTCTCACCCAGCATGCAGCGCACGGCCAGTTCCACCATGGGAACTCCGGTCACCTTGCTGATGTAGGGCACGGTACGGCTGGAACGGGGGTTCACCTCGATGACGTAAACCTGATTGTTGTACACCACATACTGGATGTTCACCAGACCCACAACCTTCAGCTCGCGGGCCAGACGGCCGGTGTATTCCACCAGCATCTGCTTGATACGGGCAGACAGGGTGCGGGGCGGGTAGACGCTGATGGAGTCGCCGGAATGGATGCCGGCACGCTCCACATGCTCCATCATACCGGGAATCAGGTAATCCTCGCCGTCACAGATGGCATCCACTTCACATTCGGTACCCATCAGGTACTTGTCCACCAGAACCGGGTTCTCCATATCGGTGTGCTCGGCGATGATGGCCATGTACTCGGTCACATCGTCGGGGCCGTAGGCGATGATCATGTTCTGGCCGCCCAGCACATAGCTGGGACGCAGCAGAACCGGGTAGCCCAGCTCGCTGCCGGCGGCCAGCGCCTGTTCGGTGGTGAACACGGTGTGTCCCTTCGGGCGGGGAATGCCGCAGCGCTCCAGCAGCTCGTCGAAGCGCTCACGGTCCTCGGCCTCGTCGATGGCGTCCGCCGGGGTACCCAGCAGCTTCACGCCCAGCTCGGTCAGGTGCTTGGTGAGCTTGATGGCGGTCTGGCCGCCGAACTGTACCACGCAGGCCCAGGGCTTCTCGGTCTCCAGAATGTTCTCCACACTCTCGGGATCCAGCGGGTCAAAGTACAGCCGGTCGCCGGTGTCGAAGTCGGTGGAAACCGTCTCGGGGTTGTTGTTGGCGATCACAGCCTCGTAGCCGTATTTTTTCAGGGTCCACACGCAGTGCACGCTGCAGTAGTCGAACTCGATGCCCTGACCGATGCGGATGGGGCCGGAACCGAATACCAGCACCTTCTTTTTGTCGGTGGGATGGTCGGCGATAAACTGGGCGGCCTCGTTCTCCTCGTCAAAGCTGGAGTAGAAGTAAGGCGTGCGGGCGGCGAACTCGGCGGCGCAGGTATCTACCATCTTGAAGCCGGCGCGCAGGCGGGCGGGCAGCTCGGTGCAGCCGCTGATGCGCTTGATGGCCTTGTCGGTGAAGCCCTGGCGCTTGGCCAGCTTGTACAGCTCCATGCTCATCTCACCGGCAGCCAGACGCTTCTCAGTGTCGGCCAGCTTGGCGAGCTTGGACAGGAACCAGTAGTCGATCTTGGTGGCGGCGTAAATTTCTTCAAAGCTGAAGCCGCGCTTGATGGCCTCGAACACCACAAAGCTGCGGTCGGAATCGCACACATGCAGCTTCTGATGAATCTCCTCGTCGGTGCACTCGGCCAGATGGGGCAGATCCATGGTGTCCAGACCCAGCTCGATGGAGCGAACCGCCTTCATCAGGGCTTCCTCGAAGCTCTGGCCGATGGCCATTACCTCACCGGTGGCCATCATCTGGGTACCCAGATCCTTCTTGGCGTAAACGAACTTGTCGAAGGGCCACTTGGGGAACTTGACCACGCAGTAGTCCAGCGCAGGCTCGAAGCAGGCGCAGGTCTGGCCGGTGATGTCGTTGGTAATCTCGTCCAGGCTGTAGCCGATGGCGATCTTGGTGGCCACCTTGGCGATGGGGTAACCGGTAGCCTTGGAGGCCAGCGCGGAGGAGCGGCTCACGCGGGGGTTTACCTCGATGACCGCATACTCAAAGCTGTCCGGCTTCAGGGCGAACTGGCAGTTGCAGCCGCCCTCGATGCCCAGCTCGGTGATGATGCGCAGCGCGGAGGAGCGCAGCATCTGGTATTCCTTATCAGACAGGGTCTGGCTGGGGGCCACAACGATGGAGTCGCCGGTGTGCACGCCCACCGGGTCGAAGTTCTCCATGTTACATACGGTGATCACGTTGCCCTTGCCGTCGCGCATCACTTCGTACTCGATCTCTTTCCAGCCGGCGATGCACTTTTCGATCAGCACCTGATGGATGGGAGACAGACGCAGACCGTTGGTACCGATCTCGCGCAGCTGGGCCTCGTCCTCACAGATACCGCCGCCGGTGCCGCCCATGGTGAAGGCGGGGCGCACGATCACGGGGTAGTCGATCTCTTTGGCGAAGGCCAGAGCGTCGTCCAGGTTTTCCACCACCTTGCTGGGGATGCAGGGCTCGCCCAGCTTCTCCATGGTGTCCTTGAACAGCTGCCGGTCCTCGGCCCGGTCGATGGTCTCGGGCTTGCAGCCCAGCAGGCGCACGCCCTCGGCCTCCAGGAAGCCTTCCCGGGCCAGAGTCATGGCCATGTTCAGGCCGGTCTGGCCGCCCAGGTTGGGCAGAATGGAGTCCGGCTTTTCCTTCTGGATGATGCGCTTGATGACCTCGGGGGTCATGGGCTCCACATACACCCGGTCAGCGATGTTGGGGTCGGTCATGATGGTGGCGGGGTTGGAGTTCACCAGCACCACCTCAATGCCTTCCGCCTTCAGCGCGCGGCAGGCCTGGGTGCCGGAGTAGTCGAACTCGGCCGCCTGGCCGATGATGATGGGGCCGGAGCCGATCACCAGAACTTTTTTAATGCTCGTATCCTTTGGCATGGCTCAGCAGCCTCCCTTCATCATGTCCACAAATTCATCAAACAGGTAGTCGGTATCCTTGGGGCCGCCGCAGGCTTCCGGGTGGAACTGCACGGTGAAGCAATCCATGTTGTTGTAGCGGATGCCTTCCACGGTGCCGTCATTGGCGTTCACATGGCTCACCTCGCCCAGAACTTTGTCCAGGCTGTCGCCCACCACGGCGTAGCCGTGGTTCTGGCTGGTGATGTAGGTGCGGCCGTGGGCCAGGTCGGTGACCGGCTGGTTCACGCCGCGGTGACCGTACTTCAGCTTTTCGGTCTTGGCGCCCTGCGCCAGCGCCATCAGCTGGTGGCCCAGGCAGATGCCGAAGATGGGCAGGCCCATTTTGGCAATCTCTTTCAGGTTCTCGATGATCTCCACGTTTTCCGCCGGGTCGCCGGGGCCGTTGGAGAGCATGATGCCGTCCAGACCCATCTCCTTCAGCTGGCTGGCGGTGGTGGTGGCGGGCACAACGCTCACCTTGCAGTCCCGCTTGACCAGGCTGCGCTGGATGTTGTTCTTGCAGCCGAAGTCGAACAGGGCCACATGATACTTGCCACCCTCGTTGAGCACGGTGGTCTCGGTGCGGGTCACGTTGGCCACGGCCTCGGTCACGTTGTACTCCCGGATGGCCTTCATCAGGGCCTCGTCCGCCAGAGCTTCCTCAGCGGTGGCGTACTCGGTGGTGAGCGCGCCGTTCATAACGCCGCTCTCCCGCAGCAGGCGCACCAGGCTGCGGGTGTCGATGCCCGCCAGGCCGATGATGTTCTGCTCCTTCAGGTACTGATCCAGAGTTTTTTTGCAGCGGAAATTGCTGGGCGCGTCGCACAGCTCCCGCACGATGTATCCAAAGGCCCAGATGCGGTCGGACTCGGCGTCCTCGCCGTTGATGCCGTAGTTGCCCACCAGAGGATAGCTCTGGGTGATGATCTGACCGTAATAGCTGGGGTCGGTCAGGGTCTCTTCGTAGCCCACCATACCAGTGTTGAACACCACTTCACCCACGCGGGTGCCGGTGGCGCCGAACTGCTGGCCTTCCAGCACGGTTCCGTTGGCCAAAACCAAAAAAGTTTTCAAGGCTCTAATCCCTCGCTTTCAGCGTTGTTTCAAAACTGCGGCCTTTGCTCTGTTGCCGGGCAAAGGCCGGCCCGGCCGGGCGAAAAATGCCCGGTCGGGCTCAGAAAAATGATCACAGGGTCTGCTTTGCCTGCTCCTTCATCTTGCGGCTGCCCAGGTGCACCAGAGGCAGTTTGCCCTCCTTGCAGATGGGGCACTCCTCGGGCAGGTAGTTGGGCAGGTCCAGCTTGGCAGCGCTGGCCAGGATGGGAATGGGAGAGGGAGCGTCGGCCTTGGTGCGGTCCACCACGCAGACGATGCCCAGGCACTCGCCGCCGGCCTCTTCGATCACACGCTTGGTCTCCAGGCTGGAGATACCGGTGGTTACCACGTCCTCAGCGATGATGCACTTCTCGCCGGGCTTGATGGCGAAGCGCTTCAGGGTCATCACATTGTCCACACGCTCGGTGAAGATGGCGCGCTTGCCCAGCTGGCGGCCCAGCTCGTAGGCGTACACGATGCCGCCCATGGCGGGGCCGACGATCACATCCACGTCCAGATTCTTCAGCTTCTCGGCCACATTCGCCATCACCTTGGCGCACTGGTCGGGGTACTGCTGCAGGAAAGCCATCTGGCAGTAGGCGCTGGAATGGCGGCCGCTGCTCAGCAGGAAGTGGCCTTCCAGAAAGGCCTCGCACTCTTTCAAAATCTCGATGGTGTTGTTCATGATAACCTCTCCTCTACTCTATCTGAAAACAATTGATAACGGATCTGTCTTTGGTAGTCTTTATACCATCAGTTATAAATCGACTTTATTTTACGCAAACTCCCCGCCGCGTATCCGGATACGCAAGGGGTGATAACGCAAAAGCCGCCGGTCAGAAATTGGATGGATTTTGCGCGAAGCAGCGCCCGCCGTGTATCTGGATACACAAGGGGGCGATGAACGCAAAAGCCGCCGGTCAGAAATTGGATGGATTTTGCGCGAAGCAGCGCCCGCCGTGTATCTGGATACACAAGGGGGCGATGAACGCAAAAGCCGCCGGTCAGAAATTGGATGGATTTTGCGCGAAGCAGCGCCCGCCGCGTATCTGGATACGCAAGGGTGCGATGAACGCAAAAGCCGCCGGTCAGAAATTGGATGGATTTTGCGCGAAGCAGCGCCCGCCGCGTATCTGGATACGCAAGGGTGCGATGAACGCAAAAGCCGCCCAAAAGCCGCCGGTCAGAAATTGGATGGATTTTGCGCGAAGCAGCGCCCGCCGCGTATCTGGATACGCAAGGGTGCGATGAACGCAAAAGCCGCCAATTTTATACCCGGGCGCAGCCGCGGATCTCGTCCAGAGTCTCTACTCCATGTGCTTCCATCCATGCGGCGATCTCGTCGGTGATGGTCTCGCAGGCGCGGGGATTCATGAAGTTCGCGGTGCCCACCTGCACGGCGGTGGCGCCCGCCATGATGAACTCCAGCGCGTCGGCGCCGGTCAGGATGCCGCCCAGGCCGATCACCGGCACGTTCACCGCGCCGCAGACCTGATAGACCATGCGCAGGGCGATGGGCTTGATGGCCGGGCCGGACAGGCCCGCAAAGATATTGTTGAATACCGGGCGGCGCTTTTCCAGATCAATGGCGCAGGCCTGGAAGGTGTTCACCAGGCTCAGCGCGTCCGCGCCGGCCTCCACGCAGGCAGCGGCCATCTGGCAGATGTCCTCGGCCTGGGGGCTCAGTTTCACGATCAGGGGCTTTTTGCAGACCGCACGCACACGGCTGACCACCTCTTTGGCGCTGTCGGCCTTGATGCCGTAGGCGATGCCGCCCTGCTTCACGTTGGGGCAGCTGATGTTCAGCTCCACAAAATCCACGCTGGTGGGGTTCAAGAGCTCGGCGCCCTTCTCGTAGTCCTCGATGCAGCCGCCGCCCAGGTTGGCCCAGATGGTGGTGCCCAGAGTTTCCATCACCGGCAGCTCATGGTCGATGAAGTGCTGCACACCGGGGTTCTGCAGGCCGATGGAGTTGATCAGGCCGCTGGGGGTCTCCAGCAGGCGCTCGCCCTGGTTGCCCGCCTTGGGGATCAGGGTGATGCCCTTGCCGCTGATGCCGCCCAGCTTTTTCAAATCCACCATACCGGCGTATTCCTCGCCGAAGCCGAAGGTGCCGGACGCACCCACCACCGGGCCGGCCATTTCCTTGCCCAGCAGGTTTACCTTCAGGGATACGCTCATGCGCCGAACACCTCCTTGGAGTCAAATACAGGGCCTTCCTTGCACACGCACTTGCCGCCGGTCTCGGTGTGGCAGGTGCAGCCCAGGCAGGCGCCGATGCCGCAGGCCATCTTGCGCTCCAGGCTCACGATGCAGCGGGTGCCCGCAGCGTCGCAGAGCTTTGCCACTGCCCGCATCATGGGTTCGGGGCCGCAGCAGAGCACCAGATCGTACTCTTCGGGCTTGAGCAGCTGAGTCACAAAGCCGTGGAAACCGAAGCGGCCGCTGTCGGTGGCCAGCTGAACCTTGCCGCACACCTTGGTGAAGCGGTCCATGCCGTAGGGCTCATCCCGGAAGCCGCAGAAGTAGTCGGCCTTGGTGCCCGCTTCGCACAGCTCCTTCGCCAGCTGATACAGGGGGGCGGTGCCGATGCCGCCGCCCACCAGAGCGACCCGCTTGCCCACAGCCTCGGCCACGTTGAAGCCGTTACCGGAGGGGCCAACCAGGCTCAGGGTATCGCCGGGAACGAGGGCAGCCAGCTTTTCGGTGCCCTTGCCCCGCACCTCATACAGAAATTCCACCACGGCCAGCTCGGGGTCGTAGGAATGCACGCTGATGGGGCGGCTGAGCACCGGGGCCACATCCGCGGGCCAGCAGCGCAGCATGAAGAACTGACCGGCCTTGGGAGCCTTGTCCCGCTGAGGCCAGCTCACGGTCATCAGGCGGATGGTATCGGTCAGGCGCTGGTGATCCAGAACCTTTACATCACAGGCGATCGCAGGCATTCTTGATGGCCTCCTTCATGTTCACGCACTCGTTGTAGGCAGCCTGGGCGAATTCCACACCGGGCTGCTTCTTGTAGGCCAGCAGGATGCCGCGGCTGGAGTTCACCACGCCGCCGTTGCCGGCGCTCAGATACTGGGCAATGTCCTCGGCGGTGCCGCCCTGGGCGCCGTAGCCGGGGATCAGGAAGAAGCTGTCCTTGTAGCGGGCGCGGATCTCGGCCGCCTCCTCGATGTGGGTGCCGCCGATGACCAGACCCAGGCTGGAGTAGCCGTGCTCGCCCATGCAGCTCTTGCCCATCTCATTCAGCTTGTCGCCCACCATGTCGTACACATGGCGGCCGTCGGCCAGCTTCTCGTACTCGAAGTCCTTGGCGCCGGGGTTGGAGGTGCGCACCAGCACGAACACGCCCTTGCCTTTCTCTTCCACAAACGGCATGTAGGGCTTGATGGAATCCAGACCCATGTAGGGGGCCAGAGTGATGAAGTCGGCCTCGAAGTCACCCGCGAAATGAGCCTTGGCGTACATCTCGGCGGTCTTGGCAATGTCGCCGCGCTTGATGTCGGCGATCACCGGCACGCCGGTGGCCTTCACATAGTCCAGGGTCTTTTTGTAGGCGTTCAGGCCGTCCAGACCCAGGCTCTCGTAGTAAGCGATCTGCACCTTGAAGCAACCCGCCACAGCCTTGGTGGCATCCACAATGGCCTGATTGAACCGCACGATGTTCTCACCGGCGGTGAGCTCGGCCTTGGCGAAGCCCTCCGGCAGATAGGAAATATCGGTGTCCAGTCCCACGCACACCGGGCCGCGGGCGGCAACAGCTTCGTACAGTTTGTCCATGTTGGTCATTGTGAACCTCTCCTTTTCATCTCAGCCCGGCAGTGCCGGTTTTTTTATTTCTCGTTTCAAGTGCGAGGATTCTCTTCCTCTATTATAAAGGACAGGGGCGTTTTTCGCCAGACTCAGCGCTGGTAAGTTACACGCCCGCCCCGGATGGTCAGATCCACCCGGCCATAGAGTGTTGCGCCATCGAAGGGGGTGTTGTGACTCCTGGAGTGCATGACGGAGGCATCCACCACATATGGGGTATCCAGCTCCACCAGCGTCAGGTCGGCGTCCATGCCCACCTGAACGGCGCCCTTGCCTGCAAGGCCCAGAATCGCCGCCGGGAAGCGGCTCATCAGCGCCTCCAGATAGTAGAGATCCAGTCCCTGCTCCCGGCACAGCTTGGTGTAGCACACGCCGAAGGCGGTCTCCAGCCCGATCATGCCCGCCGCGCCGTTCGCCTTGTCCTCGTCGGAATGGGGGGCGTGGTCGGTGGCGATGGCGTCCACCACGCCGGTGCGGATGGCCTCCACCAGCGCCTGCACATCCTCGGGCTGGCGGATGGGAGGATTCACCCGGTAATCGGTATCTGCGAACCACAAGTGATGGGGGGTCACCTCGCAGGTGACCGGCACGCCCCGACGCTTGGCGTCGCCGATGGCGGCCACGGCTTCCCTGGTGCTCACATGGCACATATGCAGCCGGGTACCGTAGTACTCGCTCAGGTGCAGGTTGCGCACGGTCTCGATGTTCTCGGCCAGACGGTAATCCCATTTGGAGATCTGCATATCCTCGGCGTGGCTCATGAGCACCAGATCCCGCTGGGCGCAGATGGCGAAGGCCTTGGCCATCACCTCATTGTTCTGCACGCCCTTGCCGTCCTCGGTGATGAAGCGCAGATCCTCAGGCAGGCTCTTCAGGTGATCCAGGGTCTGGCCATCGAAGTTTTCGGTGATGGACACCGTCTGGTTTGCCCCGCAGATGCCAAGGCGCTCGGCCTCGTCCATCACGGCATGGGCCTGAGCGGCGCTGGAGCACACGGGCCTGGTGTTGGGCATCAGGTTCACAAAGGTGTAACCGCCCGCAGCCGCGGCCGCGCTGCCGGTGGCGATATCCTCTTTATATTCAAATCCCGGGGTGCGCCAGTGGCAATGCAGGTCGATAAAACCAGGCATCAGGGTGCGGCCCGCGGCATCGATCACCTCTTCGCCATGGGCGGGCATATTCTGCATCAGGCCCGCGATCTTCCCGTCCCGAATCAGCACGTCCACCTGGGTGCCATCGGATAATTTTGCATTTTTGATCAGCATCAGAGCGCCTCCTCTCAGCGAAAAAAGACTAAAAAAAATGACTCTTCCCAAAAAAGGAAAAGTCAAACAAAGACCCCTTGCACCAGCAAGAAGAATACCGAAGCCAGAACAAAAACAGACTGCTTGCAAATCATCTTGTTCATGGATCCGCCTCCTTGCCGTCGGGTCATTTTAAATCGTCTGATTTTATCACAGTTCGCCCTGCTTGTCAACCCGATCGACGAATTCTTCCCGGCAAAAAATCGGGCGGCCCCTTTGCGGGGCCGCCCGAACACTGTTATGCCTGTTTTTTCGGTTCGTTAATCTGCCGCAGTGCCTTGCGGAACTGGATGCTGAACAGAATCACCGTGAAGGTTACGGCCAGCACGTCCGCCACCGGCTCGGCCATATAGACCGCCATGGTCTTGTCCGCCGGGAAGAGCACAGGCATCAGATAAATCAATGGAATCAGCAGAACGAACTTGCGGGTCACCGCCACCGCAATGGAGGCCTTGGCGTAACCCAGAGAGGTGAAGGTCATCTGGCAGGCAATCTGCGCGCCGAACACCAGCAGCACCGCGCAGTAGCAGCGGATGGCCGGCGCCGCAAAGGCGATGAGCTGCTGATCCGAGGTGAAGATTCCGGCAAACGTATGGGGGAACAGCATCAGCGCGGCCCACAGCAGCACAGAATAGGTCAGGCTGGAGCGCAGCAGCAGAAAATAGGTTTTCTTCACCCGGTCCGCATTGCCCGCGCCGTAGTTGAAACTCACAATGGGCTGTGCGCCCTGACCAAGGCCCTGCAGCGGCAGCAGTGCAAACTGCATCAGGCTGGTGAGAATGGTCATGGCGCCCACCGCCAGATCGCCGCCGTAAGCCCGCAGCGAGGTATTGAAGCAAACCGAGATCACGCTCTCGCTGGCCTGCATGATAAAGGTGGCCAGGCCCAGCGCCACACAGGGCAGAATCACCGCCGGGCGCAGAATCATGTTCCGGGGGCGGATCTTCCAGATGGTACGTTTGCCCATCAAAAAGCTCACCACCCATACGCAGGAGACCGCCTGGCTCAGCACGGTGGCCAGCGCAGCGCCCCGCACACCCATGGAAAAACCGAAGATGAAAATGGGGTCCAGCACGATGTTGCACACCGCGCCGATCAGCACCGACAGCATACCCGTTTTGGAAAAGCCCTGGGCGATGATGAAGGA
Source organism: Allofournierella massiliensis (assembly GCF_004345265.1). Lineage (GTDB taxonomy): Bacteria > Bacillota > Clostridia > Oscillospirales > Ruminococcaceae > Allofournierella > Allofournierella massiliensis. The sequence continues at coordinate 83,935 of NZ_SLUM01000014.1, forward strand.
GTTCATGCCCAGTGTCAGCTGCACGAACACAGTGCCCAGCGCGTAGATGTCCATGTAGGCGGTGGCATAGCCGATGGTATTCTCGGTGGCACCGAAGGCCATCAGAATCGGCCGGTTAAACACCAGCAGCACCCCGGTGAGTGCCGCGGACACGATCAGCAACAGGCAGAAGCAGTTGCCCAGCACCTGCTCGGCAGCCTCGTTGTCGCCCCGGCCCATGGCGATGGACGCCCGGGGCGCGCCGCCCGCTCCCGCCAGCATGGCGAAGGCGGAAACGATCATGATCACCGGCATGCACACGCCCATGCCGGTGAGAGCATAGGCTCCCTCGCCGGGAATGTGGCCGATGTAGATGCGATCCACCAGATTGTACAGCATGTTGATCAGCTGCGCCACCACCGCCGGGGCGGCCATCTTTACCAGCAGCCGGCCCACCGGCTGGGTGCCCAGCTGGCTTTTGTTGTCATTCATTGCGGTTTTCTCCCTTCCCTGCCAGATTGTTTACAATCCGCCCGTACAGGGCGGCAAAGCAGGCGGCATCTTCCGCGGAAAAATCCCGGAAGGCCTGCTCCCAGAAGGTCTGCTGGGCCGCCAGCAGCTCGGGCATCAGCCGGTCCGCTTCTTCGGTCAGGCTCAGATGCACCCGCCGCCGGTCCTCGGCATCCTGTCGGCGCGCCAGCATTCCCTTGCCCATCAGCACCTCCACCGCCTGGGACACATTGCTCTTGGGCAGCCCGCGCAGGGCCACAATATCCCGCGCGGTGTCCCGCCCCGGATTGTTGTGCAGAAAGACCAAAATGTCAAATTCCATCTGGGAGATACCCAGCCGGCGGCAGACCGCCCGGCGCTGGGTATCGTAAAAGCGGGTGATCACCCGCAGGCCGTTCACAAGCTCCATGTGGTTGTTCACAGCCTCTCGCCCCTTTCTTTTTGTTTGTTAAGCGAATTGTTTGTTTTTATAACTATTTGCCATTATACTCTTTTTCTCAAACAAGTCAACACCCCCGGCAGCAGAGCAAAAGCCCGCTGCCGGGGGTGTTGGGAAACTATTATTCGGTTGCGGTGCGCAGCCGGCGGTAAAACAGCCACGCCGCCAGCGGGAACAGGGCCGCCGCGCCCAGCGCCACCCGCGATGCGGTCTGCTGGGAAGCGCCCAGCGCCAGCAGACCATCCGCTCCAAGGCCGGTGAGCCAGCCGCCCAGCGAAGCGCCCAGATCCCCACCGGCGCTGAGCAGTGCAAACATGGACGCCCCGGCCAGCGGCATTTTGCAGGAAGCCACCACCAGCGTGCCCGGCCACAGGCCCGCCACGAACAGGCCGGTGGCAGCGCAGGCCACCACCGCCACTGCGGGCAGAGCGGCCGCCGTCAGATAGCACCCGGCTGCCAGCAGGGCGCTGGCACCCAGCACCCGGGGCAGATCCCACCGGTCGCCCCAAAGGCCCAGCAGAGTGCGCCCGATTCCCATGAGCAGGGCAAAGCCGCACATGCCCGCCACATCGCCGAACAGCTTGGGAATGCCCAGCCCCAGATCCAAAAACGAGGAGGCATACTGGGCCATGGTGACCTCTGCCGCCGCGCCGCAGATAATGGCTCCCAGCGCCAGCCAGAACACCCGCTGCCGGGCAAGCCCCCGGATGGGCAGCGTTTCCTCCGGCGATTTGTGGTTCAGCGGCGCACGCCAGAACAGCGCCAGATCCGCAGCGGGCAGCAGCATCCACCCCAGCACGATGGCCTGCCAGGGTGCACCCAGTGCCAATGCTGCCGTGGTGACAAGCACCACGCCCGCCTGCCCCCAGCAATACATGGAATGCAGCAGCGCCATGGCCCGTGTCTTTTCCTCACCGGGCAGCGCATCCACAATGGGACTGAGCAGCAGCTCCAGCAGCCCGCCCGCGCCGGAAAAAATCACTGTGCCCACAAAAAAGCCTGCCAGCGGGTACGCCGGGAACAGCAGCGGAGCGGCGGCAAACACCCCCAGCCCCACAAGGCTCAGAGCCCCGGCCGCCAGCACAAAGGGACGAAACCCGTGCCGGTCCACCGCCTTGCTGAAGGCCACATCCGCCCCCACCTGGGTGACAAAATTGGTGAGCACCAGAAACCCCAATGCCCCGTAGCTCAGGCCATATTCCCGGAGCAGCACCGCGAACAGCACCGGCGTCAGGTTGATCAGCGCCGCCTGGGTTATGCTGCCCAGGTAGCAGGCGTATACCGTGGTTTTATAACTCCGCATGGTTTCGCTCCTTTCCCTCCCACTCCCCGCCGGGATACAGAAGATCCATGGCCAACCGGGTCAGACCGGTCAGATAATCCTGCCGGTATTCCCGGGAAATATGAATCCGGGGCGCCGCCTGCGCGGGCAGGTACTGCCTGCAGGCCTGTTCCAGCGCGTCGGCATTTTGCAAATAAGAAGTCTCGTAGACCACCAGCTCCTCCGGGTTCAGGAACACGCTGGCGCTCACCACCAGCCGGGCCAGATAGTCCACCGGGTCCACCCCGGTCAGTCCCCGCAGCGCCATCTGCTGCATGTTTTCCCGCCCGCTGCCGGGCAGATAGCCCACCTCACCCACCAGACCGGCAAAGCCGCTCAGCGGCCTGCCGTGCACCAGCACGCCGCAGCCGGGGCCGTTGTCCGAAAGATGCAGGCAGACCGCGCTCTCCCGCTGCAGCCATCCTCTGCGGGCCGCCATGCCGTAGACCGCCGCCCGCATGTTGTTTTCCACCCGCACGGGAAGGCCGCAGGCCTGCTCCAGCTCGGCGCACAGATCCCGCCCGGCCAGCTCGTCGTATCGGTCGATGTACAGCACCTTTCCCTCGGCCACGCCACCGGGAACGCCCACCGCCAAAGCTGCCAGCGCCGGATAGGCCCGGCGCTGCCGCTCCACCACCGCCAGAATGGTGGGGACATAGCCGCCCTCCTCCGGGCCGCAGCTGCCGGAGCACACCGGATGCCCCAGCGCATCCGCCACCGCCCAGCAGACAGCTCCGTCCTCAAAAAAGAGGGTGAGAGCATAGGCGCTGGCCTCGTTGAACCGGTACCGCATGGGCCGCCGGCCGCCGGCTCCCGTTTCCAGCCCGGCCTCCAGCACCATGCCCCGCTCCATCAGCTCATCCACCAGCTTGCCTGCCGTGGGAAAACTGAGGCCGCAGCGTTCCGCCAGCTCCTGCCTGGTCACCACACAGCCCTGTCGCAGCACCTGGAGCACCTGCCGTTCGTTTGCGCTTTTTACTGCCCGGGTAAACACGGGGCAATCCCCCTCTCCACTTTTTAAAACAGTTTTAAAATATAGTTAAATAATAATCTGTTCCGCTTTTTCTGTCAAGGGGAAACGTCATTTGCGCAGGAAAGCCCCGGCAAATGGCCGGGGCTTTCCTCTTTTCAGTATTCTATGGTGGCCCGGTTGTGGTTCACTGCCGGTTCCCGGCGCATGCTCTCCACATAATCTTTGTAAAAAGCGCCGGACTGCTGCCACACATCAAACATCGGGTCCTCCCGGTCATAAAGATCCGGTCTGCCCTGGAAGTAATCCAGATTTATCTGGGCAAAAAAATCCGCCATTTCCTCGGCGTTCTCCTCCTTTTGCAGCCAGCCGATCACCTTGCTCCGATTCACCTGGCAGAAAAAGTCTGCCGAATAGGTGGAAAAGTCCAGCAGGTTTTCGTCGGTGCTCTCCTGCTTTTCGGCCCAGCCGGAAACATCCACCGGCACCGTCTGATAGTCCATCCGGTGGGGCCGCAGCGTCAGCCGGGCGTATTGATTGGGCGATACCGCCAGCGAGCCGGTGGCAGCCTCGAAAAAGCCGCTCTCGCTTTTGGCGGTGTGCTGCATGTGGATGTGGCCGCTCAGGTTGCAGATCACATCATACTCCTCATACAGAGCCAGCAGCTCCTCGGCGCCGCCCATCACAAAGCCCGCGCTGATCGATTCGCTGTGGGCCAGCAGATTCTGATGGCTCACGGCCAGCACACGGGCCCCTGCCTGCCGGGCTTCCTCCAGCTGGTTCTTTACCCAGTCCAGCGTCTCAGGTTTCAGCACGCCCTCGTTGCCAATCGTATTCACATCCACCATCAGCACTCGCAGTTCATCGCTCAACGGGAACACATAGCTCCGGGATGTCTCATCCCGGGAACTGGCTCCATTGTAGCCAAATTCCGCGTACACCTCATCGAACTGGGCAGGCTTCAGGTTTTCCACCGGTTCGTAGGTCTTGCCGGTGAAGCGCACCGCATACCCGTTGTTCAGGTCATGGTTGCCCGGCAGCACCAATACCGGAATGCCGCAATCGGTGATGCTCCGCAGCTTTTGCGCCAGATCCAGATGGCTCTGCTTTTCCCCGTTCAGGGTCAGATCCCCCGAAAGGATCAGCGCCGCAGGCTTCTCCCGGATGACCTGCTCCACAAAGGCGTCGGTCAGCTCGTCGATGTAGGCCAGCGCCTTGCCGTCGCCGTTCAGAATGGTCTTTTCAAAGCAGACGCCGTGGTCGTTCAGAGAAGGCGAAAGATAATGGATGTCCGTCGCCACCAGAATCTTTGTCGGGCGGTTCTGATATCCGAGCACTCCGGCCACCACCAGCACCAGCAAAAGCGCCGCCACGGCCAGTAAGACACGCCGTTTTCCCGCCTGTTTCATTTCTCATTCCTCCCTTTGGGGGCACCCCTCGCCCCCTTTTCGGACATAAAAATGCAGGCCCCGCCAAAAGGCAGGGCCTGCCGCAAATGCCGGTTTTGTTATACCAGATTCGCCACATGGGTGCGCACCAGCGCCCGCTTCAGGCGGGCCTGTGCCAGTTCCAGTTCTCGGGCATCGGCGCCCTGCTGGCCCAGAACGGTCTCCGCCCGCTGGCGGGAGGCCTCGGCCCGGGCCTTGTCGATGTCCTCCGCCCACTCGAAGGTGGTGGCCACCAGCCGCACCTGACCGGCGCGCACGGTGAGCATACCGCCGATGCAGGCGCCCCGGCGAACGGTGCCGCCCTCCAGGGTCACCCGGGCTTCACCCATGCCCAGCGCCGTGATGTAATCACAGTGACGGGGCAGGATGCAAACATCCCCGGCGATGGTGCGGCAGATCACCCGGGCGGCCGGGCCGTCGTAGACCTGGCCGTCCGGCGTGACGATCTGCAGATGGAAGGTGTTCATACTCATTCACCCTGCTTTGCCTTGGCGACCACCTCGTCGATGGTGCCCGCGAACAGAAAAGCGGACTCGGGCAGGTCGTCGTGTTTGCCCTCCAGGATCTCCTTGAAGCCCCGGATGGTCTCCTTCAGCGGAACATACTTGCCCTCCATGCCGGTGAACTGCTCGGCAACGGTGAAGGGCTGGCTGAGGAAGCGCTGGATCTTACGGGCCCGGTTTACGGTCACCTTATCCTCCTCGCTCAGCTCATCCATACCCATGATGGCGATGATGTCCTGCAATTCCTTGTAGCGCTGCAGCACCTGCTGCACGCCGCGGGCCACCTCGTAGTGCTCGATGCCCACCACATCCGGCGAAAGGATGCGGCTGGTGGAATCCAGCGGATCCACCGCCGGGTAGATGCCCAGCGAGGAAATGGCACGGCTCAGAACGGTGGTGGCGTCCAGATGGGCAAAGGTGGTGGCGGGGGCCGGGTCGGTCAGGTCGTCGGCCGGCACATAAACCGCCTGCACCGAAGTGATGGAGCCGTTCTTGGTGGAGGTGATGCGCTCCTGCAGGGCGCCCATCTCGGTGGCCAGGGTGGGCTGGTAGCCCACGGCGCTGGGCATACGGCCCAGCAGAGCCGACACCTCGCTGCCCGCCTGGGTAAAGCGGAAGATGTTGTCGATGAAGAGCAGCACGTCCTGATGCTCCCGGTCACGGAAGTACTCGGCCATGGTCAGGCCGCTCAGGCCCACGCGCATACGGGCTCCCGGGGGCTCGTTCATCTGGCCGTAGACGAGGGCGGTCTTGTTGATAACGCCGCTCTCCTTCATCTCGTTGTACAGGTCGTTGCCTTCGCGGGTACGCTCGCCCACGCCGGTGAATACCGACAGGCCGCCGTGCTGCTTGGCAACGTTGTTGATCAGCTCCATGATGAGCACGGTCTTGCCCACGCCGGCGCCGCCGAACAGGCCGATCTTACCGCCCTTGGCGTAGGGGCAGATCAGGTCCACAACCTTGATGCCGGTTTCCAGAATCTCGGTGGTGTTCTGCTGTTCCTCGTAGCTGGGCGGATCGCGATGGATGGGCCAGCGCTCCTTGGCCGGAGGCGCGGGCAGATCGTCCACCGGCTCACCCAGCAGATTAAAGATACGGCCCAGGCATTCCTCGCCCACGGGCACGGTGATGGGGCCGCCGGTGTCCACGGCTTTGGTGCCGCGCACCAGACCGTCGGTGCTGCTCATGGCGATGCAGCGGGCCACGTTATCGCCGATCAGCTGTGCCACCTCGGCCACCAGCTTGTGATCGCCTTCGCCCACCTCGATCGCGTTGAGCAGATCCGGCAGCTCGCCGTCTGCAAATTTGATATCCAGCACCGGGCCGATGACCTGGGCCACGATGCCTTCGTGGTTATTCGGCATGGATCTATCTCCTTTACTGGCGGGAAAAGGCCATCAGGCCTCGGCGCCCGCCACGATCTCTGTGATTTCCTGGGTAATAGCCGCCTGCCGGGCCCGGTTGTAATGCAGGCTCAGCGAGTCGATCATCTCACCCGCGTTCTTGGTGGCCGCATCCATGGCGCTGCGCCGCGCACCCAGCTCACTGGCCACGGATTCGCACAGCGCACCGTAGATCAGCCCCGCCAGGTATTCCGGCACAATGGCGTCGTACACCTCTTCGCTGGAAGGCTCGTAGAGGGTCAGGCCGCGGGGCCCGGCGCCCGGTTCCGGCCGGGATACGTCCAGCGGCAGCAGGCACAGGGTGGCCGGCTGCTGGCTCAGCATGGACACGAAGTTGGTGTAGGCCAGGCGGATCTCGTCGTACTCGCCGGCCAGAAAGCCTTTGGCCAGCAGCTGGGCCATGGAAAAGCAGTCGCTCACGGTCACATCCGCCGCCTCGGCATACTGTTCGGTGATGCGCTCGACGCCCCGGCGCTGGTAATGCTCCAGCGCCTTTTTGCCCACCGGCAGCACGCAGATTTCCTTGCCCTCAGCCTCGGCTGCCACCGCCTTCAGAATGTTGGCGTTGTAGCCGCCTGCAAGGCCGCGGTCGCCCGCGATCACCACATAGCAGGTCTTTTTCACCAGCCGCCGGGCGATGTAGGGCGAGGAAAGCTCCGCGTTGGAAGCTGCAATGTCGGACAGGGCCGCATGCAGTACCTCAAAGTAGGGGCGGCTTTTCTCCACCCGTTCCTTTGCCCGGCGCAGCTTGGAGGAGGCCACCAGCTCCATGGCCTTGGTGATCTGCATGGTGCTTTCCACGCTCTTGATGCGCAGCTTGATGTCCTTCATGGACGCACCTGCCATTGGGATCTCCTCCTTACTTGGTCTTTAAAAACTCCGTGGTGTACTCCGCCAGAGCGGCTGCCAGAGCGGTCTCGGTATCCTTTTCCAGCTTGCCGCTGGTACGGATGGTCTCCAGCACGTCTGGGGCATGGCCGTCCATGTAGGCGTACAGACCATGCTCGTACTCCTTCACATCCTCCACGGCCACGTCCTTGAGCAGGTCGTGGGTTACAGCGTACAGGATGCACACCTGATGCTCCATGGAAATGGGGCTGTTGCGATCCTGCTTGAGCACCTCCACGATGCGTTCGCCCTGGGCCAGACGTGCCTTGGTGTCCGCATCCAGATCGCTGCCGAACTGGGCGAAGCTCTGCAGCTCACGGTACTGGCTGTACAGCAGCTTCAGGGAACCGGCCACCTTCTTCATGGCCTTGGTCTGGGCGTTGCCGCCCACGCGGCTCACCGAGATGCCCGGGTTTACCGCCGGCATGACGCCGGAGTGGAACAGCTCGGTCTCCAGGAAGATCTGGCCGTCGGTGATGGAGATCACGTTGGTGGGGATGTAGGCGGAAACGTCGCCCGCCTGGGTCTCGATGATGGGCAGAGCGGTCAGGCTGCCGCCGCCGTATTCCGGTGCAAGGCGGGCCGCACGCTCCAAAAGACGGCTGTGCAGATAGAACACGTCGCCGGGGTAGGCCTCGCGTCCGGGCGGGCGGCGGATCAGCAGGCTCAGCGCACGGTAAGCCACCGCGTGCTTGGACAGATCGTCGTAGATCACCAGCACGTCCTTGCCCTGCGCCATGAAGTATTCGCCCATGGCGCAGCCGGAATAGGGCGCGATGTACTGCAGGGGCGAAAGCTCGCTGGCCGTGGCGGACACCACGATGGTGTAGTCCATGGCGCCGTTCTCGGTGAGGGTGTTCACCAGCTGGGCCACGGTGCTCTGCTTCTGGCCGATGGCCACATAGATGCAGATCACATCCTTGCCCTTCTGGTTGATGATGGTATCGGTGGCAATCACCGTTTTACCGGTCTGCCGGTCGCCGATGATCAGCTCGCGCTGGCCACGGCCGATGGGAATCATGGAGTCGATGGCCTTAATGCCGGTCTGCAGGGGCACCGATACGCTCTTGCGCTGGATGATGCCCGGCGCAGGGGACTCGATGGGCCGGTACTCCTTTGCGTCGATGGGGCCCTTGCCGTCGATGGGATGGCCCAGCGCGTTCACCACGCGGCCGATCATGGCTTCGCCCACCGGCACGCTTACCACCTTGCCGGTGCGCTTGACCACGCTGCCCTCCTTGATGCCCACATCGCTGCCCAGCATAACGATGGACACCGAGTTCTCCTCCAGGTTCTGGGCCATGCCGTACTCGCCGTTGGAAAACTGCACCAGCTCGCCGCTCATGCACTCCTCCAGGCCGGTGGCCCGGGCGATGCCGTCGCCCACCAGGATCACGGTGCCGGTCTCGCTTTGCTGAATGGAGTTTTCATAGTGCTTGATCTGGGCCTTTATGATCTTGGAAATCTCTTCCGGTTTCAATTGCATCGTTTCACCTTCTTACTTATACCGTGGCGGCCAGGCTGCGGCGCAGCGCGTCCAGCCGGGCCTGCACCGTGCCGTCGAACTCGGCGCCGCCCATTTCCAGGCGAACGCCGCCCAGGCAGGCCGGATCCACCTTCACTGCAAGCTGCACCGTTTTGCCGGTGAGTTTGTTCAGCTTTTCGGTCAGAGCCGTTTTCTGGGCCTCGCTCAGCGGCACCGCCGCCACCGCCGTCGCCTCCAGAATGCCATGGGCCGCGTTGTAGCGGGCCCGGTATTCCTTGCGGCAGTCACGCAGGGCACGGATCTGGCCCCGCTCGGTCAAAATCTTCAAAAAATTCAACAGATACGGCTGAATGCGCCCGCGCAGCGCCTCGTCCAGCGCCTGGCAGCGCTGGGCCTTGGGCACGCTGGGCAGCGCCAGCAGCTTTTCGTAGTCCGGCCAGGCGGCAAACAGCTGCTCCACCTGTTCCAGCTCCTCCAGCATCTGGGCCTCCAGCCCTTCCTCGGCAGCCAGCTCATACAGCGCGCCGCCGTATATCTTGCCGATCTTGGTCATGAGGCGTCTCCTACCTTCTCGATGAATTCATCGATCAGCTGCTGATGATCCTTCTCCTGGATCTCCCGCTCCACCACCTTGCTGGCGATGGCCATGGCCATGCCGCCGATCTCGTCCTTCACCTCGTTCAGCGCCTTCTTGCGCTGCTGCTCAATCTCCTCGCCCGCCTTGCGCTTGATCTCGGCTGCCTGCGCACGGGCGGCGTTCAGGGTCTCCTCGCTGTTGCGGGCGGCGGTCTGGCTGGCCTGATTCAGCAGCCGGGCTGCCTCTTCCTTGGCACCCGCCAGGCTCTTTTCATACTCCGCCTGCATCGCCTCGGCCTGTTCCTTGGCCTGCTTGGCGTCGGCAATCAGGGCATCGGCCCTGCGCTGGCGCTCGTTCAAAATCTTCTGTACGGGCTTGAACAGGAAATGCTTGACCAGCAGGGTGAGGATCAGCAGGTTGCCCAGCATGAAGATCATGTGCCAGGGCGTCAGCGTCACCAGGTCTTTAAACTGTTGCAATGGTCATTCCCCTTTCTGGCTGGCTTGTGGGCCAAATCAGCCCAGCATACCAGTGAACATGCCGGGCGCCACGAAGATCAGCAGCAGGCCGGTCACGAAGCCGTAAATACCGGTGGTCTCGGCAATGGCACAGCCCAGCAGCATGGTGCTGGTCACATCGCCCTTGCACTCGGGCTGGCGGCCGATGGCGGAGCAGGCCTGGCCAACCGCGTAACCTTCGCCGATACCGGGGCCGATACCTGCGATCAGGGCAAGACCTGCGCCGATAGCACAACCGGCCAATACAATAGCTTTGTCCAACATAATAGTGTCCTCCTAAAAAATGTTCAAAATATAAACTACCTGGGATTATTTTTTACTCCGACCGCTGCTTGCGTGCGGCGGAGCGCTTCGATCGCAGCCTGAGGCCGCAATGGAATTCAATGGAATCATTCGTCGGTCTGGGCTGCATTCGCGATGTACAGCATGGTCAGCATACAGAAGATGAATGCCTGCATCAGGCTGCTGAACAGGTCAAAATAAACCGACAGGATAGCCGGGATGCCCAGCTGGAACAGCGGAATCAGGCTGAGGATCTCGCCCAGCGCGCCGGGCAGCAGCCCGAACACCGCCTGGCTCAGCACCGCCAGCGCCGCGTAGACCAGCGTGCTGATGACGCCGCCGGACATGATGTTGCCGAAGTGACGGAAGGCCATCGAGATGGGGGTGGCCAGCTCGCTGATGATGTTGAAGGGGGTGAACACCGGGATGGGTGTGGTGAAGCCCTTCAGATAGCCGCCCACACCATTGGTGCGGATCTTGGTGTAGGTGATCATCACAAACACCAGAAGCGCCCAGGACAGCTCGGTGGACAGATCACTGGTTGCGGGGTACAGCCCCACCAGGCTGGACAGGCTGCACAGCGCGGAATAGCTGAACAGTGCCCCGATAAAGGGGGCAAAATAGGCGTATTTTTCGCCCATGTTGCCGTTCACGAAATTCTGGCAGGTGGTCACCAGCAGTTCGGCCACCGCCTGCTTTTTGCTGATGTTTTCCACCGTGAGCCCACGGCCAAGCCACCAGCACAGAACCCCGATCAGCACCAGGATGATCCAGGCGTCCACCAGGCTTGCCGTGATCTGCAGCTTGCCCAGCAGCGGAACTGACCAGCTGGATTCCCAGTAGATCTGCGGGCCGTTGATCGAAACGTTCATTCCTCTGCGTTCCCTCCTTCAGTTGCGGGCGTGGTTCCGCCCGATTCCTTGTGATACATTCCGGTCGCCTGCATCACCGCAATGGTGAGGCGTGGCATCAGCAGCGGCACAAGCGCCGCGATCCAGTTAAAAAACGGCACAGCCAGCGCCACGATCAGCCACACAACCATCAGCAGCATGCGCATGTTGTAGGAAAACTGCATCCATTTGCGGGCGCGATCCTCCGGCTCACCGTTGGCGATCTTCTGCACGGTCAGCCCCAGCAGGAAAAAGTTTGCCACAGCCAGCGCGCCGCCCAGAATGCCGCTTACCGCTACCCCGGCATCAAAACGCCCCAGCACGGCAAACACCACCAGCATAATCGCCACGCCCACCGCGGTGCCCAGGGCAATGTGCCCGGTTTCTTTTTTTACAGCAGGTGCTATCTTCATGGAATATCCTCTCTTTTTCGTTCAGGAATGCCGATTGAACGCCGGCGGCGCTTTTTTATGGGCAGCCTTGCGCTGCATCAGGCGATAAAAACCCCATGCACTGGCAACCGAACCGCCAAACCCCAGAACCAGTGCCGGCAGCATGATCCAGGCAGGCATGTCCATACGGGTCCAGAGCCACCAGGCCGCACCGGCACATAAAAAAGGAGGCGCTGCCAGTGAAATTCCCAATTGAGTCAGCCAGGCAAGATCCTGCATAACCTTCATCCAGCTTTTCACCGCGCCGCTCCTTTCGCCGGGCCTTTATTGCAAATCCGGCACACAATCGTATAACATAGTATACCAAAAAGCTTGCACAAGAACAATCATTTTTTGGTTTTCTTTCGATATATCTGCCCTCATATCATGAAGTATACCATACTCTTTCATCGGAACAATCAGTCAAAACTGCTCCTGGTGTCAAAAATGCAAGAAATTTAAAATTTTTCATTCATTATGAATATTATTTCACACGCATTTTGCAGGGTTTGTTCTTTTGTTCGCGGTGTGCTATAATAGAAAACACCCGTGCCTCAGCAAACGGGTTTTTTCCGAGAAAGGCGGTAGTCGCATGCTTGTCTCCATCATCGTTCCCTGCTATAACGAGCAGGAATCTCTGCCGCTGTTTTACAGGGAGATCACCCGGGTAGCCGGGGAAATGAAAGAAAGCCACAACGCGGATTTTGAGTTCATTTTTGTGGACGACGGCTCCAAAGACAATACCCTGGTCATTGCCCGTGAGCTTCACAAGCAGGATAAGCGGGTGCGCTACATCAGCTTTTCCCGCAACTTCGGCAAGGAGGCGGGCATTCTGGCCGGCCTGCAGGCCGCAAAGGGCGATTATGTAGCCATGATGGACGCGGATCTTCAGGATCCGCCGGCCCTGCTGCCCCAGATGCTGGACGCCCTTCTGCTTGAGGATTACGACTGCGCCGCCACCCGGCGCACCAACCGCAAGGGCGAGCCGCCCATCCGCAGCTTTTTCGCCCGGATGTTCTACAAACTCATCAACAAGATGAGCGACGCGGACATTGTGGACGGCGCACGGGACTACCGGCTGATGCGCCGCAGGATGGTGGACGCCATTCTCTCCATGCCCGAATATAACCGGTTCTCCAAGGGCATCTTCGGCTGGGTGGGCTTCAAGACCAAATGGCTGGAGTATGTGAACGTGGAACGGGTGGCCGGCGAAACCAAGTGGAATTTCTGGAAGCTGTTTCTTTATTCGCTGGAAGGCATCATCGGCTTTTCCACCGCCCCGCTGGCCATTGCCAGCCTGATGGGCATGTTCTTCTGCCTGCTGGCCTTTATCATGATCATTGTGATCATCGTGCGCACCCTTCTGTTCGGCGATCCCACCAGCGGATGGCCCAGCATGGTGTGTATCATCTTTCTGTGCAGCGGCGTGCAGCTGTTCTGCATGGGTGTTCTGGGCCAGTATCTGGCAAAAACCTATCTGGAAACCAAGCACCGCCCGGTGTACATCACCCGGGAAACCGAAGAGGATCTGGATGACTGACTTTTTGTTTGCCAGCCGCCGGGCCTGATCTGTTTGCTTTTCTAACTTTCTTATATAAAACCGAACGGCAGGTGTTCAGCCTGTCTGAATGAAAAGGGAAACGGGTAATCAATCCCGTGCGGGACCGCCGCCGTGTGGGCCAGCGCCCCGGCCATCTGCCACTGTTCCAATGGGAATGGGAAGGCCGGCCGGGCGCGCGCTTTAACGCCCACGAGCCGGAAGACCTGCCTGCCGTTCGCATCCGCACCAGTAAACTTCTTTCTGGCGCGGAACCCCGCTTCGTGGACGGACCAAACACGCGGCAGGGCGGCAGTCTGGCCTGGGGGCAGTGCGCCTCACGGGGTCTTTTCTGTCGTGCCTGTTTTGCCGCAGCTGCGCCGCTCCGCCTTGCCGGGGCGGCGCTTCTTTGTTCTTTGCGGCAATCCGGCCGCATGGAAATACATCCCCCATAAACCATTTCAGGAGGAACATTTATGAAACGTATTCTTTCCGCACTTGTCGCCGCGGCTCTGGCTTTCAGCATGGCTGCCTGCTCCGCACCGGCTGCCAGCACATCCGCGTCGGTTTCTTCCACCGCCGCATCTTCCGCTTCGACAGGCGCTTCCAGCGAAACCGCTGCGGTGGCCAAGCCCACCGAGGATCGCAGCGGCGCTGCCATTACCCTGCCGGACAATGTGGAGACTGTGATCTCCATGGCTCCCTCCATCACCCAGACCCTGATGGACCTGGGCTGCACCGATCAGATCATTGCTCTGGACGCTAACAGTGCCAAGATGGAAAATGCCCCTCAGGGCCTGCCCGTTTTTGACATGATGACCCCGGATGCCGAGCAGATGGCCACCCTGGTTCCGGATGTGATCTTTGTGTCATCCATCAGCTCCTCCGGCGGCGAGGATCCCTTCCAGCCTTTGCAGGAGCTGGGCGCCACCGTGGTCTGCATCCCCACCAGCTCCTCCATTGAGGACATTTACGAGGACGTGACCTTCCTGGGCCAGGTCATGGGAAAAACCGAGCGCGCTGACGAAATCAACCAGAACCTGAAGGCCGAGATCGACCGGATTGCCGCACTGGGCGCCTCCATCCCCGAGGATCAGCGCAAGACCGTTTACTTTGAGATTTCCGCTGCTCCCTCTGCCTACAGCACCGGCTCCGGCACCTACATGGACGAGATGATCAGCCTGATCGGCGCCAATAACATGATGGCCGACAAGGCCGAGGGCTGGACCAGTGTGGACAGTGAAGTAGTCGTGAGCGGCAACCCGGACGTGATTCTCACCAATGTGGACTACATCGAAGATCCCGTGGGCGAGATCAAGAGCCGTGAAGGCTGGGAAGCCGTGACCGCCGTAAAGAACGGCGACGTATACCAGATTGACAAGCAGTCCTCCTCTCTGCCCAACGAGAACATCGTGAGCGCTCTGGAAGAGATGAGCAAGGCCGTTTATCCGGAGGTATTCGGCGAATGAGCCGTTTTTCCCGCCCGGGGCGGTTCGGCCTGTTGTGCCTGGCCGCGCTGGCTGCGGTGATTCTGGGCATCGGTGTGGGCAGCGTGCCCATCTCCCCTGTTGAAATTCTGCAGGTTCTCGCCAACAAACTGTGGGGCGCCGCACTGCCGGACCAGATGAATCCGGTGATCCCGGGGCTTGTGCGGAGCATCCGCCTGCCCCGGGTGCTGCTGGCTTTCTGTGTGGGCGCTTCGCTGGCGGTAAGCGGCGCGGTGATGCAGTCTCTTCTGCAAAACCCGCTGGCTTCCTCCTACGGTCTCGGCGTTTCCTCCGGTGCAGGACTGGGCGCGGCGGTCCTCATCGTCACCGGCGTGGCCGACAGCGCTGCCGGCACCTTCCTGCTGCCGGCGGTCTGCCTGTGCTGCGGTCTGGCCACCATGGGCGGCGCGCTGGCCATCTCCACCCGACTGGATCGGAATCTTTCCAACAACACCATCATTCTCATCGGCATGGTGCTGTCGCTCTTTCTCAACGCCATCATGACCACCCTCTCCACCGCCAACCCGGACTACACCCAGCGCATCACCCTGTGGCAGCTGGGCAGTCTTTCCATGAAAACCTGGAAACAGCTGGGCCCGGTGGCGCTGGCGGCAGTGGTGTGCATTCTGGCCTTCTGGCGGCTGGCTTCCGAGCTGGATCTGCTCAGCTTCGGGGAAGAACAGGCCTCCGCCATGGGGCTGGAGCGCAAACGGGTCAAGTGGATTCTGGTTCTGCTGGTGGCACTGCTCACCGGCACCGCTGTTGCCTTTGTGGGTGTAATCGGTTTTGTGGATCTGGTTGCTCCCCACATTGTGCGGCGGATCTTCGGGCCCTCTCACCGGATGATGATCCCGGCCTGTGCCATATTCGGCGGAGGCTTTTTGTCCCTGTGCGATCTGGCCGCCCGGACTCTGGCTTCTCCCTCCGAGATTCCCATCGGATCCATTACGGCCCTGATCGGCGCACCCTTTTTTCTGTATATCTTTTTCTCCAGCCGAAAGGAGGCCCGCTGATGCTGCACGCCGAACACATCACCTGTGGCTATGGGGGCAAGCCTGTGGTACGGGATCTTTCCTTTTCGGCCCATCGCGGCCAGATTCTCTGCATTCTTGGCGCAAATGGCTGCGGCAAGACCACTCTGCTGCGTGCGGTGGCCGGTCTGCTGCCCAGTACCGGAAGCATCCGTGCAGCAGGGCTGGATCTGCGCACTGCGCCCCGCCGCCAGGTGGCGCAGACGGTTGCTTTTCTCAGTCAGATGTCCAATCTGTATTTTTCTTATACAGTATATCAGACTGTAGAAATGGGACGGTATGCGCACCGCTCTTCCGGCTTTTTGGGCGGCGCTTCTGCCGGTGACGGCGAGATGGTGCGCGCCTGCCTGGAGCAGACCGGCCTCTGGGAGCTGCGGAATCAGCCCATCACCGCCCTGTCCGGCGGTCAGCTGCAGCGGGTTTTTCTGGCCCGGGTGTTTGCTCAGGATCCGAAAATCATTCTGCTGGACGAACCTACCAATCATCTGGATCTGAAATATCAGATTGAACTGATGGAACAGCTACGCCGCTGGGTTTCCCAGGGCGAGCGCTGTGTGGTGGGTGTACTCCATGATGTGAATCTGGCCCTGAACTATGCCGACCAGTTGCTGCTCATGCAGGATGGTCAGGCCCTCTGCCAGACTGCCGCTGACAATCTGAATCCCGCTCTGCTGGATCAGATTTACGACCTGGATGTGCGTGGCTATATGCGCCGTGCGCTCCAGCGATGGGAGTGAACTGCAATGGAACTGTATCACAGCCCCTGGGAGGCCTACCCTTTTCTGAGCGATGAACCGGAGGATCTGCGCTGTGACTTTGAGCTGCTGACTGACGGAATCGCCAGCCAGACCGGCCTGCTGCGGGCACAGGTAACGGATGAAGCCCTGAAGGCCGAACTGTTACAGGTATGCGAACTGGTGTACCATGCCAATCCTACGCTGCGTACCCGCTTCACCGTCAGCCCCGACGAAATTTACTGGCTATCCGCCGCCTGTGAGAGACTGCGCGGGCAAAGCGAAGGGCGCTGCTCCCGCTTTGTGCTGCCCCAGGGTTGCCCGGCCGCCTGTACCGCTCATATCCTGCGGGTACAGTGCAAGGAACTGGTGCGTCTGCTCTACCGCCACGCTCATCAGGGACATCCGGTGGAGCCTTTGCTGCTGGATTTTGCAAATCTGTTGTCCGGCTATTTCTTCCTGCTGGCTCTGGTGCTGAACGCACAGGCCGGGCAGGAGGAGGTGGAGTTTGTCAGCCGGAACTACTAAACCATCTCCCCATTCTGTTTCATACAGGAAAAGCCGAAGAGCATGTGTCAAGCATGCTCTTCGGCTTTTTCCATTCAGTTTAATTTTCCATGTTTAAACAGCCAGTATGCAATGCCAATGGCCATTGCGCCGGACAGCAAAATCAGGAAGGAAACACTTCCAATCAGCCCCGGAGCCGCCACAAAGAGAATGCACATGAATACCAGCGGAATAATGGCAATGTTCATATTGCGATAGAAATACTTGAAGGCCAGTGCACCAAACAACGCCGGAATTACATTGTTGAAGGCCGGCTGCAGAGCCGGCGCCTCCAGCACCGGCGTAAGTGGTACCAGGCACAGCACACCGATGGCCAGCACCAGCGTGGTTATCAGACTGCTTGCAGCCACCGACAAAGTGGAGATCACATCGTTTTCCGGCGTGCCCACCTCGGTGCCGCAGATTTCGCGGGCATTCACCGCACAGGGAACCTTCAGGTTCAGCACGTTGCCGGTAATGAAGGTCAGGTAGCTGGCGCCGGAACCCAGCAGCGGAGAATAGACGAGAAATTCCACCACACCACTGGTCCAGTAGATGATGGCAACCTGGAAAAAGCCCATGCCGAAGGCAGCCCAGTCCGGGCCTGCTCCCAGAACCCATCCCATGGCCAGAGGAGCCGCCAGCATCAGCAGGATCCCCACACTCAGTCCGACCCGACCAATCACATGGATACCATTCTCATAGCGCTCATAAAAGGCGCTGCGTTCGGTTTCATTCATTGCCCCATTCCCTCCTTCACACAATGCCGCCCAACAGCACAGCTGCGGCCATTCCAACCAGCATACTGCCCGCCATGGAGAAGTTGTCCAGCCAGGTCACCTTTCTCACCCGTGCAAAATACTCAAACACTGCCATGGCAGCGGCGCTCACCAGCGCCACAATCAGCGGCATGAAGTTATTCAGGCGCACGCCCTCGCCCAGATAGGAACCAATATAAGCGCTTACCAGGCCCACAAACATGGCGGTGAACATATAATCGCCAAAGCTCTTCTGGCCCTTTTCCTTTTTGGCAGTAGCCTTTTTGACCCGCTTCATATACCGTTTCAGGCAGAAGATGCACAGCAGGCAGCCGGAGAGGATACCTGCGGTCATCACAAGACCGATGGTCACAAATACCGGAGCTGTCAACTCCTGGCTCCCCAGACCACCGCTCATGCCTGCGGCGCGGGCAGCGATGTCTGCAACGTTACCCTCATAGTGCAGTGCACCCACCACCGAGAGCCGCATCCAGGGCAGCGGAATGCCAAGGCTGCCACTCAGCGCAATAACACCCAGAAGAATCGAAATACTGGGCAGCAGCGTAAAGGTAACGCTGGAAGTAATGGCCCGGCGCATCCTGACCCGATCCATTCCCAAAGCCACCCCCGCACGGTAGCTTTTTACCATAAACACTACACTGAGCCCCAGAATAAACAGGACAACCACACCCACAATCGCAAACATGGGCAGGCTGTTCAGTTGTTCCAACAACGACATATTGCTTCCTCCTATCACACAGTTGTGTACTGCTTTATCATAACATATTTTTAAATTCCGCGCATCTGCCACTTCTGCTTTAAAGCCGATCTTTCCCTGCAACTCTTTTCCACAGAAAAGTTCTTCCCTTGTGGAAAATCCGGCCGGTGAGATCGAAAATGCATTCCCTTTCTTTTCAACAAGAAGCCTCCATACTCGTAGAGAACAACCCTTCATCTTCAAAAGAAAAGCCCGGTCAGAGACCGGGTTTTATTCGTTCTGCTCTGCTTGGCCGGATAAACAAAAAAAGCCCAGCAAAATAGCTGAGCTCTTTGAATAAAATGCAGTTCATCCTGCCGGGGCGTTCGTTTTCCCCCGGCAGTGGGGCCCCCGCAAAAGTTTGCCTTGCAAAGTTTTGTGGGGAAAAGGAGGAATGACGAAATGGTATGAGAAAAGCCCAGCCGAATGGCTGGGCTTTTTGAATGGAATGTAGTCCATTCTGCCGGGGCGTTCGTTTTCCCCCGGCAGCGGGGCCCCCGCAAAAGTTTGCCTTGCAAAGTTTTGTGGGGAAAAGGAGGAATGACGAAATGGTATGAAAAAAGCCCAGCCAAATGGCTGGGCTTTTTGAATGGAATGTAGTCCATTCCGACGTGGTGACCCGTGGGAGAATCGAACTCCCGTTTGCGGCGTGAGAGGCCGCCGTCTTGACCGCTTGACCAACGGGCCATCTATATAAAAAAGCCGAACTCCAAGAGCGGGAATGCCCATCGGCATTCGGCTTTATTCGCATTTGCGAGCCGGCGTCTACCTATCTTCCCAGGCCGTCTCCAGCCAAGTATTTTCGGCACAACGGAGCTTAACTTCTGTGTTCGGAATGGGAACAGGTGGGACCTCCGCGTCATCGACACCGGCCGATGCGAATGAAAAGAATAAAGAGAAGAGAAAAGCCGGCGCCTACCTATTTTCCCAGGTCGTCTCCAACCAAG
The DNA here is from genome assembly GCF_004345265.1 of Allofournierella massiliensis. Classification (GTDB taxonomy): domain Bacteria; phylum Bacillota; class Clostridia; order Oscillospirales; family Ruminococcaceae; genus Allofournierella; species Allofournierella massiliensis. The sequence goes on from NZ_SLUM01000014.1 coordinate 103,377, forward strand.
TATCTTCGGCACAACAGAGCTTAACTTCTGTGTTCGGAATGGGAACAGGTGGGACCTCTGCGTCATCGGCACCGGCCATATATGCTCAGCATATCAGCCTTACATATTCTCTTTACCCGAGGGATGCACCCTCAAAACTGAATAATAAACTGCTTGCAAATTAGAAGTACCATAAAGACTTGTGGTCAAGCCCTCGACCTATTAGTACACGCTAGCTCAACGCGTCACCGCGCTTACACTTTGTGCCTATCAACCTTGTAGTCTTCAAGGGGTCTTACCTGATTGACTCAGTGGGATATCTTATCTTTGGGCCGGCTTCACGCTTAGATGCTTTCAGCGTTTATCCGATCCGCACATAGCTGCCCAGCTGTGCCACTGGCGTGACAACTG
>NZ_SLUM01000015.1 GCF_004345265.1 Allofournierella massiliensis
CAAGACACTCTCATTCTAACAGCTTAGGCAACGATACGGAAAAGACACGGCTGGCTGCCGTGCCTTAAACCGTAAATATATTGTAATAGGAGGATGTTAAGTATGAAGATCATTTTATACCCAAAAGAACTATTGGAAATGGCCTGGCGCAAGGATAAAAAGCTCTATGTGGACGATGACGCAGCGGAACCGCCCAAGTGCCTGCGTTGCGGCGCTGTCCTCGCTGCCCACCTTCCCATCAACGCGCTTAGTCGCTATGCAAATGTATATATCTGCGAGTCCTGCGGCATGGATGAAGCCCTTCGGGATGCTGCCCGCAAGCCCATCCCCCTTGAGGAATGGGAGGCCATCAAACAAGGCTGGCTCCCCAAACCGGAAAAAGGCCGCATCTGCTGCTTGACCACAAATTGCACCTTTGAAGAGGTGTTCCAGCACACCTACACGCCGCCTATGCAGATCATCAAACGTCCCGTCAGTGAAGTTGTTTATTCTCGCTCGGATTATGACGGATACAAATGGTGGACGACTTGGCACAATGAGCGTGGACAAAAGCCGGCGCCGGAACTGGTAGCGGAAATCGACAAATTCCAAAACACTCTGTTTAAGCTGCCGGCTTTTCGGACTTTGGACACCATGAAGCGGTTCTGCAGATATGCGCAGCCTACCAATGGAACGACAGAGTTCAACCTCTATTCTGAAACAGAGCATTTGTATATCTGGATCAGACTGATCACCCGTTTTCGGGATTACAATGTCTATGTCCATTATTACGACAAAAACGCTGTGGAGGGTACTCAGTAAACAAAGGAAAAGCACAGCAAACCAGTTCTTGTTGTAACGGGGCCGCAGGTTGGGACTTCCCAATCTGCGGTCTCCTTTTCTTCTTTTGGAATCACTTTGTTGGACAATGATGAATGATACAGAGGCTTTCTCCGCTCCTTTCATCGTACTGAGTCGCTTGTTGCTATTTCTAATATGAGGTAAAATATTTTTCGGGATCTTATTTGTTGTGAGGTTTCTGTGACATTTGGTTGATACTCTATAAAGGAAAGGATGTGAACGCACATGAAAATTTTAGTGGTTGAAGATGACCGCATTTTGAATACAACCCTTTGTTATAATTTGTCTGCCGCAGGCTATGAGGTCGCTACTGCCTTGACAAAAAGTGCTGCGGAACGTCTGTGCAAAAAACAGGAATATGATTTGATTGTCCTTGACATCAATCTGCCGGACGGAAACGGATTTGATTTTTGCCGGGATATAAAAGAACGGCACCCGGACACAGCCGTTATTTTCCTCACGGCAAACGATATGGAAAGCGATATGCTGAAAGGGTACGAGCTGGGGGCGGATGATTATGTGACAAAGCCCTTTCCCATGAGCGTATTTCAGAAAAAAGTATCTGCTCTATTGGCCCGAATTAGAAAACAGTCTGGCGGCGATTGCTACAATGACGGCAATCTGTTTATCAATTTTTCGGAAATGTCCGCCACCCAGGGCGGGGAAAGCATTTCCTTTACGCCGATGGAATACCGGCTTTTGAAAGTGTTGACAAAAAATCCGCAGATTGTTTTGACCCGGCAGGTGCTATTGGAAAAGCTGTGGGATATTGACGGGAACTTTGTGGATGAACACGCTTTGACTTCAACCATCAGCCGGATAAGGACAAAAATCGAAAAACCAGATCAAGCCTATATCAAAACGGTTTACGGCATGGGTTATATGTGGATTGGGGGCGGTAGCAAATGAGAACAGAAAAGCTCTCCGTTAATAAAGTATGTGTTGCCGTGTGCGCGGCACTCTTTCTGCTTTCTGTAACTATGTCGTTGTCCATATATTTTTTGACACAAAATGTACTGGCGTTATATTGCGGATTGCTCTATATCATCTGCGTTGCCGGGTGTATGGCGGCTTTTCTTATTTTTGTGCGTCGGAAATTGACGTTGTTTTCCGACGCCTTGTGCAAGCTGCTTGACGATATGATGTCAGCAGATCAGGCTCCGCCGCAGTACACCGAGGAAGAAAACCTGTTTTATAAAATCCAGCACCGCCTTTCCCGGCTCTATGAAGTGCTGCGGGAAAGCAAAAGCAGCATTGCAAAGGAACGGGCCGACTTGCAGGAATTGATTTCGGATATATCCCATCAAGTCAAAACGCCGATTGCAAACCTGAAAATGCTGGACGCAACGCTGCTGGAACAAACGGTGACGCCGGAAAAGCAGAGAGAATTTCTTGTTGCTATGGATAGCCAGCTTGACAAGCTGGATTTTCTCATGCAGGCAATGATTAAAACTTCCCGGCTGGAAACCGGCGTGATTTCTTTGCAGCCACAGCCGCAGGCCATTTATGATACCCTTGCCGCCGCGCTGGGCGGTATTCTGCTGAACGCTGAACAGAAAAAAATCGCGGTCACAGTGGATTGCCCGGAAACGGTAATTGCGGCCCATGACCGAAAATGGACAACCGAAGCCCTGTTCAACATTCTGGATAATGCGGTGAAGTACACACCAGAGGGCGGGAAAGTCCATGTGGCTGTTGTGTGTTGGGAAATGTATGTGAAGATTGATATTTCTGATACCGGCATTGGTATTCCTGAACAACATCAAGGAACGATTTTCAAGCGTTTCTATCGTGAAAGCAGCGTACATGACGCCCCCGGTATTGGGATTGGTCTGTATCTGGCCCGTGAAATTATCACCCGGCAAGGCGGCTTTATCCGCGTATCTTCGGAACTCGGCACCGGCTCCACTTTCTCTGTGTTCCTGCCTCACTCTTGAAATGTCACAGGATTGTGACATTTCAAGGCGTTTTAAGGGGAAATTCAAGAACCGCCGTGACATTTCTGTGAGGATTGCGTTTTACAATGGAACCATCAAAAAGAAAGGTGGTAGAACTTATGCCTATTTTACAGACAACAGATTTGAAAAAATACTATGGTGAAGAACCCAACATTACAAAGGCGCTGGACGGCGTTTCCCTTTCGGTGGAACACGGGGAATTTGTCGCCATTGTCGGCACATCCGGCAGCGGCAAATCCACGCTGCTGAACATGATCGGCGGATTGGATGTTCCTACTTCCGGCAAGGTCATTGTGGATGGAAAAGACCTGTCCACCCTGAAAGACGAGCAGCTTACCATTTTCCGCAGACGGAAAATCGGCTTTATCTTTCAGAACTACAATCTTGTTCCCGTCCTCAATGTCTATGAAAACATTGTTCTGCCGGTGGAATTGGACGGCGATCAGGTGGACAAAAACTATATGCAGGAAGTTGTTCGGATGTTGGGCCTGGAAGATAGGCTGAACAATATGCCGAATAATCTCTCCGGCGGCCAGCAGCAGCGCGTGGCGATTGCACGCGCTCTGGTATCGAAACCGGCGATTGTTTTGGCGGACGAGCCGACGGGCAACCTCGACAGCCGGACGAGCAGTGATGTTCTTGGCCTGCTGAAAGTAAGCAGCCAGAAATTCCACCAGACCCTTGTAATGATTACCCATAACGACGAGATCGCCCAGCTTGCAGATCGGATTATCCGTATTGAGGATGGGAAAATTTCTGAATGAGGGGGTGTTGAAAATGAACGATATTTTATTTGGCAACAATAACAGACCCATTATTAAGAAATTGTCCAGGCGGTACTTTAAGGCCAGCAAAAGCAGGAATATCATTGCTATTGTTGCCATTATTCTTACAACCGTCTTGTTCACAACTATCTTCACACTGGGTTCCGGTTTAATTGATACGGTACAAGACCAAAATATCCGAAAGATGGGCGGGGACGGTCAAGCTGTTCTCAACTACATTAGTGACGAAGTTTTTGATGATGTAAAGGGCAACGAATTGATTGACCGGATTGCCTATACAAAGGCGGTTTCTTACCATCTTAACAATCCGGGGCTTGCCAAATGGCGTTCTGATATGTGGTATATGGATGATACCGCATTGGAATTTGCCAGATACGAGCCGACAACAGGACACCGCCCCGAAGCTGAAAATGAGATCATAGCCGACACAAAGACATTAGAGGCATTGGGGGTTCCGGCTGAAATCGGCGCGACAGTCACCCTTGATTATGAAATCAAGGGCAAGGAGTACACAACTGATTTTACGCTGTGCGGCTTTTGGGAAACAGACAGCCTAAGTAATATCGGGCGTATTATCGTATCGAAAGCCTTTATAGATAGCCATGCCGACTTACTCACCTATACCTATCCTGTGGACAATGATTATTCTGGCATTGTGACGGCGTATATCATGTTCCGTGGCAGCGGCTCCGTAGAAGAAAAATTGCAGCAGCTCCTTACAGAAACCGGCTACACCTGTGACACGCTTGGAGGACAGCCCACAGACGAAAACTATATTGTCGCCCGTGTCAGTCCCGCTTATCAAAGCAGCCCTATCAGTGAAAATTCCGCCCTGTTTATTGCCGGTATTGTGGGAATACTCGCGATTATGGCAACAGGCTATTTGATTATCTACAATATTTTTCAAATTTCTGTTATTCAAGATATTCAGTCCTACGGGCAGCTTAAAACCTTGGGAACCACGAGGCGGCAGATCAAAAAGATTATCAACAAACAGGCCCTGCTTCTGTCTGCGGTAGGTATCCCCATTGGCCTGATTATCGGCTTTTTTATTGGCCGCGCTTTAGTTCCGGCTCTGATGAACGGCACAACTTATACTTCCGACGCTGGCGTTGTGGTGACAGTAAATCCGCTGATATTCATTGGCTCGGCTATCTTTGCTTTTGTTACTGTTTCTATCAGTGTGCGAAAACCGGCTAAGATCGCAGGTGCAATCTCACCGATTGAAGCTATCCGCTACACAGAAAATGACGCAGGCGCATTTCAAACAAAGAACCGTCTGGCTGTAAAAAAATCAACCAGCGGCGCAAAAATTCATCGGATGGCCTTGGCAAATTTGGGGAGAAATCGAAAACGAACGATCCTTGTAATCGTGTCTATGACATTGAGCCTGGTACTGTTTAACACCGTATTTACTCTATCCAGTGGCTTTGATATTGATAAGTATGTTGAGAAGTTCTTAAACAAGGATTTTATCATTTCTTCTGCGGACTATTTCAACTATAACTTCGCCCGCAGCGAAACATACTTGTCCGAAACCTTTATCAATGCTGTCCAACAACAGGACGCCTACGAGGATGGCGGCAGACTATATTCCAGCAAGGTGACAGAAGAAAGATTTTCTGCTGAAACAGACGCCGTAACAAATTACAACAAGGACGAATATGGAAATCCTCTTATTGCTCTGTATGGGGCAGACGATTTTCTTCTAAGCTCGATGGATGTAGTCGAGGGCGAAATTGATTGGGAAGCTCTTAAAACGGGAAAATACACGCTGTACGCGCTTACAATGGATGACAATGGGAATATAATTGACAATCCATCCGTCCATGTCGGAGATACGATCACCTTTCATCATTGGAAGATGAACGGGTTAGCCGGTACACTGGATAACAGCTTTGACCTTACCGTTATGGCAAAAGTTCTTATCAATGAAAATACCGATACAGAACGAAACACGGGCGCGGCACGTTTTTATTTGCCCACAGAACAGTTCAAGCCGCTCTGCCTCAATCTCCTTTTGGTAAGTTTTCCATTCAATGTTAAGGACGGAATGGACAGCGACATGAGCAGCTTTCTAAGCAACTATGTGGAAAACATTGAGCCGAGCATGGACTATGAATCGAAAGAAACTTACGTTCAGTCTTTTCATAGCATGACATCTCTTATTATTACAATCGGCGGTGCTTTAAGCGTTATTATCGGTCTGATCGGCATAGTCAATTTCATCAATTCGGTATTGACAAGCATTATCACGCGGCAAAAAGAATTTGCTATGCTACAAAGTATTGGCATGACAGGCAGACAGCTCAAGCAGATGTTGTCCTATGAGGGGTTGTATTATGCTTTGGGAACAATTATAGCCTCGTTGATCGTTGGGGTGCTGTTCTCCCTCGTTATTGTGCAGGCGGTAGCAAGCAGCTTTTGGTTCTTTACCTATCACTTTGTAATTTGGCCGATGTTGATTGTTTATCCGTTCCTTATTTGTTTAACGGTGATTATCCCCACAATTCTTTATCGACAGTTTGCCAAAAGCAGCATTATTGAAAGGCTTCATCAAAACTAAACCTGCACTCTACGCATTTAGGCGGGTAAAAGCCCCGCCATTTCAAGGCTTTTTCCGCATGGCTTGTGGGGAGGCTTTGATGCTGCCCCGCAGCCAGCGGTCAGGCCGGCATCTTTGCAACGACCAGCTCCGTGGGCTGGGCGTAGGGGGCATATCGACGAGCAGGCAGCCACAGCCCTGACACACCAGTTTTCGGTAGAAATGCTGAGCCGCCTCATTGGCCCAGGTGGAGATTGGTGCCACGCCGTAGCTTTGCCAGCTCGTGCCCGGCCTTCCAGCACCTGAGTTCACTCGGCTCCAGGACTGGTCCAATTTCCGGTGGAAGACCACCCTCTGGCGGGCTATGGCCTCCATAAGCAGTGAGAAAGGCATCGGCCATATCGACAGCCATCACTGCTCAGATACAAATCTCTGCTGATGCTGTTTTGTGTATTTTCCGGACGCCGTATTTTGGAGGAAAAAATTTTTTGGCCGGGCGAAGTTATTGGAGGGAGGGATAGTATAGGGAAGCTGTTCATATTATCAGTTGCAGATGATGATGAAACCGTGGAGAAGATTATGGCGCTCATAGAGTCAACAGAACTGGTCAAATATGCAGATGTTCCCTCCGCACTCCTGTGCTACAAGGGCTTGCGCATCGACATCATGTGCCGTCAAGTATTTTGGCAAGAAAAATCTATCGAACTAACTCCCATGGAGTTCGATGTATTTCAGTTGCTTGCTCGACATCCTAGACGGGTGTTTTCCCAAAGGGAGATCTATGAGTTTGTCGCCCCGGATTCCTTTGAAAGCAGTTGGACGGGAATCACCAGTATCGTTTACAAATTGCGCCATAAACTAAACGCTGACTTCATCCAAACCGTGTATGGAAAAGGATACAGATTTGTGCCGCCGTGACATCATCGTAAAATGTTTAAATGGGGATCTTTAAGCCAGAGGCTCCCTGTTTGAATCCACGGGAAAGGCCCCGAGATCGAAAAAAGGTCTCGGAGCCTTTCTCATAAACTCAAATCCGGAACAGTTTGATCGCCCGAATCAGCGTGATGCACTGCTCCTGATACAGATCCTCGTCCAGCCGGTCATCAATCACGGAGTATTTAAGCAGCAAAGGCTGATACATATTCAAAATATCAGCGATTGATTTAGGATCACCCTGCTTTGCCCGAAGCAGTAGTTGTTCAAAATTCATTTCGTCCACCTCCCTCGATGCTTTTTCTAAGTTTTCGGATGGCTCGGTAGTAGACTGCGGCGGCACCTTTATAGGTCAACCCCAATCTTGCACCAATCACCTCAAAAGGGCAGTTGTCTAAAACATGCGACAGGAATACATATCGCTCTCGCTCATTCAGCCGCTTGAGCGCATAAAAGAGCACACTACTTTCGATCATGTCCCATAGGGGAAGATGCTTTGCAACTTCCTCCTCTAAAGTCTGGCCCGTAGTATAGATCGTATCTGTCGGTATTTCACGGTCACTGTACTGGTTGCGCGCGTTCAGGTAGTCGCGCCGTGTATGTTTTACTGCCTGGATTAAGTAACCTGTAAATCTGATTTGTAGTTCTTCTTCTATTTGTCCATTATTTCGATACCACATGGTCTTGTCCTCCAAATTGTTCAAGAAATTTCAGAAGATCTTGAACTTTTGGAGGTGACCGGCACCGTGTTAATGGGCGTCTTTGCTTTCTATATAAAGCAACACAGCCGGCTACACACCTCGAAGGTGAGCAGTCGGCTGCGTGATGCACATAAAGAAGTCCGTCACGACTTCCGACGCCCGCAGGAGGAGGTTTATCGCTTGTCTTGCGATGTTCCCGCCCCATCCTCCGAGAAGGGCGGCGAAAGAACCATTTTCGATAGTAAACTGTGTGTCGAAATGTAAGCAGATGGGCGACGAACCTTTTTATGTGCATGGTTTTCAAACTCTCCATGCGCATCTGGCTCCTTGCCATCTGAACCGCACTTTGCACACGAACCTGCTGTGCCCATCAATGTGAGCGGCAGGTATGCCAATGATCCAGTTCAGTAATTCGATTTTTGTAGTTTTTTGTCGGAAGATAAATTAAAAGGCGGCCCCATCCATTCAGGAATAAGGCCGCCTAAAGTAACTTGAAGTTTCCTCTGCTATTTCGGTTTTTAGTTTTCATACACATTCCTCCCTTTCACTCGAATACAGTCTGTGCAGATCAGAGATTTATTTTTATTGTAGTAGGCAAATCTGACCAAATTCTGATTCAATTATCACTGTTTCCATCTTAATTCCAGTTTTTTGACTCATGAAGAAAGTGCGATCCCCATTGATAGACAACGGTATATGTTCCTGTTTGGCGATATGTACTGCAAACGAGACTGGTACTTTCCTTATTTTGTTGAATGGCGGCTCCCTCCTAAAGCCGCCAATCTCGCCAGCGTCAGGGCGTCGTCAGTTTGAGGGGAAAAAGAACGGCGGCCTTGTTTTTCTCAAAACCGCCACTGGAGGATGATGTAAAATTGACGCACGAAAGCAACCTGCCCGCAACGGTTTTTTTCTTTCCCCGTCAGGCGGGGCAGGCTGTTATCGTGTATGGAGATAAAAAGAAGCCGATAACCACAAGAAGAACAACCTTGTGAGTTATCGGCTCTGCGTCTGTGCGTCTGGCTCTTTGATAACGGTTATATTTAGTTGACGGACTGCGATCAGTGTTTCATGCTTACATTTCGGACAGTACAGCGGGAAGTTTTCAAGTATAGTATCCTCTCGAAGTTTTATTCGTGTTTTATTTCCACATACAGGGCATAACGCCCATTTTGTATTTTTACTCAAGGGAAGTGCCTCCATCAACATCTTGCGAAGCGGATGTTATAAATCTAATCCTATCTTTGCTTGTAGGAATACTATTTGTTACTGTCTGCCATTTGTTATCTTGGTATATCTCATATTTTTCAAAAGCACAGGGCAAGCCATTTGCAGTAGCTATGTCACAACTGTCCATGAGCTGAAAATGTAAGTGTGGCGCAAAAGAGTTTCCAGAATGTCCTACTCGCCCAATGAAATCTCCTTTTTTAATTTCTTGCCCGACACTTACCTGAATGGAACCTGTTTGTAGGTGGCAAAGTGCTGCGTAAATATTTTCCTTATACTCTATGATAATATAATTACCCGCAACTGATTGAACATCGTCTTTTTCCGGGTCAAAGTAATGGGCATTTTTATAGGCACTTGATAAGTCAGACAAAAGGTTTGTTCGGGGTCTTTCTTCGTAGCCATCTTCTGCAACAACAACGACACCATCACAAGGCGCAAAAACTTTTTGTCCCCAGCAATAATAGTCATTGAGCGAAACTCCTGAAAATAGATATTGCAAAAAACTAACACGGTATGCAGGATAGCCTATGCTATTCCAATCAACCTGAATAAAGTCATAAGCATACCTTGTGCCTAATTGATTTGTCCCATGACTTGGAATTTTGCTTCCGGGTGTATTTGGGGAGTTCCATTCTCCCCGTAATGGAAATTCTACAATAATTGGGTTATTCATTTCGCAGCTCCTATCCATCCATTGATTGCCAACGCGACTAAAGAAAAATAAGGTCATAATAATAACAGCAACAATCATTCGGCGTTTTTTTGAAATATGTCTTGTGGTAAACAATCTATCTGTAAGCTGGTTCATAAAAAACTTTCCTCAATTCAGCAAAGTAATCATCCAGGATTTCCACAATATGGCTATAATCAAGATTTTGATATTTTGACTTCCTGATGTCATCTAAGATTTCTTCAGTAAAACCAATATTCGCCCACAAAATAAATTGTTTACATTTTTCAATATTGAGATCAGCTCTAAATTTTGTAGTGTCTATCATATCGAATATTTCATAAGTTTTTCGCCTTTTTTCTCGTTCTTCAAGTGCTGCGTTAATCTCGTCTGATTTTGTCCTTGCAGAAAGTTTAGCAAAGTCCAATATTTTCGGATATTGCTTCATTAACTCTATTTGGATGAGATAAGATGTTCGTAGCCGCTCAAAAATATCCTTGATTGAATAATCCATTTTACTGTAATATTCTCGGTCAAGTAGTGCGCTAAAAAAATCATAAGTAAATAAAAAAAGTTCTTGTTTGCTACCTACATAATGAAACATCAAAGCCTTAGAAAAGCCAGCTTCCTTTGCGATTATGTTGGTTGAGGCATTATCATAGCCCTGTGATGTAAATTCTCTTAATGCAGCATTTAAAAGCGCATTGCGCCTCTGTTTATCTAAATCTAATAATGTAGCCAACGATTTTTCCTCCCATTTTCTTGTTGACCTATTAGGTCAAAACTATTATACACCTGTTTACCTAACAGGTCAATGCAGGAACAAGAAATAGGAAATATAAAGTTCAGAAAAGGTGCATATAGCAACATTTCACCGGCAGAATATGAAATATACAATGTAGGTGGGAGGTGCTATATGGCGAACATTGAAGATTGTCCCGGTTTTGAAAGTTTTGGCGCAGACGTGAAAGCGGCCCGGAAAGCAAGGCGTTTGTCCCGCCGCGCCCTGGCGGAGATCGTCAACATAGATAACCGCTATCTTGCCAATATTGAGAACGAGGGGACTATCCCCAGCCTGCCGGTTATCATCCAGCTTATTAAAGCCTGCGGGCTTCCCGTGGAGCGGTACTTTAACCCGGAGATCATGCGGGAGGAAAGCGAACAGCGCCAAAGGGTTAGCCACAAGCTGAAACCATGCCCCGAACAATATCTGTCAATCATCGAGGGCGCGATTGACGGGGCCATACAAACCGAACAGCCGGAGAAGAACGAAGAAACGGAGGATGTGTATTATGAAGCTGCTGGAAAAACTGCCGGACTTTCCGATGGAACAGGCATGAAAAACATCCGGGACAAGAACTTTACAATAGGTTCTTGTCCCGAATGAATTATTCTCTGCAACAGGCATACATAATAGAACATTATATATAGACAGGTATAGCACAAAATGATATGATTTCTTAAATAAGGAAAAGCGTGTAAATCACTTGTGGATGATGTTACAATCAGCAGCAAATCAAGCAAGGAGCAATTATGAATATTGGGTTAATTAGTGTAAATGATAAACCAACAACGAAAATGGCCTGCGGCGGAACTGAAGTCTTTGTATCAGATTTAGCAGAAGAACTTGTAAAGAGAGGCCATAAAGTAACTATTTTTGCAGGCGGCAATTCGTATGTTAAAGGATGTAGGATTGTTAATTCGACATCTCATAGCCTTGCCGACATTCAGAAATTAGCTTATGATGATTACCATGCAGAGTTGAGTACCAGCGAAAGGGCGAATATAGGACAGATATTGGCAGTAAGAAATATTCTTACCGCAAAACAATATGAAAATGAGATAGATGTGTTCCATGACAATTCAGGTTCCTCCATTATAGCAAGTATGCTCGATCTTTTTCATAAGCCGGTCGTGTCAACATTGCATATGCCAATTTCCCTGGACTATCAGCTTCCATGTATCAATCGTTACCTTTCCCATTCCAATGTGCATTATATCGCTATTTCAGACTATCAAATGAAAAATTTCCCGATAGCAGAACAGCGCATTTATAATGGGACAGAGATTGTGAGCGATAATGCTGTCAGCCAGCAGCATAGAGATTTGATTTGGGTTGGGCGAATTGATCCAGATACGCCAAAAGGACTTGAAGATGCAATACAAGTATCAAAAATAACAGGTTATGGCCTAAAGTATGTGGGCTTTATTGAAAATGAAGCGTATTTTAGGAATACAATAATGACAGTTTTGCATGACAATGTAATTAGAAAAAAGCAATTTCAAACTCGTAGAGAAAAGGATATGTTTTATCAAGAGGCAAAAGTTTCTATTATTCCGGTAAAATGTGAGGAATCTTTTGGCCTTACTTATATTGAGTCTATGGCGGCAGGAACGCCTGTAATTACTTATGCGAGAGGGGCCGCCCCAGAAATCATTAAGGATGGTAAAACAGGATTTTTGATAAATTCATCCGAAGATGATATAAGAGGAAATTATCTAATTAAACAGTGCGGTGTTGCAGGATTGATTGAGGCAGTAAATCTAATTTACTCACTCTCGGATAAAGAATACGAAGCAATGAGATGTGCTTGTAAAAAACATATCAGCGAAAATTTCTCTTTGAGGATAATGGTTGATAAATACGAAAAACTGTATCATATACTACATCAAAGTTTATAAAAAGAGCGCCGGACGCAGAGGGCAAACAGCCCCCGCGCCCGGCGCTTCGCTTTTGCTTGTGTTACTCGTCCGTAAACTGGAACTGCTGTGCCTCAAAGTCGGCGTCGCTCATGGCGTCCAGCTTATCAAGGGTCTGGCGGGCCAGCGCCCGCATTTCTTCGTCCATATCTGGCATTGACTCACATCTCATATCTGATTTTCCCCGTGTCTGGGTGGATCAGCACTATGGGCAAATTTCGATCTTCAACAATGCTCATCGCAGTTTTGACACCGCTGTACTGAGATGGGTCATTATCATAAACGGCCACAACATAGTCCGCGCGCTCCATCATATATTCTGTGCGCTTTTTATACCCTTCGGCTCCTGGGCGTTCCGCTCCCATCAGTACCTCGGCACAGCCTTCTCGAAGTTTCCGCTGCCGTGCCCGGCTCTTCGGGTCCCATCGGGCATCATGACCGGGAAAGGGGCAGATCATCACAACATCCAGATCCTGAAATTCCTCCTGACGCTGCATCTCCAGCAGGATCTCTCCTGCCCACATATCCACCCCCAGGGCGCCGCCAATGAAAAAACAGCGCACGCCGCGCTGGTAAAGCGTCACAAATACATCGTGCATCCGTTTTTTTATGCGCTTGCACGAGGTCATATATTCATTGTATTTGAATTTAAAACGGGTAGGATGTTGTCCAATAACTGCGCAAGAACATAGACTCATTTGCATCTCCTCCTAATTTTACTTTTATACCTATTATATATACCATGGTTGACTAAACTCAACCATGGTCGCTTAATTTTTTGTGCCATAGTGGATAAAATGTAACTATAGCATGGAGGATTGCGAATGAACGAGCTTTTGAAAGATATGGGTCAGCGGATTTTGGACCGGAGAAAACAATTAAATATGACGCAGGAGACTTTGGCAAATTTGACGCATCTCACATCGCAGACCATCTCGTATGCGGAAACAGGACAAAAGGCGATGCGTCCGGAAACCATGCTGAAGATCTGTGATGCCCTCGGTATCAGCGCAGACTATTTACTGCGTGGTGAGATTCTGGAGGCAGATGCTTCATTGCTCCAACAGAAAATTTCTACATTGACCCCCAGCCAATACCGCCATTTGGAGCAGATCATCGATCACTTCATTGCGGCCACGCAGGAAAAGGAAGAGGTATGAGAGTCGGCACAGCTTCGCTCCCATACCTCTTTTTTAGCCATTTCTGCGGAAAGCCGCCATTGTGCTGGCAATCAAATCGCGGGTCATATCATCAACTTCCGATACTCCATCTGTCGTTGCGCCTTCTAATAGCTCTATCGCCTGTTCTTGCGGCGGTGGGGCTATTTTCTTTTCCCTTGATGGGGAGGTTTCTTCGGCCTGAACACTCTTGCCTGGGGCCTGTCTCTCCTGGCGCATAATCTCCCGCACTATCGCTTCAATAGCCGTCCGATCAATAGCCGGCATTTTTAACGGCTGCGGGTCATCAGCAAAATGAGCGTTATAATATACAAGCGCATTTGCGATATACTGGGATTTGCTATGGGGCGGCTGCAATTCCAACAGTTCGATGGCGGCCCGCTGTGCGGGGTCTCCGATGTTGAACCGCAGGGAGAACCGTCCCCGTTCTTTTTTGGCCGCCATAGTCATCACCTGCCCATCGTCTCAAGCCGGTACAGGTACTCAAATCCGGCCGCATTGGCATTGATATTCGTGACGAACAGCGGCATCCCCACCTTACCGGACGCCTCGATCTGCCGGCGCAGCAGAATGGCGCCGCCGCCCACGAACACTGCTCTGCAATAGCGCAGATCCAGCATCCGCTCCCGCAAAGTGCTGAATAGGTCATTGACGAACTCCTGCGCCAGTCGCTCCACAAGCTGCACGGCATCCGCAGGGTACTGCGTCAGCTTTCCAGAGAGAATGGCGTCCACGTCGCCTTCATCCAGAAGCAAGTCCAGCTCCGCATTTCCTCTGGACCTGATTTTATTGTATAGCAGGATGACGCCGTTTTCCAGCGAATCACAGGAAGCAAGGTCGGCTTTTCCGTTCTTCAGCAGCAGATAATCCGCCGTAAAGCCTCCGATATCCAGCACGACTGCCTTTGGGTCATCTAACAGGGTATGCAGCATCGTGGCCGCAGCTGCGTATGCTTGCGGATAGCAGGCCACATCCTCAATGCTGATGGCATAGTGCCTATCCCGATACATAAATTCTACAAGACCACGGCCCTGAAAATAGGACGCGAATTTCTCGGACTGAGCACCAAAATGTGCCGGGGGCAGGCCAACGGCCAGCTGGATACGGTGCAGTTCTTTTTCGCTGATGCCACGGGCCGTAATTTCCTTCGCGATGGCGATCAAGGTAAGGGCGAAAAAGCGGTCATCCTCCGTCTTATCTTTGTGGAACGGAATGCGTTCATTGGAGAGCGTGTAGTAAGTGCCGCGGTATTGCAGGCTCTGACCGAATGGCCGGGTCAGGCTCTGCTGCAGTCCAGACACAAAGGGTTCGCCGTGGGCGGTTTTGATCTGCTTGTTGCCATGATCGACACCAATTAACATAGGTATGTACCTCCTTTTTTGCTTTATACATATCCTTTACGCCTGGATGACGCCTTTCTCAACAGAGAAATTTAAATTTTAGAATCAATTTTTGTAGGTACATAGAAAGAAGGAGCACCGTTCCGAAATTGTTTTGGAACGGTACTCCTTCTTTACAATTCAAAGCGATAGCCATATCCATAAATGGTACAAATGGCATCAGTTTTTATCTTTTTTCGTATCTGGTAGATTCTGCTTGTGACGCTTTCCGGACCAGCACTAAAATCATCCCGCCTTACACACTGGTATATCTGCTCACGTGTGAAAGACCATCCGGGGTGAGAGGCCAGATAGTATAAAACGTCAAACTCCATAGTTGTCAATCGTACATTTTCTTCTCCAATACAAACTTTGCGTTGGTTAGGATCAATGCACAAGTTGCCGTATATAAGTACGGGCTTCACCACCAATAGCCTCACCCCCTTTCATTTTACCAAGTTTAATGCTTATCGCCTCTACATTTCCCACGCCCTCTGTTGCACCATTATTATACTATGAAGAAATTGTGGTGAGCTTATTCACCACTGTTTTCTTTGCGATACTCCGCCGGCGCAATCTTTAGAACATCACGAAACGCTGTGGCAAATTTGCTCTGATTTTCATATCCAACTTGATTCGCAATTTCAGCTATGGTGGCCTGCGTCTGCCTCAATAAAATCGCAGCCTGCCTGATGCGGTATTCTTTCATATAAGTTCCGATAGGCTGTCCATAAATCCCTTTAAAGGTATCCTTTAAGGTTGTAGTGTTTATCAAATATTCCTTAGATAGATCTTCAATGGTTGGCCGCTCCTGAAGATTGGATGTCAGCCTTTTATGGATCGTCTTGATAATCTCCACTTGTGGGGAAGTGTATAGCTCTCTCCGTTTCTCTTTGGACACATCGACCATACACAAAAACAAAAGTAGTTCTTGTACCTTTAATCGAAAATATGGTTTCTGTAAGCAATCCGGCACAGAATAAAGTTCTGAAAATATATGTTCAATCTCATCCTTCGCTCGCATGATAAAGCAGTTTCCACCAGAACAAAACTTATCTTTGAATTGCAGAATATCTATGCCACTGTCGGAGAGGATTTCAGGAGGGTTTCTCATCACCACAGATAAATTGATAACAACGGAGATCCCCCGATAATGCTTTAATGGAAATGACATTTCCGCCGCACAATTATCCATGGTATGGATTGACAGGTCTCCTTCTCCGAGGTAAAGACAAGAGCCGCTTGCTAAGCGACATCCCTCACGGCCTTCCCGGCAATGATTGATCTCCAATATATTTTTATCAATGTTCCCATCCCAATAGCAGCTCGTTGCCTCAAAGTCATTATAAATAAGCTGTATTCCGGGATAGACCTGATAGACCGTCATAAGTCCAAGGCCATCCGCACAATCCATTTTATAGACGGTACAATAGCCGTCGTTATCTTCCGGAATGACTGCGGATAACCCCGTTGATGAAAGTGGGGTATGTTCCATAACTGTCCTTTCCGTTACATTTTTATTGTTTATCTGTTGTGCCAAGGTTTTCCTGGCATCTTTTATTATAAGGTTTCTTCTCATATTGCACCGCTCCAATCAGCAGGATTTTAAATCCAAATAGAATTCACTTTGCATTATAGTACGTCATGGCTAACTGTGCAAATGGAAAACCTATGTCCATTGTCGGTGCTGCTGCATGGTGGCCTTTTCTGCCCCGGCCACCACTGTCGGTCCGGAAATTTTGCTTGTTGGGGAAGGCCCCAACTTCCTGTTGCCATTCATCAAGTATTTACAAAGTTCTGCTATGCTTGTCTTGATGAATGAGGTATAATCAATCCAGTGATAAAAATAAATTTGGAGGTTGCAGTATGGCATATAAAATTATTGCAATATTGATACTGGCTGCGTTTTACGGTATTTATTACATAAAACTTATTAGTCAGCGAAAGCAGGGAATACAAACAAATTTATTGGGCAAGGGAAAGAAAGGCTTTGTAAAGGCCATAGAAGATTCATTGAAAATTGTAACATTTGTAGCGCCCATTGTTGAGTTGATTAGTATTTTTATGGACACATATATTGATTTGACATGGATAAGGGTATTGGGCTGTATATTGGGAATATTAGGAGTTGTGGTGTTTGCGGTATCCGTACTTACGATGCGTGATAGTTGGAGAACTGGTGTCCCTGATGATAAAAAAACAGAACTTGTCACGTCTGGAATATATGCATATAGCCGCAATCCTGCCTTTTTGGGTTTTGATTTAATCTATTTATCCATCCTTTTTATATTTTTTAATTGGGGCTTGTTAGTGATAACAGTGTTGACGGTTGTTATGTTTCACTTACAGATTGTTAAAGTGGAGGAAGCTTTCTTGATAAAAACATTCGGAGAGGAATACTTGGAATATAGAAAAAAAGTATGTAGATATATTGGAAGAAAGAGGTAGCAAAATCCATATTATTAAAAAGCGCCGGACGCAGAGGCCAAACAGCCCCACGTCCGGCGTTTCGATTTTGTTTGATTACCCGTCTGTAAACTGAAACCGCTGCGCCTCAAAGTCGGTGTCGCTCATGGCGTCCTGTTTGGCAGAGGTTTGGCAGGCCAGCGCCCGCATTTCCCCGTCCATATCCGGTATATCCGCCCGGACAGCTGCCGCCATCCTGCGCCGGTCGCCTTTGTGATACGGTCTGACACCCTTTGTCAAACAGAGGCATCGGCCAGATACAGTTTATTTATTACAATACTCCTTGCCTATACAGCCGGAGCAACCACCACCGCAGCAGGAGCCATTCTTCCGATCCCGATGGATCTTCCGAACAGCCCATACCGCATAGAGAACAATTCCGACTGCAATTACGCCTGTTACAATCATTCAGACTCCTTTCTGGCCGGCACTCCACAACTCATCCGCCGTGGGCTGCCAGTTCTTTGCATACAGTTCGCACTTGTCGCAGAGATGGTCTACCGATTCCGGTGACTGCAAATCTGTCGATTTTGCACCGGTGCGCTTTACCATCTCTCTCAAGATCTGCGGGTTCTCCAGCAGAGGGCAGGGCCGCAACATATTCTTGTTGAATGGCTGCCCATCATGGTAAGCCATAAAGATTGGACTTTTCAGTGCCTCCAGCAAAGTGCAGTCATGGATGTTCACATTAGAGTAGTGAATGAATACGCAAGGCTCAACATCCCCGGCAGCATTGATATGTAGGTAATTACGCCCTCCGGCGATGCAGCCGCCCACATACTCCGCATCATTCTGAAAATCCATACTGAAGATCGGCTTTGTACTCCGAAATGCCCGAATACGCTCATAGACTGTTCTTCTCTGCTCCGGTGTTGGCAAAAGCTCCGGAACCGCCTCATTGCCAACGGGCATATAGTGGAAAAACCACACGAACATAGCGCCCATGTTAATCATCATATCGAAAAATGATTCACTGCTGATGTCCTCATAGTTCGCGCTGGTATAGCAGGTGGAAACGCCAAAAGGCAGGTTATGTTCCCGCAGCAAATCCATGGCGTGCATGACCTTTTCAAAAACGCCGCTGCCTCTGCGCCCGTCATTTGCCGTTTCAAATCCTTCCAAGCTGATCGCCGGGACAAAGTTTTTTACCCGCAGCATCTCCTGGCAGAATGTTTCATCAATCAGCGTACCATTTGTAAATGACAGGAACGCACAATCAGGGTGCCGTTCACAGAGGGTAATCAGATCCTTTTTACGAACCATTGGCTCCCCGCCTGTGTAGATATACATATAAACGCCTAAATCCTTACCCTGCTGGATGATACGGTCAATCGTTTCCAGGCGCAAATTCAGCTTGTGGCCGTACTCGGCAGCCCAGCAGCCAGTACAATGCAGATTGCAGGCTGATGTAGGGTCCAGCAGAATTGCCCATGGAACATTGCATTTTTCTTTTTCCCGCATCTCTTCCTGGATGGCTCCACCTTTTAAGGCCGAATTGATGATGAAATTCTGGAACAAGGTTTTTCGCACGCCGGTATCCAACTGGTAGGCTTTCAAAATCAGCTCATACCAATTTCCCTTTTCATCAATCGCCTTTCGGAAGGCCGCCCGCTGGCTCTCATACCAGCCATCAGGCAAAGCCTTATCAATCAGATTCATGGCTTTTGGAATATTGGTTTCCGGATCTTTCTCCAGGTAATTCAATGCCATATTGACGGCCGCAGTGAAGGCCGTGTTTTTTACAGATTCAATAATACTCATTTTGTCTTTCTGCCGACAGAAATGGACTCTGCCAGCTTTCTCCCATTTTTATTCTTCGCGCAGAAGATTCCTTACTGCTAAAAATCCAACGCCAATCGCAGAAATAATGATGGCGAAACGTAAAAACTTTTTAAATGTCATAATTCCCACCTCACACAAGAAGTCCTATTCGATAAATAATAAAGGTAATGATCCATGCTACAACTAACTGGAACAGGGCGGACAACAGCATCCACCGGGTGCTGGCCGCTTCTTTGCGGATTGTTGCCAATGTAGCGGCACATGGAATGTACAGCAGGCAAAAAATCATCAGGCAGAAGGCATTAAGCTGCCCAAAGCCTGCTGCACCCAGGATACCAACCAGCGTGTCCATCCCCGCAGCAGAATTGATATTCGGGACCCCGAACAAGACGGCGCAGCTGGATACCACCACTTCTTTCGCGGAAATACCAGCAATCAAAGCGACGGCAATCTGCCAGAACCCCAATCCAATGGGAGCAAAGAACGGAACCAGCCAATGTCCCAAAATAGCTCCGAAACTCTCCGTCATTTCTGTTGTGTAGCCATGCGGCCCGAAATTCAGGATGATCCACATGAGAATAGAGGCCACAAAAATGGTGGTGCCCGCTTTGGTCAGATAGTCCTTTACCTTTTCCCAAACATAAATTGCAACGGTTCTGGAGCTGGGTGCTTTGTATTCCGGCAGCTCAATCAAAAGATAGTTTTCTGAAGTCCTGCGGTCAATCAAATGGATAACCGCCGCCACGAGGATCGCAACCACCAGACCGATCAGGTACATGGAATATGCCACCAGCATCGCACGCTCTGCGAAGAACATCTCTGCAAACAGGATGTAGATCGGCAAACGGGCGCTGCAGCTCATAAAGGGAGTAACCAGCATGACCTTAAAACGGTCTCGCCGGTTTTCCAGAGTTCGTGATGCCATAATTGCCGGGACGGTACATCCAACCCCCAGTATCATCGGAATAAAGGCCCTGCCGGATAACCCCAGCTTGCTCATAATCCCCTCCATGACATAAGCAACACGCGCCATATAACCGCTGTCCTCAAGGAAGGCCAGAGCAAGGAACAGGATGAAAATATTTGGAAGGAAGGTCAGGATACCGCCCACACCAGCAATAATGCCATCTACCAACAGAGAACGCAGCACATCGTTGACGCCAGCAGCAATCAATCCGCTGTTGACTGCGCCAGACAGGCTTTCTATTCCCAGTTCAAAATATCCCTTCAGCCAGTCTCCAATCGTAAAGGTAAGGAAAAAGACTAAGGCCATAATTGCCAGGAAAATAGGGATACTCCATACCCGGTGGGTCAGCACACGATCTACTTTCTGTGTCAAAGCATCCTGGCGGTCTTTATTGACCAGCACTTCACGGATGACTTCCTGAATGAAATCGTACTTCTCGTTGATAATGTCGGATTCATAATTCCGGTCCAGCACATCTGGCAGATCCACTGGGTAATTCTCCGTGATTTCCTTATCCTGCTCCAACAGCTTGATTGCATACCAACGGTAATTCGTCAGACCGGGATATTTCTTTTTCAGTTCCGCCATAATGAGGTCAATCTTATCCTCAATGGTATCGCTGTAAACCATTGCGTACTCGGAATGGTGGTCATGCCGGTGTTTTGACGTATAGTTGTGATGATGGATCAGGCAATCCGGGTCTTTGCAGTCTTTATGATGTGCCGCCGCATGAAGCAGCACATCAAGACCGGTCCGCTTTCTGGCGGAAACCGGAATGACCGGAATCCCCAGCATTTCCGGGAGCCTGTGCGTGTCGATCTCCATGCCCCGCTTTTCCACAATGTCCATCATGTTCAGTGCCAGTACAACCGGCTTGCCAAGTTCCAGAAGCTGCAGGGTCAGATACAGATTGCGCTCAAGTGCGGAGGCATCTGCAACATCAATAATTACATCGACTTCATCGCTAAGTATGAACTGTCTGGAAACCTGCTCCTCCATCGTATAAGAAGTCAGGCTGTAAGTACCGGGAAGGTCAACCAGGCGAATGGTCATATCATGGTCCTTGATGGCACCTTCCACCTTTTCAACGGTGACTCCCGGCCAGTTTGCCACTTTTAGGTTTGCGCCCGTATAGGCATTAAACAGTGTGGTTTTTCCGCAGTTTGGATTTCCGATGAAACCGATTGTCATGCTTTCACTCATCAGAATTTACCCCACTAAAATATTCTTCGTGATATTGCGCCCCAATGCAAACCGGGTTCCTCGTATTTTCACAATCAGGATTCCATGCCCCTTGCTGTTCAGTACATCAATGGGCGTTCCTTGTGTCATTCCCAATGCTTCAAGGCGCTTTTCAATGTTGATCGGTAACTTTATTTCTTTTACTTTATAGCTGTTTCCTACGGTTCCGTCACAGAGATACATAGCCGCCCCTCCTTACCGCAAAGCCTGCAAAGTGCGCGGCATTTTACGAAATTCAGACGCCATCATCGCAATCGTGATTACAACCAGAACCGCATCTGTCAGAGCAATCGCCAGCCATACGCCGCGAATGCCCAGGCCGCCGATCATCGGCAAGAGGACACACAGCGGAATAAAGAGGATAATCTGGCGAAACAGCACCAGCCATGTGGCCTTATTCGCCTTACCCAAGGACTGGAACAGTGTGACCGCAATCAGAAAACTTCCTTGTAAAATGTAGGTGCTGAACATAATGCGGAAATTCGTCACTCCTGACGCTGCCACCCCCGGCGTTGTAATGAACATAGAAAGCACCTGCTCCGGGAGCAGCTCGGCGGGAATCCAGAACAGCAGGGACAGGACGGTGGCCGCCGCAATGAATACTTTGGTCAGTAGCTTTACACGGTCATAATCCTTTGCTCCGTAGTTCGTACCGGCCGCAGGCTGGAATCCCTGACTGATTCCCCACAGAGGGACAAAGGAGAAATTCCAGAACCGCAGGGCAGCACCCAAAAGGATCTGTGAAGTCTCTCCGCCATAGTTGGCAGCTACACGGTAAATCACGGTCTGCTGAACAAGGGTCAAAACTTGCATCAACAGAGCAGAGATGCCAACCGCAAGCACCTGACGGAGAATAGGCCCATCAATACGGATACGGCCTATTTTTACATTTGGACTTTTCTTTTTGAAGTACCACACAGTAATCGCAGCCTGGACAAACTGGGACAGCACAGTAGCATAAGCAGCAGCCTCAATCCCCATCCCATAAGGATTCAGAATGGAAATAAAAATGGGGTCAAGAATAATGTTCAGGATAGCACCGCTGGCGATGATGAACATTGCTTTCTTGAGCTGGCCTTCTCCTCGGATCACCATGTTTGCGCTTTGGAAGAAGTTGACCAGCAGAGAACCAGCAAATATAATCCGCAGATACTTTTCGGCGTAGTTCAGGATATTGTCACTGGCTCCGGCCAGAGATAAAAGCTGACGGGTAAAGACCATGCCGATGACCGTGTAAATTACAGACAGAATCACAACAGCGGCAACCAGATTGCCCATGATCTTCTTTACCGTATCGTTGTCCTTTTTGCCAATGGCTCTCGATAAGACTGAGGCGGAACCCACGCCCAACATGGCTGCGGAACCGGCGTTGATCAGGGTAAACGGATAGGAAACCGATACGGCTCCCATCTGAATATCCCCAACCATCTGTCCGACAAAGATGGAATCCATCATGTTATAGAGGCCCACAACAACCATGCCGAGAACCGCAGGGATGCTCAGCTCCAGCATCAGCGAGAAGGGGCGCTGTGTAAGCAGCTTTGTTCTTGTATCCAGTGATTGTTTCATCACGTTACCTCCTATTTGATATTAGCCACGTCTAACCATAAAAAGTATATAAAATTGCGGGGCGTTTGTACGCTCCAAACCGCAGGAATAGCAATCCAAATTGACACAAAATCAGGAGCGGAAAAGGCTGAACGCCTTTCCGCTCCCGGTATCATTGTGCCATTTTCTCCAGCAGTTTCAAGGCTTCTTCCAACTTTGGATTTTCAGCATCCGTTTGCAGCGCCTCCCGGACACAACTCCGAATATGGGCTTGCAATATCTGTTGGTTGGCGCTTTTAAGCAATGCCATTGTTGCCTGAATTTGGGTAGATATATCCACACAATAGCGATCTTCCTCCACCATTTGCAGGATTCCGTCTATCTGCCCTCTCGCAATTTTCAGTTTGTGGGTGATGTCGCTCCTTTTTGCTTTCATAGGCAGGCCGATTACTGGATCTCGACAACCTGATAGCCAGCATCTTCGATAGCCGCCTTCAGCACATCGTCCGATAGAGTACAACCCATCTGTACCTTTGCCGACTTATCCTCCAGGCTGACTTCAACCTGTTCCACGCCCTGGATTTCCCGCAGCGCCTTATCGACGTGCTTTACGCAGTTCCCGCAAACCATACCTTCAATCTTCAGTGTCTTTTCCATGTGAATTTCTCCTTTTCTATCTTCTTTGCTATTTGATGAGCTGTCTGACTGGAATGTCCCCAGCTCCATAGAGGAAATGTGTTTCGCCTTAAACCATCTTAACCGCAGCGCATTGGATACAACAAATACGGAACTGAAACTCATGGCAAAGGCTCCGATCATCGGGTTCAACTTCAACCCAAAAGACAAATAGAACAATCCGGCAGCTACCGGAATCCCGATGACATTATAAATAAATGCCCAGAACAGATTTTGCTTGATATTACGGATAACCGCTTTGCTGAGCTGTACGGCGGTAGACACATCCAGCAGATCGCTTTTCATCAAAACAATATCCGCTGACTCAATCGCAACATCTGTACCTGCTCCGATGGCGATACCAACATCGGCTCTGGCAAGGGCAGGAGCGTCATTGATACCGTCTCCCACCATGGCAACCTTTTTCCCTTCGCTTTGCAGCCGCCGTATCTCTTTCTCTTTATCCTGCGGAAACACTTCCGCTACAACTCGATCCACGCCGACTTGACGCCGGATGGCCTCTGCGGTCTTAGCGTTATCCCCGGTCAGCATAACTACTTCAAGCCCTAATCGGCTCAACTCCTGCACCGCCTGCTTGCTGGTGGGTTTCACCACATCTGCCACGGCAATCACACCGATCAACTCTCCTCCACGGGCAAAGAACAATGGCGTTTTTCCGTCCATAGCCATGTCCTCGCCAAGCTGAAGAAGATGGCCGCCTTCAATCTGATGGTTGTTCAGCAACCGGCGATTTCCGGCCAAACAGAGGTCAGTCCCGATTTTTCCGACAATTCCCTGGCCTGGAATCTGTGTAAATTCACTGACCGGCAGCAGCGGAAGTTTCTCATTATCTGCCTCTGCCACAATCGCATCTGCCAGAGGGTGTTCCGACAGCTTTTCCAAGGAAGCTGCAATCTGCAAAAGTTCCTTTTTCTGAATGCCTGCTTTGCAGAGCAGATCCGTTACCACCGGGGTTCCCTGTGTAATGGTTCCTGTTTTATCCAGAACAACCGTATTGATGTCGTGAGCCGTTTCCAGGGCCTCCGCCGATTTGATTAAAATCCCGTTTGTTGCGCCTTTTCCGGTTCCCACCATGATGGCGGTGGGAGTAGCCAGCCCCAACGCGCAGGGACAGGAAATGACTAAAATAGAGATACCGATGGACAGGGCAAATTCAAATCCGTACCCCAACAGCAGCCATATAATGATTGCAATCAGGGAAATGCTGATGACTACCGGCACAAACACACCGCTGACCTTATCTGCCATTTTTGCAATGGGAGCTTTGGAGCTGGTCGCTTCATCCACCAGCCGGACGATTTGAGCCAATGTGGTATCATCCCCCACTTTGGTGGCCTGCATTTTGAAATAGCCGGACTTACTGGTCGTTGCACCAATCACTTTGTCCCCAATGTGTTTTTCTACAGGGATGCTTTCGCCGGTCAAGGCGGATTCATCAATGGACGCAAAGCCTTCGATAACGGTTCCATCCACCGGCACCGATTCACCGGCTTTTACGATTATGGTTTCACCCAACTGCACTTCTTCCACAGGTATCTGGAATTCCTGACCATCCCGTTCCACCGTAGCGGTTTTCGGGGCCAGATTCATCAGCTTTGTGATCGCATCTGAGGTCTTACCTTTGGCGCGGGCCTCCAGCGTTTTCCCCAAGGTAATGAGCGTGAGGATCATGCCTGCGGATTCAAAATACAGGTCCATCATAAAGCTATGGACCGTAGCCATATCCCCATGGCCAAACCCAATGCCGATCTTATATATGGCGTAGATGCCATAAATAATTGCGGCGCTGGAGCCTATGGCAATCAAGGAATCCATATTGGGGGAGCCATGGAATAAGGTCTTAAACCCCATCCGGTAATATTTGAAATTGATAAATACCACCGGAATCAGCAAAAGAAACTGGGTAAATGCAAAGCTGATTGCATTTTCCATTCCCAGCAGAAAACCGGGGAGCGGCCACCCCATCATGTGTCCCATGGAGATGTAAAACAGTGGAATCGTAAAAAGCGCGGAAAGCAACAGCCTCTGTTTCATCTGCTTGTATTCGGCTTGAGCCGTACTGACTTCCGCTTTCGATGCTGGTGCAGGTGAGCGGTTTTTGCTTTGAGCAGAGATCTTTGGTATGGCTCCATATCCGGCCTTTTCAACAGCCTGGACGATTCCCGCCGTATCCAGAACGGATTCGTCATAAGAGGCAACCATGCTGTTTTTCAACAAATTGACCGATACTTCTTTGATTCCGGGCAGCTTGCCGACGCTCTTTTCGATCCTGGCAGAGCAGGCCGAACAGGTCATGCCCGTAATATCAAATTGTTCTTTTTGCAAAATCATCCCTTCTTTCTGAAATATATTTTTGCGCCGCAGTACCCCTCCCCCGTAGGGAACTAAAAACTGTTATGAAAAGGGGCTTTCGGTATCTTGGGGGAAAGATGCCGCCGCCCCGATCACAAAGTCTGCGTGCAAGGTCTTTGACCGTTTTTCATTATAGACATTGGCTTGATTGGTTGTCCGCTCCGATAGGCAGGTTTTTTGCTCCATTTGGCCTTTTTACAAATTTGGCGGGGATACCGACAATGGCATCCCCGCCAAATTTATTATCAATCATCTTTTTGGGACACAAAATAGATGACTCCACTCCCAATAATGCTGATTGACACTACTGCACCAATACCAGGATTAAAAAAGGCACATGCAGTACCGGCTATTGCACTGATAATTCCAAATAGGACAGAAATTACAACCCTCATTGTTCGACCTCTTAATAGCTAAAAGTTTTTTGATTACCCCGTTCGTCTGAAGAACCACCACCGGAAACAGAGAACGATCCAAAGCTGAGAGTGGCAAAGTATTATTATTTTTTTCGGCTCGAAAGAATCCCCGAAATACCAAAGAACAATCCAGTTACCAGAGATATTACCGCTAAAACCAGAATGATAAAAGCCGAATCATTTCCGTTGAAGCCAAGTGCTGTTAAAGCATAGAGAAATACAAGAGTGAGCATCAAGCAAAAGATGCCGAAAAGGATTTTAATGTTATTGCTCATATCTATCAGCCTTTCTCTTAATTAGCTCTAAGTGTGCCCGGAACTGCTGTGTACTTTGAATATATAATGCTAATATGCCCTGTTGTTCCATCACAAAGATTATATAAAGTGTAAGTTGCCGTCGTCTGCTCCAATCAGCAGGATTTGCAATCCAAAGGGCAGAACCCTTTCCCAATCCATTGACTTTAAGCCGTTGTGTGAATATACTGTGCCCGTAACAGTTAAATGAATGTTTAATTGTTCGGCCATGTCAAACCAACCAAATACTAAAAGGAAAGGGGGTCTTTGTGATGAAAAAGACCATTAAGCTGATCGACCTTGACTGCGGCCACTGTGCCGCCAAGATTCAGAAAGCCGTACAGAAAATCGACGGCGTAAATGACGTGGAAGTGAACTTCCTGAGCCAGAAGATGGTTCTGGATGCTCCGGATGACCGCTTCGACGCAATTCTGGCTGAGGCCAAGGCGCTTATCAAAAAGATTGAGCCGGATGTGACGGTCAAGGCGTAAGAAAAGCTGAACACCGGCTGCCAGAAACGGCAGCCGGTGTTTGACTGAAAGGAGATGTTTATTATGACACGAAAACAAAAGCACCTGCTTTTCCGCATTATCATTGCGGCAGTGCTGTTCGCTGCCGGCAGTCTGCTCACACTTGATCCGACTGCGGAAATGGCAGTATTTCTGGTCTGCTATGTTGTAATCGGCTGGGATATTGTCTGGAAGGCTCTCACCAATATCCTGCATGGACAGGTATTCGATGAAAACTTTCTGATGACGATTGCCACTATTGGCGCACTGATCTTAGGAGAACACTCTGAGGGCGTAGCCGTTATGCTGTTCTATCAGGTAGGAGAATGGTTCCAGTCCTATGCGGTTTCCAAATCCAGAAAATCCATTGCAAGCCTGATGGACATTCGCCCTGACTATGCAAATGTAGAACGGAATGGAAAACTTGAACAGGTCGATCCTGAAGAAGTAAACATCGGGGATACGATTGTAGTAAAGCCTGGTGAACGGGTGCCGCTGGATGGTAAAATCATCAAAGGCACGTCCGCTTTGGATACATCTGCTCTCACCGGCGAATCCATGCCCCGTGACGTGGAACCTGGGATGGAAGTAATCAGCGGGTGCATCAACCAGACAGGTATCCTGACCATTCAGACCACTAAAAAGTATGGGGAATCCACTGTTGCAAAAATTTTGGACCTTGTGGAGAATGCCAGCGATAAAAAAGGAAAAACAGAAAACTTTATCAGCCGTTTTGCCCGCTACTACACCCCGATTGTGGTCTTTGCAGCGATTGCCCTTGCAGTTCTGCCGCCTCTTGTCACTGGACAGCCATTCACGGTCTGGATTTACCGGGCACTGACCTTCCTGGTGATTTCCTGCCCCTGCGCTCTGGTTATCTCTATTCCGCTTAGTTTCTTTGGCGGCATCGGCGGTGCATCCAAAATCGGCGTCCTTGTCAAAGGCAGTAACTATTTGGAATCGCTGGCCCATACAGAGGTGGTGGTATTCGATAAAACCGGCACCTTGACAAAGGGTTCTTTTGCGGTCAGCCAGATCAATGCAGTAAGCATGAAAGAGGCACAGCTTTTGGAGCTGGCGGCTTATGCCGAGGACTACTCCAACCATCCGATCTCACTCTCCATAAAAAAAGCGTATGGCAAGAAGATCGACCACAGCCGCATTAGTGATGTGCAGGAAATTGCCGGTCACGGCGTCCGCGCTGTCATAGATGGGAAAACAATTCTCGCTGGCAACGCAAAACTGATGGATAGAGAAGAAATTGCCTATATCCCCTCGAATGCCATTGGTACAGTCATCTATCTGGCCTGCAACGGAAAATATGCTGGTTATATTGTCATTGAAGATGAAATCAAAGCAGATGCTCCGTCTGCAATCAAAGCGTTAAAGGAAGTCGGCGTCAGGAAAACTGTCATGCTCACCGGCGATGCAGATGCCGTCGGAAAGAAAGTGGCGCAAAAGCTGGGGCTGGATCAGGCATATACCGAATTGCTCCCGGCGGACAAGGTTGACCGTGTAGAAATGATGCTCCGGCAGACCACCGAAAAGGGGAAACTGGTGTTTGTTGGCGATGGAATCAACGATGCGCCTGTGCTTGCTCGTGCGGATGTAGGTATTGCCATGGGCGGTCTTGGTTCCGATGCGGCGATTGAGGCTGCGGACGTGGTTTTGATGACAGATGAACCCTCGAAGATCTCCGCAGTTGTCCAGATTGCCAGAAAGACAATCCGTATTGCAAATGAGAATATCGTGTTTGCTCTCGGCGTCAAGATTTTAGTTTTGATTTTGGGAGCTACTGGATACGCAAATATGTGGGCAGCCGTTTTTGCAGATGTTGGCGTATCGGTCATCGCTATTCTAAATGCGATTCGAGCGATGCGGGTAAAGAAATTCCTCCCCGTGACACGTTGACAGATAAGCAGGGATATAAGAATGCGCCGCTGTCCATTGTGGAAACAGCGGCGCATTTCACTTATCAATCAGTCGGACAAGATATTTCAAACAAGGCATCAACGGTTTTATGGAGAAGTTTTGCAGGGCCTGTGTTGGATAAAGTATAGTAGACTTCCTTTCCCTCCCTGCGGCTGGTAATCAGGCCGCTGCTTTTCAGATTTTTCAAGTGGTGGGAAATGGCCGGTGCGCTCATTTGTACCGCTGCCGCTAAATTGCAGACACATTCCTCACTGTGGCACAACAGCCACAGAAGCCGCAGGCGTGACGGATCACTCAACTGCTGAAAAAGGAGCGCTATATCCCGGAAGTTTTCTTCCGCAGGCATTTTATCTAAAACTTTATCAATGTCTTGTCCATGATTATGGGGCAAATGGTAGTGCGACATATCGGCCGCCTCCTTTCCAAAAATAGAATACCCGCAAATAGTATAGCTGTCAAATACGAAAGATTGGAGGTCACTATGGAGCAACAGCAAAAATCATGCGTACTTATACCTGACGCAGCGGACATAGATCGGTTATCTGAGCTGCACAAAGCAATGGGCGATTTCACTCGCATGAAAATCCTATGGGCGCTTATGGGCCGGGAATATTGCGTGAATGAACTGGCCACGCAAATGAATATGTCCGAATCCGCAGTTTCCCATCAACTGAAAATTCTAAAATTTGCAAAGCTGGTTTCCCCACATAAAGTCGGGAAAAATGTATTCTACGCTTTATGCGACGAACATATCAAGTGGATTTTAGAAGAAACCTACGCCCATATCTCTGAAAGATAAAGAGGCGCAGCCCTGTGAAAAAGGGTTGCGCCTCGGTACGGCGATTGTTTACAGCATATCGTAGGAAATCAGTTTATCCATAGGAATGCGCTGAGCGGCAAAGCGGTTCGGATCGCCCTCGCCCTCGGCGGAGTAGCCGATAGCAAGGATATTGATCGGCTCCAGATTGGCAGGCAGATGAAATGCCTTGCTCAGAACGTCCGGCTTAAAGTAGCATACCCAAACACTTCCCAGGCCCAGTTCCGTTGCCTGGAGCATCATGTGGTCCGTCAGGATAGAGGCGTCAATGTCGCCAGTCTGCTTTTTGTCAAAGGGCCGCACCCATGCCTTGTTGTGGTCTGCACACACGATAATTGCCAGCGGCGCTCCATAAACCTCGGCGGCCTCGCCCACTTTCGCAAGGGCCTCATCACTCTGGGCAACAATCAGATGAACCGGCTGAAGATTAGCTGCCGTTGGAGCAACGTGCGCGGCCTCCAAAATCTTGGCCAGCTTTTCAGACTCCACCTTCTGATTGGTATAGTTCCGGACAGAGAAACGCTTTTTAGCGATTTCAAGTAGTTCCATAGTTATAACATCCTTTCTGTGTGTTCTATGTGTCAAATCAACCATCGACTATATTGTAGCACCGCAAATTTTTTTCACAAGAATGTACTTTCCGGGAAGATAGTACCCAAAAGGAAAGTGCTCTTTCGTCAAGGGAGGTACGAATATGCAAGCAGAAAACTTTAGTTGCCCTGTGGAGGCGACATTATCCTTAATCGGTGGTAAATATAAGCCACTCATCTTATGGCACCTTATCGAACAGCCACTTCACTACATGGAGCTTCAGCGGCTCATTCCAAAGGCCACAGCGAAGATGCTTTCGCAGCAGCTCCGGGATCTTCAGCAAAGCGGAATGGTTTCCAGAGAAGTAATACCGGAAAATCCTCCAAAGACAATCTATTCTTTAACATCCTTTGGGAAAAGCATTGTCCCCGTTTTGGAGGCTATGTGTAATTGGGGAACCAGTTATCTGGACGGACTGGATGTGCAGCTCCCTTGCTGCCCATCCATGAGAAAATAAAGAATCCGGCACAGCAGATGCAGACGCATTAAGCTGTGTCGGATTTCTTTTTATATCTGGGACTGTCGTACATAGTTGCACAGTAACGCAACCAAAACTGCCACAGAGTTAATCTATGATGGCATTACATTATTAGTCTTCAACTTCAACATGGAGCTGGTCGGCGATCTCATCAACAGACATCCCATTCTTCAGCGCCAGCTTGACAATTTCCTGGATTTTCTGCTTCTTCGTTTTACGTGGCTTGCGGGGAGGCTTAGGGGCCAGGAGCTCCTTCTTCTTTTCCTCCAGAGATTTGATGCGTTCCCTGGCTGCGGTGATCTTCGCATCAT
Source organism: Allofournierella massiliensis (assembly GCF_004345265.1). GTDB lineage: Bacteria > Bacillota > Clostridia > Oscillospirales > Ruminococcaceae > Allofournierella > Allofournierella massiliensis. The sequence goes on from NZ_SLUM01000015.1 coordinate 31,317, forward strand.
ACTCTGCCACAACAGACTCCTTTTTTGATTCCAATTCTTTGATGGACTGATCTATCTTTGCGATTTTTTCGTCCACCTCTGCAGCTCTTTCCTGCGGGGTACGGCGCGGGCGTTTATTCTCGGACTCTGCCATTTTAAGATCACCTTTCCTTTGTGTATAAACTGGATGCGCGTATATTGAAAGAGTACCATATAGCATATCAAAACGCAAGAGTAGGAAGTCGAATCTCGTCCATGAGAAAACCGCCGGGCAGAAGGAAAATCCCTCCGCCCGGCGGTGCCGCATTTGTTACACGAAATCAGCGCGTAGCTTAGGTATGTACGCTGTACTGGGCCTTTGCCAAATCCTCGGCGCCATGCAGTATGATACCGCCGCAGACTCCCGGGCCCCAAGATGTGACCTCTTCAAAAAAGAAGCTGTACGGCGCGCCGTCATCATAAATACGGATTTTCTCCGCATCCCGCCACTGAAAATGGTGTTCCAGGGTTTTCCCCAGCTTGTGCCGCAGGCGCGGCATTTGAACAACCTGATGCAGATTTTTCCTGCTGTGGAACTCATAGCGTCGTGTGACCTTCTCCGGGATGGAGAGCTGGCTCCACTTTGCGTCATTCGCATTTTCTCCGGCCTGCGCAAAGGCGTGAAACGGCTTATAGGGCAGCCGAATACTTTCCTGCCAGCCCCGCACGCTGCCTCTGCCTTCTTCCTGCAGCCAGGTGAACTGGATCTCCAGCATCTGCACACCATCCGTCCCTTTTGCCAGCCGCAGGGAAGCAAAAGAGCCACAGTCGCTGCAAACCAGGCGGCTCTCAGGCCGTTGCTCCAACTGCTGAAATTCCCTGCGCAAGAGAGCAAACCGGGAGGGGGATTTTCGTCCCCAGGATACTGTGCGAATAAAAAGGAGTTCCCCTCTGCACTCTACTTTTACCATTGTACGATCATTCATCGGTTTTCGCCTCCTTCTGCTGTGACGGTTCTGCTGTGCGCATGGCCGCCTGTTCAATGAGGAAAACAGCTCCTTTATACTGCTCTTTATGGGAAGTCACCGCAGCGCCCCCCATAGAATCCAGATACTGCTGTCCATTTTTGGATTTAGAGATATACACATAGAACTGACTGCTGATATATTGGTCGCGGTCATAGCAGTCCAGATAATTCCTCGCCAACACGGCAACGGCGCCAATGGCCGCCGCTTTTTGTGTTACCAATGAAACGGCCATCTTCATCACGGTCCTTGTTTCTTCATCGTTCAAACTGCATGTGTAAATGCGCTCCAGAAACAGAACCAGCCTTTCGTCTGCAGGTGTCATTTTGCCTGTTGGTTGCTCCTGTGCCAGATCAGCAAAGGAGAAATCAAAGTCCGCCGGTCTTTGGAACGCCCCCTTTGTCAGCCGGACGCAGGCGCGGCCAACGACATCTTCTCCTTTCCGAATCAGGATCATCTTCTTGTTGGAGTCAAAAGCCGCCAGCAGGCATTCCCGCTGGCTTCCAGTCCAGCAGGAGAGGCAGGTGCTATGGGGCAGCTCTCCCAACCGCATCGTACGGTAAAAATCATCTGCTTCTTCTGCGAAGAACGGCCCCCGCTCCAGCGTAAGATTGTGTTTCCATGTCGTTTCCTGCGCCTCGCTGATGGGATATCGAATCTCCCGCTGAAGGTCATCGGTAAAGTATTTCAGCGTGTAGAATTGCCCTATCAGTTCAGCCTGCACAATCCTGCGCAGAGCCTCGATAGCCTTGTCGTTACCCTGCAGATAGCCGTATAGAGAGTGCGCCATCGCACTCCCGCCGTGCAGCAGGAAATTGGTAATCGGCTCCTTGTGCTGCTCCACAAATTCATCGGTGAAGGAAAGCCTCTGCTTTAGGTCCAGCCAGTCCTGATCCATGGTAAGGACAGCGGCACGAACCTGCGTCCAGTCCTTTTGCCCGGCAATCACCGTTTCGTTGTTAAGCGCAAAGATAACATCGGCCTCTGATTGGAGTTCCGGGATGAACGCTTGCAGCTGAGCATACCGTTGCAGCAGCCGCATGGCCGTCTTCCGTGTCAAGCCGTGAATGTGCCCAAAGGCGCCGCGGTACCACTCACTAAACGGCTTTTCCAGCAGGCATTGGGCAAGCTGCTCTATTTCCTGATCTTCTATATAGGGACTGATCAGATCATATTTCAACAGCTGGCGGAGGGTAAGCAGCCGCCTGTCCACCGAAAGGGGCGTCAGCAGGGTGTAGAGGCGGACATAGACCTTATCCTGCCGCCACAGCAGCCGCATTTCTTCAAAGGTGTACTGTTGTCCATCTTCCAGCAGGTCAAAGTAGCTGGTTCCGCGCTCTACCGTATCACACGCCTGCAGGTTCTCCACTGTGAGGCTGTTAAGATTGCTATGCTCGCGGAACTTGTCCTCGAACAGAAGCGCATATCGCCCAAGAGACAGGAACAGCTCGCTGTGCTCGCTTACCAGATCCAGAAAATGCTTTTTCCCATGCTGCACCGCATAAGTAAGAATGGGGAACTGATAACGGCGGATAGCTTCAAAATCCAGACGGAGCCTGCCGGAGTACAGGGCATTGAGATAGCTCAGCTCATTGCACAGGATCTCCTGCCGTTGTTCTTTGTCCAGCGGCTGGACGCCTGAGATAAACCAGTTGAGGTCATATTGACCCGCATGATTCTGCAGCCACCGCTCAAAGAAAGCATCAAGATCCTCTGTATCGAAATCGAAGACGCCCAGCAGGCGGCGAAACTTCATCACATCGGCCATCTGCACCCAGCCAAGGTCCTTGATCCGCTCAGCATCCAGCGCCAGTGTCACACCCTGCCGGTAGAGCAGCGCAAGGACCCGCTGGAGCGGCCGGTTCTGTTCCAGTAATTCCAGCGCCGTTCTCTCGTTGTCATGCCAGTTGAACAGGTATGGCCCCAGAAACGGAAGCCGCATCATACCTCTTTGCGCATCCGTCAATGTGGAAATCTCATCCCATTCCGCTGCCGGGAAGGTGTTGAGATTATCAATGATAGCCTGTTCTTCTTCCTCATACTTGATAAGTGGCAGGTAGTATTTCATGTAATAAAAACGCAGGGACGATGGAAGATCTGCGCCCGCCGCTGCCAGCACCCGCTCATGCGGGTACTGTATCAACTGCTCTCCGCAGTCTTCCGCCGACCGAAGCATACTTGTGACCGGCTGGTCATCAACTCCATAGTCACACAGCGCCCGATAGAGTACGGCAAATTCCGGCGTCTTAACAAGTTCTTTCTGAATGCACATGTTCTCTTTGCCGGAACGCAGCCTGTCCTGCAATTCAAATTTTTCAGCCCGCTCGCAGGTCTGATCCAGAGCATCCTCAGGGAATTTCGCCGTCAACTCCGGTTTCAGACCGCTTTTTTCCATACGGGTGAGCAGGGACAAATGTTTGAGCGTGTTGATCATGCGGCTTCACCTCCTACGATAGCCTGTACCATTGTCAATATCTCTTTTCTCGGCCGGGGTTCATACTTCACCAAATCCCCGCACAGTTCAAAGAATTGCTGCATTTCCTCTGCTGCAAGGGTCTGACCACAGCCTTTCGGCCATTCCAGCAGCTTTTCATAGACTATATCCAGCGCCATATCTCTTGACTCGCCATAGCGATATCCACGCAAAAATAGCGCCAAAGATTTTGCGCTGCCGTCATAATGCTGTTCCAGTTTTTCCTGGCGCTCCATGCTCTCCCGCTGCCGCCGGCATTCCTTTTCCTGCTCTTCTTTTTCAGCAGCAGCTTTCCGGTCAGTCTCTATTTCATCTTTGGAGTAGAGTTGCTCCTTCAACTGCCTTGCCTCACCGCTGTTGCAGGCGCCACGGGCCAAAAGCAGCCGTAAGACAGACGCCAACAACGGCTTTTCATAGATGTGCTGTACTTCTGGGTTCTTGAGCGCACAGAGGACAAACGAATCATATTCTTTCGGTTCCATCTGGAAGAATGAGGCATCGATCCAGTCAAACAGCTGACGATACTGCTCCGCCGTAAGGAACGGACGGGTCATCGACATCCTGAAGGCGCTTCTGCTGTAATAGCCTTCCTCCTGGACAAAACTTTTGTGGAAACAGAACCCGTCTCCAAAGATCTTCCGGAGCTGGGAAAGTGTGTACTGGCTGAACAGCTTTTGCGCAAAGCGGTAGCACCGCCAGCTGGAGATTTTCAGCGCATACTCCTTCAAAAGCTTCAAAGGATAGGAATCATTCCCGTCGCCCTTATGCTGCTCAAAGAACTGCCACAAATCAATCTCCTTGCGTTCCACCAGCAAAGCAAAGCTGCGAAGGCCATTCCATTGGTAGCTGTCAAAATACTCGGCGTACTCTGCGCCGGTCAGATCCCGATAACGTGCCAGCCAGCGCCGCAGCGGAATCGCCGCTTGGGAGTGGAGCATCTGTTCGGTGAACAGTTCCATATAGGGCTCCTTGTCCAACTCCTTTGCCAATATGTCATACTGCGGATCGAATACATCAAAGCGATAGGGGAACCGTTTTTGAATCTCCAGATTCATCCAGAGGATGGTACGGGGCGCCGTGGGGGCAAGTCCTGGCTGGACAGCTGCCCACAAGTCCGAATAGCCTTCATATTTGATCTCAAAGCTTCCGTAAAACCGAAACAACCAGCCGATGTACGCATAGATTTCTTTCGGCTGTTCCTCCGAATGGTTCAACAAGGTCTGGACACAGGCTGTTGCAATCTTTTCTGCCGTGATCCCTTTAGCCGAGAGCCGGTCTGGTATCCGGTCTGCCCACATTGCCAGAGAGTTTGCCAGCGCGATCTCCTCCGTGCTGTATCCAACAGTGCGCAGAACAGTAAACTCCCGGCTGTCAGCCTTCATGTTCATATAGGGCAGCTTCATCAGCGTCCGCAGTACAAGATCCGCCTTGCCTCGATAGCGTTTGACCTCTTTGGTATAGATACGGATGAACCACTCCAGCACGCCAAAATTCCATTCCAGGGAGAGTGTTCTGTCCGGCCCAAACAGCCGTATCAACTGCGGCCGCATGGCCCTGTAGCCGTCCTCCGGGTCATCAAACAGGGAGAGCACAAACAGCGCCTCTTCTGTTCTCACATATTCTCTGACGGCCAATTCATCCAGCCGCGCGCGGCGCTTAGTGGCGTCGTCTTCCAGCAGATAGAGCGCACCTTGCAGGTAAACATCAGTCCCATCAGCCCTGCGAAGTTTCTGCAGGAAATTGTTCCGCTGATTGCCCACAAACATTGTGCTATCCTGAATCTGGCGAGTGTAGCCCAAGGCCAGTGCCAGCGAGCGGAGGATGCGCAGATCCGATCCCAGCTTTTCCTCAAAACGCTCCAGCACTTCGCCAGGGTAGCGCAGATTATGAGGCTCAAAATAGCCGGACACATTCTGTTCTTCCTGCCAGATCTGTATTGCTTTCAGCTGGCGGTATGTTATTCTGGCCTCATCGTTCTGGGCCGTCCGCACGATCAGTTCAGCAAAGGCATGATACAGCGTAAGGTCAATGACATTCTGGTAGGCGCTGTATGCCGGTAGGATTTCCTGGATCACGAGATTTCCCTCCTTTTTCTTTTACTGCAGCCAATACCCGCCAGTGGAGTAGTTCCATTCAATCGTCCCATCTTCATAGATCTGAGGGCCATGGGCAGTCAGGCTCCAGCCGTCGGACAGCCTCGTGAAGTAAGCTATCGTTTCACAGGGGCGGATGCCCTTTACACGGTCGGTACAGCGATATTGACTGCCATTGCGGTTGGTGTAAATATGATTGACAACGGGAATAAAATATTTTTTCTCCATTTGAAGTTCCTCCATCAAAAGTATGGGGAGAGGGCCGCAAGCGGCTCTCTCCCCATTTTCAAACATTGATGACTCAGTGTGTCACGCCACGCCGGCCATACGGAAAAATTCTTCCGGCATCAGCACCGGGATACCCAACTCCCGCGCTTTGGACAGCTTGCTGCCGGCCTTCTCACCGCAAACCAGATAATTGGTCTTGCGGGTCACCGAACTGCCGGCCACCGCCCCCAGCGAGGCGATCAGGCTGTTCATCTCGTCGCGGGTGTAGGGCTCCACCTTGCCAGTCACTACAATCGTCTTTCCAGCAAAAGGATTGCTTTGATCGGTCGCCTGGTTTTCAGCGGCGGCCGGTTTCTGAATATTCATCATCATCTGTAATTCCTCCCAAACACAAAAATTATCTTCATCGCAGAACCATTCATGGATGTTGTTGTGCAGCGTATCTCCGAAATCCGGGAGCTGACGAAAATCGTAACCCGCATAGACGGCATCCCGGAATTCCTCAAGGCTGCCGTGAAATTCCCGGCACAGAACACCGCTGGCTGTGTTGCCTATCATGGGAATGTCCATGGCGATCACATACCGTTCAAAAGTGGTGTTACGGCTCGCCTGGATGGCGGCCCACAGGCGCTGCCAGGACTTTTCGCCGAACCCCTCCATACGAATGAGATCATCCTTGTGCTGGTCCAGACTGTAAATGTCCATGTAGCTGTGAATCCAGCCGCGGCCGATCAGCTTTTCCAGGGTCGCCTCGGACAGTCCCTCGATATTCATCGCCTTCTTGCTGACAAAATGGACAAACTGCTTGAGTTTCCGCGTCTCACAGGCGGCATTGTCGCAGAACAAAGTCTTAATGATCCGCTCCTTGCCATTTTCGTCCCGTCCCTTGGTTTCGTGGATACGGGTGGGCTGCCCGCAGCAGGGGCACTGGTGCGGAAATACTCCATCCAGACTGAAACTGCCTCGGTCGATATTTTCTTCCACATGCGGAATGATCATATTCCGCTTGCTGACCAGAATGCGGTTGCCCGGCATCAGCTCCAGGTCCTCAATGAAGGACAGATTGTGAAGGCTGGCCCGCGATACCTCACACCCCTCGATTTCTACCGGGGCAAAGACAGCCACCGGCGCAATCTCTCCAGTCCGTCCCGGCGTCCATTCAATGGAACGAAGCGTTGTTTCAAAAAGCTCGTCCTCAAACTTGAATGCCAGACCATCCTTGTAATGATGCCCTGTGCGCCCGCGGCTTTTGGAAAAGGCGATGTCATTGTAGGTTACAACAATACCGTCGATAGGGATATCGCTGTCTTTCGCATATTGCTGCAGCTGCTTGATGCCATCCTCAGTCTCTTCCTGCGTCAATGGCCGCTTGGTCACCAGATATTTGCAGGGATTGAAGCCTAATTTTTGAATCTCCTTGAGGCGTTCTGACTTTCGGGGCAGGTCATCAAAGCCCACCAAAACGCTGAACGGCATAAAGGTCACACACCGTCCCATACACTCTCCGGCATCCCGCAGGCGCACCGATCCGGCCGCTAAATTGCGGCCATTCTTGTAGGTCTCACCGTTTTCGTCCACTATCGAAGTGTTCAGCCGCTCGAAATCACTGGGGCGGATGAACGCCTCCCCAGTGACCACCAGGCGCCCCTGATACTGGATGCGGGCCGGGATGCCGCTGATAGCTCTGGTGTTGTGGGTGACGATTTCACCCACATCGCCGTCCCCCCGCGTAGCAGCCTCCATCAGTACGCCGCCCTCATAGGTCAGCTTGATGGTGAGGCCGTCCAGTTTGAGCATGAACATCACCTGATGCTCGCCCATAAACCGGCACAGCTCCAGACTGCTTTTCACCTTGTCCAGCGAAAGGAGCGGGATCTCATGGGTGGCTTTCTCCAGCTTGCCCACCACGGGATAGCCCACGGTGGTCGTGGGAGAATTCGCCATCTGAACGCCAGTTTCTTTTTCCAGGCTCTGAAGCTCGTCAAAGAGCCGGTCATAGACCTCATCGCTGACGCTGGGATTGTTGTGGTTATAGTATTCGTTGCGATAGCGGTTGAGCCGATCCGTCAGTTCCCGCTGCTTCCTCAAAATAGTTTGATCCATTATGCTGCCTCCTTGTCCAGAACACGAAACGCCATGATCAGCGTTTCCGCCGTCTTTGTTTGATTCATGTATGAGCTGCATACGCCATCCTCAAATGACCAAGTGCTGGCCGCTCCCCACCACATCACGGAGCCGCGCCCTTCGTTCGCCGCGTTGATGCGGGGAGCAGGCGGATTAAGAATTTTGGTGTAAAAACCCTGAGTATTTGCCAGTGTGACCTCCCGCAGTTCCCCAACACATCCAGGCCGGCAATGGTCGGTGACCACCAGCCGAGTGCCAGGCCGCAGCGTGCGCTTGAGCTGGTTTAGATTTTTAATCATGTCTGCCTCCGTTTGGTATAAGAGCCGCTTCCTGTATTTCCAGCATCCATGTGCTGGAAATTCCTAAGTAAAAAGGATGCCTATATGAAAATATCAGGCCCTCTCTGCCATCTGGGAGCAAACGGTCGTCCTCCCATATAATCGGTGGACCACAGATAATATCCGCGGCTTTCTGAGCTTTGATATTCAAGACACTTTTCTTCATCTGCCTGCGGAGCTCATCTTTATCACGGCTTACGGCCATGACCTTAGTTCCGCGAAATCCATCGTCATCCCAGGCAAGAACAAGAGCATACAGCGACGCGGTCTCAGACTTTGTTTTTGAGCCCTGAGTTTGTTCACGGCCAACTGCGTACCGCCCAAAATTCAATTCCTGAATGATCCGCAGGATAGCGTCATCATCCTCCCACGGCGCAAAGAGGGTGGTTCGTCCGGGGCCCTCTCCCACATGTACCCTTACGGTTTTATCGTAGATCTGCATCAGCACATCGGGGCGCTGGGCGCAGACTACGGCCAAATTTCCAAGCTGTTTCATTGATTCCTCCTTTTATTCCACTCGCAGCCAGATCACGATGGGCCGCTTGAGGTCAGCTGTCACATAATTCTTTCGCACATTGACGGGGCGGTAATATCCATCCAGTTCGCACTCCGTACTCTGCTCAATACGCCCTTCGTCCCTGGCAAGATGTTGCCGAAATGAACGCAGGGTGTGCAGGCGTACCGCCAGCGGATCGCTTTCCCGGCATAACAGGTCAGCACAATACACATAGCGGCGCGGTTCTTCTTTGAGCATAAAGCCATAAGTCATATACCGATGGCAACGATGCCCCTTTGCCCGTTCAATGTGTTTCAAAAAGGCCACGCCGGCTTTTCCGCCCTGAGTCAAACAGATGTTTCCTAATTGGCCGCGCTGGTCAGATGTCAGTGGAATCTCCATTTTCTTCTGACCTTGCAAACCTTTGTAGGCACGAAAGAGCTCCGGTGCGTAACGACAACCGCGGATTTCATACCAAAACATGCTATTGCTCATAAAACCTCCTTCCTAATACAGCTGGCCGGACGCCCCAAAGGACGCCCGGCCATTGCTCTTTTCTCACGCAGCCGCAGGAAGTTCCTGCTGCTGCATGACTTCTTTGTTTTCCATCAAGTCCGCCAAAAGTACATCTGCCAGCAGACATCCAGCAAGATGCCCGGTGTGGATGATTACACGGTCTTTCTGCATCTGGATAAATTCCTCTTTCCTCAGTTCGCGGCTCCGCGCTGCCAACTTCAGATCGCGGCGGGTAAGACGCGCTGTTATGGCTTTCTGCCATTTCAGCAGAAATTCACTCGCCTGTTCAATGTCCTCATATTGGCGGTCGAACAGGGTTCGTTTCTGTCGTACCGTACCATCCGGCTCAATTTCCAGCGTGTAATAGGGATCTCCCGGCTCATTCGTCCGGCGCAGGAACATGATGAAGCTTTCCTGGCGTTCTATACGCTCATAATATCGCTCACCGCTGCCGTCGTTTCCCACACAATGGTGGAGCATTCGGCCTTCTTTGATGATCTCAAAGATGTTTTGGGGCGCAAGTACCGTATAGTCTTCATCCGCGTAAGCATATTTTTTTTGCAATTCCATACAGATGGCATTGACATGGGGATATTTCGCCGCCATTTTCGCCGCCTGTTCTTCAAGACTCCCTGCCTCGCTCTGGATGACCAGTTCATCATGCCGCTGGCGCAGTTTGCGCACACGGTAGATGATCTCGTCACTGGTGTCGTAGTGCAGTCGCTCTGCCATAGCAAGATAGTCCTGCCAAGTGAACAGTGCCTGTCTACAGCTGCCGTCAAAGTACTGTTTTTGTTTCTGCAGGTAATTTTTTATCTGAACCAGGCTCATGCGATCTGAAATGAATATCAAATCTCTGGCTGTGATCCGTTCTTTTTTGAGCCAGGCCAGCATATCATCGGAGACATTTTGGCCGGTCCGCTTTTCGAGCTGCAACCATGCCAGGTCTTCCGTATCACCGTCTATCTGTCTCAAACGCTGGAATCTGGAGCCATCTAACCCCAAGGCCCGAATCAGTCGCGGCTCATCCGGATAAAGGATCTGTTTCCGAACACTATCCGTGCGTTCAAAGCACTCCTTTGTCAGTGCCGGCAAGCCCGCCTTCCAGATCTGCTCCATCTTCGGCACATGTTTCCAAACAGCCAAATACTTCTCTGGGTCGGTCACTGGATGCTTGCGCAGCCACTCTACGAGCCCCGTACCGCGCAGTTCTTCCCGCTCCATGCAGGGCAGGCTCTTTCCATATACGCGGCCTCTTTCATCTCCATGGTAACCATAGTAGCAGGGTTTACCGGCAATCCAGCGTGTCTCCCTCTGGCAATACATACCCCAATAGTAGGAACGGATCTCTCCGCTGCGGTCATAAATTGAACGGCGCAATTCATGCCAATAGGGTTCGCTGCGGGGCAGGCTTTCTTTTCGGTAAGTCCGGTCTGCCTTGAATTCACGGAGGACGAAACCATCCCTGCACCGCTGGATCAGATAGGCATAGTACCTGTCTGTTCGGATGTAGCCAGCACGCCCAAACGCCTTGAATACGATGGGATGCCGGCAGCAGGAACAGCGCCCTTTCTTATTGTGATACGGGTGCCCGGTTATCGGGACCTCTTTTCCGCAGAAGGTACAGTATCCGGATTTCGCTCCGCCGCGCTTATAGTGATAGAAGATGAAATTTTCCCGTACAGCCACTTTATCAATCCAGCGCAGCCAATCCTTGGGTAAGTCCGGCACCTGAGCCAAATCCTGATCCCATGGGTCAGTAATTCGCTTGTGATGCCGCTCCAACTGTTCGTCCCGCACATTTCTCTGAAAATCAAGAATGCCGAGGTATCCACCGCGCTCCCCAGAAAAGTAATCCTGCACTATGGCGGCATCTTCCTCGGTGAACCAGCAGGTACCATAATAGTTTCTTCCCGGCCAATCCAACCTGTCCAACTTGGCCTCTCGCCATTTTTTCTCTAAATGGTCGTAGGTCAAAAACCGGCGTGCTTTTTTGTCGAGGAACACCTCATAGGCGGGGTTACTGCCATCCAGCCGCAGATGATCCGGAAGATAAAAAGCCGCTTTGAGAATGCCATCCTGAACGAGACAATTCATGTACGGGTAGTACATACGCTCAACATAAGTGTAGCCATAGGGGCTCTTATGCTGCTTAGGATCATCCTTGATTGCCGCTTGTTTCATCTCTGGCGTTGCCGTCAATCTCGGCATTGCCAGAAGTGCAGATTTCTTCAACTCAATTCACCATCCTTTTCTCAAGATCAGCCCCATACCAAATTCCCGGAAGAAGCGTTTTCCCATCAATGGTCGCCACCACGATCTGCTGAATCAAACCGGTCGTGGCGTCCTCTTTGGCAAAAGCCAGCACATCGCCTTTCTGCCCTCCCTTTGCAATGGGGTCGGCGCCGCGCACCGCCGCATAACCGCTCCATGCCACGGCCTTGTCCTTTTGCACATGGCTGTTCCGCTTCCGTTTGGGGTGGTCTGCCATGAAAGCAAGGCCATGGAGGAATAATTCCTTTTTCGTCAGCCGTTTCAAAATAGTCAGTTCGGTACAAGAGATTTTGGAATCAACTGCATCCTCATCAATATCTCCGCCGGCATCGACAATATAGTATTCCGCATGGTCTACATCCGAATAGTAACTCAGGCAGTCCAGCGGGTCCTCCGCACAGTGAAAACCATTTTGAGCGCAGTTCGCCTTCTCCGTTACATTCAGTCCCATCTGGAACTGGTAGCCGCGGCAAATCAAGCCGGGAAGAAATCCTTTATATGCAATCATGCTGCACCCCTTCAGCCTGCTTTTGCCATGCCGAGATCCAGCAGGGACAACTGACCATCACCAGCAGGCTTTTTATCTGCGGCAGGCTTCGGCTTGGGGTCCGCCTTTTTCTTTTCCTGCTTCTTCTTGGCGGTCTTGGCTGCCTTGGAGGAAGACTTTCCGTAGTAGGGCTTCGGAACAAACTTTTCCTCCTGCTCCTGATCCTCCTTGGCGTCTGGGTCGCGGAAATAATCCTCTGCCCACTGATAACACAGATCGTCCGGAACATCACAGCCATACCCCTGACTGCCCGGGCCCGGCTGAATGCCGCTCGCTTTGAGTTCGTCCTGAATGTAGTCCCATGCCTTGCGGCTGATATATTGGAAGCAATGGATCATTGACTTGCGCGGGTGCATGGTGAGGCGGGCAAAAGCGATATCCTCCAGGCACTTGGTCTGGATAAATTCCGCCACGCACTCCTTCATGTTGCGCCGGGTCAGCTTTTCTGTATCTGCGCTGACTCGCTGCATGGAGGCGTTCACCACCTCGTCATCACTCATTGCCGCCAGACGGTCCAGCTGCTCCTGCTCGGCTTTTTTCTTTTCAGCCTGCCTGGCTTCCCATTCTGCCTTATGCTTGGCTTCAGCAGCCTCATGTTCCGCCCGGCGCTTATCTTCATCGGCAGCCGCATTGGGCTCGGCAGGCGTCTCCGGCTCTTGGCCGGCATCATCCCCATCCGTGTCCTGCGTGTCTATGGAATCAGTTTCATCCTGTTCTTCCGTTCCGCTCGCCACTTCCTGCAAACCGCCATCCACATCGGCAGTGGACGCAGATACCGGTTCTACGGGCGCGGGCGTCGATGCCCCGTCAGACGGCGGTACCGGCAGTTCGTCAAAGGTTTCCTCATCCTCAAAGGGATTTCCCACCGGAAACCCTTCCGTGGTGGACTTTTGCCCCTCCTGCATATTCAGCGACATTTCCGAAAAATATCCCATAGTGATCTCCTTTCTGTTGTTAAGCAAAAGGCATGGAGCAGGCCAACGCCCATTCCATGCCTCTGTTACACTGTGTCACAACACATAAAGTAATGTGCTGTAGCTGTCAAAGCAATAGCACACCACATCGGGGTACTGCTTTGACCATTCCTTGATCTTATCTTGTACTGCCTGGGCCGCTTTGCTAGCCGGACCGTCCCACGGGGGCGGTATCGTCACCGTGAAAAAGCCCCTTTCTACGCTGGATTGCACATCTGCGTCCAGATGGGCGCATTGTTCCAGAAACGCCAAAAGCTGGGCCGCCTTCGTCCCGTTCACGACAATCATCAAAACCTCTCCTACGCTTCTCTCATCATGCCTTTTTCGCAAGCATCGGTGAGAACTTTACCCGCTTAAACTGCTCTTGTCCATTTACATAGTAATAGTCCCGTCTGGCGCCGTGATCCAGCTCTACCACATCGGAAAGAGTCATCGGACGCCCACGGCAGCCTTCAGGCAGATGCTCCCGGCAGTCGGCAAACAGGCGCTTCAAAAGCGCGTCATCGGCTTGTCCAGCCGGGCAATAAATCTCGCCCGCTCCCGCCACATAATACAGTGCCGCAGGAGGCTGCTCATAGCCGGCATCTTCTAACGCTGTAATGTCCTTGAATGCAAACGGGATCGCTTTCTGTTCGTCCAGTTGGAGCTGATAGAGCACAAATCTCTGCTTTCTCCGCTGAGGTTCCAGCAGTCCAGCGAGGGTATCCCGGCCACAGCGCAGAAAAATCTCATGTTCTTCTTGCGTCAGCCCCAGGTACTCCGTCAGACTGACATTCTGTTCAGCCCGATGCTGCCACTGCTCAGTGCAGTCCTCAATGTGGGCCAGCTCGCACAGGCCGCACAGATACTGCTCCTTGAAGCTCAGCTTTTCAATTTCTCTTTGCCATTGGTTTTCGCGGCGCAGAGCCAGCTGCCAGTCATCGAATCCTTTGTAGTTGGGATTCCAGGTCAGCCGCCGGCAGTTCATGCCGTGCTTTCGAGCTGTCAAGTAAATCTTCGATGCTCCCGCCATGGTCATGTTATTGTTGTACTTGTCCATATCGTGGGCTTCAATGATTTCTTCCGTGCCGTTCTGCGCCAGGATAGCAAACAACGCGTCCAGCGGACCGGTATTGTTGGCTCCGGCAATCGCAGCGAAAGTACGCCCAGTCAGGCAGTGGGAGATGTCGGCCTTCAACAGCCCTTCGATCACATAGACCACACGGGCAGATGAGTCGCCTACCAGATGTACCGGACTGCCTGAACCTGCTCCATCTCTTTTTGAAGAGGATGAAAACCAGATATATTTGGCGCCTGTTTTTTCCGGTGGGTCATCTTTGTTCTTCAGCGGGACATCCAGCATGATCTGAAATCCCTGTATCCTGCCATCAAAACCGATGGCGGGGATCAGTATGCCGGCTGTCTTTTTGTAGAACGCCATGGTCCAGTGTCCATTATCGTCCCGATAGAATCCTGGCACTCCCTGCACCTTGCAGCCCTGCCTGATCAGCCGGTCTGTTATAGAGCGGCACAGGAAAGGCGGCGGGGTGCTCTTAAAGCCCAGCGCGTCGATCTGCTTATCCGATAATCCACGTTTTGGAGAACGCAGATGTTCCCGGTGCGCTGGCCGCAGAGAAAGCTGGGACAGCAGCAGGGACAGCGTTTGATGGATCTCCGCTGGGCTGGCCTTATCTGACTGTGGTACCATTTCTCGCTCGGAAAAAGAATGAGCGGCAGCGGCCGTCCGGGTCCCCAAGGGTGGGGACCCGGTGCTGGCCGGCTGCTGATGAGCGCCATTCCCGGAGCGTGCGTGTTCCTCCTGGATATTGTCACACAGAGCTTCTGCGATCTCCCAGTAGGCATCAGAGGTAGTCGTATGGTTGAATTCAGCATACAGAGCCAACATCCCGCCATATTTCCCGCAATAGTTGCACCGCCAGACATTTTTTTGAAAATTAACATTCATCTTGCCCCGGCGGTCACCGCAAAACGGACAGTCCACATAAACACTGTTCGCTTGTTGGCGCCTAATGCGCAGATTCAGCAGATTGACAACTTCCATGATGCCAAAAGGAAATTCATCCGGGTATGAGCCCATCTGTCATTCCTCCCTTCATGCCCGCGCTGGGGTTCCATATCAACTGGCCTTCTGAAGTGAATCGAGGACCAGCTGAGCCGCGGCCCGCACGATGTTATCCTTGCTCTTGTTGCCGGGAGTCAGATAGAACCGCAGATTGACAGGCCTCTTCTTCGCCACCTCCGCGATGGTCATCCCCCGGCAGACGCCGCTGTCAACAACGACCTGCTGCGCCTGCTCCAGCGACATTGCCTTCAGGATCTCCTCCACAGGCGTGTCCTTGGTGTACGCAGCCGCCACATGCACAGCTCCGTTTTCCGGGAGCTCCTGCGTTTTCTCGGCGGCAGACGGAGCCGCTTCCGCTTGCTGGACCGGCAATTCGGTTCCCGGCGTGCTGACAGGCAGTTGATCCGCTTCACCAGCGGCGCCCGCATCGTCCGGTCTGTTCGCCATATCAGCAGGAAGCACATCAGCCTCCCGGCCAGTTTCTACCGGCAGCTGCTCCTTCATCGCCGTTTCTCCGGCACCCAATACTGTGGCATTGGGAGATACACCTGCGTGGACAGGCTCAGACGCCTCGTGCGGCGTCACAACGCTGCCCGGCGGGTAATTCCCCTCCGGCGCGCCATCGGCCTTCTGAGCGCCTCTGACGGCCTTTTCCGGCGGTGTAGTCTTCACTGTGGGAGTAACAGGGGGCATACCAGCTTTGACTGCAGGCGCTGCTTCACTTTCCGGTCCCCCAGTCGCCTGTACATCAGCACTCACAAGCTGAATACCGAATCCGGCGTCCGAAAGGGCCTGGCTCAGCGCCTCGTTCTGGGCGGCCTTCACAAAGTCCTTATTGTCCTGCTTAGTCTGCTGGACAACACTCATGCTGAACGGCTCCGCATCGCTGCGGTCCATGAATACCTTGGCCTCGAAAATCGCCATCTGGTCGGTGATCCGCATTGCCGTCACACGCATACGCCCATTGGGATGCGCCATACGGAACCAGAGTTTCTGGTAGGGCAGATCCAACTTCATGGAGTTGCCGGCGCGCCGGAGGAATTTGAGCGGGTCAAACCCCGGCACTTTGTTCAGCTCTGCGGCTGCGGGGATAGTTTCATACATCGTTTTGGCATTGTTGCTGTCGTTCATCTTCACAATTCTCCTTCCTGTGTAATAAATTGGGGACGCCGGGCTTTTTTCTGCACCTTGCGCCACATTTTTAACCTGCGTGCTTCAATTCTTTTTCTATGGCCGCCGGAATAGGGATACCTGCCCGCCGGGCATACGCCTTATAGTACAGACGGATGCGCTCACCCAGAAGCGTGTTGCGCTTGCCGATCTCATTGCGGTGGATCGCCATAAACAGCACCTGCTTTTGACCTATGAGTATCACGCGCTTTTTGGCACGGGTGATACCGGTGTAGAGCAGATTCCGGTACAGCATGACAGTATGTGCTTTCAAAAGAGGCATGATGACCGTTTCATACTCGCTGCCCATCGCCTTGTGGATCGTGGTGGCATAAGCGAGGTCCAGATTGACCATATCCTCTATGCTGTACTCCATCTCCCGCCCTGCGCCAAAGTCAAGGCCGACATGAGCACCCTTCTCATCATTTCTGATATAGCGGATGAACCCCAGGTCGCCATTGGATACCTTGGCCGTGTTTTTTGTCTGCATGATCCGGTCGTTGACCCTGAACACTTTGACACCGACTTTGATTTCTTCCTCGGCGGAACGAAACGGGTTGACCACTTCGCGGATGGCTTCGTTGAGCTGTTCCGCCGATGCCGCGCCCTCCGAGCGGAAAGGCGACAGAATCTGCACCCGGTCAATGCCGCTTTCCTCGATTTCCCGACAATAGCGGGACACGATTCTTTCAGCGGCCTCCGTCTGGTTATCGCTTGCCATGAAAATGAAATCCTGGCCGTAATACAGCTTGGTGTTGCCTTCATTGATAAATTTGGCATTGTAGGCGATCAAGCTATCCTTTGACTGACGGAAGATCTGGTCTAACACCGTCACAGTGATAAGGCCGCAGTCGATCAGTTCACGGAACACATTTCCGGCGCCCACACTGGGGAGCTGGTCCGGGTCGCCAACAAGGACAATCCGTGCCCCCTCCTTGATGCGGGAGAAAAATTTATTTGCCAGCCACATATCCACCATGGAAAACTCGTCCACGATAATCAGGTCGGCTGAAAGCGGTTCCTGATTGTTGCTGCGTCTGACATCTTCCTCTTCGCTGGCAAGGCCCAATCCGCTGTGCAGCGTCCGTGCTTTATCAACCCCAGTGCTTTCCGCCATTCGACGGCTGGCACGCCCAGTCGGCGCCATCAGGACGATCTCACCATTGGGATGCAGGCGGCGGTAGACCTCCAAAATCGTTTTCAGCACCGTCGTTTTACCGGTACCCGGAGAGCCTGTGATGATGGAAAGATTATGGCGGTAGGCTGCATGGACTGCCGCCTCCTGTTTAGAAGACAGCGCCAGCCCCATTTCCTGCTTGACCCGCTCCAAAATCTGTTCGATCCTCTCCGGAGTGGACAGCTCCACCACACGCATAGCGATTCGCCGGGCGGTTTCGTCCTCCTGCGCGAACACACGAGGCAGATAGATCTTCTCATTGACGGAAACTATCTCACCGTGCAGGACCATATTTTGAAGCACATCAATAACTTCCTGCTCATGGAGCCGAAGCGACGGGATGGGGATCTTTGCGTTCAGCACCCGGAGTGCCTCTTTGCGCAGAACTTCGCTAGTCAAAAACAAATGCCCCTTACTGCCTTTGCTGTCCTCCAGCGCCCAAAACAGCGCGCCTTTGATACGCATAGGGTCGTGCAGGTCGCCTCCATTTTTCTGGACGATGGCGTCTACCCTCAAAAAGCCGAAGCCGGACACCTGACAAAGCTCGAATGGACTCTTTTTCAAGATATCCACACTGGCCGGGCCAAAATACTGATAGATTTTCTGGGCTGTCTTTGGCGTGATCTTAAACGGGGAGAGCAGGGTCATCAAATCCTGCAGCATACGGCTCTCCGCATACGAGGTCTTAATATCCTCCAGCTTTCCCTCCGTAATGCCCTTGATTTCCAGCAGACGCTCCGGATGGTTTTGCAGGATGTCCAGCGTTTCCACACCAAACCGCGAAACGATCTGTGCGGCAGTCGCCGGCCCGATGCCTTTGATAAGTCCAGAGGCCAGATAACCTTCTACGCCGCTCTTGGTCCGCGGAACGATCTCATGCCACTGCTCCACCTGAAGCTGCATCCCGTACTTTCCTTTTTTCCATTCGCCATCCAGCTCCAGCTCTACCGCGTCCGTGCGGGGCAGCTCATAGCCGGTCGCCACAAACCGGATCAGGTGATCCTTGTACCGGCGCGTAGACCGGGCTTCCTGTGGCACATCCTGATCTGCTGTCTTTACGCTGATGATACAGAACTTGTTTGCGGGATTGTGGTAGATCGTCCCATCATAAGTTCCTTTATGGATCAAATTTTTCCCTCCTTCTTATGCTGACTTGGTATCAATCTTCACATTGAAACGCCGAAACTCTGAAACAGTCACATACTGCTCATAGATATCCGGGTGATCCCGTTTCAGCCGCTGCAGATTGTTTTTATCAATTCCGGGTGTTTTTACCGGATTGTAAGTGACGATATAGTTCACTCCATCCTGCTGACACACCGCCATGCAGCTCTTTCCCATGTTTGCAACCAACGCGGCCTTCAGCCGCTTCATATCTTCCTCAATTTCTTTTCTGTCTGCCTCTGCACATTTTTTCAGCTCCTGGAGCTGCAAATAGCGCATCAGCTTGGCCGTCAGACTCAGATCAAATGTTACAGTGGGGGCGTCCCGGTCTGCGGGACCCGTATGCCGCCGCACGCTTTCAATCACCAAGTCGCCATCCTCGGTATAGGGCGGAGGTGTTCTGGTAAGGACATGGTTCTCCCAAAAATTCTGTTCCAGGAAAATCATCTCGTCCTCATAAGCAGCATCCCGCCGGATCTCCCGGATAATGGTCTCATCTTCGTTGTTGCCATACAGGCAGCAGAAAAAGCAGCGATCCACATCCATGACGGCCATGTAATGCCGCCCCTGAGATTCGTAGTAAACCGGAACAGTTTCTTCGCCATCCAGCCACCAGTTGTCTTTGGCGTTGTAGTTTGTGGTTTTGATCTCCAGGATAGCGGTACTGCCATCCGGCAATTTTACAAAATAATCCACATCGGCCAGCATCCACGGGTACTGCGGATGCTGAAACATTTTTTTGACCTGATATACCTCGTACCCTGTGCGGTGTTGGAATATCTTTGCTACCAACGGCTCCAACAGGTGTCCCATCTCTAAGGCAACCCAGTTGTCTTCATTGTTTTCGACTGCCACGATATTCAGCTTGTCAAAGTAGAGGTCTCTTGCAGTCCGCCAAGGTGAGATCCCCAACAGAGCCGCTACATCACTGCCGCCGATACCTTTTCTGCGGTATGCAAGCCATTCTTCTTCGGACAGGCTCGCCGTTTCCACCAATACCCTGGGCCTGCCATGGTCCTCAGCAGACACATTGCTCAACGACATCTTCAACACCCCCTCCGGGCTCGACGGGGAACAGCGTGTACTCGAATCATCGGATTGCAGACCCCGATGGACTTGGACGGTTTCTGATACTGCTGCCAGCTCTCCGCCGTCTGTTTCTTTTTGGCCACAGACTCCTGCCTTTTCTTTTTCGCCTTCATGTGCATCCTTCCTTTCTGTAAGTTTTGATATATCCTCAAAGCCGTTTCCGGCATTTGGGCGCAAAAAAGCGAGACTGACAAAGGGCGAAACGCCTGTCGTCCATAGCTGCCTATGAACCAATGTCATCCTCGCTGGTAGGGCAAAACCCCGAAAAAT
This sequence comes from Allofournierella massiliensis, assembly GCF_004345265.1. Taxonomy (GTDB): domain Bacteria; phylum Bacillota; class Clostridia; order Oscillospirales; family Ruminococcaceae; genus Allofournierella; species Allofournierella massiliensis. The sequence continues at coordinate 51,295 of NZ_SLUM01000015.1, forward strand.
AAAAAAAGCCAGTAATACACCGGCCCCAAAGGGCACAGCAATACTACTGGCACAAATACAATCTTAACCGCGTGTGCAATGCGGGCCAACGGCCTGCGGTACAGAAACTTGGTCTGTATCCCACAAGGGAAACGCACAAAAATCAATTACAAAACCACTATAACACAATATATTGATTTAGTCAACAGGATATTTCTATATATTGTGCCTTGCCGGATGGAGAAACCATACTTCAAAAATTTTTTGCCTTAAAATCAAAAAAGTGCAGAAATTCAGCTCCGGTCCACTATTTATAAGGGTGTACAGACATGACACGGTTTTCCTGTTGGTCTGCACGCCTTTTGTACTTTGAAAAAAGAATAACTCTGTTTCAGGGGTTATACAGGGAGCGCGGATAGTGTGCGAAGGCTTGTCAGCTCACCCACGGTTGAAATACTGCATAGCAGGCCCTGGTAATACGCGGCGGAAAGCCCGGCGCAGGAAATGACCTGGAGCAGCTCAATTAAATATTTTGGACTCGAACGCCTTGTTTTTTTACTTTTTTGTTGATGTGGCGGCAGGGAAAGCGTATATGATATATGTAGGGAATCGTAGGCTTCTTTGTCGGCCACACAGAAAGGAGGCATATCGTGGCTGATAAACAATTTCTTGAAAACACAGATCGGAATAACGCAGAAAAACGAAGCTATTCTGTTTCAGAGGCTGCTGAGATCTTGGGCGTCAGCAAACGCTCCATCTATAACCTGTGTGCCAGCGGAGCTTTTAAATCCGTGCGCATAGGAACCAAATTAAGGATCTCCAAAAAGTCCTTTGACGAATGGCTTGACGGTTCCGATTGATTTGGAAAGGAGCCTACAACTATGGCATCAATACAGAAACGAGGAAAGAGATACGCTGTTGTCTACACCTATGATGACTCGAAAGGTGAAAAGAAACAAAAGTGGGAAACTTTCACAACCAAAAAAGAGGCACTGAAACGAAAAGCAGCAGTTGAAAACGAAATCAACAACGGCACATTTATTCCTCCCAGCGAACTGACTGTAAAAGAATTCCTGAAAGATTTTGTTGAACTATATGGAACAAAAAGATGGGGATTGTCTGTTTATGCTTCAAATAATGGCTTGATCGACAATTATATTAACCCATTGATTGGAAATGAAATTGTTCAGGACATCAATCGCAGGTCAGTGGATCAGTTCATCCAGAAACTGCAGAAAACAGCTCCCGTTGAAACTCCATACAGACACGCCAGAACAGAATTTGTCACACCCTGCACCATTGAAAAAATTGTTAAGCTGATGCGGTGTGCGTTCCATCAGGCTGTCCGCTGGGACATCGTTGGGAAAAATCCATTTGAGGATGCAATATTGCCCAAGCGGGAGAAAAAAGTAAGGGCTATCTGGACCGCTGATATAATCCGGGATGCGCTCAACCACTGTTCAGACGGAAAACTGTATGTTGCAATCAATCTGGCTTTTGCCTGCTCCATGCGAATGGGCGAAATAACTGGACTGACCTGGGACTGTGTTCACATATCAGATGAAGAGATTGCTCGCGATGACGCTTTCGTCTGGATTGAAAAGGAACTAGCCCGTGTTGACCAGAAAGCTATTAACGCGGTTGGTGAAAAAGACATCCTTTTTGTATTCCCACGCTTGATGGGTGGAAAGTCTTCTACACGGTTGGTTTTGAAAAAGCCCAAAACCGAAAGTAGCATTCGTAAAGTTTGGATTCCCCGAACCCTTGCCTATATTTTGCGGGAATGGAAAGAAAAACAGGACAAGCTCAAAGAATTTATGGGCGACGATTACATTGACTACAACTTGGTTTTGGCACAGGAAACGGGACGCCCCTGCGAAGATCGGATTATCGGAAACCAGTTTGAACGTTTGAAAAAATCTGCTGGTCTTCCAAATGTAGTTTTTCACTCCCTCCGACACTCCAGCACAACTTATAAGCTGAAAATCAATAAGGGGGATGTCAAGGCAACGCAAGGGGATACCGGCCATGCACAAAGCGACATGGTTACCCAGGTTTACGCGCACATCCTGGATGAAGATCGAAAAGTCAATGCCCAAAAGTTTGAAATGGCCTTTTATGCAAACGCGGATATGCGGGGCGTCGAACAAAGGCTTCGCGCAGAGAGCGCCGCTGCTGAACCTGATTCTGAAGCTCTGATGAAGCAGTTGGCAGCTAAACCTGAACTCATGGATGCCTTTACAAAAAAGTTTGTTGAGCAGTATGGCGAACAGATTATGAGCCAGTTAGCAAAAAAACTAATTGGTGCATAAATACACAGGACGGTATGAAACGACACAAAACGCTGCGGCAGTGCTCATTAGCAAAATGAGCGATTTTTTCAAGATTGATCAAAAAATCGTTCGAGTCCTGTAATGGAAATTGGAGCGGATAGGAATAAAGAATTTCCTTCCTAACCGGTGACAAATAGGTAATCCGTTCTAATCCCCATAGAAGAAAAAGAAAAGGAAAATGCCGCAACCTCTTGCAGTTACGGCATTTATGGCGTCCCCGGGCAGATTTGAACTGCCGGCCCCACGCTTAGGAGGCGTGTGCTCTATCCAGCTGAGCTACGGAGACATATTCAATTTATTATGGTCAAGGATGGAGCAACTCGCCTCCCAGGACTTTGATGACCTGATTATTAGGAGGCTCGCGCTCTATCCAACTGAGCTACGGAGACTTATATCGATTTTTCCTTGATTTTATGCGGTTTTTCACGCTTCGTCCAAGGTGACGATCCCTCATACCGAGACCCAATTTTAGCAGGCTTTTCTCGTAAAATTCGCCCACCCAGCCGCCATTTGCCACGGTTATGACAAAGCTGACATACAACTTTATTAGCAGCACTTGTCGTAAGGTAACCTATTTCTTAGGAGAGAGCGTTATCCCCATGGGAACCGCGAGTCCACCATTCTTTTCATTGGGGCCCGGTTGGTGACAGCCGCTTGCCCTGTTCAAGCTCCTGTCAGGCAGCCGGAACGGGCTTGGAACCAGATCTTTCATCAAGGCTGTGCATACTTTGTTATTATATCAGGCCGGATGGGCAAAATCAAGTTGAAATACCGTCTGCAAACGTGTATATTATAAGAACAAAGTAAAATTGCGTTCGTGCGCCCTGACAGCGGCGCCGTTTGCTTGTGAGGAGGAAAACCAAAGTGGAACAGGATTCCAGTTCCTTTCAAACATCGCAGCTGGGCCGGTTGATCAGCCGGACCGCTCCGCCCCCCAAAAAACGCCGCCGGCTGGAAAGTCTTTCCCCCACCCGGCTGATCGTTTCCAGCTTTCTGGTGGTGATTGTGACCGGTGCGCTGCTGCTCATGCTGCCCTTCGCCACCCGTAACGGCATTACGCCGGTGCAGGCCTTCTTCACCGCTACCAGTGCCACCTGTGTGACCGGCCTTGTGGTGCTGGACACCTACCAGGGCTTCACTCTGTTCGGCCAGACCGTGGTAATCTGTCTGATCCAGATCGGCGGTCTGAGCCTTGTTACGCTGGCCAGCTTCTTCACGCTGGCTTTGCGCCGGCGGGTGGGCTTCCGCTCCATGAAGCTCGCCAGCGAATCCATCGGCACCTCCAACGTGGCCGAGGCCCGGGGTCTTTTGCTGGTGGTCATGAAACTGGCCGCCTTCTTTGAAGGTCTTGGCTTTTTGCTGCTGCTGCCCGTCTTTGTTCCGGAGTACGGCGCCGAAGGCATCTTTATCTCAATCTTTCTGTCCATCTCCGCCTTCTGCAACGCCGGTTTCGACATTCTGGGCCGCACCCAGAGCTACGTGAGCCTGATGGGCTACGCCTCCGACTGGTATGTACAGGGCATTATTATGTTCCTGATCGTTGCCGGTGGTCTGGGCTTTCTGGTCTGGCACGACCTGGGCCAGTGGCGCAAAACCCACCATCTGTCCATCCACACCAAGGTGGTTCTGTTCTGCACCATCCTGCTGATCGTGGGCGGCACCGTGGGCTTCGCCTTCCTGGAATGGAACAACCCGGCCACCCTGGGCGGCATGACTGCAGGCGACAAGATCGTGAACAGCCTGTTCCAGTCCATCAGCGCCCGAACCGCGGGCTTTAACACGATTGATCTGGCCTCCATGAGTTCCATCACCAAGTGCATGCTCTGCGTGCTCATGTTCATCGGTGCGGCCCCCGGCGGCACCGGCGGCGGTATCAAGGTGACCACCTTCAGCGTAATTCTGGTCACGGTGGCCAGCGTGGTCACCGGCCGGGAGGACGCCCAGATCTTCCGCCGCCGCATTGACAAGAAAACCGTTTATCAGGCCCTGAGCATCGCCATGCTGAGCCTGGGTGTGGTAATCTTTGTCACTCTGGTGGTCTTTTTCAACTGCGGCGAGGTCATCAGCCCGCTGGACTGCCTGTATGAGGTGGTCAGCGCGTTCGGCACGGTGGGCTGCTCGGTGGGTGTGACCGGTCAGATGCATCCCCTTGCGCTGATCATCACCATGATCACCATGTTCATCGGCCGTGTGGGCCCGGTCTCTCTGGCCATCAGTCTGGCCAGCCAGCGCCGGGAGCAGGGCAAGTTCGATATTCTGCCCGAAGGCAAGATCAGCGTGGGCTGATCGGTGCGTTTGTTCCGTTGTTTTTGCGAATCGAAAAGGAGGGCTTTTTTGCGTCGATCCCGTTTTTCCTTTCCGCCCGCCAGCCGAACCCTCTTCTGGCTGCTGGTGGCCGCGGCTGCGGCGGTGATGCTGCTCTTCAACTGTCTGACCCCCTTTGTGGCCGATGACTTCACCTTCGCCTTCAGTTACCGCACCGGCGAACGGCTCACCGGCCTGTGGGACGTTCTGCAAAGCCAGACCTGGCACTACATGACCTGGAGCGGACGGTTCCTCATCAAGAGTCTGGATCAGTGGTTCACCATCCAGCCAAAGCTGCTGTTCAATGTGTGCAATACACTGGTTTATGTGGGGCTGGCGCTTGTGGTCTATCTGGCGGCAAAGGGGCGCCAAGCCCCCGCCGATCCCCAGCTGCCGCTGTTCATTTTCCTGAGCTTCTGGATGGTCTCGCCGGTATTCGGCCAGACCAATCTGTGGATGTGCGGCTCCTTCAACTACCTGTGGGCCAGCTTTTTCTGTCTGGCTGCCGGGCTGCCCTTTGCGCTGCAGCTGCACAGCCCGCTGCGCCGTCGGCCCTGGCTGGCTCCCGCCTGCTTTGTGGCGGGGCTGGTGGGCGGCTGGAGCAGCGAGAACACCAGTGCCGGTCTGCTGGTGCTGATGGTGCTGGCGCTTTTCTGGCAGCTGTTCCGGGAGCGGAAAGCTCCTCTGTGGATGTTCACCGGCCTTGCAGGCGGGCTGTTGGGCTTTGCGCTCCTGATTCTGGCGCCGGGCAACTACCAGCGGCAGGATGCCGCACCGGACCCCCGCGGCCCGGTGACCATTCTGGCCACCCGTTTTCTCACCGCACTGAACATGCTGTGGGATTATGGTCTGCCCCTTCTTGTGATCTTTGCAGTGCTGTTCTGGCTGCTCTGGCTGCAAAAGCCCGCCCCGCAGGTACTGTTTCTTCCTCTGGCGCTGCTGGCGGCAGGGCTTGGCGCCAATTTTGCCATGATCCTTTCACCGGTGTATTATGAGCGCTCCACCCACGGTGTGTTTGTATTTCTCACCGCAGCCTGTGCAGCTGCGCTGGCTGGGCTGGACCGCAGCCGGCTGCACGGCGTGTTGGGCGGCGCTGCCGCCGGGCTTGCTCTGGTGGCCTGCTTCCAGCTTCTGTGGGCGGGTTATGACATCGCCAGCTTCTGGATGATGCACCGTACCCGGGAATCCGAGCTGCTGAGCCTGAAGCAGCAGGGCCAGACGCAGGTGGTCAGCTATTCCATCGAATGCTATACCCGCTGGTGCTCCGGCTACGGCCTGCCGGATCTGCGCACCGATCCGGAGGACTGGGTCTGCGCGGACATGGCCCGCTATTATGGGCTGGAAAGTCTGTCGGCCAATGAGGCCCGCACCTATCCCTTCCCTGGCCGCACCAACAACGCGCTGGAAACCGGCCTGCCGGAGGAAAGCTGATGCTTCTTTTCTCCTGAATCCAAAAAGAACCCCTGAAGCCGATGGCTGAACAGGTTCAGTAAAAACGGACAGTGACAAAAGACCCCCTGATGTAGGAAAATAGACTACATCAGGGGGTCTTGTCATGAAGAAACGAAATTACACACACGTTCAAATGCTTTTACCAGAGATCAAGGCCATGTTGGCAGAGGGGAAAACACAGCGGGAAGTCGCAGAATACTATGGCTTCCGGGATAAGCAGGTGGTAAAAAGACTGCTTGAGCGTGAGCGCCGTAAAGAACGAAAACTGGAAGCCGGAATCCGCCCACGGCCGAAAGGACGGCCGAGAAAAGATGCTGCGCCAGGAGACGTTGTGGCAGAGCAGGCCTGTGAGATCCAACGGCTTCGCACGGAAAATAAACTACTACGGGATTTTCTGCGCTTCACAGAAAGGAAGTGAGCGCAAAGGTAAAGTATCATATCATCTATCGTTATAGGACAGAGTATCCAGTGGCAGTCATGTGCAAATTCTTTGGAGTGTCCAGAAGCAGCTACTATGCTTTTGTCCATCGCCTGGGCAGGCCGGAACAAGACGCGGCTCTTGCGGAAGTGATTGCAAAGCAACGGGAACGCAGTTTTCGCACCTGCGTTTATCGGCGGATGTGGCTATGGCTGAAAAACAGGATATTTTCTGCAATCTCAAAACTGTGCTGCGGATTATGAAGAAATATGATCTTCTCTCTGAGATACGCCGTCGCAGAAAATGGCAGCAGAGGGGGCAGCAGGCACACAAATACAAGAATCTATTGAACAGGGACTTTCACGCAAGCAAGCCAAACAGCAAATGGGTAACGGACATCTCTTACATTCACACCAGGCAGGGCGTGCTGTACCTGTCCATGATCCGGGATCTCTATGACAATAGCATTGTGGCCTGCAAACCCGGAACGGAACAAACGGTGAATCTGGTTCTGGACACCATTCGTCTGGCAATGAAGCAAGAGAAAGAGAAAGTCGCTGTGGAGCTGCAGCTCCACAGCGACCAAGGTGCTCAGTACGCCTCACAAGCATATTTTAAGCTAACTCAAACATACGGCATTACACCGTCTATGTCAAGACGTGGAAACCCCTATGACAATGCAATGGCGGAGAATTTCTTCTCTATCCTCAAAACAGAATGTATTTACCGTCACAAGCCGGCTACCTTTTCGCAGGCCAATGAGTTGATTGATTGCTATATTTACTTTTACAACCATGAGCGCATCCAGTTAAAAACTGGAGAGGCGCCGCTGGCGCGACGCCTCTCCGCTTAAAACTTAATCTTTCCTACTAAGGGCTCTTTTTGTACTGTCCGCACAATCTGGGGCAGTTCAATCGGCTCCGCCTGCTCTGCTCTATCAAAAATGAAAAGCCTGTTTGGATCAGAGCTGCACCGGGGTATCCACCAGCGGCAGCTGCTCCATGGTCTCGATGGCCTCGATGGCATCCCAGGCGAAGTTTTCCCCGCCTAGAGCCGCCGCGAAACCGGTGCGCTCCATCTCGTGCTTCACGTTGGGCTGCACGCCGCTGAACATCACCCGGATACCCCGGCCGCGCAGATCCGCCAGCAGGATCTCCAGCTCGCTGATGGCGCTCTCGTCGATGTAGGGCACGCCGCGCACCGAGAAGATCACGCCGTGTGTCTCCTCGCCCAGCTGGACCATGGCCTGAGTCAGCTGATCCTGGGTGCCGAAGAAGAGCGGCCCGGTCAGATAGACCACCTTCACGTCGGTGCGAATCTGATCGGTGCCGTCAGCGTTTTTGCGCTTCACATCGCTCACGGCAATCTTCAGATCGCAGCTTTTCAGCACGAACAGCAGCATGGCCGCCACGATGCCCACCAGAATGGCGATGACCAGATCGAACAGTACGGTGGCCACCATGGTCACCAGGAACTGAGCGGAAGCGGACTTCAGGCGCTTGCGGAACAGCTCCCGGATGGCCGGCCAGTCGTTCATGCGCCAGGCGGTAACCATGAGCACGCCCGCCAGGCTGGCCAGCGGGATGCGGCCCATCACGCCGCCCAGCAGGAACATGGACAGGATCAGGGTGATGGAGTGGATCACGCTGACCATGCGGGTGCGGCCGCCGCTCTTGATGGCAACGGAGGTACGGGCAATGGCCGCGGTGGCGGGCACGCCGCCCAGAATGGGAATGATGATGTTGCCGATGCCCTGGGCCACCAGCTCACGGGTGGAGTTCAGGGGCTCGCCCTTCATTCGGCCGGCGGCCGCGCCGCACAAAAGGCTCTCGATCATGCCCAGCGCCGCAATGGAGATGGCCGGGGCAATCAGGTTGGGCAGGGTGGAAATATCAATGCCGTTGAGCAGCAGGCTGTCCGCCGTCATGAGCTTCTGGGGAATGGCGCCCACCTCAGCCACGGCGGAACTTTCGGCCACAGGATTCAGCACGAAGTTCAGCACCACCGCCACGATGATGGCCACCAGAGAGCCGGGCAGGTATTTGGTGAGCTTTTTGGGCCACAGGATCATCACCGCCATGGCCAGCACCGCAAACATCACCGCCTGCATATTGGGGGCAAAGCCCAGCCGCCCGTAGGAGAGCAGCTTCTGGATGGCATTCTCGCCCTCGCTCACGGTGCCGAAGAAGTTATCCACCTGGCCCAGTGCAATCACGATGGCGATGCCGGAGGTAAAGCCGGTGATGACCGGCACCGGAATGATGGACACCAGCTTGCCCACCCGCAGCACAGCGGCCACAAGCAGGATCACACCAGTGAGCAGTCCGGCGGTAAGCACGCCCTGCACCCCGTATTTGGCCGAGATGCCGATGAGAATGGCTGCCATGGCGCCGGTGGGGCCGCTGATCTGGTAGGACGCACCGCCCAGAATGCCAATCACAATGCCGGCCACGATGGCGGTGATCATGCCGCTGGCCGCGTCCGCGCCGCTGCTCACGCCGAAGGCAAGGGCCAGGGGCAAAGCCACCGCCGCAACGGTCAGGCCGGCCATCAGGTCGGCCAGGAACGCCGCGCCGTTGTAGCCGGAGAATTCACGCCGAAGATCCCCAAGATAGGTTTTCATTTTGATTCTTTTCCTTCCTCTGTTTTTGCTGCCCGGTAATACAATAAATAAAGTCCGCAAGTTCAGCCGGGCAGCCGTTTTCAACCATACACCCGGCCGCCGGGTTTGTCAACCAGAATTGTCCGCTTCTTTCCCGGTGTGCCGCCAAATCCCCAAAGCGCACAAAAAAGCCCGCCTTTTTCGGAAAAAAGGCGGGCTTTTTGCGGGTTTAGTTTTCGGCGTAAATGGCGATGATGTTCAGAATGATCTCCACGCTCTTGTCCATCTTCTCGGCCGTGATGTACTCACAGGGGCCGTGGAAGTTGAAGCCGCCGGTGCCCAGGTTCGGGCAGGGCAGACCCATGAAGGACAGGCGGGCGCCGTCGGTGCCGCCGCGGATGGGCACGATGTGCGCCTCCAGGCCGGCCTTGCGGATGGCCTTCTCGGCGTTCTCGATCAGATGGAAGTGGGGCTTTACCTTCTCTTCCATGTTGTAGTAGCTGTCCTTCAGCTCCAGCACCACGGTGCCCGCGCCGTGCTCGGCGTTCAGGCGGGCGGTGATTTCCTCCATCAGTGCCTTGCGGGCGGCAAACTTCTCGCCGTCGTGGTCGCGGATGATGTAGTGCAGCCTGGCGGTGGTCACATCGCCGCTCATCTGATACAGGTGGAAGAAGCCCTCAAAGCCCTCGGTGTGCTCGGGCACCTCTTCGGCGGGCAGAGCCGCGGCAAACTCCATGGCGATGGTCTGGGCATTCTTCATCAGATCCTTGGCGCTGCCGGGATGCACCGAGAAGCCGTGCACGGTGACCACCGCGTCGGCGGCGTTGAAGTTCTGGTACTCCAGCTCGCCCACGTCGCCGCCGTCCACGGTGTAGGCAAACTGGGCGCCGAAGCGATCCACGTCAAAGAAGTCGGCGCCCTGGCCCACCTCTTCGTCGGGGGTAAAGCCGATGCAGATCTTGCCGTGAGGGATGTTCTCCTTCTGGATGCGCTCCACCGCGGTCATGATCTCGGCAATGCCTGCCTTGTCGTCCGCCCCCAGCAGGGTGGTGCCGTCGGCGGTGATCAGGGTCTGGCCCTTCCAGTTTGCCAGCTCGGGGAACTTCTCCACGGTCATATACTCGCCGGTGCCGGCAAACAGCACGTCGCCGCCGTCGTAGTTTTCAAACACCTGGGGCTTTACGTTCTCGCCGGGGGCGGCGGGGGCGGTGTCCATGTGGGACACAAAGCCCAGGGCGGGCTTTTCCTCATAGCCGGGGGTGGCGGGCAGGGTGCCGTACACATAGCACTTGTCGTCCACCGCGGCGTCGGCCACGCCCAGCTCCTTCAGCTGAGCCACCAGCAGATGGGCCAGATCAAACTGGCGGGCAGTGCTGGGATGAGTTGTGCTCTCCTCATCGGAGGTGGTGTAGATGGTCACATACTTCAAAAAGCGTTCATACGCACGCATGATAACACGTCCTTTCCTTTTCCGGCGCCGCACGGCGGGCCGGATGCTGCCTTTTATTCTAACACAAAGCGGACAAAATAAAAAGGGTTCGCTTTCCTTCCTCTGCCCGTCAAACCGGGTCGAAATACTTGGAAAACAGGTATATTTATGGTATTCTTATAACGTATATGAGCATTTTGCCCCGCGCGGCTTGCAATAGGAACAGAACGGAGGCCTTTTTATGGCAAACAGTTATTTCACCAACAAAACCCTTTTGATCACCGGCGGTACCGGCAGCTTCGGCAACACGGTGCTCAAGCACTTCCTGGCCAGCGACATCGGCGAGATCCGCATCTTCTCCCGCGATGAGAAAAAGCAGGACGACATGCGCCACGAAATCCAGCAGAAGCACCCGGAGCTGGCGGGCAAGCTGCGCTTTTACATCGGCGACGTGCGCGAGATCGACAGCGTGCGCAGCGCGGTGCGCGGCGTGGACTACATCTTCCACGCCGCGGCCCTGAAGCAGGTGCCCAGCTGCGAGTTCTTCCCCATGGAGGCCGTGCGCACCAACGTGGTCGGCACCGACAACGTGCTCACCGCCGCCATTGACGCGGGCGTAAAGAAGGTTGTCTGCCTGTCCACCGACAAGGCCGCCTACCCCATCAACGCCATGGGTATCTCCAAGGCCATGATGGAAAAGGTGATCGGCGCCAAGGCCCGCACCGTGAAGGCGGAGGACACCACTATCTGCTGCACCCGTTATGGCAACGTGATGTGCAGCCGCGGCAGCGTGATTCCCCTGTTCATCGACCAGATCAAGGCCGGCAAGCCCATCACCATCACCGACCCGGACATGACCCGTTTCCTGATGAATCTGGACGAGGCGGTGGATCTGGTGCAGTTCGCCTTCGAGCATGCCAACCCGGGCGATCTGTTCGTGCAGAAGAGCGATGCCTCCACCATCGGCGATCTGGCCAAGGCGGTGCAGAAGCTGTTCGGCGACACCGGCACCCAGATCATCGGCACCCGCCACGGCGAAAAGCTGTACGAGACCCTGATGACCAAGGAGGAGCGCATTCGCAGCGAGGACATGGGCGGCTACTACCGGGTTTCCGCCGACGGCCGCGATCTGAACTACGACAAGTTCGTGGTGAAGGGTCAGGTGCACACCGAGGCCGACGAGGCCTACACCAGCCACAACACCCGCCGCCTGAACGTGGACGAGACGGTGGAGAAGATTCTCACCACCGACTATGTGCGCGAGGCGCTGGAAGGCTGGAACAAATAACCGGAAAAGGGAGCCATTGCAATGGAACTGAACACTCCTATTCTCATCACCGGCGCGGGCGGCTTCATCGGCAAAAATCTGGTGGCCACCCTGAAAACCGCCGGCTATACCGACCTGATGCTTTTTGAGCGGGACGACACCCCCGAAACGCTGGCGGACTATGCCGCCAGAGCGGGCTTTGTGTTCCATCTGGCGGGCATCAACCGCCCCAAGGACCCCAGCGAGTTCTACGCGGGCAATGCGGGCCTGACCGATACCCTGCTCGCCCTGCTGGACAAAGCGGGCAACAAGGCCCCGGTGCTGGTGACCTCCAGCACCCAGGCCGCGCTGGACAACGACTACGGCAAAAGCAAGGCCCAGGCCGAACAGGCCATCTTCGCCCATGGCCAGACCACCGGCGCGCCGGTGTATGTGTTCCGGCTGCCGGGCGTATTCGGCAAGTGGTGCCGCCCCAACTACAACAGCGTGGTGGCCACCTTCTGCCACAATTCCGCCAATGGCCTGCCCCTCTCGGTGCGGGATCCGGAATACCGGCTGCCGCTGGTGTACATCGACGACGTGGTGGCCAGCTTTGTGGCCGCGCTGGACGGCAACTGCACCCGGGAGGGCGACTACTGTGTGGTTCCGGTGGTGCATGAGACCACGCTGGGCCATCTGGCCGAGACCATCGAGGGCTTTGCCAGAAACCGCGAAACGCTGGACGTGCCGGATCAGACCCCCGGCAGCCTGGAGCAGAAGCTCTACTCCACCTGGCTTTCCTACCTGCCCGCGGACCGGTTCTCCTACCCGCTGAACATGCACTGCGACAACCGGGGCAGCTTCACGGAATTTCTGCACACCCCGGCCCACGGTCAGGTGAGCATCAATATTTCCAGGCCCGGCATCGTGAAGGGCAACCACTGGCATCATTCCAAGAACGAGAAATTTCTGGTGGTAAAGGGCACCGGCGTCATCCGTTTCCGTGCGCTGGACAGCACCGAAGTGATTGAATACCACGTCTCCGGCGACAAGCTGGAGGTGGTGGATATTCCCACCGGCTACACCCACAACATCGAGAATGTGGGCGAGGACGATATGGTCACCGTGATGTGGGCAAATGAGGTATTTGACCCCGACCACCCGGACACCTTCTTCCTGCCTGTATAATTTTTTCCGGCAACCCGCGGCCTGCACAAGGCGCGGGGCTTGCCTTGTATAAGGAGATCGTTTTCATGAGCAAATTGAAACTGATGACCATCGTGGGCACCCGGCCGGAGATCATCCGCCTTGCCGCCGTGATCAAAAAATGCGACAAATACTTCGACCAGATTCTGGTGCACACCGGCCAGAACTACGACTATACCCTGAACGGCATCTTCTTTGAGGATCTGGGCCTGCGTGCGCCAGACCACTACCTGAACGCGGTGGGCGAGGATCTGGGCGAGACCATCGGCAACATCATCGCCAAGAGCTACAAGCTGATGGTGGAGCTGAAACCGGACGCCCTGCTGATTCTGGGCGACACCAACAGCTGCCTGTCCGCCATTTCCGCCAAGCGGCTGCACATTCCCATCTTCCACATGGAAGCGGGCAACCGGTGCTTCGACGAGTGCCTGCCCGAGGAGACCAACCGCCGCATCGTGGACCACATCGCGGACGTGAACCTGTGCTACTCCGAGCATGCCCGCCGCTACCTGAACGCCGAGGGCACCGCCAAAGAGCGCACCTATGTGACCGGCAGTCCCATGGCCGAGGTTCTGCGTGCCAATCTGGAGCAGATCGAGGCCTCCAATGTGCTGGAGCGGCTGGGTCTGGAGCCCAAAAAGTACATGCTGCTCAGCGCCCACCGGGAGGAGAACATCGACACCGAGAAAAACTTCGTGGCCCTGTTCACTTCCATCAACGCGCTGGCGGAGAAATACAACATGCCCATTCTCTACTCCTGCCATCCCCGCAGCCGCAAGCGGCTGGAGGCCATGGGCTTTGAGCTGGATGAGCGGGTGCGGCTGCACGAGCCTCTGGGTTTCCACGATTACAACCACCTGCAGATGAACGCCTACTGCGTGGTGAGCGATTCCGGCACCCTGCCCGAGGAATCCAGCTTCTTCACCAGCATCGGCAAGCCCTTCCCGGCGGTGTGCATCCGCACTTCCACCGAGCGCCCCGAAGCGCTGGACAAGGGCTGCTTCATTCTGGCGGGCATCACCGCCGGCGGTGTGGAGCAGGCGGTGGAAACCGCCGTGGCCATGAACGACAATGGCGACATCGGCATTCCCGTGCCCAACTATGTGGAGGATGTGTCCACCAAGGTGGTCAAGATCATCCAGAGCTATGTGGGCGTGGTCAACAAGATGGTGTGGCGCAAGTACTAAGCCGCCCCGAAACAGGAGCGTTGACACTGTGAAACGAATTTTAGTGGTGAGCCAGCACTTCTGGCCGGAGTCCTTCCGCATCAACGACATTGTGGAGGGCTTTGTGGAGGACGGGCTGGAAGTGGATGTGCTGTGCGGCCTGCCCAACTACCCCAGGGGCGAGTGGTTTTCCGGCTACAGATACACCGGTCCCCGCCGGGAGAATTACAAAGGCGCCCGGGTGTTCCGGGCCGGGGAAATTCCCCGCAAGGGCAATTCCGGGGCCATGATCTTTTTGAATTACGTGAGCTGGCCCTTTTTCGCTTTGTTCAGCCTGTGGCGGCTGAAGGGCCCCTACGACGCTGTGCTCTGCTACAACACCAGCCCGGTGCTGATGAACTTCCCGGCCATTGTGTATGCAAAACTGCACCGCATCCCCTTCACCAGCTATGTGCTGGACATCTGGCCGGAAAACCTGTACAGCGTGCTGCCGGTGCAGAATGGTTTTCTGCGCCGCATCGCCAGCGCGGTGAGCGACTGGCACTACAAGCGGGCGGACAGGCTGATTGCCATGAGCCTCTCGCTGAAAAAGCGGCTGATGGAGCGCACCGGAAAACCCGCGGACCGGGTGGCGGTAATCCCCCAGCACTGCGAGGATTTTTATGCCGTTCCCCAGCCGGACAAGGAACTGGCAGAGCGGTATGCGGGCCGGTTCAATCTGGTGTTCACCGGCAATTTCAGCCCGGCCCAGAGCCTGGACACGGTGATCAAAGCCGCGGTGAAGGCCCGCAGCATGGGCGCGGAAAACCTGCGGCTTCTGATGGTGGGCGACGGCATGAGCCGGAATGCGCTGGAAGCGCTGGTGGACGAGCTGAACGCCCGGGACACGGTGGTGTTCACCGGCAGCGTGCCGCCTGCGGATGTGCCCCGCTACACCACACTGGCCCACGGACTTGTGGCTTCTCTCAGCGCCAGCCCGGATCTGGGCATGACGGTGCCCGCCAAGATCGCCAGCTATATGGCGGCGGCAAAGCCGCTACTTGCCGGCATGGACGGCGAGGGCGCACGGGCGGTGGAGGCCGCCGGGTGCGGCTTTGCCAGCCCGGCCGAGGATTCGGACGCACTGGCAAAAAACATGCTGGCTCTGTATCAGACCGGTGAGGCTGAGCGGGCCGCTCTCGGTCAAAAGGCCTTTGCCTGGTACCAAACCAACTACCGCCGCCGGGCGGTGCTGGATCAGCTGGAAGATTTTTTGCTTCCAACCGAAAAAACAAACGTTTGAGGTGAATCCCTTGAAGGTACTCGTGATCATTCCCTGCTACAACGAGTCGGAGAACATCTGCCGGGTGGTGCAGCGGCTGAAGGCCACCTGCCCGGATGTGGACTATCTGGTGGTGAACGACTGCTCCACCGACGACAGTGCCCGCATCCTGCGGGAAAACGGCTACAACTATCTGGATCTGCCGTTGAATCTGGGCATCGGCGGCGGTGTGCAGAGCGGTTATCTGTACGCCACTGCCCACGATTATGACATCACCGTTCAGATGGACGGCGACGGCCAGCACGACCCCCAATATCTTTACGATGTGATCCGCCCGGTGGCCGAAGGCAGGCTGGATATGTGCATCGGCAGCCGCTTCATCAAAAAAGAGGGCTTCCAGACCAGCTTCATGCGGCGGGTGGGCATCCGCTTTTTAAGCTTCATGATCCGGATTCTCACCGGCCAGCGGGTGCTGGACGTGACCAGCGGCTACCGGGCCTGCGGCAAGCGGATGACGGCCCTGTTCGCGCAGCACTACGCCCAGGATTACCCGGAGCCGGAGGCCATTGTAACGGCCATCTGCAACGGCTACAAGGTGGGCGAGGTGCCGGTGGTCATGGAGGAACGCCAGGGCGGCGTATCGTCCATCCGGGCCTTCAAGAGCGTGTATTACATGATCAAGGTCAGCCTGGCGCTCATCATCCACCGGCTGAGTGCCATTCAAAAAGGAGGAAAAGGATGAGCCCGGTATTCCAAGGCCTGCTTTTGGTGGGCGATCTTGTATTCTTGATTCTCATCTTTGTGATGGTGAAAAACGGCCGGCTCAGTGTGCGGTTCAGCCTGCCCTGGCTGGGGCTGGGCGCCGGCATGCTGGTGCTGGCTGTATGGCCGGAGGTGGCCAAGATCCTGCGCAGCCTTGTGCAGGTGGAAGTGGTCTCCAACATGGTGTTCATCATGCTGTTCTGCTTCGTTCTGCTGGTGCTGCTCATCCTGTGCGCGGTGGTCAGCGAATACAACGAGCGGCTCAAGCGCCTGACCCAGGTAAACGCCATGCTGGAACACCGGGTGCGCCAGCTGGAGGAGCAGCTGCATCGCACCGACCGGTAACAAACGGCCGAGTTTTGCGTCTGTTCGTTCAAAACGGCCCCGGCCGCGGTGCGGGGTATATAAATGCTGTTTGCGGCAGCGAACCTGAATTTCCAACCACAGTGTGAGGTGTGTGCATGGATTTTAACACATTGGTCTTTCTGGGCTTTTTTGCGGGCGTGGCGGTGCTCACCTACTGCGTGCCCCGTGCCGCAAAGCCTTATCTGTGGCTGCTCGCCAGCTACGCCTTTTATCTTTACAAGCCGGAAAACGCCCGGCTGGTGTTCATTCTGATCAGCGTTACGGTGGTGACCTGGGTATGCGCCCTTGCCATGGACAGCGTCCCCCAGCAGGCCACGAGGCGGCTGTTTCTGGTGGTCTCGCTTGCAGTGTGCTGCGGGTTTCTGTTCTTCTTCAAGTACTTCAACTTCTTCGGCGAGCTGCTGGGCGGTATCATGGGCCTGTTCGGCGGAAAAGCGCCCCATCTGGATCTGATTGCTCCGCTGGGGCTTTCCTACTTCACCTTCCAGAGCCTTGGCTATGTGATCGATGTGTATCTGCACCAGACCAAAGCCGAGCGCAACCCGCTGAAGTACGCGCTGTTTGTGAGCTTTTTTCCCTGCATCTTCACCGGCCCCATCGAGCGTAAGGATCACCTGATGGCCCAGTTTGAGCATCCCCGCCGGTTCGATTACGACCGGATCGCGGGCGGTTTGTTCCGGGTGCTGTGGGGCTATGTGAAAAAGATGGTCATTGCCGACAACATCGGCGTGTTTGTACGGGCGGTATACTCCGCGCCGGACCAGCACACCGGCCCTTACCTGCTGGCGGCAAGCCTTCTGTTCAGCTATCAGATCTACATGGATTTCTCCGGCTGCTGCGACATTGCCATCGGCGCGGCCCGGATGCTGGGCTTTGATCTGCTGGAAAACTTCAACCGGCCCTTTGCCGCCAAGACCTACACCGAGCTGTGGAACCGGTGGCACATGAGCCTGACCAACTGGTTCAAGGATTACATCTTCACCCCCCTCTCCTTCTACAACCGGGGCGCGGAAGGCTTCCTGGGCAAGCTTCAGGGCTGGTTCAACATCTTCATCATCTTCCCCATCAGCGGCCTGTGGCACGGCGCCAGTCTCGGCTATGTGATCTGGGGCATTCTGAACGGCCTGTTTATGGTGGTGGGCAAGGCCACCGCCAAAAAGCGCCGCAAATGGGCCAAGAAAAACCCGCTGTACAAGGTTCCCCATCTGCAGGGAATCTGGCAGCGGTGCTGCGTGTATCTGCTGTTCACTGCCTGCATCGTGTTCTTTGCCGCCGATCTTTACGGTGGGCAGGCTGGCGCAGTGTTCACCGGCCTGTTTGCAGGCTGGGGCCAGGCCGGCCCCGCCCAGCTGGCAGCCGGCTTTGCCAAGCTGGGTCTGGGCGGCGGAACCCTGCTCATGCTGGTTGGCAGCAGCCTTGTGGTGGAGCTGATCGAGGCCCGCGGCCCGGTGGCTCAGTGGATTCGCACCCAGCGGGCCTTCGTGCGCTGGCCGCTGTACTACGGGCTGTGCCTGCTGCTTTTGTTCTTCGGCGCGTTCGGCCAGTCGGCCTATATCTATCAGCAATTTTAAGGAGGTGCGGCGATCTTGACCAGTCAACCAAAGCGCAAAAAGAAGCGCAATTTCGTCCGCACCCTTCTGTACCGTTTCTTCACCGGGCTGGAAATCCTGATCAAATTCTGCTTTTTCATCCCCATTCTTCTGTTCATGGTCTGGTTCAGCCATAAGGTGGACATCAGCGGCCTGTTTCAGGGCGAGCTGGCCCCCCGCGAGGTGGCCAACATGCTGCTGGCAGGCGAGACGGTATCCAACTACGACAAGATGGATGAACGGGCGGTGCTGGAAGTCTATGTACAGAATCTGCCCGAGGATCAGGTGCCGGATACCATCGCTCTGGGCTCCAGCCGGGTGCTGCAGCTGCGGCAGGAGCTGGTGGGCGGCAGCTTTTTCAACATGGGCCTGAGCGGCGCCTCTTCCATGGATATCATGAACTGCTTCTACCTGCTGGACAAGGCGGGCAAGCTGCCCAAAAACCTGATCATTGAGGTGGATCCCTGGCTCTTCAACGGAGACAGCGCCGCCGACCTGAACAAAAAGGCGGACACCGAGCTGTTCAGTGAATTTTTGCAGAAGGCACTGGGCCTTACCAGCGATTACGAGGAACCGGATCAGCTGGCCCTCTGGAAGGCGCTGATCGACCCGGCCTACTTCCAGGGCAATGTGAAATACGCCTTGAAGCAGCGCGCCACCGGTGAGGCCACCACCGAGGACGGCGAGAGCATTCCCTTCCAGCCGGTGAGCGGCGATCTGGATTCACTGGACAACAACGTGAAGGAGCCGGACGGCAGCGTGCTGTATCAGGCGGATTTCCGCAACTGGGATTACGATCAGGTGATGGCCGAGGTGCTGGATCAGGCGGGCACCCTGAACGGTCTGCACGGCTTCTCCCAGATGGACCCCTACTGGACGGATCTGTTCGAGCGCTTCGTCAGCTATGTGCAGAGCAAGGACGTGAACGTGGTGTTCCTGCTTACCCCTTACCACCCCTTCATCATCAAGCATGTGTACAACAACCCGCAGGGTTTTGAAGGCTTCTTTGAGGTGGAGCCCTGGCTGCGCAGCTTCGCCCAGGAGCATAATATCCCCCTCTACGGCAGCTACCATGCCAGCCGGATCGGTGTGCCGGAAAGCCTGTTCTACGACGGACTGCACTGCAAACCGGAGGCACTCAAGCTCTACTTCCCCTGCATCGAGGCCGCGCTGCAGGGCCTGCAAACCTCCTACGAGACCCAGTACCTGGAAACCTACGGTGCAGACAATGCGGATCTGGTAACCAATGCGCTGGTGGGCTCCACCGCAGATTGCCTTGTGGTGGACGAGGAATGGTTCGCCCAGGCCAGTGCCGCATGATTTTTCTTTCTTGCACACAAACAGCCCGCCCCGGGTGCGATTGATTTCGCACCCGGGGCGGGCTTTCTTTTTATGCTTTTGCTCAGGCATTCACACCAAGGCCGGTTTCCAGGTCGCTCAGCATCCGGTCCAGTGCGGTAACACCGCCCTCGGCGGTGTACCACACCGCCGGGCTTGCCAGATGGATCACATGGCCATTCTGCGCCGCCTGGGTCTTGTTCACCAGCTCATTGTCCATAATCTCCTGAGCCAGCTTCGCACCGTCGGTACCGATGGCAGCATCCCGATCCATCACAAAAATGTACTGGGGATCCTTCTCCACCAGGAACTCAAAGGAAGCCTCGTTGCCGTGGGTGGAGGTATCGATGGCCGCATCCACCCCCACATTCTCAAAGCCGATTTCCCGCCCGATGATGGAGCAGCGGCCGTCGTTGCCCAGCACGTTATAGCTGCCGCTGGTCACCATGCCCACAATGGCGGTTTTCCCTTCCGCGAAGACCCGCAGCGCCTCGATCCGGGCATCAAATCCGGTCATCAGCTGCCCGGCCTGCTCCTGTCGGCCGAAGATGGATGCAATGGTCTCGGTATTTTTGCGCACGCTTTCCACCACGCCCAGCTCGGTATCCGTGGAAAGATACACCACCGGCGCAATCTCGCTCAGTGCATCATAGGAGGAGGCCAGCCGGCCGCCGATAAAGATCACATCCGGCTCGCAGGCCATCACCGCTTCCAGATCCGCCTCCTTGATGGTGCCCAGATTGGCCACTGCCTCGTCGGTCACATAGCTCTGCAGATAGTCCAGGCTGGTGTCGGCGCTGCCCACCACCCGGTCACCCAGATCCAGTGCATCCAGAATATCCAGGCTGGCCATGTCCAGCACCGCCACCCGCTGAGGGTCGTAGGGTACGGTGAGTTCCACCGTCTGCTTGCTGCCGTTCAGGCTCTGGATGGTCACCTCCTGCTGCACAGCCTCGGATCCGGATGCAGCGGAAGCCGTGCTTTCGCTTTTGGGGGATGTCATGGCGGCAAGATCCGCCGCAATGCCGCCGCAGGCGGTCATGGAAATGGCCAACAGCCCGGCCAGGGCCAGAGAAAGATATTTTTTCATGGGGAACTTCTCCTTTGAATGAATCTTTTGTCTTAAAAAAACAACGCGGTCAGTAGTAGATGGACAGCGGCTTGCCTTTCACGGTCTGGATCTGGAATTCCACCCCGTAAATGGCGGAAAGGTTCTCGCTGGTGATCACCTCTTCCACCGAACCGAAGCGGGCGATGCGGCCATCCTTGAAGGCACAGATGTAATCGGAATAGAAGGCCGCGTAGTTGATCTCGTGCAGCACCAGAATCACGGTTTTGCCCAGCTCGTCACACAGGCGGCGCACGGTTTTCATCAGATTGGTGGCGTGGTAGATGTCCAGATTGTTGGTGGGCTCATCCAACAGGATGTACTCGGTATCCTGCGCGATCACCATGGCGATCAGCGCCCGCTGCCGCTGCCCGCCGGACAGCTCGTCCAGAAAGCGATCCTGAAATTCCTCCAGCTCCATATAGGCGATGGCCCGGTCCACGAACGCTTCGTCGGTTTCGGTCAGGCGGCTGCCGGAGTGGGGAAATCGCCCGAATGCCACCAGCTCCCGCACGGTGAGCTTCATCTGAATATGGTTGGACTGGGTGAGGATGGCCAGCCGCCGGGCCAGCTCCCGGCTTTTCCAGCGGCCCACATCGGTACCGTCCAGATCCACAAGGCCTTCATCCTGCGCAATCAGGCGGGAGATCATGCTCATCACGGTGGATTTGCCCGCCCCATTGGGGCCGATCAGCGAGGTCACCTTCCCCTTCGGAATGGAAAAACTCACTCCGTCCACCACGGTTTTGCCCTGATAGCGTTTTGTCAGCTGACGAATTTTCATGGGTTACACCTTCTTTCTTGCCACAAGCAGATAGAGAAAATACACACCGCCGCCCACGGTGATGAACACGCTCACCGGCACGGCATAGGAATACACCTGCTCCACAATCAGCTGGCCGCCCACCAGCACCGCCATACCAAACAGCGCCGAGCCAGCCACCAGCTGGCTGTGGCGATAGGTGCGCAGCAGCTGGCGGGAGAGGTTTGCGATGATCAGGCCCAGAAAGGAAATGGGCCCGACCATGGCCGTGGCCACCGCGATGCAGAGGGTAACGCCCAGCAGCAGGCGGCGGATGCAGCGGTCGTAGTCCACGCCCAGATTGATGGCCTGCTCCTTGCCCAGTGTGAGCACGTCCAGCAGGGCCAGCTCGCGGCGCAGCGCAAAGGCCACCCCCGCCAGCAAGAGGGCGGAAAAAAGCAGAATTTCGGAATTGATGTTGCTGAAGCTGGCCACCAGGCTGCTCAGCAGCGCGTCGTATTCATTTGGATCCATCACCCGGGTGAGGGTGGTCTGGACGCTGCCGAAAAAGGAGGCGAGCACCGTGCCCACCAGCAGCACATACAGTACATTGTGCTTTGTTTTGCGAAAGATCCAGCCATACAGCAGGGTGGCGGTGATGCCCATGAGAATCACATCCACACCGAAGGCCAGATTCGCGTTGGAGGCCACGATACTGGACGAGCCCAGAAAGAACACAACCGCGGTATGAATCAGGGTATACAGGGTATTCATGCCCAGCAGACAGGGTGTCACGATGGTGTTGTTGATAATGGTCTGGAACACGATGGATGCTCCGCCGATGGACACCGCAGTGAGCGCCATGGCCGCCAGCTTCGGGGCACGGATCTTCATGGAATAGGCAAACAGTCTGGCGTTGCCCGGGTCGGTATTCACCAGCAGATAGCCCGCAGCGCATAAAAGCGCCAGCACCGCCAGCAGCATCAGTCTGCGCCGGTTGGCGCGAACAGCAGTTGAATTCATGCCTGCCCTCCTTCCTTCAGTCGGGGCATGGGGCAGCAGCCGGCCGAAGGAGCCGTAAGGCGGATGGCCCTGCGGCCATTGCGCAGCCGGTAGAACAGCAATCCCACAAACAGCACACTGCCCAGAATGCCCACAATCAGCTCGATGGGCAGCTCATAGGGGGCAATGATCACCCGGCCCAGCATATCGCACACCAGCACGAAGATGGCCCCGAACAGAGCGGTATCCGCCAGCGTACCCCGGATCTGATCCCCCTTGAACAGGGCCACCAGATTGGGTACAATCAGCCCGATGTAGGAAATGGAGCCCACCACAACCACCACGCTGGCAGTGATCATGGCCGAGATGCTCAGCCCCATGAACAGCACCAGATTGTAGGGCACCCCAAGATTTTTGGAAAAGTCCCGGCCAAGGCCCACAATGTTGAAGTGATTGGCAAACACAAAGGCCAGCAGGATCAGCGGTGCGGTGAGCCAGACGATCTCGTACCGGCCCTTGATGACCAGCGAAAAATGCCCCACCAGCCAGGAGGACAGCGCCTGCGTCATCTCATACTGATAGGCCAGATAGCTGGTTACCCCGCCGATCACATTGCTGAACATGATGCCCACCAGCGGTACCATCACCGCATCCTTGAACTGGATGCGCTGGATGAACCACACAAACGCCCAGGTGCCTGCAATGGCTGCGGCAAAGGCCAGCAGCGCCCTGCCCCACAAGGTGGAGCCGGGCCAGAACAGCAGTGCCAGCAGAATGCCCAGCTGGGCCGACGAGATGGTAGCCCCCGTGGTGGGGGATACAAATTTATTGCTGCACAGCTGCTGCATGATCAGCCCTGCCACGCTCATGCCCGCTCCGGTACACAGAATGGCCAGCAGCCGGGGCAGACGGGAAAGGAGAAAAATCTCCCAGGCATGTCCGTCTCCCCGCAAAAGAGCCTGCAGGTCCAGCTCGATCACCCCCACAAAGAGCGACAGCCCGGCCAAAACCACCAGTGCCACCGCGAGGGCCACGGTGATCCGATTGGATCGCATGAAAATACCTCCTTATTGTCCTGAAGGTTAGTCAGAACTAACCCTGTAACATAAAATCAGCGCGGGCCCGGCAATTGGTCTTATGTGCCGGGCACCGCGCATTGCGAGAGTTAGTATAGCATACAAAAAAGCAGCTGCACAATCAAATTGTTGCGCAGCTGCTTTTGTAATCTTGTTGTTCAAACAGGTTCAGCCCTGATAGTCATACTGCAGCATGGGCTCGGTCCAGTGCTCCAGAACCTGGCACATATCCGCCGCCACAGCCTTTGCACCGGGCAGATCATGCTCCAGATAGTTGCCGCATTCCTTGCGCTCGCTGCCGGGAATCTTACCCTCAAAAGCGGCAATGAAGGCAAAGCATTCCCGCACCAGAGCGATGGCCTGCTCCCCACTCATGGCATCCCGGGTGAGGAAATAAAAGCCGGTGCGGCAGCCCATGGGGCCCACATAAATGATCTGGTCGCTGAAGGCGGAATTGCGCGCATAGGTGGCAAACAGATGCTCGAAGGTGTGCATGGCCGGGTTGGGCAGGTAGACGCCCCCGTTGGGCTTGACCATACGGATGTCATAGGTAATCACATCTCCGTCCACCCGGGACACATACATGCCCTTTTCCAGCTTGTCGTGGTCCACAGTAAAGCTTGCGATGGTTTTCATTGCATTCTCTCCTTAGTAGGCAATGCTGCCCAGCACCTGACCGTCGATGGTCTTGGTGGTGAACAGGCCGTTTTCATAAATCATGTAGCTGTGGGAGCCGTCCTTTGGAATGGACACGCTGCCCGGGTTCAGAATCAGGGTATCCCCCTGCCACTCGGCATGCTTCACATGCACATGTCCGAACACAAAGGCGCTGTGGGCAGGCATGGGAGGCAGATTTTCCGGGTTGAACTTATGGCCATGGGTGGCAAACAGACATTTGCCTTCCTCCAGCCAGAGGGTGGTATAATCCGCCATCACCGGGAATTCCAGCACCATCTGGTCCACCTCGGCCTCGCAGTTGCCCCGCACGGCAATGATTTTTTCCTTCAGGCCGTTCAGCATGGGGATCACCTTTTTGGGGGCATAGCCCTCGGGCAGGTCATTGCGGGGGCCGTGGTATAACAGGTCACCCAGCAGCAGAATGCGATCCGGCTGTTCCTCCCGGATGCGCTCCATCAGTTTTTCGCAGTAAAAGGCCGAACCATGCAGGTCGGACGCAATCAGAAGTTTCATAAGGTTACGGCTCCTTTGGAATGAATTTTTCCTTTTTTGGTTTCTTCCGCGCAGGAAAAGGAAGGCTGACGTTCCGGCCAGAAGATCACGCCGCACAGCAGCCAGATGGTCACATTGACGCAAGCCCAGATCACATGCCCCTCCATGGTACCGTGACAGATCATCACCAGGCAGCAGATTGCTTCCGTTGCATGGCCCTGCTTCAGCAGGCGCCACACCAGCAGAGCAAACCCGCCCCAGATCAGAGCGCTTGCCACCGGGCCGGCCACCAGCCAGTAATGCAGGTAGGCGTTATCCACCAGCATGCCATCCGCAGGCATCTGCCCTGCAATGGCGAAGGGCATCGTCTGCAAAGCTTCCCAGCCCAGCGAGATGCGGGTGCTGAGCAGCCGGTCCAGCATGGCCAGCACCGGGTTGTCCGGATTCCAGAGAAATGCCAGAATCATGCTGGCGGCAAACGCCAGCACCGGGGCAGCGGCAAGCAGAATACGCACCGGCAGCGGCCGAAGCACCACCGGCCAGATCCGTACCACCAGGGCAGCCACCATCAGAACGCAGAGGCACATGGTAGCCGCCCGACTGTCCGGCCCGAAATTGCACAGCAGCGTAACTGCCGCCAGCAACGCAAAATCGAACCATTTCAGCCGTTTGATGCCGCGCAGGCACACATACATCACGGCCAGCCCCAGCAGGCAGGCACCGAAGAAATTGTACCATCCATAACCAAAACTGTTTCGATATCGGCCGGTTCCCAGCTCCTGCACGGTGTTGATCACGCCCAGCAGAGAGCTGACTGCCACCACAGCCACACTTGCCGCTCCCACTGTGAACACTGCCTTCAGCGCACGGCGCAGCGGCACATCCTTTGCCGCCAGTGCGAACAGAAGCGCCAGAAGCATCCACTTTTCATGGTTGTTCATAAACACCCAGCGGATCACGAACAGTGTTCCGAAAGCCACCGCCAGCTGCCGCCCGTCGTAACGGGTGCACAGCAGAATCTTGCCCAGCAGGCAGAGCGCCAGAATATGATCCAGCACCATGGTACCGTAGTCAAACAGCCAGGGAATGCGATAGCGATACAGGCTGTTCGCAAAAAAGATTTCGAACTGGTACACAACGGCAGCCAGAGTAAACAGCCAGGAGCCGATGCTCAGCCGCCGGCCGCTCAGCCAGTCGCCAAACAGAATGCGCGGAGTTGTCAGCTGCTGGGCCAGGCTGAACCAGGGCGCCGTTTTTGGGCCGAACACCGTCTGCCAGGCATACCACACGCAACCGGCAAACAGCCCCAGCACCGCAACATTTGCATAGTCGTAAAGACAATCCACCAGGAAGGAATACAAGGGTCTTTTCTCCTTTTAAAGCAAAATTGCAGGGCCCGCCCCAGCGGGCCCTGCTCAATGATCAGCTGTATTTTTTCACAATGGCCTGCATGGCATCGAACTGCTGCTCCATCTCCTGCACCAGCTTGAACTGGGTGCGGGCACGGATCAGGTTGTGGGTGGGATACTGCGTCTTGAAATAGGTATCCCCCTGCAGGTAATCGGTCAAAAAGCGCATGCCGCATTCCAGGGTGAGGATCTTGGCGCCCCAGGCCAGATTTGCCTTTTCGTTCTCGGTGAGCACATCGCCGGCAGATTCCAGATAGCCTTTGGTGTAGGCCTCAAACAGATCGATCTCAAAGTGTACCTTGGAGAGATCCGGCTCATCTTCGGCCGCATGGGTGGCACCGAAACGGATGGAGTCGCCGAAATCGTTCAGGGCAAGGCCGGGCATAATGGTATCCAGGTCGATGATGCAGATACCCTCACCGGTATTTTCATCAAAGAGGATGTTGTTCAGCTTGGTGTCGTTGTGGGTAACACGCAGCGGAAGAGTGCCCGCCCGCAGCTGGCTCATGAGTACGCTGCAATCCGCCGCATGATCCAGCACAAACTGAATCTCGTCCTTGCAGGTGCGGGCACGGTTTTTCACATCTCGGCGCAGCGCCTGTTTAAAATTCTTCAGCCGATCCTCGGTATCATGGAATTTGGGGATGGTTTCATACAGCGTGTCGGCGGGGTAACCGTCCAGCTGCTTGAGGAAACGGCCAAAGCTGCGGGCAGACTGATAGAACTGCTCCGGGCATTCCACACTCTGGTAGCACACGGAATCCGGAATGAAGTTATAACAGCGCCAGGGCAGACCATCGGTATCCTCGTAATAGTTTTCCCCTTCTTTGGTCTTGATATAGCTCAGGGTCTCCCGATCCGGGTCGCCGCCGGCAGCGCGGATGCTCTGACGCAGGTACTCAGTCACACCAAAGATGTTCTCCATCACCTCGCGGGGCTTTTTGAACACATGGGTGTTGATGCGCTGCAGCACATAGCTCAGCTCTTCCTCGCCGTTTTCGCCGGGCATGTATACCGCGTAGGTCTCGTTGATGTGGCCGGCACCGAAGGGCTGCACGTAGCTGCACTGGTTGCCGAAGCCAAAGGCGTACAGAGCATCCTCCAGCACGCGGCTGTCCACCCCGTCGATCTTGCGGCGCCTGGCGAAAATCACCTCGCCTGCTTCCACCTTGCGGTGGGCCTCCACATGGCAGTTGGCCTTGACCACACTGCCCAGGCCGATGTGAGCGCCCTCGTCCACCACGGTGTCGTGGTCAATGATGGCGCCGCTGTTCACCAGGCAGGCAAGGCCCAGTTTTGTGTGGGTATTGATCACGGCGCGCTGCATCACAAAGCTGCCCGCGCCGATCTCGGCGCTGGGGCTGACCACCGCGCTGGGATGAATGATGGTGGGCACCACGAAATCCGCTTCCAGCAGCTTCTTCACCCAGTGCAGCCGCATCTTGTTGTTGCCGAAAGCGGCCACCGCACAGGGATACTCCTTGCGGAATTCTTTATAATCCACCAGCTTGCCGATGACACAGCTCTCCTTGCAGGCGTCGTCCAGCATGGCGATCTTATCAAACTGGCGGGTCGCCATGGCGGATTCATAGACCATGTGGCCAAAACCGCCCGCGCCCAGAATCAATAGGTTCGGCATTGGGTTTTTCCCCTTTCTGTTCTGCCCGGCTGCCGTGTTACGCACGGCATATCCGGTGAAAATTGGTCAGAAATCAACGTAATTCTATTATAGTAAAAGAAACACCCCAATACAAGGCATCGGGGTGTTTTTCCTATCGTATATAAAGATTTACCAGCTTCCGCCCCCCTGCATAAAGGTGGCTGCAAGCAATTGCAGCGCCATCAGCGCCACGGCTCCCAGAAGCAGAGCCGCGCCGCTTTTGTTCATACGCCACCGCTCTCCCCGGGCCGCCATACGCTTTGCCCGGCCGGTCTGTATCAGCAGAAAGGCAACTCCCAGGCAGACCCCCGGCAGCGTGGTGGCCAGCTGCGCCACCGCGCCCGGGCTGTTGTTTGGAATGTGGAACACCCCAACGCAGAAAAAGCCCAGAAAAAACTGTGCGAGAAACAGCCCGCTCCACCAGATCAGCGGCTTCATCTGCTGACTCTGGATGTCCCGCGTCTGCTGCTTTCCCGCCTGGCCTGCCGCCGTAAGCCCGGGATAGGCTGTCACCAGATTCCGGCCATATTTATACTGCACACATCCGATGGCTCCCAGCAGGCCGATCACCTGTGCGACGATCAGAACCGTAAACCCGGCCTCGCTGGTCGCAAAGCCAATGGGCACCGCCACCAGACTGATGCCCAGATTGGTCACCTGAACCCACAGATCCATGGCTCGCACCAGCGTTTCCAGCTTTTTTCGATCATAGGCCGCATCCGGGTCGTAACCCGCCAGCATGGTGTAATCGCCGCTGGACGTCATCACTGCCAGCAGCGGGTGCAGGCTGCCGCCGCACAGAAACAGCAGCACCGGCAGCAGCACCCATTCCATCTGTCCCCGCACCGCGCCCAGCACAAACAGCCCCAGCTGCACCGCCAGCGCCAGCCGGAAGGCAAGGCAGGTGGCCTTTTGCCAGCTGGCGCAGCGGCGGCGGAAGGCCGCATCTGCATCCAGCCCGCCCACCAGTTCATCCAGACTGCAACCCAGTGCCGCTGTCAGCTGCTGCAGGGTGGCAAGATCCGGCTGGGTGCGGTTTTGTTCCCAGCGGCTCACCGCCTGCCGGGTCACAAACAGCTGGTCTGCCAGCTGCTGGCTCAGCCCCGCCGCCCGGCGCAGAGCCGCCAGCCGGCCGCCGAAATCCTGCCGGTTTTCCATTTGTTCGGTATGCTGTTCCTTCATGATGCTTCCCCGCTTTCCCGCCGGTTTTCTGCCCTCAGTATAGCACCGGCCCGTCCTGGAGAGCAAGAAACAGCCTGTTGCCTGCCCCGTTCGACACAAAAAAGCGGGAGCCGATGGCCCCCGCTTTTTTGTGTTGATTCCAATTAATCCCGGTTCCGGCCAAAAATGCGCAGCAGGTACAAAAACAGGTTGATAAAGTCCAGATACAGCTGCAGCGCCGCATAGATGGATGCCTTTTTCGCCATGGCTTCGTTGCCCGCATAGGCAAAGTACAGCGCCTTGATCTTCTGGGTGTCGTAAGCGGTGTAGCAGGAGAAGATCACAATGCCCAGAATGCTGAACAGAATGCTGGACCCGCTCATAAAGAACATACCGATCACACTCACCGCCAGCAGCACGATCAGGCCCACCATCAACGAAGTGCGCCAGCTGGTCAGGTCCCGTTTGGTCAGATAACCGTAGGCTGCCATTACGCCGAAGTACAGCGCCGCCGCGCCAAAGGCCATGAGCACATCGCCCATGTTATACAACCACAGGTAGGAGCTGAACACAAGGCCGTTCACCGCCGCGTAGAGGAAGAACAGGCCCCGGGCCGAACCCACGCTCATGCTGTGCAGGCGGGATGCCAGCGCCACCACCAGCACAATCTCCAGAATGGCCAGACCAAAGAAGGTAAAGCTGGAACGCAGCAGATAAAAGCCGATGTTGCTCATGTATGCAGCCAGCGAAACCCCGAAGGTGACCAGCAGGCCTGCAAACATCCACAAAAAGGTTTTTGCGGTATAGTTGCTCAGGGTCTCGTACTGGAATTTTTCGTTCATATAAACGGTATTAGGGCCGGAATTGTTCCATTGATTGTAATCGTTCATAACATCAAATCCTTTCTTAAGGTTGATTATACCGTATATTATATCTGGATTTGTAAATAAAATCAAAATCTTTTATAATGACTTTGTGACAAGATCCCCCAAAAGCCGATGTGGCGCACAAAACCACCACCGGCGAAAGGAGCATTTTCATGGCCTTTGGTCTTTATCTTCATATCCCCTACTGCCTGGCAAAATGCCGTTACTGCGATTTTTATTCCAAGGGTGGCAGCCGGGGCGTTCCGCAGGAATATGTGGATGCACTGGTGCGCCGGATGGACGAGTTCCGCCGGAAGGGCCTGCTGGCCCGGCATCCGGACACGGTGTATTTCGGCGGCGGCACTCCCAGCCTGCTGACTCCGGAACAGGCCGCCCGGCTCATTGCCGCGGCCAGCCCCGCCTCTGGTGCGGAGGTAACGCTGGAGGCAAACCCGGAGACCGTGAACGAAGAAATTCTCACCGGCTTTTTGCAGGCGGGCGTGAACCGGCTGAGCCTGGGGGTGCAGACTGCCTTTGACGAGAGCCTGGCCCGACTGGGCCGCCCCCACACCGCGGCCCAGAGCCGGGAAGCCTTCCGGGCGGCACGGCAGGCGGGCTTTGCCAACATCAGCGGCGACATCATGATGGCTCTGCCCCGGTATACGCGGGAGGAGTTAGACGCCACGCTGGAGCTGATTGCATCCGGCGGCGCCACCCACATTTCGGCCTATCTGCTGAAAATCGAACCGGGCACCGCCTTCGGCAAAAATCCGCCCGCCGACCTGCCGGACGAGGACGCCGCCGCGGATTTCTATCTCTATGGTGTGCAGCAGCTGGAACAGGCGGGCTTTGCCCAGTACGAGATCAGCAACTTTGCCCGCCCGGGCTTTAAGGGGCGGCACAACCTTTTATACTGGAACTGTCAGGACTATCTGGGCCTCGGCCCCGCCGCCCACAGCTGTGTGAACAATCGGCGGTTCTACTGGCCCGGCGATACCCACGCCTTTCTGGACCCGGCCTGCCAGCCGGTGCAGGACGGCGGCTGCGGCGCGGAGGACTATATCCTCTTACAGCTGCGGCTGACCAGCGGACTGGACCTGAACGCCCTGAAAAGCAAATACAATGTGGAATTTTCGCAAAAACAATTGCGTTTTGTAGAAAAATGTGTGGGCGCCGGGTACGCCCGATTCCAAAACGGCGTACTCTCGCTCACCCCTGCCGGGCTGATTATTCAGAACAGCATCCTGTGCGAGCTGCTGGACTGAGATCCGGGCCCGTCCCCTTCCGCAAGCGGCGCAGAGAACACTCCATAACTCCAAAGTGCCCGTCTTTGTTTTCCTCCGAAGGCGGGCACTTTTTCAGCTCATTTTATTTACATTTTGTATATTCTCGTTCGCTTTCTACAGAATTACGCCTTAATCTTCCCATTTCTCGCACAGAGCTTCCACCTGGCTTGCCATCCGGGCCAGCTCCTTGTTGGCATGGCCTTCCTTGGCCTTGATGATATTCAGCAGGCGGTGGCCGGCGTCCAGCAGACGGCGGAACACCGGGTTCTGGCTGCGCAGGCCGGCTTTCTTTTCCTCAATGCGCTTGCGGTTGCCCAAAGCCAGGCAGTGGCCGCTCACCAGATCGTAGACCGCGCCGTTGTAGGGCGCGCTGGCGGAGTAGCCCAGCTCGGCCATCAGACGGTTGGCAAAGATATCGCAGACGGTATCCTCGCCGTGGGTCACGAACACATGCTGGGGCTTGTGCTCTTTAAAGGCGGCGGCCCAGCGCATCAGGCCCTCGTTGTCCGCGTGACCGGAAACGCCAGCCAGCACCTTAATCTGGGCCCGCACCTCGATGGTCTCGCCAAACAGCCGCACCTCTTTTGCGCCTTCCACCAGTGCCCGGCCCAGGGTGCCGGGGCTCTGGTAGCCCACAAACAGCACGGTGGACTGGGGCTGCCACAGGTTGTGCTTCAGATGGTGCCGGATGCGTCCGGCTTCACACATGCCGCTGGCGGAAAGAATCACCTTGCGGCTCTGGTCAAAGTTGATGGCCTTGGAATCGTCGCTGCTCACAGCCAGCTTCAAGCCCTTGAAGCTGATGGGGTTGACCCCCTGCAGCACCAGTGCCCGGGCCTCCTCATCGTAGCACTCCGCCCACTGCTCCCGGAAGATGTGGGTGGCCTCCACAGCCAGCGGACTGTCCACATAGACGGTGAAATCGCCGTACCCCTTCACCAGGTTCTGCTCCTTGATCTGGCGCAGAAAATACAGCATTTCCTGCGTGCGGCCCACCGCAAAGCTGGGAATCACCAGATTGCCGCCCCGGTCAAAGGTCTCCTGAATCACACCTGCCAGCTCGGTCACATAATCCGGCCGGGGGCCGTGGCTCCGGTCGCCATAGGTGGATTCCATCACCACATAGTCCGCTTCGGAAATGTACTGCGGATCCTCGAGCAGGGGCTGGTGGTCGTTGCCGATATCGCCGGAAAAGACCAGCTTTTTGGTGACCTCACCCTCGGTGACCCACAGCTCGATGCTGGCCGAGCCCAACAGATGGCCCACATCCACGAAACGCCCCTTCACACCGGGAGCCACGTCAAAGGTCTCGCCGTAATCGATGGGTAGAAACAGCTTCAGTGCGTCCTCCGCGTCCTGCATGGTGTAGATGGGCTCGTATTCCGCTGCACCCGAGCGTTTTGCCTTCCGGTTGCGCCACTCTGCCTCAAATTCCTGAATGTGGGCGGAGTCGCGCAGCATAATGTTGCACAGCTCAGTGGTGGCGGTGGTTGCAAACACCGGCCCCCGATACCCGTTTTTCACCAGCAGCGGGATACGGCCGGAGTGGTCGATGTGGGCGTGGGTCAGCAGCAGGCTGTCCACCTGGCCGGGTGCCAGCGGCAGGGGCTGATTTTCATAAATGTCCCTGCCCTGTTCCATGCCGCAGTCGATCATGATGTTCTGGTCGTTCACCTGAAGCAGATAACAGCTTCCGGTAACCTCATGGGCTGCGCCCAAAAATGTAAGCTTCATAATCTGCGGGGCCTCCTTTGTTGCCGCCCGCGCTCTGCCCCAAACGGGGCCGCGAGGGCCGGTCCTGTCGTTACCTTTATTATAGCCCCTGCCCCGGGCGCTTACAAGCAAAATGTCAAAAACAAAAGCAAACAGATTGTAAATTTTAGGCAATACCGCACAATTCCGAATGGTGAATCACGCGAGATTCCCTCAAACAATCTGTTTGCTTTTTATCAGTTTTTCTGCAATTCCGGGATCACCACGCTGGCGCCGCCAAAGGCCCCGGCCTCCTGCTCGTCGTGAGTGATGAGCAGCAGCCATCGGCCGTTCAGCGCCCGGTGTACCCAGTCCATGGCCCGCTGTCGGGTTTCTTCATCCAGCCCTTTGAAGGGTTCGTCCAGAATCACACCTTCGGCAGGGGCCAGCAGCGCCCGGGCCAGTGCCACCCGCCGGGCCTGCCCACCGGACAGCTGCCGCGCAGGCTTTGCCCAGTCCTCTTCGCAAAGGCCCAGCTCTTCCAGCGCCGCTTCGATCTGCTCCCGGCCCAGCTGGGGGCAGCACAAGGCCACATTGCCCACCGCCGAAAGCTGGCCGCAGAGCCGATCCTCCTGAAACTGGGCCACGATCCGGCCATCCGCCACAAGGCTGCCGGAGTCCGGCTGCTCCAGCCCCAGCAGCAGCCGGGCCAGGGTGGTCTTGCCCCGGCCGGAGGGAGCCATGAGCACGTTGACTCCTTCCAGGGTCAGATCCAGATCCCGCAGCACCCACTGATCCCCGTAGCGTTTGCCAACGCCCTTCAGTATCGCCTTCATGCGCCGCCCCCTTCCAGCTGCCTGCCCGCTGCGGCCAGCAGCCGAACAAATACCGCTTCAAACACACCGCTCACCAGCACGATCACCGCCGTCCAGGCGAACAGCTCGCCGGTTTCCAGATAGAGCTTTGCCTGATACAACGCCTCGCCGATGCTGCCGTCCGGCAGGCCGATCACCTCGGCAGCGATGCCGCTTTTCCATGCAAGGCCCATACCCACGGTGCAGCTCTGCACAAAATAGGGCCACACCTGGGGCAGCCAGATGGCCCCCAGTGCCCGGGAAAAGGAAATGCGGAACACCTTTGCCATCTCCAGCAGCTGCCGGTCGGTCTGCTGAATGCCCTCCAGCACCGCGGTATACACCACCGGCAGTACCATCAGAAAGCTGATGAGCACCGCCAGATTGGCACTGCGCACCCACAAAAGGGCCAGAATGATAAAGCTGGCCACCGGCACCGCCTTGATCAGCTGCATCAGCGGCCGGATCAGCACCCGCACCGGCTCCAGCCAGGCACTGGCCGCCGCCAGCAACGTGCCCACTGCCAACGCACCGAAAAAGCCCGCCAGAATGCGCAGGGCACTGAAGCCAACCCTCTGCCAGAAGGCGGCGGTGGGCACAAGGCCGACCAGCTTTTCCAGTGTTTCCAGCGGCGAAGCAAGCAGAAAGCTCTGCTCCATCGCCATGGCCGAAAACTGCCAGACCGCCACCCAAAACAGGATGGCGGCCGCTTGTTTGATTCGTTTATTCCACACCATAGTAGAAATCGTCGCCCGGCAGCGCACCGCCCACCGAGGCGGCATCCTGCTGGTACAGCACGTCCAGATAGCCGCTCAGGGCCTGCTTCATGTCCGCGCCGTCCATGTAGGTGATGTTGCAGGCGGGCAGAGCCTTCTCAGCCAGAGGAGCCTTGGCCACGATGCCGTACTCCGCCACCAGCTGGGCCGCGTCGGCAGTGTTGGCGGTCACCCACTCAATGCTGCTGCGGTAGTCGGCCAGAAAGACCTCCAGCTCCTCGGGATGCTGCTCGGCATAGTCGCTGCGCACGGCCAGCACGCCGGTGATCAGCTGGGAATCCGGGTCAATCTTGTTCCATTCCTCGGTCAGATCCAGCGCCACGTTCAGGCCCTCCACCTGAGCCTGGGCAGCGGTCACATAGGGCTGGGGCAGCACGGCCACCGCGCCCTCGCCGGCGCTCTGCAGCGTGGACAGCACCTCGGTAGCCTCGCTCTTGTATTCGATGGTCACATCCTTGGCCGGGTCGATGCCGTTTTCGGTGAGGATGTAGTTGAGCACATACTCAGGGGTGGTGCCCTTGCCGGTGGAATAGATGGTCTTGCCGGCCAGATCGGCCACGCTGGCCACATCATCGCCGGTGGTCACCACATACAGAACACCCAGGGTGTTCACCGCAGCCACCTGAATCTTGCCCTCGGTTTTCTGGTACAGGGTGGCAGCCAGGTTGGCGGGGATGGCCGCCGCATCCAGCTCGCCCTTGGTCAGCAGAGGCACGATCTCATCCGCCGCGCCGTACATGGTCACATCATACAGAGGGCTTTCCATGCTCTCCTGATCCTTCATCAGCTTGACCATGCCCATGGTGGTGGGGCCCTGCAGGCCCGCGATCCGCATGGCATCGCCCAAAGCGGCAGTGTCCTCGGAAGCGCTCACAGCGGAGGACGCAGGCACGCTTTCCGCCTGACTGGAAGCAGGCGCACTGGATGCAGCCTGCGAGGAAGCGGTGCTGCCGGAAGCAGCGGTACCGCCACAGGCAACCAGGCTCAGAGCCATTGCGGCAGCCATTACCATGCTTAACAAACGTTTCATGAAAGTTCTCTCCTTCTGGGCAGTTGTTCCGGGCCGTAACCCGGTTTGCCTTTTTGGGGATATTCTACTATAATAAAAGAAATTATGCCGTTGCGGCGGCAACCAACCGCCCGCACAAAGGAGCCAATGCCATGCGCAATTCCATCTTACTGGACGATCATCTTCCCATTCTGCTGCAAACCACCCTGTTTCACGGCCTGAGTCTGGCAGAGCTGCGCATGACCATGGAGTGTTTCCAGCCCGCCGCCCGTGCCTTTTCCAAGGGCGAGATCGTGCTGCTTTCCGGCTACGAGATACGGGATGTGGGCATTGTGCTGGCCGGTCAGGTGGAGGCGGTAAAAAACACGCCGGACGGCGGCAGCGTGGCCATCACCCTGATGGAGCCGGGCAGCCTGTTTGGCGATGTGCTCAGCGGCAGCAGCACCAAAAGCCCGGTCACGGTGATCGCCAAAACCGACTGTCAGGTGCTGTTCGTGCCCTACCAGAAGATTCTGCACCCCTGCGCCCGGATGCACGGCAGCCACTTCCAGCTGATGCAGAATCTGGTGTGTACCATTTCCGACAAATACTTTGCTCTCAACCGCCGGGTGGACCTGCTGATTCTGAAAAGCCTGCGCAGCAAGCTGTGCGCCTACCTGCTGGAGGAATCCGCCCGCGCCGGGGCCGACACCTTCACCATCCCCTTCTCCCGGGCCGGGCTGGCGGATTACCTGAACTGCGAGCGCAGCGCTTTGAGCCGGGAGATCTCCCGCATGCGTGACGAGGGCCTGATCGAGACCTACAAAAACAGCTTCAAGCTGCTGAATAAGGCGGAGCTGACCCGCCAATATCACTGTTAAAAGGAGAGATTTTCTGTTTATGAAAGCCCCTGTTTTATACATCGTGATCCCCTGCTACAACGAGCAGGAGGTTCTGCCCGTGACCAGCGGCATGTTCCTGGAAAAAATAAACAGCCTGATTGAAAAGGGCCGGGTTGCCCCTGAAAGCCGGGTAGTTTTTGTGAACGACGGCTCCAAAGACAATACCTGGAACATCATTCAGGAGCTGGCAAAAAGCGACGAGCACTTCGAGGGCATCTGCCTTTCCCGCAACCGGGGTCACCAGAACGCTCTGCTGGGCGGTCTGATGACCGTGAAGGACCGGTGCGACATTACCATCAGCATCGACTGTGACGGCCAGGACGACATCAACGCCATGGATGCTATGGTGGATGCCTACTGGGATGGCTGCGAGGTGGTGTACGGTGTGCGCTCCAAGCGGGATACCGACACCTTCTTCAAGCGCTTCACCGCCGAGGGCTTCTACAAGCTGATGAACTGGATGGGCGCGCAGGTGGTGTTCAACCACGCGGACTACCGGCTGATGAGCAGCCGGGTGCTGAATGAGTTCGCCAACTTTAAGGAAGTGAACATTTTCCTGCGGGGCATGGTGCCGCTGGTGGGCTTCAAGAGCACCAGCGTGTACTACGAGCGGGCCGAGCGCATTGCCGGCGAAAGCCACTACCCCCTGAAAAAGATGCTGGCCCTTGCCTTTGACGGCATCACCAGCCTTTCCGTAAAACCCATCCGGCTGATCACCGGTTTCGGTGCTCTCGTTTCGGTGATCAGCTTTGTGGGCGTGATCTGGGCGGTGGTTGAGGCCATTCTGGGCAGCACCGTGGCAGGCTGGGCCTCCACCACCAGCATCGTCTGCTTTATGGGCGGCATCCAGCTGCTGTGCCTGGGCGTGATCGGTGAATACATCGGCAAGATCTATCTGGAAACCAAACAGCGGCCCCGGTTCATCATCAGCGAGACCACCTTCCCGGATAAGGAGGACAAATGAGCAAAATCACCTGGAAGGGCAGCGTGCTGCTTGGCCCCATCCCCCCGGTGCTGGTCAGCTGCGGTACACCGGAGGCCCCCAATGTGTTCACCGTGGCCTGGGCGGGCATCGTGAACACCCATCCGCCCCGGGTCTCCATTGCGGTGCGGCCCAGCCGCCACAGCTACGGCTTGATTCAGCAAAGCGGCGAGTTCGTGATCAATCTGCCCACCACCGCTCTGGCCCGCGCCGTGGACTGGTGCGGGGTGAAAAGCGGCCGGGACGTGAACAAATTTGAGGCCATGGGCCTGACCGCCCTGCCCGCCAGCCAGGTGGGCTGCCCTCTGGTGGGGGAAAGCCCGGTGAATCTGGAATGTAAAGTGTTCCAGCAGATTCCCCTCGGCACCCATGACCTGTTTCTGGCTGATGTGGTGGCCGTGAACGTGAGCGAGGAGCTGCTGGACGCCGCGGGCAAGCTGCATCTGGAACGGGCGGGCCTGCTGGCCTACGCCCACGGTCAGTATTACAGCCTGGGCGAAGAGATGGGCACCTTCGGCTGGAGCGTGCGCAAAAAGCAGCCCCCGGCCCGAAAGGGCCCGGCGCCGAAAAAGCCCGCCTTTGCAAAGACAGCGCCCCACAAATCTGACCGGGCAAAGCGCGGCCCC
The DNA here is from genome assembly GCF_004345265.1 of Allofournierella massiliensis. Taxonomy (GTDB): domain Bacteria; phylum Bacillota; class Clostridia; order Oscillospirales; family Ruminococcaceae; genus Allofournierella; species Allofournierella massiliensis. The sequence goes on from NZ_SLUM01000015.1 coordinate 89,046, forward strand.
GCCCCCAAAAAGGCAGGCCAGGCGCCCCGCCGCCCCAAAAAGAAATAAATCACTGCAAAGCAAAAGCCGCCGGTTTCCCCTTTCACTGGGAAAACCGGCGGCTTTTCGTCTTACTTATCCAGCAGGTCCGCTTCTTCGGGGTGCTTTTCGAACCACTTGGCGGCATAGCTGCAGCTGGTGCGAGCCTTGCGGCCGCTGGCCCGCAGCTGGGCCACGCACTGTTCCATCAGCTGGCCGGCCATGCCCTGGCCCCGCAGCTCCTCACCCACGAAGGTATGGTCGATGTCCACCACACCGGGTGCCACCTGGGGGAAGGTGATCCGGGCCAGCTCCCGGGTCTCGTCGCCATAAACGATGCTGTTTTCGTTGATCTTGAATTCCATAGAAGTACACCTCTTTTTTGGGGTATTTTCTGCCGGTCAAAAACCGGTCAGTCGTCAAATTCCACAGTGCGGCCGCAGCGGATGCAGCCGCCCTTGCCCTTCCAGCGGGGCAGAACGCCGGGATAGCCGCAGTGGGGGCAGCGCAGCCCGAACCGCTTGACCATCCAGGCGGCCACCACCGCCGCCAGCCCCAGTTCAAACACCGTGAACTGGCTCATGCAGCCGCCGGCGATCACAAGCGCCATGCCGCCCCAGAAGGCCAGAATGGCGAACCGCGCCCTGCGGCGCGAAAGCTTTTTCATTGCGTTTTCCTCTCTTTTACAGAGCGCTCTGCGGATCCTTCAGGTTCCGCAGGTCGGCACTTTCGGAAAAATCCTCCCGGTCCAGCGTCAGGCTCGGGTTGTAATAGGGATCGTGGGTCAGGCCGTAGCGGGTGAACCGGTCGGTCAGGCGCTTCTGCTCCTGGGCGAACCGTTCCTTTTTCGCCTTGTCCTTTTCGTCGCTGCCCCGGCTCTTGCTCTCGTAGTGGTACAGCCGGGCATAGGGGGTCCAGATGATCCGATAGCCCGCATCCCGCACACGCAGGCAGAAATCCACATCGTTGAAGGCCACGGTGAAGCCCTCGTCCAGGCCGCCCATCTCGTCGTACACCTCGCTGCGCACCAACAGGCAGGCAGCGGTGACAGCGGAGAAGTCCTGCACGGTGGCCAGACGGAACATATAGCCGCTGCCGCCGGCCTTTTTGTACTTGTGACTGTGGCCCGCATAGCCGCCCAGACCGGTGATGATGCCCGCGTGCTGGATGGTATCGTCCGGATAATAGAGCATGGCCCCGCAGATGGCCGCGCCGGGGCGGCTGGCCTGCATGAGCATCTCGGTGAGCCACTGACCGTCGATGATCTCCACGTCGTTGTTCAAAAGCAGCAGATACTCGCCCTTTGCAAATTTGCGGCCGAAGTTGTTGATGGCAGAGAAGTTAAACCCGCCCTCAAACTTCACCACCTGCAGGTTGGCAAAGCGCTCCTTCGCCTTTTCGTAGTAATCGAAGGTAGCGGGATCGGTGGAGTTGTTCTCGATCACGATCACCTCGAACCGCTGCCAGCTGGTTTTTGCATAGATGGAGGCAAGGCACTTTTCCAGATCATCGGTATGGTCCTTATTGGGGATCAGAATGCTCACCAGCGGCTCGCCGGGGATGACCCAGTCCACCTTGTAGGTGCTGGGGAAGATGCCGTCCTTCACCTCGCCCTGCTGGCCGGTGCGCTGCAGATGGTCCGCAATGGCCTTTTTTGCCGCCTTGGCCACATAGGGCTTGGCCGCCACGCCGCCGCTGGTGCTGGCCGCGTGCACACGCCAGTAGTAAAGCACCTGGGGAATGTGGCAGATCTGGCCCGGCTCCAGCCGCTCCAGCAGCCGCAGGAACAGGTCATGATCCTGACTGCCATCACATTCCGGCCGCTCGCCGCCCACCGCCAGAAATTCCGACCGGCGGAACACCGCCAGATGGCAGATGTAGTTGCAGCAGAGCAGGTAATCCGGGGCGTAGTCCGGCTTGAAGTGCCCCACCGTAGGTTTCTCGATCTTTTTGGTGAACAGGGCCTCATCGCTGTACAGAAAGGCCGCGCCGGTCTCGGCAATGGCCTTCTGCACCGTATAAATGGCGTGAGGGGCCAGCACGTCGTCGTGGTCCGCCAGCGCCAGATATTCCCCGGTGGCCAGCGCCGCCGCGTGGTTGGTGTTGTGGCTGATGCCCTTGTTCTCAATTGCCTTGTAGCGGATGCGGCTGCCCGCCTTTTCGGCGGCGGCATCCACCAGTTTTTTCACCGCCGGGCGGTGCGCCTCGTCCGAGGCGTCCGCCAGACACAGCTCCCAGCCGGGGCTGGTCTGGTTCAGCACGCTGTCCAGCAATTGGCGCAGAAAAGGCTCCGGCGTATTGTACAGGGGCACGCAGATGGAAATCACCGGCCCGGGTGCGCCCTGCGCGCACTCCTTGCGCTGGGCTTCCAGCACCTGCTTTTTTGGCAGGTAGCGGGCCTTTTTGCCGAAAAAGCGCCGCTTGATAAATCCAGCAGCCCGGCGCAGCACCGGACCCGGGCCCTCTTCCTTCAGCACCTGAAGGGTGTAGCCCATCAGCTCTTTGATGCGTTTCAGTTTCAGATTCAATGGGGGTTCCTCTTCTCCGATTGATTTGGGTGCTGTCTGCGCGACCTTATTTCAGACCGTAATTTTCAAACAGCAGGTTGAAATGCCGGTTGTAGTAGGGATCTCCCTTCTGGATGAGGGGGGTGTATTTTTCAATGAAGTTTGCCTTTTCCCGCTCGTAGCGTTTGGCGTTCTCGCTCAAAGTATCCAGCCCGCGGCTCTTGCTTTCGTGGTGATAGGCCTCGGCAAAGGGGGTGAATACGTTCAGGAGGCCCTGCTGCCAGAGCTTCAGGCACAGGTCGATGTCGTTGTAAGCCACGGCGAATTTTTCCTCGTCCAGCCCGCCGCAGGCATCGTACAGGTCGGCCTTCACCATCAGGCAGGCGCCGGTCACCGCCATCAGATCCTGCGGGGTGGCCAGCCGGTACAAATCGCCCGCCGAAGCTCTGGGGTGGCTCTTGTGGCTGTGGCCGGCGGTGCCGTTGATGCCAAGGAACACACCGGCATGCTGGATGGTATCGTCCGGGAAGTAGAGCTTCGCGCCCACGCAGCCCACGTCCGGCCGCTGGCTGTACATGAGCATCTCGGCCAGAAAGCCCTCGCTGAGCAGCTCCACGTCGTTGTTCAAAAGCAGCAGCTGCTCGCCCTTGGCAAATTTGCGGCCGAAGTTGTTGATGGCGGAGAAATTGAATCCTCCCTCGTACTGCACCACCTGCAGATTCGCAAACTGCTGCTTTGCCTTCTTGTAATATGCGAAGGTGGCCGAGTCGGTGGAATTGTTCTCGATCACAATCACCTCGAACCGGTCGTAGCCCGCATATTTGTACAGGCTTTCCAGACAGCGGGACAGATCCTCCACATGGTCCTTGTTGGGGATCATGATGCTGATGAGAGGGGTTCCGGTGAGCTCATAACGCACCCGGTAAGCGCCGGGGCAGCCCGGAATGCGGGTCGCTTCGCCCGCAAGGCCTACCCGCTTCAGGTGGTCGTTGAGCGCCCGCTCGCCCGCCGCCAGTGCGTAGGGCTTCGCGTCCATGGAGGAGGCGGTGGAGGCAGCGTGGCTGCGCCAGATGTAAAGCGCATAGGGAATGTGCACGATCTTTTTTGCCTTTTCGGTGAGCCGCAGAATCAGCTCGAAGTCCTGACTGCCGTCGTATTCCGCCCGCTCGCCGCCGCCGGTGGCCTCAAACAGGCCCCGGGAGAATGCCGCCAGATGGGTAATGTAGTTGCAGCCCCGCAGATAGTCCGGCTCAAAATCCGGCTTGAAGTGGTAATCCACCAGATGCTTTAAATCCGCGCTGAGCACGATCTCGTCGGAGTAGACGAAATCCGCGCCCTCCACGGCGGCCTTCGCCACCTCGTACAGGGCGTTGCGGTAAAGCACGTCGTCGTGATCCAAAAGGGTGAGCCAGTCGCCGGTTGCCAGCGCAAAGCCCTGATTGGTGTTGCCGGCAATGCCCTGATTTTCCGCCAGCTTTTTGTAGGTGATGCGGCTGTCCTTCGCGGCATAGCGCCGGGCCACGGCCCCCACCTGAGCATGAGCCTCGTCCGAGGCGTCGGCCAGCACCAGCTGCCAGTTCGGGTAGCTCTGGCCGGTCACGCTCTCGATCATCTGCTTCAAGAAGGGCAGCGGGGTGTTGTACAGCGGTACCACCACGCTGATCTTCGGCCCGCCGGGCACACCCTCGGCCCGCTGGCGCTTGAGCATCCGGCGGGTGGGCAGATCCGCCCGGTACTGCCAGGTGTCCCGATGCAGCGCCAGATTCACCCGGAAGCTGATCTCCCGCCACAGGGCCTGGCCGCCCTCTTCCCTTGCCACCCGGGCGCACCAGCCGGCAAGCTGCTTCACATGGGCCGGGTCCAGCAGGCGCTTTGCCATGCCGCCCACACTGTCCTTTTGGGCAACGTCCGCGGGCAGGGGCTGGTTGTTTTTCTCGTTTGCCATCTTGCACATTCCTTTTGAAAACAGCCAAGGCCAGGCGCGTGGCTGATCACCCCGCGCTGCCTTGGCTGTGTGTTTTAAATCTTATCGTTTTCCCGGGTGGTCTGCTTGTAGGCTTCGCAGACCTCTTCGGTGGGGCCGTTCATCTTGATGCGGCCGTGCTCCAGCCAGGCAACCTTGTTGCACATGCGCTCGATCTGCTCGATGGAGTGGCTCACCAGAATCACGGTGGTGCCGCCGCTCATCAGCTTCTGCATGCGCTGCTCGCACTTTTCCTGGAACAGGAAGTCGCCCACCGCCAGAATTTCGTCGGCAATGAGTACGTCCGGCTTGGTGATGGTTGCCACCGCAAAGGCCAGGCGGGCCACCATACCGCTGGAATAGTTCTTCAGCGGCACGTCCAGAAAGTCCCGCAGCTCGCTGAATTCCACAATCTCCTCAAAATGAGCGTCGATGTATTTGGGGCTGAAGCCCAGAACGGTACCGTTCAGGTAGATGTTCTCCCGGGCGGTCAGGTCCATGTCAAAGCCCGCGCCCAGCTCGATCAGGGGCGCCACGGTGCCACGCACCTTGCAGCTGCCGCTGCTGGGCTTGTACACGCCGGAGATGACCTTCAGCAGGGTGGATTTGCCGCTGCCGTTCAGGCCGATCAGGCCGTAAAAATCGCCGGGCTGCACCGTAAGGCTCACGTCCTTCAGGGCAAAGAACTCGTCGAAGCGCAGCTTGCCCTTGACCAGCTGCAGAAAATACTCCTTCAGGCTCTCGCTCTTTTCCTTGGCCAGGTTGAAGCGCATGGAAACGTTATTGACTTCAATGATAGGCTGCTGCAATTTCCCGCGCCTCCTTACATATACAGAACAAATTTGTCCTGGGTCTTTTTGAACACCAGCAGACCCAGTGCCAGCATAACCAGCGCCCACGCGCCGCAGATCAGGATCTGCTCGCCGCTCAGCAGCTGACCGTACATTACGGTATCACGGAAAGCGGTGATGTACTGGTACAGGGGATTCAGGGCGATCACGCCCTCCAGCAGGGCATTGCCGAACTGTTCGGGGGTGTAGAAGATGGCGGAAAACCACATGAGGATGGTGGTGAACACCTCCCACAGATGGATCACATCCCGGAAGAACACCGCCATGGCGGCCAGAATCATACCAATGCCCAGGCTGAATACCGCCAGCATAAGCAGCGGGTACAGCCCCAACAGAATGGTGGGATACAGCCGCGCCCGTGTAATAATCATTACGATGATCAGAGCGATGAAGCTGAACAGACAGTTCACCAGACCAAAGCAGATCTTCTGCAGCGGAAAGATGTATTTGGGAATATACACCTTGCGCAGCAGCATGGCGTTGTTCATCACGCTGGACATGGCCATGGTGGTGGACTCGCGGAAGAAGTTGAACAGCAGCTGGCCGATCACCAGATAGACTGCGAAGTTTTCGATGCCTTCGCCCCGCATGCCCGCCATCAGTGTGTTGAAGATTACAAACATCACCGCACACATCATCAGCGGGTTGAGCACGCTCCAGGCAACGCCCAGCACACTGCGGCGGTATTTCAGCTTGAAATCACGGCTGATCAGATTGTAAAGCAGGTAGCGGTAGCGCAAAAAGTCCTGCACATAAAGTTTCAGCATACCGGCGCTCCCTTACCACTTATTGAAATAATCGAAGGTCTGGGCTGCAAAGGGCTCATGTTTTTTGTCCTTTTCGCTCAGCAGATACTCACAGCCGCAGTCCGGCCATTCCACGTTCACGGTGGGATCGTTGTAGGGAATACCACCCTCAGCGGTGGGGTCGTAATAATCGGTGCACTTGTAGCAGAACTCGGCCTCGTCGCTCAGCACCAGAAAGCCGTGGGCAAAGCCCTTGGGCACATAGAACTGCTTTTTGTTCTCCTCGCTCAGGGTCACGCCCACCCATTTGCCGAAGGTGGCGCTGTTTGGGCGGCAGTCCACCGCCACGTCAAACACCTCGCCTTTGGTCACGCGAACCAGCTTGCCCTGGGTGTGCTCCTTCTGGAAGTGCAGCCCACGCAGCACGCCCCGGCTGGATTTGGACTGGTTGTCCTGCACAAACTCGTCGGTGATGCCGGCGGCGGCGAACTCTTCCTTCTGGAAGGTCTCCATAAAATAGCCGCGGGCGTCACCGAACACGGTGGGCTCGATCACCAGCACACCGGGCAGCCCGGTTTCAACAAACGTAAACTTCCCCATTTTCGTATGTCTCCTTCGTTTGACTTTTGATCAGTCGCGCTCCGATTCGCCTTCGCGGGCCATCTCGGCCCGGAACGCCTCGTAGTCGCGGATGTATTCCTCTCCATCGTAGTGTTCGCTGCACAGAACCAGCAGCACACTGTCCGGCGAAAAATCATACATATCCTTCCACACCATGCGGGGGATGTAGATACCGGTGTTGGGCTGATCCAGATGATACACCTGCTCGCGGCCCAGACCGTCGTCCACCCGGACCTTGCTTTTGCCTGCCACGTTCACCAGAACAAATTCGGTGTTCCGGTTGGCATGCTGGCCGCGCATCACGGTGGCATCACTGCCATAGATGTAGAACACACGCTGGATGGCGAAGGGAACATCCTGTTCGCCTTCCACCACGATCAGGCTGCCCCGCTCGTCGCCCAGGTCACCGAAGCGAAGCAGCTTCACCTTATCGTAATTTTTATTTTGTTTCATCGGCTGATATTCCTCACGGCTCCCACTGGTTGATGACGTCGATCACATACTGCTGCTCCTCGGCGGTCATGCCGTTGTACATGGGCAGGCTGAGCACCTCGCCGGCATAGCGCTCGGCAATGGGGAAATCCCCCACACCGAAGCCCAGATAGGCATACGCCTCGGACAGATGCGGCGGGATGGGATAATGGATGATGGTGCCGATGCCCTTCTCCTTCAGGTAAGCGGCCAGCGCGTCGCGCCCATTGGGCACATGCACCACATACTGATGCCAGGTGCAGTCCGCACCGGGGCGGATTTTGGGCAGCTGTACATGGGGGTTTTTCAATTTGTCGTTGTAGGTTCCGGCAATGGCGCAGCGCTCGGCGTTGAAGTCGTCCAGATGGGTCAGCTTCACCCGCAGCAGGCCCGCCTGCAGCTCGTCCAGCCGGGAGTTGGTGCCCACCACCTGGTTGTGGTAGCGCTTTTCGCTGCCGTAGTTGCGGTAGACCCGGAACTTTTGGGCCAGCTCGTCGCTGTTTGTCACGATGCAGCCCGCGTCGCCAAAGGCGCCGCAGCCCTTGGTGGGATAGAAGGAGAAGCAGCCCACATCACCGAAGGTGCCCACGGTCTGGCCCTGCCAGTGGTTGCCGTGGCTCTGGGCGCAGTCCTCCACCACCTTCAGATCATGGGCCTTCGCAATGGCCATGATACGGGTCATATCGCAGGACTGGCCGTACAGATGCACCGCCAGAATGGCTTTGGTTTTGGGGGTGATGGCAGCTTCAATCTTTTCCGCGTCGATGTTGTCGTATTCGTCCGGCTCCACAAATACCGGGGTGGCCCCGTTCATGGAGATGCCCATCACACAGGCAATGTAGGCATTGGAGCAGACGATCACCTCGTCGCCCGCGCCCACGCCCAGCAGACGGAAGCTGATCCACAGTGCATCCAGCCCGCTGGCCAGACCCACACAGTGCTTCGCGCCGATGTAGGCAGCCCACTCCTTTTCAAAAGCCTCCACCTCTTTGCCAAGCACATACCAGCCGCTGCGCAGCACCTGCAGTGCCTTCTGCTCATACTCCGCCGCGTGCAGGCTGTACTGGCGGCCCAGATCGTTGGGCATGATATTCATCAACGCAATTCCCTCCTGCTGTAACGGCCCGCCGCTGCGGCAGGCCAAACATATTCATGGTATATTTTACCCCATCCCACCCCAAAGCGCAACAAGAATTCCCGCAAAAGCCCTTCGTCCCTTTGCGGAAATGCTTTTCCTTTTTGGCAAAAGCGCAAAAAGCGGCCCGCCGCCACGGAAAACCTGTTCCCGTGGGCGGCGGGCCGCCCGGTTTTCATCGGATCTCCTTGCGCTCAGCGCCGGGGCAGATCGGTTTGTTCATCGTGCCCTTCCTTTGTGGAGGGGCGGCGTACATCCAGCGTCTGCACCGGGGTGGAATTCACTGCTCCAGTGCGGGTAATGATCTGGAAATCCGCCGGCAGGCCGGTTTCCCTGGCCCGCTTTGCCGCCAGGCTCTGCAGCCCTCCGCCACCGCGGATCAGACGCACCGCCAGCAGAATGGCGATTGCCGCCGCGGCCACTGCCACGCCGATGCCCAGATACATGCGCCCGTCGCCGGCGGTCTTTTGCGGCACATAGGTGTTGGCCTGCAGAATCTGCTCCAGCCCGCTTACCGTCAGCCCCACGGTGCGCAGGGTGGTGGGCTGAAGGGTGTTTTCCTTCAGCAAATAGGTAACCGTGGCGGAAAAGCCCTGCCCCAGCACATACTGTTCCGGAATATCAAATTCCGCGGTCACATCCGCTTCGGTGAAAGCATCATTCAGCAGCACATCGGCCCCCTGAGCCGCCACCTGTACATTGCCCAGACTTTCGAAGCCGCCGCCCACCAGCGACACCTCATAGGTATCCTGCGGGCTGGCAATGCTCACCCGCCGGAAATGGGCAAAGGCATAGTCCAGAAGGGCAGCGGCATCCTTGTAGTTGCCGTTGAGCCCCACCGATTTGAGCACCACCACAATCAGATTCAGGCCGTCCTGCTCGGCATAGCCCACATAGGTGTAGCCCGCCTGATCGTGGAAGCCGCTCTTGCCGCCCTTTTCATAAGCCCGGTACAGCAGCGGTCCGCCCACCCGAAGCCAGTCGGTGCAGTGGAAGGCACGCTCCGGCTGCAGGTTGGTGGCGGCCATGCGCCACTCGTCGTTGCGGCAGAATACATCCATGAACCCGGGCTGCTGCATGGCCCAGCGGGTCAGGTTCGCCATATCCCGGGCGCTGGTGTAATGGTTTTCATCATACAGGCCGTGGGGGTTTGCATAGTGGGTGTTGGTAAGCCCCAGCTCCTGTGCCTTGGCGTTCATCTTCTCCACACCGCTGGCAATGGTGCCGTCGTCGCCAAAATACTCCGCCAGCGCGTTGGCGCCGTCGTTGGCGCTCTCCAGCTGGGTGCCATAGATCACATCCTCCAGCGTTACCACCTCGCCGGGCAGCAGCGCAATGTGGGTGGAGTTGGATTCCAGACTGTGGGCCACATCGTAATCGATGGTCAGCTGGGCGGACCAGTCGCCCTGCGCTTTTTCCATGGTGAGCCCCAGGGTCATGATCTTGGTGATCGAGGCCGGATAGAGCACCTCGTCGGGATTCTTTTCCATGATGACCTGGCCGGTGTCCGCGTCCATGACCACATAGGCCTCGCAGGTCACCTGGGGCAGGTCCTCCGCCGCAGCGGTGGGGGCCAGCACAGCTGCGCCCAGCACAGCGGCGGCCAATATTGAAACCAGTTTTTTCAAACCGAATACATCCTTTACCTGTTGGTTTTCCGTTCGCTTTCGCAATTTCGCAATACACTGCTTTAACTGATTTATTATAGCCTACCGGCCGCCCCCGGTTCAAGTTCTCCACAAAATTTCCACAGAATGTTTGCAAGCCTCTGCACCGCGGCATGGGTTTTTATGCTATGATACAATCAAATGGTCAAAATGGCGGCATTTGCCCAAAAGGAGGTTTTTCACCATGACAATACACCCCTCCGCTGTGCCGGAGCACAAGGCCGCGCTGCGGGCACAGGCCCGTGCGTTTCTGGCCGCGGCCGGCCCGGAGCAGACTGCCGCCTGGGGCCGGGCCATGGCCGAACATCTGACCAAAAGCGATCTCTGGCGGCGCGCCGGGTCAGTGTTCTGCTTTGTGAGCACCCCCCGCGAACCGGGCACCCGGCCCATTCTGGAACGAGCACTGGCCGAAGGCAAAACCCTCTGCGTGCCCCGCACCGGGCCGGAAGGCTTTATGGAGGCTGTACCGGTGGATTCCCTCGAACAGCTGGCCTCCGCCCGCTTCGGGCTGCTGGAGCCTGCGCCCGACCTGCCGGCCCTTGCCCCTGAACAGCTGGAGCTGGTGGTCGCCCCCTGCCTGATGGCAGCGCCCGGCGGGCTGCGGCTGGGCCAGGGCGGCGGTTACTACGACCGCTTCCTGCCCCGCTGCCGCTGCCCGGTGGTGCTGCTTTGCCCCACCGGTCTGGTTCAGTCCGACCTGCCCGCCGAAGCCCATGACCGCCGGGCTGATCTTGTGCTTACCGAAGAGGGTTTTCTTTCCGGAACCTAAACGTTGAGCACCGGGCCCAGCTGGCGGCCCCGCAGGGCGCATTCCAGCGTATCCCGGATCAGAGAAAAATCGCTTTGCAGGCTGCTGGGCTTTTTCAGGTAATCGTCCTGCGCAAAAGGTACCATATAATAGTGCTTGCGGTTGGTCAATGCCGCCAGATTGGAAAAGCTGGCAGCCAGCCCATCATTGGTGGAAAGAGCAATGACCACCGGCCTGCCGCTGCGCAGCATGCTTTTCGCCCCCAGGGTGACCGGCGTGTCGCTGATGCCGTGGGCCAGCTTTGCAAGGGTGTTGCCGGTGCAGGGGGCAATCACCATGGCCTGCGCCATGTTTTTGGGCCCCAGCGGTTCGGCCCCCTGCAGGGTTTCGATGGGCGGCGTGCCGCACAGCTGCTCCAGCCGCCGCTTCCAGTCCGCCGCCGCGCCGAACCGGGTGTCCAGCCCGGCAGCGTTGAAGCTCATCAGCGGCAGCACCCTTACCCCGCTGTTCACCAGCTCTTCCATACGCGGAAGAATGCTCTCGAAGGTGCAGAAGCTGCCGCACAGCGCCCACACCACAGTTTTCTCGTTCATACGCACAATCCCTCCTCACACAGCATGGCCAGCACCGTGTCGGCCACAAATTCCCCGGCAGTCACCGGCGCACAGCGGGCAGGCAGGCTCAGCGCCCGGATGGCCCGGATGCCCAGCTCCTCCGCCGCTTCCAGATCCACCCCGCCGGGCAGGCTGGCCAGATCGATCACCAGACTGCCCGGTGCCAGCGCCTCCAGCTCCCGGTGGCCCAGCATCGGAGCCGGAATGGTGTTCACCACCGTTTCAAAGCCCGGCAGCCGATGCGTCAGTTCTTCCAGCCCGCAGGCATTCAGGCCCCTGCTTTCCGCCTGCGCCCGCTGGCCTGGGCTTCGGGCTGCCACCGTGACCCGGGCGCCCAGCGCCGCCAGCCGCACCGCCAATGCCGCACCGCACCGGCCGTAGCCCAGCACCAGCACCGGACTGTGCCACAGCGTGCGGGTACGGTTTTGCAGCAAAAGGGCGATACAGCCCTCGGCGGTGGGGATGGCGTTCAGCACCGCCAGCTCCTCCCTGGCCAGATAATCCCGCAGCGGCACCCCAGCCTGTGCGGCCGCCTGGGCCGCCGCCGGGCCTACTCTTCCCCCAAAGGCCACCGCCCCGGGCTTTGCCCCGGCCAGCAGCCGGGTCAGGCTTTCGCTTTCGCCGCCCAGAGGCATGGGCAGCAGAATCACGTCCGCTGCGGCCAGCCGTTCTCCCCCCACCACCTGCCAGCCCCGCTGGCGCAGACGGTCCGCTGCCGCCCGCTGGCGGGCATCCGCCCCCAGCACGGCAAACACCGTCTTTCTTTCGTTTGCCATCACTTGCGCTCCCCCTTTTTTGTGATTTTGCGGCCAGGGGCCGCACTGCTTTTGCCCATGCTATGCCCGCTGCGGCGCAAGTGTGCGGCAACATTTTGCCTTGGCATTTTGGTAAAAAATTCACCTGCTTTTTCGCCAAAACGGAAAATTTCATCGAACGCATCCCAAAAAATCCCCTGAAAGTGTTTATTTTGTGGAGCAAAAATTATATAATGATAGCTACAGAAATCCATATTCGGCGCGCAAATCTGTGTCGGATACATTTGCGACGGCTTTCGTCTGGGCCGCCGACCATCCTTTTGGGAATACCATCATGCTAAGGAGAGGTGGATCATAATGAACTTCCTGAGCGGCTTTAACGCCAATCTGCTGGACGGCGTCAAGCGCCTCCATTTTATCGGCATCGGCGGCAGCGGTATGTATCCGCTGGTGCAGATCCTGCATGCCCGGGGCTACACCATCACCGGCAGCGACGTGAACGAGGGCAGCATCATTGATTCGGAGCGGGCCATGGGCATTCAGGTGTTCATGGGGCACGACGCCAAAAACGTGCTGGGGGCAGACATGATCGTCTACTCCGCCGCCATTCATAAAGACAACCCGGAAATCAGGGAAGCAGACGCCCGGGGCATTCCCATGCTGGAGCGCAGCGTTCTGCTGGGCTATGTGAGCCGCCTGTACCCCCGCAGCATCTGCGTGGCGGGCACCCACGGCAAAACCACTGCCACCTCCATGATCACCAGTCTGCTGGAGCTGGCCGGCCAGGATCCCGCCGCGGTGATTGGCGGCAAGCTGCCCCTGATCGGAGGCTACGGCAAGAACGGCAGCGGTAACACCATCGTGATCGAGGCCTGCGAATTTGCCGAGACCTTTTTGCATCTGACCCCGGACATTGCGGTGCTGCTGAACATCGACAACGATCATCTGGACTACTACGGCACCATGGGCCAGCTGAAGTTTGCCTTCAAGAAATTCGCCCTGATGGCCCGCCATACCATTGTGGCCAACGCGGACGATACCAACGTGGTGCAGGTAATCAACAGTCTGGATCGTGCAGTGCGCACCTTCGGCATCAACTCCGAGGCGGATTATCAGGCGGTGAACATCCGTGAGCACAAGCCCGGCTTCTATGAATTCGATGTGCTGGAGTGGGGTTACCCGGTGGCCCACCTGAAGCTGAGCGCCCCCGGCTACCACAACATCTACAATGCGCTGGCCATGGCCGCCTGCTGCTTCACCGTTGGCCTGACCGGCGAGGACGCCGCCGCAGCCGCCGAGAGCTTTAAGGGCGCGGGCCGTCGGTTCGAAATTCTGGGCGAGTTCAACGGCGTGACCGTGGCGGACGACTACGCCCACCATCCCACCGAGATCGCCGCCACCCTGAAAACCGCCCACGCGCTGGGCTACAACAAGGTATGGGCGGTGCATCAGCCCTTCACCTACAGCCGCACCCGCGAGCTGCTGGACGACTTTGCCAGGGTTCTGGCGGACACCGATCAGGTGGTGCTGACCCCCATCATGGGCAGCCGCGAGGTTGACGACGGCAGCGTGAAGAGCGAGGATCTGGCCGCGAAGATTCCCGGCTGCGTGGTGGTGGCCGGCCTGAAGGAGGCCGCCGACTATGTGAAGGAGCACGCACAGCCCGGCGATTTTGTGATCACCATGGGCTGCGGCGACATTTACAAGGCCGCCCACATGATGCTGGAATAATCCGATTGCAGGCAAAAGGGGCTGTTGCAAAATAGCCTAAAATGAAAAAAATGAGATAGACTTCCCCGAAAGGGTTGCCTATCTCATTTTTTGTTGTAGTCTGAAACT
>NZ_SLUM01000016.1 GCF_004345265.1 Allofournierella massiliensis
TCGTCATTCCTCCTTTTCCCCACAAAACTTTGCAAGGCAAACTTTTGCGGGGGCCCCGCTGCCGGGGGAAAACGAACGCCCCGGCAGAATGGACTGCATTCCATTCAAAAACTCAGGCAAATGGCTGGGCTTTTCTCATATTATTTCGTCATTCCTCCTTTTCCCCACAAAACTTTGCAAGGCAAATTTTTGCGGGGGCCTCGCTGCCGGGGGAAAACGAACGCCCCGGCAGAATGGACTGCATTCCATTCAAAAACTCAGGCAAATGGCTGGGCTTTTCTCGTATTATTTCGTCATTCCTCCTCATCCCCACAAAACTTTGCAAGGCAAACTTTTGCGAGGGCCCCGCTGCCGGGGGAAAACGAACGCCCCGGCAGAATGGACTGCATTCCATTCAAAAGCTCAGGCAAATGACTGGGCTTTTCTCATACTATTTCGTCATTCCTCCTCATCCCCACAAAACTTTGCAAGGCAAATTTTTGCGGGAACCATATTGCCGAGGAGAAGATGAGTTGTTTTTCATATTATTCGACTATTTCCACAAGCCATAAACTGCGAAAAAAAACAGCGGTTTGTTTTTATATAGAAAGAAACCAATCGATGAGACAGAAACAAACAAGAAAAAAGCGATGCTGGGGTTGGATGCTGATTTTGCCCCTGTTGGGGGCCTTATTGGCGGGACTGTATGCCCGCTTTGTGGAACCGGAGTTGCTGATCGTTCGCAGGCTGACGCTGCCGGCACAAAATCTGAAGGATGACTGCCGCGTTGTCTTTTTTACCGATACCCACTTTGGCAGGGACAAGTCTGTTTCAGATGCGGTGCAGCTGGTCGATAAAATCAACGGACTGGAACCGGATGTGGTGATTTTCGGCGGGGATCTTCTGGATAACTACGCCCGGGATCGACAGCAGCTGGATCTGGAAATGCTGCGCATACAGCTGAGCTGTATAGAAGCTCCCGGTGGCAAGTATGCAGTTTGGGGCAATCATGACTGGGGCGGTGGCGCTGTGCGCATCTATCAGGAATTCATGGAATCCTGTGGGTTTCAGGTACTGAAAAACGAGGGCCTGCTCCTGGAGGAGTATCAGATCCAGCTGATGGGATACGATGACTATCTGACCGGAGATATGGAACAGCTGCTGAACGATTTCCAGGAAGATATGTTTCCGCTGCTGGTGGCCCATGAGCCTGTTACCGTTGACCTTTTGGCAGAGTTGCCAAAAGGAGGACTGATGTTGGCGGGGCATACCCACGGCGGGCAGATCGGGGTGCCATGGATTGCGCAGCGAATTCTTCCACCGGGTTCCGGCGATTTTGTGAGTGGACTTTATTCTCTGGATAAGGCCGAACCAGAGTTTTTTCGACTGTATGTGAGCGGCGGTGTTGGAACTACACGGCTTCCGATGCGTCTGCTCGCACCGCCGGAGATTGTGTGTATTGACCTTCAAAGGGATGAACTGTAAAAAGAGCTCTGCGCTGATTAACCAGCGCAGAGCTCTTTTGGCTTTCAGATTCAATCTTCACCCTTGGCAAAATAGGCGATGCCGGCGGCACCGGGGCCGGCGTGCGTGCCGATTACCGGTCCGATATGGAAGACTTCGGCAGCAGGCAGATGCAGGTTACCGATCAGATATTTCTGAATGGGCTCCATAGCACGATGATGAGCGGTATAGCCTACCAGGTACCGTTTGTCCGGATCCAAACCGCCATCCTGATCCAGCTGCTTGAACAGTGCCACATAGGCACCGGGCAGGCCACGGGCTTTGCCTACCAGAGACACATGTCCATCCTTCATACCAACCACAGGCTTGATTCCCAGAAGCGTTCCGGCAAAAGCCTCAGCGCCGGAAAGCCGACCGCCTTTGCGGAAATATTTCAGATCGTCCACCACGGCCAGCAGCCGAACCTTGTGCTTTTCCTCTTCCAGAATGCTTACGATCTCGCCAGCAGGACGCCCCTCGTCACGCAGCTCTGCTGCCAGCCGAACCAGCAGCTGATTGCCCAGTGTGGCACTCAATCCATCGATCAGGTAGATTTTATCGTGATCCACCAGTGAGGCAGCAATCTGGGCGGACTGATAGGTGCCGGAAATCTTGCTGGACAGCAGAATTGCAATTACCTCGTCACCCGCATCCTGTGCGTCTTGAAAGGCTTTCTCAAACGCTTCCGGGCTGGGCTGGCTGGTGCTGGGCAGTTTGTGGCATTCACTGAGCCGCTCATAGAATTCATCGGGCGAAAGATCCAGCCCGTCCCGATAGGTTTCGCCGTTCTCAAAAGTTACCTGCAGGGGAATAATCTCCATCTGCATTCTTTGTGCCAACGCCGCTGGAAGATCAGCGGTGGAATCGGTCAAGATGCGCAGCATAGGAACGTACCTCCCAAGTAGTGTGATAGGGGCAGCCGGGCCGCCCGGGATTTCCTGTTGCCTTCATTGTAGCGGGAAAGAGAGGGGCTGTCAATCCATGATCATTCACTGTTTATTACAGTCGATAAAGGCTGCCACTTAACGCGGGCAGGTCGAGATACAGGGTATGGCTTTTGCCCATTACGCCACCCGGTATCGAACGTGTCTCCCCAACGGGGGACTGACTGCCGCCGTAATATGGCGAATCAGTGCAAAGTACCAGATGGGCATGGCGGAAATTGTCAAAATACAATGGGTAATGATTGTGCGTTTTGTCCTGTGTGTTTAGAACAATCAGAAAAGTTTCCCCCTCGGCACTGGTGCGGGTGAAGGCAAATACGCCATCATCTACGGCCTCACGGGTAATCCACTGAAAGCGTCCGCTGTGGTATTCGCCGCTGAACAGGGCAGGTTCCTGAAGGTACAGGCGGTTCAAATCCCGAACGAGCCAGAGAAAGGCCTGGTGCATGGGGTATTCCAGAAGGCACCAGTCCATGGCGCGACTCTCGTCCCATTCCCGGAAGTGAGCCAGTTCAGTGCCCATAAAGCTGAGTTTTTTGCCGGGATGCAACATAAAATAAAACTGCAGCAACCGGGCCTGAGCGAATTTTTCCTCATAGCTGCCCCACATCTTGTCAATCAGCGTGTGCTTGCCGTGTACCACCTCATCATGAGATAATGCCAGCAGGTATAATTCATTATAAAAATACTCCATGGAGAATGTAATGGAGTGATAAAGAGCCGGGCGCTGGTCAAAAGGTGTGGAAAAATAGCGAAGAGTGTCGTTCATCCAGCCCATATCCCACTTATAGTCGAAGCCCAGGCCGTCGTATTGCACGGGAGCGGTGACCTTCAGATAGTTGGTGCTGTCCTCTGCGGCCAGAATTACCCCGGGAAAACGCTGGTGCAGTCCCTGGTTCATGGTCTGCAAGAACTTCACCGCGCCCTGATTGACCCCGCGGGCATCGTCGCCCTGCCAGTAAAGCGCCCGGCTTACCGCATCCATGCGCAGGCCGTCGCAGTGATAGACTTCCAGCCAGAAGGCGGCAGCACTGTTTAAAAAACTGCGTACTTCGCCCCGGTACAGGTTAAAGTTGTAGCTGCCCCATTCACTGAGCCCCACGTCGCTGTCGTATTCATAAAGGTGGGTGCCGTCCAGCCGGGCCAGCGCATCTCCATTGCAGGCAAAGTGCACCGGTACGAAATCCATCAGAACACCGATACCCGCCTGGTGGCAGGCATCCACAAAGGCGGCGAATTCCTCCGGGGTACCATAGCGGCTGGTCACGCTGAAATAGCCGGTGCACTGGTAGCCCCAGCTGCCGTCGAAGGGATGCTCTGCCAGCGGGAGCAGCTCGATGAAATTATAGCCCTGTTCCTTTAGCCAGGGGATCAGCGCACCCGCAAGCTGACGGTAGGTGTACCAACGGCCGTCCGGGTGGCGCTTCCAGCTGCCCGCGTGCAGTTCATAGATGTTCAGCGGATGGTCATAGCGGGCGCTGCGGCTGGCGATCCAGTCTTTGTCCTGAAATTTGTGTGTTGGCAGGCCCCACAGCACGCTGGCACTGCCGGGCCGGAGTTCCGTGTAAAAACCGTAGGGGTCGGTGTGCAGGGCCCAGTCGCCGTTTTGTTTTTGAATGTTGTATTTGTAGAACTGGCCCTGATGTGCACCGGTCACATAGCCGCTCCACACGCCGGCAGCATCACGGGCAAGATCCTGCCCGGACCAGCTGTTGAAGTCGCCAAAGACCTGAACACGCCGGGCGCTGGGGGCCCAGAGACGAAACAGCCAGACGTCCGATCCCTGCTCCGGTGCCGGATGCGCACCCAGCAGATGATGAGCGTCAAAGCACAGACCGGTGTGAAATTCGGTGGGTAGCATGGGAAGATCCATGAAAAAACTCCTTTGTCTGAATGGGGAAAATGATTGCGAACCTTTTTCCTTTTCATCTTACAACATATAGGGCAAAAATACCAGCAGAGGGTTAAGGAAAAGAGAAGGAAGTCGGGAAAAATGAAGAAAGATAACAAGAACCGAAGCCGGGATTCGTGCAAAATTCTGAAAAACAGTTAAAGAGAGGGAAAGTTGGTTTCCCTATGCGGAAAATATGGTATACTAAACATGATTATAGCCTTTTTCGTTACAGCACGAGGAATTTGATCAAGATACAGGAAAAAGGAAAGGGATCATAGCTATGAACAAACGGGATCTTTCCCGCTATTTTTCGGGCAGTAAGTTTTCCCGCATGCCGCTGGGCAAAGCGCTGGTTGCTTTGTGCTGCGCGCTGGCGGTAACCGTGAGCTGCGGTGCAGGCATTGCGTTTACTGCGGTGAATGCAGCCAACAACAGTTCGTCCATTTCGGTGAGTGTGAGCCAGCCTGTGGTTGCGCCGGTAAGCAGTGAGCCGGAAGCCACCGCCACGCCGGAGCCCACCCAGGCACCGGTTCGGCTGGAGATTGAAGCCACTGCCGTGCAGCAGAGTGTGGGCGTTACCGTGATGGACGCGGACAGCGGGCTGCCGGTGCTGGGGCAGGATTTCGAGGTGCAGCTCACGCCGAAGTCCGGCAAGGCAAGCACCTATACGCTGGACCCGGAAACCGGTACGCTGCTCATCAAGCAGGTGAACATCGGTGAGTATACGGTCTCGGTGGCCGAGCGGGAGGGCTTTGTGACCCCCGAGCCGGTGACTCTGGCGGTCAAGGAAAAGGTACAGTACAAGGCCGATGTGGAAGCGGTTAAGGATCAGATCAAGCAGTCCAGCGAGGTTAACGAGGCCAAGGAAGATAACGGCAACGCCAGCCATGCCGGTGCAGGTACCGGAAGCGGCAAGGATCCCACCCTGCCTGAGCCCACCGCAGCGCCTACTCCGGCTCCGACTCCTTCCGGCAACGACTATGATTATAACGATTCCTCGGCAGAAGAGCGCAAAACCACGGTGTATATTCCGGATGTGGTAGACCAGAATGGCCGGAAGTATCTGAAATATGCCGATGGCAGTACCAGTCCTTATTATGTGAGCAAAACGGCTACTGCGCAGGATGGTACGGAATTCCTGGTGGAAGCAACGTTGGATGCGGGTATGGTACCCACCCCCACCCCGGCGCCCACCGAGGTTCCGGTTCCCACCGAGGTTCCGGTTCCCACCGAGGTTCCGGCCCCCACCGAGAGTCCGGCTCCGACGGAAGTTCCGGCGGCCAGCCAGGAGCCGACCAGCGGTTCTGCAGCTTTGCAAACAGCGGCCGGCAATGTTCTGGGGCTGGATCTGGGTGCCTGGGCACGCGGCGGCCTGCTGGCAGCCGGTGCGGCAGATGGTGTGAGCACGCTTTCTCTGGAGCCTACACTCCAGTTCTACGACGAGAGTGCCATGCAGGGAATTGCTCACGATGGCTTTGCCATTACTGCGGCGGAAAAGGTGATCGTAACTCTGTATTCCGGCTGGTATCCCAGCACTTCGGATAAACAGGCCTATTATGACCCGAGCACGCATCAGAAGGTGACCGGCACCAAGGTAATTGCGGGCACTACATATACCTTTGATGAAAACGGCGCGCTGGTGAAGCAGGAGACTGGCGGCAGCGAAAGCAGTAGCAGCGAAAGCAGTAGCAGCGAAAGCACCGGCGGTGAAAGCAGCGGCGGGAACAGCGGCGGCACGGCCTGGGTAAAGGGCGTGGACGTGTCCAAGTACCAGGGCAACATCGACTGGAACAAGGTGAAGGTCTCCGGAATCGAGTTTGCCATCATTCGCGTGGGCTACCGCGGCTACGGCACCGGTGTTCTGGTTGAGGATTCGACTTTCCGCCAGAACATCAAGGGTGCCACTGCGGCGGGGCTGAAGGTCGGTTTGTATTTCTACAGCCAGGCCATCAACGAGACCGAAGCGGTGGAAGAGGCCAGCATGGTGATCAGTCTGTGCCAGGGCTACAACATCAGCTATCCCATCTATTTTGATACCGAAAAAGTGGCGGGAGATACCGGCCGGGCCGATAACATCAGCCGTGCCCAGCGTACCGCCAACGCGGTGGCCTTCTGCGAGACCATCCGCAATTCCGGTTACAAGGCGGGCGTTTACAGCTACGCCAGCTGGTTCTACAACCAGCTGAACATGGCCAGCCTGTCTCCCTACAGCATCTGGATTGCCCAGTATCGGGATCAGCTGAGCTTCGATTATAATTATGACATCTGGCAGTACAGCAGCACCGGCACGGTGCCTGGCATTCCCAAGCCCACCGATATGAACGTGAGCAAGCTGGGGTAACTGCTTTACGTCTGTAAATTTCCCCCCTGGGGCGGTTTTGGCAAGCGCTGAAATCGCCCCGGGGGAATTTTGTTCGATGAAATGATTGGAAAAAAACGGAAGGAGGAATGATATATGGAACAGCTGCGGCGTGTGTTTGCGCATCTGGGCCGCTACAAAAAGGAATTTGTTCTGGCAGTGCTGTTTGTGGTGCTGGAAACCGGGCTGGAAATGTTCATCCCTGTGATTATGGCGGATACCATCGACGTGGGCGTTGCCAACCGGGATGTGAACTATGTGTTGATGAAGGGTGTGCAGATGGGAATCTGCGCTCTGCTTTCACTGCTGACCGGTATGTTGTATGCCCGGTATATGGCCCGGGCAGCCTGTGGATTCGGTGCGCTTTTGCGCCAGGAGCAGTACCGGAAGATTCAGGAATATTCCTTCGTGGATCTGGATCGGTTCGAGACCTCGTCGCTGATCACCCGCATGACCACTGATATTACGGTGTTGCAGAATGCGGTGAGCGGCGGGCTCCGGCCCATGGTGCGTGGGCCATCCATGCTGATTATGGGTGTGGGGCTTGCGTTCTTTATGAACGCCCGGCTGAGCCTGATCTTTCTGTGTTGTGTACCGGTGCTTGCAGCAGTGCTGGCTTTCATCGTGTATAAGGTGGCCCCCATGTACAGCCGGCTTCAAATCGCCATGGACCGGGTGAATGTGGTTGTGGAGGAAAACCTGACTGCCATCCGGGCGGTAAAGGCTTTTGTACGGGGAGAGTATGAGGAAGAGAAGTTTGAACAGGTGAACAGCGGCCTGATGCAGACCAGTCAGCGCACCTTTCACTTTGCGGTGATGAACCTGCCGGCGTTCCAGTTCACCATGTATGCAGCGGTGACCCTGCTGCTCTGGTTCGGCGGCAATATGGTGATTGCAGGCAGCATGCAGGTGGGTAAGCTCACCGGTTTTCTGAGTTATGTACTGCAGATCATGAACTCGCTGATGATGATCTCCAATGTGTTTCTGATGCTCACCCGTTCGCTTGCCAGCGCAGCCCGCGTGATGGAGGTACTGGATCAGAAGCCCAGCCTGGCGGATGGGCCGGAAGCCTGTGAGAAGATTACAGATGGCAGTGTGGAATTCTGCCATGTGGATTTCAAATACAGCGCCTCCGCGCAGGAGAATGTGCTGGAGGACATCTGCCTGCGTGTGCCGGCGGGACAGACGCTGGGCATTCTGGGCGGCACCGGTTCGGCCAAAACCTCGCTGGTGCAGCTGATTCCCCGTTTGTATGATGTGACCGGCGGCTGCGTCAAGGTGGGCGGCCGGGATGTGCGGGAATACCGGCTGGAAGCGCTGCGGGATGCGGTGGGCATCGTGCTGCAAAAGAACGTGCTGTTCAGCGGTACCATCCGGGAAAACCTGCTCTGGGGCAACGAACAGGCCAGCGAAGAAGAGCTGGAATGGGCCTGCCGTACCGCCTGTGCCGATGAATTTTTGAGTCGGATGCCCAAGGGGCTGGACACCGAGCTGGGCCAGGGCGGCGTGAACGTGTCCGGTGGGCAGAAGCAGCGCCTGTGCATTGCCCGCACCCTGCTCAAGCGGCCCAAGGTGCTGATCTTCGATGACTCCACCAGTGCGGTGGACACCGCCACCGAGGCCCGCATCCGGGCGGGGCTTGCGGCCTTGGCCGATACCACCAAGATCATCATCGCTCAGCGGGTGACCTCGGTAATGGACGCGGATCAGATTCTGGTGCTGGAGGATGGCCGGGTCAATGGCATTGGCACCCACAGCCAGCTGCTGGCGGAGAATGCCATCTACCGGGAGATCTATGAATCCCAGATGAAAGGAGGCGGCGAAGAATGAGCAGACGGCAGTTTTCGGCCCGGCGGCCCAATGATCTGGGCCATACGCTGGGGGTACTGCTGGCCTACATGGGCCACCACAAGCTGATTATGGCACTGGTGGCGGTGCTGGTAAGCCTGAGCGCCGCCGCGAACCTGCTGGGCACCTTCATGCTCAAGCCTCTGGTGAACCGTTACATCCTGCCCGCCGATACCAACGGCCTGCTGGCGGCGGTGGGCATTGTGGCGGGCATCTATGCGGTGGGCGTGGTATCTGCTTTTGGCTACACCCAGCTGATGGTGAAGGCTGCCCAGAAAATTGTGTACGAGATCCGACGGGATCTGTTCCGCCATGTGCAGACCCTTCCGCTGCGCTATTTTGATACCCGCAGCCACGGCGACATTATGAGCCGCTTTACCAACGACGTGGATACCATTGCCGACGCGCTGAACAACAGCTTTGCCATGGTGATCCAGAGCTTTATTCAGATCGTTGGCACCCTGACGCTGCTGTTCGTGCTGAACTGGCAGCTCTCGCTGATCGTGGTGGTGGGCTACATTGCCATGTTCGCCACCGTGCGTTACAGTGGTCAGCGCAGCAAACGGTATTTCCAGAGCCAGCAGCAGGTGCTGGGCAAGCTGAACGGCACCATTGAGGAGATGATCAGCGGCCAGAAGGTGATCAAGGTATTCAACCACGAGCGGCAGAATGTGGAGGCCTTCTGCGCCCAGAACGAGGCGCTGCGTCAGGCGGCCACCAGTGCCCAGAGCTATGCGGCCACCATGGTGCCCACCGTGGTGAGTATTTCTTATGTGAACTATGCGGTGGTGGCGGTGCTGGGCGGCATTATGGCCATCCACGGCATGACCGACGTGGGCAGCCTCACCAGTTATCTGGTATTTGTGCGTCAGGCAGCCATGCCCATCAACCAGTTTACCCAGCAGTCCAACTTCCTGCTGGCGGCGCTGGCCGGCGCCGAGCGAATCTTCAACGCCATGGAGGAGACCCCCGAGGTGGACAAGGGCAGCGTGGAGCTGGCCGGCACACAGGGCGCCTGGGTCTGGAAGGATAACGCTTCCGGAAAGGAGACTCCGCTGCGGGGCGATGTACGCTTTGAGCATGTGAGCTTTGGCTATGATTCCTCCCGGCTGATTCTGAAGGATATCAGCCTTTATGCAAAGCCCGGCCAGAAGATTGCTTTTGTGGGGTCCACCGGCGCGGGCAAAACCACGGTGACCAACCTGATCAACCGGTTCTATGATGTGACCGACGGGCGCATTACCTACGATGGCATTGATGTGCGCCGCATCCAGAAACCGGATCTGCGCCGGTCGCTGGCGGTGGTTCTGCAGGACACCCACCTGTTCACCGGCACCATTGCGGATAACATCCGCTTCGGTAAGCTGGATGCCACCGATGAGGAAGTGGTGGCGGCGGCCAAGCTGGCCAATGCCCACTCCTTCATCCGCCGTCTTCCCAAGGGGTACGACACCCCGGTTACCGGCGACGGCAAGAACCTTTCCCAGGGGCAGCGGCAGCTGCTGGCCATTGCCCGGGCGGCCATTGCGGACCCGCCGGTGCTGATTCTGGACGAAGCCACCAGCAGCATCGATACCCGCACCGAGGCCCTGATCGAAAAGGGCATGGACCGGCTGATGGAGGGGCGCACCGTGTTTGTGATCGCCCACCGGCTGTCCACCGTGCGCAACGCGGATGCCATCATCGTGCTGGAGCAGGGGCAGATCGTGGAGCGGGGCAGCCATCAGGAGCTGCTGGACCAGAAGGGCGAATACTATCAGCTGTATAACGGCATGTTCGAGCTGAGCTGAGCTGTACGCCGTGCCGGTTTTGGGCATGTTGCCCGGGCCGGTGCGACGATTTTTGTTTGTCACAAAAAGTCACAAAATGCAGTTACGGCTTGTAAGTCACTGTACTGTGAATGTATAATAAAGAAGTACTGCGGCAAAGTGATTGCGGAGCGCAATGCCCGGTGCGGATCAACGAACGGCGAGAGGAAGAGAATTATGCAACGTGAAAAATTCGGTTCCCGGCTGGGCTTTCTGCTGCTCAGTGCCGGGTGCGCCATCGGCATCGGCAACGTGTGGCGCTTCCCCTATGTGGTCGGCCAGAACGGCGGCGGCCTGTTTGTGCTGCTGTATGTGTTTTTCCTGGCAGTGGTGGGCATCCCCGTGCTGACCATGGAATTTGCCATCGGCCGGGCCAGCCGCAAGAGCTGCATCAAGGCGTATCAGGAGCTGGAGCCCAAGGGATCCAAATGGCACTGGCACGGCATTTTTGCCATGCTGGGCAACTATGTGCTCATGGCCTTCTACACCACAGTAGCGGGCTGGATGCTCTACTATTTCTATCGGTTCCTCATCGGTGAAATGAGCGGGCTGGACAAGGCCGGCATCGACAATGCCTTTTCCGGTATGCTGGGCCAGCCGGTGACCATGACCATCTGGATGCTCATCATCGTGGTGCTGGGCTTTGTGATCTGCTCCTTCGGTTTGCAGAAGGGTGTGGAGCGCATTACCAAATGGATGATGGTGGCTCTGCTGGTCATCATGGTGGTACTGGCAGTGAACAGCCTGTTTTTGCCCGGCGCGTCTGAGGGCATTCGCTTTTATCTGGTGCCGGATCTGAGCAAGGTGCAGGAGACCGGCATTCTGGGCACCATCACCGCGGCCATGAACCAGAGCTTCTTCACCCTGAGCCTGGGCATCGGCGCCATGCTGATCTTCGGCAGCTATCTGGGCCGTGAGCGCCGGCTGCTGGGCGAGTCCATCAACATCGCCATTCTGGATACCTTTGTGGCCTTTGTGTCCGGCCTGATCATCTTCCCGGCCTGCTTTGCCTACGATGTTCCCGTGGACAGCGGCCCTCCGCTGATCTTCATGACCCTGCCCAACGTGTTCAACTCCATGGCGGCGGGCCGTGTGTGGGGCACTCTGTTCTTTTTGTTCATGAGCTTCGCCTCCTTCTCCACCATCGTGGCGGTGTTCGAGAACATTCTGGCCTGCACCATCGACCTTTCCGGCTGGAGCCGCAAAAAGGCCGCGCTGGTGAACGGCATCATCGTGGCCATCATTTCCATGCCCTGTATTCTGGGCTACAATGTGTGGAGCGGCTTCGTGCCCTTCGAGGCAGGCACCGCCGTGCTGGATCTGGAGGACTATCTGGTCAGCAACATCCTGCTGCCCGGCGGTTCGCTGGTTTACCTGCTGTTCTGTGTCAGCCGTGTTGGCTGGGGCTTCAAGAACTACCAGGAGGAGGCCAACCAGGGCGTGGGACCCAAGGTGCCGAACTGGGTGCGCGGCTATGTGACCTTCGTGCTGCCCATCCTGGTGGGCGTGCTGCTCATTCAGAGCATCCTGCGCATCAAATAAGTTTTGTATACCGCCGCTCCGGTTTTGTCCGGGGCGGTTTTCTTTATGTTGATTATATACTAAAAGTATATAATTGGATGAATATATCAAAACCCCCGGTTGTCTAGCTCATTCATGCCCCGCTTTTTTCCCGCATACACTGAAAGGAACCGGTTGCGGAAAAAGGAGGACGAGGGAATGGAATGGTATCAGCTGGAGATTGAGGCCGCGCTGGGGCGGGCAAAAAGCAGCCCGCAGGGGCTCGGGGAAGCAGAGGCGGCCCGCCGTCTGGCCGAGAACGGCCCCAACCGATTGGCCGAGCAAAAGCAGGCCGGGCTGTTCCAGCGGTTTTTGCAGCAGATGGCCGACCCGATGATTGTGGTGCTGCTGGCTGCTGCGGCGGTGTCCGGCGGGGCGGCGGCTGTGGCGGGCGAAAGCTTTGCGGATGTGTTTATCATTCTGGCGGTGGTGATCATCAACGGGGTGCTGGGGGTCTATCAGGAGCACAAGGCCGAGCAGGCCATTCAGGCGCTGCAAAAGATGACAGCAGCCCACAGCCGGGTGCTGCGGGGTGGCCGTCAGCTGGAGGTGGCCAGCGAGGAGCTGGTGCCGGGGGACGTGGTACTGCTGGAGGCGGGGGACGCGGTTCCGGCGGACGGGCGGCTCGTGGAATGCGTCAGCCTGCGCACCGAGGAAGCCGCCCTCACCGGTGAGAGCCTGCCGGTGGAAAAAAACACCCGCCCGACGGGGGCGAATACTCCGCTGGCCGAGCGCCGCTGCATGGCCTATCTGGGCAGCACCGTGCGGTATGGCCGGGGCAAGCTTCTGGTCACCGCCACCGGAATGAACACCGAGATGGGCCGCATTGCCGGGGCGCTGGCGGAGACCGCACAGGGCAAGACACCTTTGCAGCAGACGTTGGCGGGCCTGAGCCGGACCTTGAGTGCGCTGGTGCTGGCCATTTGCGTGTTTTTGTTCGGGTTCAGCCTGTGGCGAAACGGCAGCGTGGATCTGCCCACCGTTCTGGACACCTTTCTGGTGGCGGTAAGTCTGGCGGTAGCGGCGGTGCCGGAGGGGTTGGCCGCAGTGGTGACCATCGTGCTTTCGGTGGGGGTGACCCGGATGAGCCGTCAGGGTGCAGTGATCCGCCGGCTCACGGCGGTGGAGGCGCTGGGCTGCGCACAGGTGATCTGCACCGACAAGACCGGAACCCTGACCCAGAACCGGATGGAGGTGCAGCGCTGCTACGGCCCCCAGAAGCTGCTGGCAACCGCGATGACCCTTTGCACCGACGCACAGCTGGAGCCGGATGGTACCGCAAAAGGGGAGGCCACCGAGTGCGCGCTGGTGGAATACGCCGCCCGCTTGGGAATGCGCAAGGCGGCACTGGCGGCACCACAGCCCCGGGTGGCCGAGCTGCCTTTCGACAGCGAGCGCAAGTGCATGAGCACCTTCCATAAACAGAAGGACGGAATAATCCAGTATACGAAAGGCGCACCGGACGTGCTGCTGCAAAAATGCACCCACTGGCTGCAGGATGGCCAGCCCCGGCCTCTGACCCAGGCGGACCGCACTCGCATTCTGGCGGAGAACCGGCGGATGGCGGCGCAGGCACTGCGGGTACTGGCGGCGGCTTACCGGGCATGGGACCGGCTGCCCGCACCTTTAACGCCCGCAGCAGCGGAAAACCAGCTGGTGTTTCTGGGCCTTGCGGGCATGCTGGACCCGGTGCGCCCTCAGGTGCCGGGAGCGGTGCGAGCTTGCAGGTCGGCAGGCATCCGCACCGTGATGATCACCGGTGATCACCCGGATACTGCCGCCGCAATTGGCCGCACGCTGGGGCTGGTGAGCAGCGCGAGCCAGGTGGTCACCGGCGCGGCCCTGGATGCCATGAGCGATGAGGAGTTGCGGCGGCGAGCCCCGGAGTTTTCGGTGTATGCCCGCGTGCAGCCCCAGCACAAGGCGAGGATCGTGCGGGCCTGGCAGCAGCGGGGCTGCGTGACCGCAATGACCGGCGACGGGGTGAACGACGCCCCGGCAGTGAAGGCGGCGGACATCGGCGTGGGCATGGGCGTTACCGGAACCGACGTGACCAAGAACGTGGCGGACATGGTTCTGGCGGACGATAACTTTGCCACCATCGCCGCCGCGGTGGCGGAAGGCCGACGCATTTACGAGAACATCCGCAAGGCCATCCAGTTTCTGCTGGCTTCCAACATGAGCGAGGTGGCCAGCATCTTTCTGGCCACACTTTTGGGCATCCGGCTGCTGGAGCCGGTGCATCTTTTGTGGATCAACCTGATCACCGACTGTTTCCCCGCGCTGGCCCTTGGCATGGAGCGGGCGGAGCCGGGCAGTATGCACCGCCCGCCCCGGCCCCGGGGGCAGGGCATCTTCGCCGAAGGTCTGGGCGTGGATGTGCTGTGGCAGGGGGCATTGGTTACGGCGCTCACGCTGGGGTCTTATTTTGCGGGCGTGCGGCTGGAAACCGGCCTCTGGCAGGCAGACCAGAGCGGGCTGGGCGTGACCATGGCCTTTCTCACCATGAGCATGGCCGAGATCTTCCACAGCTTCAACCTGCGCAGCCGGCGGGGCAGCATTTTTGAGCAGCAGGGGGAGAACCCTTACCTCTGGGCGGCGCTGGCGGGCAGCCTTGCCCTCACCACCGGGGTGTTGTTTTTTCCTCCGGCGGCAGCTGCCTTCGGGTTTGCTCCTCTGAGCATGGCTCAGTACGGCCTGAGTCTGGCGCTTGCACTGGCGGTGATCCCGGCGGTGGAGCTGGTAAAATGGATGCTGGGCGGCGAAAAACAGGGTTGACAAACTAGATTTAATGCGGTAAACTACTACCAAGATAAACATCCAAATGCGTGGACGGGGAAAAAGCAGAGCCCATACGCCTTCAGAGAGCTGCCGGTTGGTGCGAGGCAGCGGCGCGGAATCTGTATACTGGCCCCTGAGCACCCGGCAGAACCCCGTTTAGCGATGTAAGCGGTCAGTAGGCGCAGGGCGGAACCCCACCGTTATCCGGGGCGCGGTTCGCGGCTTTTTCATTGGCTGCCGACCGTACAGAGCGGCTGACACACAGCAATGAGAGTGGTACCGCGGGAGCCTTACATGAAGATGTGGCCCTCGTCTCTCAGGGGCAAAGACCCTTGAGAGACGAGGGCTTTTTTTGTCTGCATCCGCCCCGGCAGGAAGAACAAAACAAGGAGCGATTGTTTTATGATGGACGTGACCAAGTATCAGATCGGCTACTATAACCCGCCCAAGACCGAGTACCGCTGGGTGCATAAGGATCACATCGAAAAGGCCCCCGCCTGGTGCAGTGTGGACCTGCGGGACGGCAACCAGAGCCTGATCGTGCCCATGAGCCTGGAGGAAAAGCTGGAGTTCTTCCAGCTGCTGGTGAAGATCGGCTTCAAGGAGATCGAGGTGGGCTTCCCCGCTGCCAGCGAGACGGAGTACGAATTCCTGCGCACCCTGATCGAGAACAACATGATCCCCGAAGATGTGACCGTGCAGGTGCTCACCCAGTGCCGGGACCACATCATCCGCAAGACCTTTGAGGCGGTGCAGGGCGCACCCAGCGCGGTGATCCACTTCTACAATTCCACCAGCGTGGCCCAGCGGGAGCAGGTGTTCAAAAAGAGCAAAGAAGAGATCAAAAAGATCGCCACCGACGGCGCGGCCCTGGTCAAGCAGCTGGCTGCCGAATACCCGGGCAACTTCCGGTTTGAATACAGCCCGGAAAGCTTCACCGGCACCGAGCCGGAATATGCGCTGGAAGTGTGCAACGCGGTGCTGGACATCATGCAGCCCACCCCGGATAAGCCCATGATCATCAATCTGCCGGTCACCGTGGCCATGAGCATGAGCCACATCTACGCCAACCAGATCGAATACATGAGCGACAACCTGAAATACCGGGACAGCGTGGTGCTCAGCCTGCACCCCCACAACGACCGGGGCTGCGGCGTGGCCGACACCGAGCTGGCCCTGCTGGCCGGAGCGGACCGGGTGGAGGGCACCCTGTTCGGCAACGGCGAGCGCACCGGCAACGTGGATCTGATCACCCTGGCCATGAACCTGTACACCCACGGGGTGGACCCGAAGCTGGATTTCAGCGACATGCCCGCCATTGTGGAGCTGTATGAACGGGTGACCCGGATGCATGTGTACGAGCGCACTCCCTACGCCGGTGCGCTGGTGTTCGCGGCCTTCAGCGGCAGCCATCAGGACGCCATCGCCAAGGGTATGAACTGGCGGAAGGAAAAGAACCTGCACCAGTGGAATGTGCCCTACATCCCCATCGACCCCACCGACATCGGTCGCACCTACGACGGCGATGTGATCCGCATCAACAGCCAGAGCGGCAAGGGCGGCATTGGTTTCCTGCTGCAGCAGAAATTCGGCTACGATCTGCCCCCCAAGATGCGGGAGCATTTCGGCTACACGGTCAAATCCATCTCGGACCACGCCCACAAGGAGCTTTCGCCCGACGAGGTGGCCCAGGTGTTCTACGATACCTATCTGAACAAATGCGCTCCGGTGGACATTCCGGACGCCCACTTCATCCAGAAGAACGGAATCTTCGCGGCCATCACCGTCGCCATGCCGGACGGAACCACCAAGGAGGCCAGCGCCCAGGGCAACGGCCGCCTGGACGCGGTGTGCAACGCATTGAAGGCGGCCACCGGGCAGGACTTCACCATCGAAACCTACTCCGAGCACAGCCTGCAGCACGGCTCCACCAGTGAAGCGGCGGCTTATGTGGGCCTGCGCTGGGGCGACGGCACCGTGACCTGGGGTGCCGGAACCGACACCGACATCATCCGCGCAGGCATTAAGGCAATGGTCAGCGCGGCCAACAACAAATAAAAGGGGAAGAAACAATCATGGGAATGACAATGACGCAGAAGATTCTGGCCGCCCATGCCGGGCTGGACAAGGTGGAGGCAGGCCAGCTGATCAGCGCCCGACTGGACGAGGTACTGGGCAACGACATCACCACCCCGGTGGCCATCAACGAGTTCAACAAGGCAGGCTTCACCAGCGTGTTCGATAAGACCCGCATCAACATCGTGCTGGATCACTTCGTGCCCAACAAGGACATCAAGGCCGCTCAGCAGTCCAAGCAGTGCCGGGACTTTGCGAACAAATACGACATCCTGAATTTCTACGACGTGGGCCAGATGGGCATCGAGCACGCGCTGCTGCCGGAAAAAGGCATTGTGACTGCCGGTGACTGCATCATCGGTGCGGACAGCCACACCTGCACCTACGGCGCACTGGGCGCTTTTTCCACCGGTGTGGGCAGCACCGACATGGCCGCAGGCATGGCCACCGGCAAATGCTGGTTCAAGGTGCCCGCCGCCATCCGCTTTGTGCTGAAGGGCCAGCTGCAGCCCCCGGTGAGCGGCAAGGATCTGATCCTGCACATCATCGGAATGATCGGGGTGGACGGCGCGCTGTACAAGAGCATGGAGTTCACCGGCCCGGGCGTGGCCAGCCTTTCCATGGATGACCGGCTCTGCATCTGCAACATGGCCATTGAGGCAGGCGCGAAGAATGGTATCTTCCCGGTGGACGAGGTGACCATCCAGTATCTCACCGGCCGCAGCCAGCGCCCCTGGACCGTGTACGAGGCGGACGAGGACGCAGAGTACGAGCAGACCATCGAGATTGATCTCTCCGCGCTGGAACCCACCGTGGCCTGGCCCCACCTGCCGGAGGACACCAAGCCCGCCGCGGAAGGAAGGGACGTGAAGATCGATCAGGTGGTCATCGGCAGCTGCACCAACGGCCGGCTGGAGGATATGGAGGCCGCCTGGAAGGTGCTGAAGGGCAAACACATCGCCCCCGGTGTGCGGGCCATCATCATCCCCGCCACCATGGCCATCTACAAGGAGTGCATCCTGCGGGGCTGGACCACCGATTTCATCGACGCGGGCTGCGTGGTTTCCACCCCCACCTGCGGGCCCTGTCTGGGCGGCTACATGGGCATTCTGGCCCAGGGCGAGCGCTGCATCTCCACCACCAACCGGAACTTTGTGGGCCGCATGGGCCATGTGGAGAGTGAGGTCTATCTGGCAAGCCCCGCCACCGCGGCGGCCAGCGCTCTCACCGGCTTTATCACCGACCCCCGCGCCATTGCGGAATAAGAAAGGCAGGAATTACCAATGCAGGCAAACGGTTTTGTACATAAATATCCGGACAATGTGGACACCGACGTAATCATCCCTGCCCGGTACCTGAACACCCCCGATGCAAAGGAGCTGGCAGCTCACTGTATGGAGGACATCGACCCCGACTTCGTGAAGAAGGTGCAGCCCGGCGACATCATGGTGGGAGGAGCCAACTTCGGCTGCGGCTCCAGCCGGGAGCATGCTCCGCTGGCCATCAAAACGGCGGGGGTCTCCTGCGTGATCGCAGCCACCTTCGCCCGCATCTTCTACCGCAACGCCATCAACATCGGTCTGCCCATTCTGGAATGCCCGGCGGCAAGCGAGGCCATTCAGGCGGGGGACAAGGTGCATGTGGACTTCGACACCGGCGTTATCACCGACGAGACCACCGGCCAGACCTTTCAGGCCCAGCCCTTCCCGCCCTTCATTCAGGAGATCATCAAGGCAGGCGGGCTGATGAACAGCATCAGACAGTAAACACAGAAAAGAGAGGACAGATTCCCATGGAAAAGCAGATTGCGGTGATCCGGGGCGACGGCATCGGCCCCGAGATCGTGGACCAGGCCCTGCGGGTACTGGACGCGGTGGCGAATAAATACGGCCACACCTTTACTTATACCGATGTGGATATGGGCGGCGTTGCCATCGACAAATGGGGCGAGGCTCTGCCCGCCGCCATGCTGGAAAAATGCCTTGTGGCGGACAGCGTGCTGCTGGGCGCGGTGGGCGGCCCCAAATGGGACGGCCTGCCCGGCGACAAGCGCCCGGAAAAGGGCCTGCTGGCCCTGCGTTCCGGCATGGGCCTGTATGCCAACAACCGCCCGACGAAGCTCTGGCCCCAGCTGGCTGCCGCCAGCCCCCTGAAGCCGGAAATTGTGGAAAAAGGGATTGACTTCCTCGTGGTGCGGGAGCTGATTGGCGGCGTGTACTTCGGCAGCCATACCACCGAGGAATGCGGCGGCGAGCAGAAGGCCACCGACGTGATGAGCTACGCCGAACACGAGATCGAGCGCATCGGCCGCATTGCCTTCGAGACTGCCCGCAAGCGCCGCAACAAGGTGACCAGTGTGGACAAGGCCAACGTGCTGGATACCAGCCGCCTGTGGCGCAAG
The DNA here is from genome assembly GCF_004345265.1 of Allofournierella massiliensis. Classification (GTDB taxonomy): domain Bacteria; phylum Bacillota; class Clostridia; order Oscillospirales; family Ruminococcaceae; genus Allofournierella; species Allofournierella massiliensis. The sequence goes on from NZ_SLUM01000016.1 coordinate 19,154, forward strand.
GTGATGCACCGGCTGGCGGAGGAATACCCGGACGTGGAATACGCCGATATGCTGGTGGACAACACCGCCATGCAGATCGTGAAGGACCCCAGCCAGTTCGATGTGGTGGTCACCGAGAATATGTTTGGCGATATTCTTTCCGACGAGGCCAGCATGATCACCGGCTCCATCGGCATGATCCCTTCTTCCAGCCTGGGCGAAGGAAGCCGGGGCCTGTACGAGCCCATCCACGGCTCCGCGCCGGACATTGCGGGCCAGAACAAGGCAAATCCCATCGGCACCATCCTCTCCGCTGCCATGATGCTGAAATACAGCTTTGATCTGGATGAGGAGGCCGCTGCCATCGAGGCTGCGGTGCATAAGGTGCTGGACGCAGGCCTGCGCACCGGCGACATGATGGCCGAGGGCTGCACTCTGGTCAGCTGCTCGGAAATGGGCGACGCCATCCTGAAAAACCTGTAAGTTCATCCCAAAAAACAAAAGCGGGCCGCTGCCGGATTTTTCCGGAAGCGGCCCGCTTTACTTTCCCATGCGGGAATGCTATAATAGCCGGGCGGCTTTGCGCCGTAAAAGTATCGCACAAAACAGGAGTGAAGAAGATCATGGCGAGCCAGGCCGCAAAACTGGAAAATGATCTGGGGCGGGACCCCATTCCGCAGCTGGTGCTGCGCATTGCCATCCCCAGCATGCTGGCGCAGTTTGTGAGTGTGCTGTACAGCGTGGTGGACCGGATGTACATCGGAAACATTGCCGAGGTGGGTAAGCTGGCGCTGGCAGGTGCGGGCGTCTGCGGGCCGATCGTGACCATGATCGGATCTGTCGCCTTTCTGGTGGGTGTGGGTGGCTCGCCTTTGATGAGCATCCGCATGGGCGCGGGCGATCAGAACGCTGCCAAAAGAATTCTTGCCAACTGCTTTTTGCTGCTCTGCGGTTTTTCGGTGGTGCTTATGGCGCTGGCGCTGGCCACAAGGCAGCAGACCCTGCTTCTGTTTGGCGCAAGCGAATCCACCCTGCCCTACGCCATGGCCTATTACACGGTGTATCTGCTGGGCACGCCCTTTGCGCTGCTTTCCACCGGTATGAACCAGTTCATCATCTGCCAGGGCTTTGCCAAAAAGGGCATGCAGTCGGTGATGCTGGGCGCGGTGTTGAACATTCTGCTGGATCCGGTGTTCATCTTTGTGCTGAACATGGGTGTTACCGGTGCGGCGCTGGCCACCATTCTCAGCCAGCTGGGCAGCTGTTTGTTCGTGCTGCGTTTTCTGTTCAGCAAAACGCCGCCCATCCACATCACCTTCGGCGGCTACGATCTGCGGGTGATGGGCCGGGTGCTGGCCACCGGCTTCACCCCCTTTGCCATCATCGCCTTCGACAATGTGATGATCATTGCCCTGAATGCTCTGCTGCAAAAATATGGCGGCCCGACCGAGGGCGATCTTCTGGTGGCGGCGGCCACCATTTCCCAGAGCTTTATGCTGGTGGTTACCATGCCGCTGGGCGGCATCACCGGCGGTACCGGTTCCATTCTGGGCTTTAACTACGGCGCGGGCCGGCCCGACCGTATTCTCCAGGCCCAGAAGTTTATTCTGGCGCTGAGCCTTATCTATACGGCGCTGCTCTGTGCAGCGGGGCAGCTGCTGCCTGCGGCGTTCGCCTCCATCTTCACCCAGGATGCCCAGGTGCTGCCGCTGGCGGTGCGGGCCATCCGCATCTGCACGCTGGCGGTGGTGCCGCTGGGCCTGCAATACACCATCATCGACGGTTTTACCGGCATGGGGATGATGCGCTATTCGCTGCCGCTTTCCTTCTTCCGGAAGCTGGCCTATTTTGTGCCGCTGTTTATTCTGCCCGCTCTGTTTGGGGGCATGGCGGCCTTCTACGCCGAGCCCATCTCGGATATTCTGGGCCCTCTGGCCAGTCTGGTGGTCTATCTCAGCCGGATGCGCTGGCTGGCCGCCGGAGCCAAGGCTCCGCGAACATGAGCCGGTTCGCTCTTTTCTGCAAAAACAGCCCCGTACCTGCTGCAGGTGCGGGGCGCTTTTTGTACAAGCATGAGGATGAATGTGTAAATTTCGGGGATTTTTGTGACAATTTTAAAAGGCTTGGAAGCGAAAATTTCGTAACTTCCACCGAATTTGCTTTTTCGTCCACGTTTTTTATATTTTCGGGTTGTATTTTGGAAATCCGATGCTTATAATTTACTCAAGTGAATTTTTGAAAGGAGCATCTGCTGTATGGATGTCTGCCGCACTGAAGTGTTGTTCGATCTTTCCCACACCCTGGCCGCGCCCCTGTTTGAGGGGAAGGAGCGCCCCTGGGAAGTGCTGGATGAACTGAAGGAATTTATTGAGAAGCTGGGCCGCAGCCTGCCCAGTGAGGAATACGGCCAGCCTGTTCCCGGGGTTTGGGTGGCTAAGAGTGCACAGGTAGCCCCCAGTGCCCTGCTGACCGGGCCCTGCATCATCGGCCCGGAAGCCGAGGTGCGCCACTGTGCCTTTATCCGGGGCAGTGCTCTGGTGGGCGCGGGCGCCGTGGTGGGCAACAGCGTGGAGCTGAAGAACTGCATTCTGTTCGACGGTGCACAGGTGCCCCATTTCAACTATGTGGGCGATTCCATTCTGGGCTACAAGGCCCACATGGGTGCGGGCGCGGTGACCAGTAACCTGAAAAGCGACAAATCGCTGGTGTGCATCCGGCAGGACGAGGAGATTCTGGTGACCGGCCGCAAAAAACTGGGCGCGCTGGTGGGCGACGAAGCCGAGGTGGGCTGCAACAGCGTGCTGTGCCCCGGCTCGGTGCTGGGCCGCCGCTGCCAGATTTACCCCACCAGCTGCGTGCGGGGCGTGGTGGCCCCGAATCATATCTACAAGGATGCGCAGCATATTGTACCCCGAACTTAAGAAGAATAGAGGAGTGTTTGAATATGGGCAGACTGTTTGGAACCGACGGCGTGCGCGGCATTGCCGGCGAGGATATGACCTGTGAACTGGCCATGGCCATCGGCCGGGCCGCCGCTGCGGTGCTGGCCTATGGCCGTCGCCGCCGTCCGCTGGTGGTAATGGGCAAGGATACCCGCATTTCCAGCGATATGCTGGGCGCGGCGCTGGCTGCCGGCCTGTGCTCGGTGGGCGCGGACGTAATCGACCTGGGCGTGATCTCCACCCCGGCGGTGGCCTATCTGGTGGGCAAGTACAAGGCGGACGCGGGCGTGATGATTTCCGCCAGCCACAACCCGTACCCCTTTAACGGCATCAAGATCTTCAACGGCGACGGCTTCAAGCTGCCGGATGAGCTGGAGGAGCAGATCGAGCACCTGATCGAGAAGAACGATTTCACCTACGCCAGGGGCGAGAATCTGGGCCAGATCAGCCACTGCACCACCGCCGCCCGAGATTACATCGAGCACCTGAAAAGCACCATTCCCTATTCGCTGGAGGGAATGAACATTGTGGTGGACTGCGCCAACGGTTCCGCCAGCGCCACCGCCCGCACCCTGTTCGAGGAGCTGGGCGCCAATGCGGTGATCCTGCACGACGCGCCAGACGGTGTGAACATCAACGAGGGCTGCGGTTCCACCCATCTGGAGCAGCTGCAGGAGTATGTGCGCACCCACAAGGTGGACGCGGGCGTTGCCTTTGACGGCGACGCGGATCGCTGCCTGTTTGTGGACGAGACCGGCGAAGTGGTGGATGGCGATTACATCATGGCCATCTGCGGGCTGGACATGCAGCAGCGGGGCAAACTGCGCCGCTCCACCATCGTGGGCACCGTGCTCACCAACCTGGGCTTTGCCCGCTTCTGTGACGCCAACGGCATGAAGTTCGCCGCCACCAAGGTGGGCGACCGCTATGTGCTGGAGGAGATGGAGCTGGAGGGCTACACTCTGGGTGGCGAGCAGAGCGGCCACATCATCTTCCGGGATTTTGCCACCACCGGCGACGGCCAGCTCACCGCGATTCAGCTGCTGTGCCTGCTCAAGCGGTGCAAAAAGCCCCTGTCCGAGCTGGCGAAGGTGATGACCCGCCTGCCGCAGGTGATGGTGAATGTGACCGTGACCGCCGAGGGCAAGCTGGAATTCTACAACAACGACGTGATCAAGGAGGCCATCCGCCAGCAGAAGGAGGCCCTGGGCGATACCGGCCGGGTGCTGGTTCGTGTGAGCGGCACCGAGCCGCTGATTCGTGTGATGGTGGAAGGCCAGGACGAAACCGAGATCCAGGCCATTGCCGACCATCTGGCCGAGCTGGTGAAAAAAGAGCTGGGCTGACCGGCATATTTCGAAAAAATGAGGGCGTTCCTGCCAAAGCAGGAACGCCCTCGTTTTGTTTACTCGGCATCCAGTGTGCGGATGCGGAAGATAAAATAGTACACATGGAACAGCCACACACAGCCCAGCACGATGCGGCCGATCAGCACCTCGTGCATCATCACAAAGGCGATGCTCATGGTCAGGGTCACGGTGATCATGATGCCGATCTTGGTGCGCCAGGTCATGGCCCGCTGTTCCCGGAAGCGTTTGAAATTCTTCTGATACAGCTTGGTGGAAAGGAACCACCGGTTCAGCCGGTCACTGCCTTTGGCGAAGAAAAAGCAGGTGCCCAGCAAAAACGGGGTAGCGGGCAGCAGGGGAAGCACCGCTCCCACGGCGCCCAGCGCCAGGCAGACAAGACCCAATGCAATGTAGAGGTATTTCATAAACAAACAATCCTTTCTGTATGGCGCCGGAGAGAGGCGGCTCAGCTGAGCCGCCCGTGCTCCACGCTGTAGGTGGTGTCGGCAATGCGCATGGTGGAGGCCCGGTGGCTCACCAGTACCACGGTTTTGCCCTTGCGCTGGCGGTGCAGGCTCTGCAGGATCACCGCTTCGTTCAAACTGTCCAGATTGCTGGTGGGTTCGTCCAGCAGAATCAGCGGCGCGTCGTGCAGGAACGCCCGGGCAATGCCCAGCCGCTGCCGCTCGCCGCCGGAGAGGGTGTCGCCCAGCTCGCCCACGTTGGTGTCGTAGCCGTTGGGCAGGCTCATGATGAAGTCGTGCACCGAGGCCTTTTTGCAGGCTTCCACCACCTCTTCGTGGGTGGCGTCCGGCTTGGCCAGCTTCACGTTTTCTTCAATGCTGTCGTGGAACAGGTAGGTTTCCTGGGTCACATAGCTCTGCAGGTTGCGCAGGCTGGCGGTGCGAATGTTCTTCACGTTTTCGCCGGAAATGGCAACCGCACCATCGCCCACGTCCCAGAAGCGCATGAGCAGCTTGAGCAGGGTGGACTTGCCGCTGCCACTGCGGCCGGTGATGCCGATGATTTTGTTTTCCGGCAGCGTCAGGCTCACGTTTTTCAGAATGGGCTCGGCTTCGTAGGTGAAGCTCACATTGTCGCAGGCCGCACCGGTGAAGGGGATAGTGCGCCCGGTGGTGTTTTCCGCTACCACCGGCTCCTCGTCCAGAATGTCCAGCACCCGGTTGGCGGCGGCGAAGGTCTGCTGCAGCGTGCTGCCCAGATTGGCCAGCGCCACCACCGGCCCGAAGGAGCTGAGGATGGCGATCAGGGGAATCAGCACCCCGTCAAAGCCCACCAGACCATTGGTGTAGAGCAGGCTGCCCGCCGCCAGCATGGCCAGCGAAAACAGCCAGATCAGCGCACCGGTGCAGGCGGTTGCGGTGCCCAGCGCGGTTTTCATCTTCTTTTCAGTGGCCAGCAGACTGCCGGTGCGCTCGTCCAGCTCATCCAGACGGCGCTGGCCCGCGTCGTATTGCAGCAGCTCACCCAGACCGCGCAGGCTGTCCAGCACAAAGGCGCTCAGCGCACCAGCCTGAGTGCGGTACTCCAGACCCCGGCTGCCACCAAAACGGGCAGCCAGCACCGGCACCACCACGCCCACGGCGAAAAAGCCCAGCGCGGCGACAAGGCCCAGCAGCCAGTGGTAGCTGCCGATGAACACCGTCATGATCACCGACATGATGGCCGCGATGGCGATGGGGGAGAGGGTGTGGGCGTAAAAGACCTCCAGCAGCTCGATGTCCGAGGTGATCACCGCGATCAGGTCGCCTTTGTCCCGACCATCCAGCTTGGCGGGGGCCAGGCGGCGCAGCGCGCCGAATACCTTATCCCGGATGAGGGCCAGCAGTTTGAAGGCAATGTAGTGGTTGCAGGCCTGCTCGGCGTAGCGCAGCACGCCGCGGGCCAGCGCAAACACACCCATGCAGGCAAACAGCACGCCCAGAGCGGGCAGACCCGCGCCGCCCAGAGCCTTCACGATGGCCAGGCCGCCGAAGATGGGAATGAACTGGGCGCACAGAAAGCCCGCCACACCCATGGCAATGGCAAGGGTCATAAAGCCCATCAGCGGTTTGACCAGCCCCACAAGCCGGAGCATTACCGCCAGATCGGAACGTTTTTTCATGCAAGAGCCTCCTGTTCAGTGTCGGGGGTGTAGTGTTCCAGCGCCTGCTGGCTGTTCCACAGCCGCTGGTAGCAGGGGCAGGTGGTCAGCAGCTGGGTATGGGTGCCGCAGCCGGCGACCCGGCCCTCCTCCAGCGCGTAGATGCGCTGTGCGCCGGTCACGTTGGCCAGCCGGTGGGAGATGAGTAACACCGCTCTGGTCTCGGCCAGCTGGTGCACCAGCGCCATGATCTGGTTCTCGCTCTCCACGTCGATGTTGGAGGTGGCTTCGTCCAGAATATAAATGGGGCTGTTGTGCAAAAGGGCACGGGCCAGAGCCAGACGCTGACACTGCCCGCCGGAGAAGTTGGCGCCCTTTTCGGCCACCGGGGTCTCCAACCCCTGTTCGCTGCGCAAAAAATCCGCCAGCTTCACCTGCTCCAGCGCCTGCCACAGGGCCTCGTCGCTGGCATCGGGGGCCGCCATGCGCAGGTTCTCTGCCACGGTGCCCTTGAACAGCCGGGCGGCAAAGCCCACGGTGGTGATCTGCTGCATTCGGTTGGCAAAGCGGATCTCGCTCAACTGCTGGTCGCCCACGGTGATGCTGCCGGTGTAGCCCTCCAACCGGCCGGCCAGCAGGCCTGCCAGTGTGGACTTGCCGCAGCCGGATTCGCCCACCAGAGCCACCAGACCGGTGCGGGGCAGTTCCAGATCCACGCCCTTCAGAATGGGGCGCTGGGGATCGTAGGCAAAATGCACGTTTTCACAGCGCAGGGTGCAGTTTTCCGGGTCGATGACGCCGGTCTTTTCTTCCGGCTCCGGCAGATCCAGCAGCTTGAAGATCTTTTCGGAAGCGGCCATGCCGTTCATGGCAATGTGGAAATAGGAGCCCAGCAGCCGCATGGGCAGAAAGAAATCCGCCGAGAGCATGATGATGGCAAAGCAGCCAAACAGGCCAATCTGCCCGGCGGCGAACTGCCGTGCGGCCACAATGATGCCCAGTGCCGCGCCGCCGTAGGCCACCAGATCCATGATGGTGATGGAGTTCAGCTGCATGGTGAGCACCTTCATGGTGATGCGCCGGAAGCGCTCGGCCTCCTCGTTCATCCGCCGATGGCGTTCCTCGTCCGCCTGATAAATTTTCAGGGTGGTCAGGCCCTGCAGGTTTTCCAGAAAGCTGTCGCCCAATGCGGTGTACTGGCCCCAGTAGCGGGCCAGCAGCTTTTTGGCAAAGGTCTGCACCAGCGCAATGGACACCGGGATCAGCGGCACGCAGATCAGCAGCACCACCGCCGCCGAAAGACTGATGGGCGCCAGCACGCAGAACAACGTCAGCGGGGCAAGCATGCTGTAGAAGAACTGGGGCAGATACGCGCCGAAATAGCTTTCCAGCTGCTCGGCGCCCTCCACTGTTACCTGCACCACCTCAGAGGTGGAAACCCGGCTGGAATAGCCCGGTCCCAGCCGCAGAAGTTTTTCCAGAATGGTGCGGCGCAGCGACTGCTTGGCGCTTCGGCTGGCCCGGTAGGAGCAGATTGCCGCCTGCCTTGCACAGACAAAGCGAACCGCGGCCAGAGCAGCGGCCACCAGCAGCGTACCGGCCAGCGAAGCAGGCTGACCGGCCAACAGCCGGGAAAGGTACCGGGCGATGGCAAGCAGCATGGCGATGTTTGCGGCCAGTGCCGCCCACTGGAATGCCACATTCCGGGCGATATGTTTTTTGGAATCGCTGACCATCCCGATCAGCCGTTTGTTGATCATCAAGGCAGTGTGTCCTCCTGATAGTGGTTATGTGGCAGTTAGCCACGACTGCAAATGGTTAGTCCAAACTGCATATGGTTAGCATAAACTAACAAACGCCTGATTCTTTTTACCACACCACGGGTAAAATGTCAAGATAGCAGGAGAAAAAATGCAAGAAAACGAAAACCAACCGTGAACAAGGCAAAAAAAGATGCGTCTCCCAAGAGACGCATCACATATAGAATGGTTATTTGTATTGTTTACGCAGGGTGAAGCCGCGGCCGTGGACCTCGTTCACCGAGTCGATGATAATGAAGGCCTGGGGATCAACCTCCTGCACCAGATGGTTCAGCTTTGCCAGCTCCCGGTTGGTGATCACGGTGAGCACCATGTCCCACTCGTTGCGGGCGTAGCCGGTCTGGGCGTGGAGCAGGGTGCAGCCACGGTCCAGCACCTTCAGGATCAGCTGGCGGATCTCGTCGCTCTTTTCGCTGAGGATCTTTACCTGAATCTTGGAGTGGCCCATCAGCACCACCTTGTCCAGCACGATGGTGTAGAGCAGCACCAGCAGGATGCCGTAGAGGATCTGCTCCCGGTTTTCCGCGAAGAACATCTGCCCGATGAGAATGGCGAAGTCCAGCCCGTACATGACCACCGAGATGGGCACGCCCCAGAACTTGTTGGCCACAATGGGGGGGATATCCATACCGCCGCTGGAAGCGCCTGCGCCGATCACAAGACCAATGGCCGCGCCGATCATCACACCGGCGAACACGGTGGCCAGCATGGGGTCACGGGTCATGTCTCCGATGCCGGGAATCCAGCTGAACAGTTCCAGAAAGATGGGGTAGCAGAAGGTGGAAACCGCTGTGTTGAAGGCGAACCATCGGCCCATGACAGCTGCGCCCAGAATGAACATAATCACGTTGGAGATCATTACAAAGGTGGAGATGGAAATGCCCAGCCAGTGCTGGCCGATCAGGGCAAGGCCGGTGGTGCCGCCGGTAATCAGCCCGCAGGGCAGAACGAACATGTCCACCGCAAGGGCATAAAGGGCGTTGCCTGCCAGCACCAGCAGCAGGTTTCTGAGCCTGCGCGGTAGCTTAAACTGTTTCATCCAAAAGACCGCCTTTCCCATCGCTCCCAGTTGCCTTTGGTCAAAAGGACAGAACGATTTTGCAATATAAATAAAAGTATACAACGCTCTGGCGGCATTGCAAGGGTTTGAGCCAAGGTTCGGCAATTGTGTGCGGCCCGGGCAAATTCACGGCAAAAAGCTTGGTGAAAAGATGCAGAAAATCGGCAGGTTTTGTGGAAAAGGAGGAAGAAAAGCACGTCGCACTACCACTTTATTGTGATATATTGACAGATTGGAGCCGAAAGAAAGGCGCAAAAAGGCCCCGGCCGAAGAACCGGGGCAATGGGTGGAATAATCGGAGCAAACAAGGCTCTCAGGGTTCGGCGGGTAGAGGATAGGCCCGGGGCCCAAAGATGGCGGTGCCCACCCGTACCAGAGTGGCGCCCTCCTGAATGGCGGCCTCAAAATCGCCGCTCATGCCCATGGACAGAATCTCCATCCGGGCTTTCTGCCAGCTGCAGGCCGCAGCCTCATCAAACAGAGCGCGCATGGCGGCAAACCATCGGCGCTGGGCGGCGGGCTCGGTTTCCTTCGGAGGGATGCACATCAGGCCCTTGACCAGAATGTTTTCCATTCCATCCGCCTGTTCCAACAGGGCCATCAGCCCGTCGGGGGCAACGCCGCCCTTGCTGGCCTCGCCGCCGATGTTTACCTGCAGCAGCACCGGCTGCACGATGTTCTGGCGGGCGGCTTCCTTCTGTACCGCCAGCAGCAGGTGCTCGGAATCCACCGATTCAATCAGATCCGCCGCGCCCACCACCTGGCGTACCTTGTTGGTTTGCAGGTGGCCGATGAAGTGTAGCGGGGTGGAGCCGTAAGCCCCGGCGGCCCGCTTTTCCACCAGCTCCTGTACCCGGTTTTCACCGAATACGTCAATGCCGATGTTCCAGGCGGCGCGCACCGTGTCGGAGGTCTGAGTCTTGCTGGCGGCGCACAGCTGCACCGATGCGGGATCACGCCCGGCGGCACGGCAGGCCTCGTCCATGCGGCAGCGCACCTGCGCGGTGCGCTGAGCAAGCTGTTCATGCAGTTCGTTCATTCTTGCACCCTCCTTTACGCTTCCGCGTAGGCAGCCCGGCTGCCGCCGATGTATTTGGGGCGAGTGCGGGCGCAGACCAGATTGGCCTCACCAATGTGGCGTACGCTCAGCCGCACCGGAACCGCAACCGCCTTCAGGTGCATGCCGATCAGGGTGTCGCCAATATCCATGCCGGCATCCGCCCGGATGCTTTCCAGCGCCACCGGATGGGCAAACCGCTGCCAGCAGGTGGTGGCAAAGCTGCCGCCCGCCTTGGGCTGGGGAATCACGTTCACCGGTTCAGCCCCCACGGGCAGGGCCTCCTCCTCCAGAATGAGGGCCCGGTTCAGATGCTCACAGCACTGGGCGGCCAGAAAGACCCCCGCTTCCCGAAGCACCGGGGCGATGCCCTCATACACAGCCTGCGCGGCTTCCAGGCTGGAGCCGTGGCCGATCTGGCTGCCCACGATTTCGCTGGAGGAGCAGCCTACCACCAGAATGCTGCCCGGCCGCAGCTTTGCGGCGGACAGAAGCTCCCGCACGGCCTGTGCGCTCTGGGCACGGATCACATCATAATTCATGCAAACAACACCTCGTATCTGTTTGAAATAAGGCGGGCAGCCCGCCGGAAATCGGGCTGCCCGTGGATTGGAATCGTGTTCAGGCCTGCTTGTGGCGGCGATAGCATTCCTTGATTCGCTCAAAACTTACCGGATGCAGATCGTGCTCCAGGCGGCAGGCGTCCTCACGGGCAATGTCCTCGGGTACGCCCAGATCGATGAGCACCTGACTGAGCAGGGTATGCCGCTCGTATACACTCTCGGCAATGGCACGGCCCTCGTCGGTCAAGGTGATCAGGCCGATCTCATCCACATGGATGTATCCGTTTTCCCGCAGCTTTTTCATGGCAGTGGAAACGCTGGGTTTGGAGTAGGACATCTCGTTGGCGATGTCGATGGAGCGCACGTGGCCCTTCCGGTGCAGAAGCACGAGGATCGTCTCCAGATAATCCTCGGCGGATTCCATGATCTTCATGGCAAAAGCCTCCTTTCCGGGCGAAAATTCTCTATCAAATATCCTACCATAATCCACCCTCTTTTGCAAACCGGGCAGACAAAAAGCCGCCCCTCCGCTTCGGATTACCGGAAGGCGGAAGAGCGGCTTTTTGTCTCAGCGTAGCATGGCGCTTTCGTTTACCACCCAGCTGCTGAACAGAAACAGCACATCCTGATTGGTAAAGGTCACATACTGGGGCACCAGACCGCTGACCATGTAGCGCAGATCGATCAGGGTGATGGTGCGGTACTGCTCGCACAGAAGGGGCGCAAGGCTGCTGGCAAAGGAATCCCGGAAGATCACCAGCTCCCGGTCGGTGGCGGCGTTTGGGTTTTCGATGGTCTGCAGCGGGGTGGCCCCGTTCAAAAATACATCGTAGCTGCCCGCGCCGCTGAGCTTGGAGGTGTCGTAAACGGCGGTGGCCTCCGGGTACTGGAAGTTGTCCACCCGGGCGGCCTCGGTGGCCGGGCTGGTCAGCCAGACCAGCGTTTCCGGCTCGGCCGGGGCGGGGATGTACTTGCCGTAGCTGCCCACGAAGCCGTCAAAGGCGTGCTGCTCCCAGCCGGAAAGCTCCTGGGAGAACCCCATGGCTTCGCCCAGTGCGTCCACCACCGGCTGCAGGTTTTCCTGCCTCCAGTGGGCGTCGGTTTTGTAGTAGTCCGCCAGTGTGAGTTTGTCCCGCAGGTCGATCCAGGTGATGGAATCGTCCAGTCCGGCCTGCACCTGGCTTGCCATGGCGTCGAAATCCAGCACCGGCCAGCCCTCATCCGGCAGGTAGTGGGATTTATCGGGAATGATGGCGCAGTAGACTTTGTTCTCTTCGGTGAGAAGAGTGTCGCGAATGGTATTTACCTTTTTTACAAAGGAATCAGCGCTCTTTTCATCCCGCTCGCCCAGATACTGCACCCAGTAGCCCTCCTGCTGATACATGCCGTTTTCGTCCGGCTGGCGGCGCGGGGTGCTCAGCGACAAAACCAGCGCGGCGGCCAGCACAAGAGCGGCCGCCGCGCAGCTTACCGCAACCGGTTTACAGCGCACCGGAAGCATCCTCAGGCATGGCTGCCACAGGGTCGGAGGTCACGTCGCCACCCTCGGGCATGGCCATGTCGGCACTGGCCTGATCCTTCACAACGGTCACATTCTCTTCGCCGCACTGGGCCTTGAAGTTGTCCAGAACGGTCTGGGCCAGGTCGTTGTAGCTCATGGCCAGCAGCACGGTGTCGCCGGAGTAGGCCACAACGGTGCGCTCGGCCTCCACACAGATCCACTTGCGGGGATTGGCGTTCGCGGCCACGTCCTCGGCCAGTTTGGCAGCTTCCTCGGCACTGTTTGCCTTCAGCAGGCAGATGGAGTGGGCCTGGGCGCTCATGGCGGCTTCAGCGCAGAGCCCCTCTTTATAGGCGCTCATGGCCACGCCGGTGTTGTGCTCGGAGTTTTCCTCGGTGAGGGGGGCATATTTGCTGCCGTCCTCCTGGGGCATGAGCATGGGCATCTGATCCTCGGCAATGCCGTTGAACAGGGCGTCCATCACGGTGGTCAGGTCGCTGGTATCCACAGTCTCGGTGGAGCCGCTCTGGGCAGAGGAGGAAGCGGAAGAAGAAGCCGCGCCGGAGGAGGCGGTGCTGGAAGAGCTGCCGGCGGTGGAACCGCAGGCGGCCAGCGCCAGGGCCAGAGTCAGGGCGGTGAGAGTGATTGCAAGCTTTTTCATAAAAATAACTCCTTTTTCTTGTGCCAACACTGCACAATTACGCCGGAATTTTCCGGTTCGCTCCACCATCTGGAATTGCGCGGTGTTGCCTTGTGTTGAACCGATGCAGGCTGCCGGGCCGCCACACTGCCTAGTATCCCCCGGCGGGGGCGTTTTTTTGCGCCTGCTGCAGGGAATACGCACAGCCGGGCCGGATTATTGCAGGCAGAAAGAAAAAACTTTTTCAAGCCCGGTATCTATGCTATAATAGAACAATTGTTATTGCTAATGTAATACAAAGGCAACACCGCACAATTCACGCCTAACGGCTCAGGCGGTGTGTCGCGCCAAAATTTTCCGTGCTATTTTCCAAAAATGCTCGCCAATCCACCAAGGATTGGCTGCGCTTTTTGATTCATATCACAAAAAATTTTCCGGCGCGCTCCACCACCTGGAATTATGCGGTATTGCCCAAACCAAAGCAAATAGAAGGGGAGGGCTAGAGCTATGCGTCTGTCGCAGGTGTTCCGGCAAAAAGAATGTGTATTTTCCATCGAGGTGTTTCCGCCCAAGAAGAACGGGGCCACGCCCGAAAGTCTGTATCCCACGCTGGAAAAGCTGGCCGGTCTTTCGCCGGATTACATCAGCGTGACCTACGGCGCCGGCGGCGGCAAGGCGGGGCTTTCCACCGTGCAGATTGCCCGGCATCTGAAACAGGAGCTGGGGGTGGAGCCGCTGGCCCACCTGACCGGCATCAACTCCACCCGCGAACAGGTGGCCGAGACCGTGCAGGCGTTGCAGAAAGCGGGCATTGAAAACGTGCTCACCCTGCGGGGCGACATCTGCCCCGACGCTCCCCGCAGCAAGGACTTTTTCCATGCCAGCGATCTGGCCTCCTTCGTAAAGAGCAAGGGCGACTTCTATCTGGCGGGCGCCTGTTACCCGGAGGGCCATGTGGAAAGCGAAAATCTGCGTCAGGACGTGGAGAACCTGAAATACAAGCTGGACGCGGGGGTGGAGCATCTGGTCACCCAGCTGTTCTTTGATAACGCCCGTTACTACCGCTTCATGAATCTGGTGCGCAAGGCGGGCATTCAGGCCCCGGTGCAGGCGGGCGTAATGCCCATTGTGTCCGCCCGGCAGGTGCAGCGCACCGTGGCGCTGAGCAGCGCCAGCCTGCCGCCCCGGTTCACCAAGATGATCAGCCGGTACGACGGCGACGAGGCCGCTTTGTTCGACGCGGGCATCGACTACGCCATTGAGCAGCTGCGGGATCTGATCGAAGGCGGCGCGGACGGCGTGCATCTTTACGCCATGAACAATCCCGAGGTGGCCCGCCGGGTGTATGAGGGCATCCGGGATCTGCTGCCGGAGGCAAAGGCGTGATCCGGCCGCTGCCCCCGGCGCTGGATCGGGACGAAGCCCTGCGGTATCTGGGCGGCGCGGGCAAGGAGGTTCCTCCGGCGGTGGACGCTCTATTGGACAGAGCCGCCGCCGAGCTGTGGCGAACCGCCGCGCCCCGGGCCGCCGTTCGCCGCCTGCCGGCGGACAGGCTGGCCCCTCTGCTGGCCGGGCGGGACATTGCCGCCCATCTGCAGGGCTGCGACGAGGGCCTGCTGCTGGCGGTGACGCTGGGCGCCGGGGTGGATGGTGCCCTGCGCCGGGCCATGGCCACCGATATGGCATACGGCGTGGTGCTGGACGCCGCCGCCAGCACACTGGTGGAGCAGCTGGCGAATGCACTGGAAAACGAGCAGCGGGCGCTGCTGGAACGGGAAGGGCGATACCTGACCGGCCGGTTTTCTCCCGGCTACGGTGACTGGCCCATCACGGTGCAGCCGGCCTTTGTGCAGTGGCTGGACGCGGGCCGTCAGGCGGGGATATGCTCCACTGCCAGCTGTGTGCTCACTCCGGGCAAAAGCATCACCGCCCTGTGCGGCGCGGCGGATCATCCGGTGAAGGGTAAGCTGGCAGGCTGCGCTACCTGCGCCCTGCGGGATACCTGTACGAAACGAAAGGAGGGCAAACCCTGTGCCCAATAAACTGTTTGACGAAAGCCGCGTCTGGATTCTGGACGGGGCCATGGGAACCATGCTGCAGCAGGCGGGCCTTGCGCCCGGCGAGATCCCGGATGTGTGGAGTGTGACCCATCCGGAGGCGGTGACCGGCATCCACAAAGCCTATCTGGAGGCTGGCTCCAATTTCATCAGCACCAACACCTTCGGCGCCAACGGTAAAAAGCTGGCGGGCTGCGGCTATACGGTGGCCCAGGTGGTCACCGCCGCGGTGCAGTGCGCCAAAAAGGCCGCCGAGGGCACCGATGCGAAGATCCTGCTGGACATCGGCCCTCTGGGCGAGATGCTCCAGCCCATGGGCACCTTGCCCTTCGAGCAGGCCTGCGACCTGTTCAAGGAGGTGGTGGCGGCGGGCGCCGCCGCCGGTGCGGACGCGGTGTACTTTGAGACCATGACCGACCTGCTGGAGGTAAAGGCGGGCATCCTGGCCGCGAAGGAGACCTGTGATCTGCCGGTGATGGCCTCCATGACCTTTGAGGCCACCGGCCGCACCTTCACCGGCTGTCAGGTGGAGAGCTTTGCGGTGACCGCGCAGGGCCTTGGCGCGGACGCGGTGGGTATCAACTGCTCGCTGGGCCCCGCCGAGATCCTGCCTCTGGTGGAGCGGCTCTGCGCCGCCTGCCGCCTGCCGGTGTTCGCAAAGCCCAATGCGGGTTTGCCTGACCCGGCCACCGGCCTTTACGACCTGCACCCGGCGGACTTCCGGGAGCAGATGGATCAGTACAAGCGCCTGGGTGTGGCCGCGGTGGGCGGCTGCTGCGGCACCAGCCCGGCTTATTTAAAGGAACTGGCGGAATGCTTTGCGGGCTGCGCACCCCGGCGGGCCGCTTACCAGCCGGAAAGCTGGGTTTGCTCGGCTATGCAGGCGGTGAAGGTGCGCCCCGGCACCGTAATCGGTGAGCGCATCAACCCCACCGGCAAAAAGAAGATGAAGGAAGCCCTGCGGGCCGGGGATATGGACTATCTGCTGGGCCAGGCGGTGGAACAGGCCCAGGCGGGCGCCCAGATTCTGGACGTGAATGTGGGCCTGCCCGAGATCGACGAGGCGGAGATGATGCGCCGTGCGGTGACCGCCATTCAGGGCGTGACCGAGCTGCCTCTGCAGCTGGACTCCACCCGCCCCGAGGTGCTGGAAGCGGGCCTGCGGGTTTACAACGGCAAGCCCATCGTGAACTCGGTGAACGCCGAGCCCGCGGTGCTGGCGGCGGTGCTGCCCCTGTGCAAAA
The DNA here is from genome assembly GCF_004345265.1 of Allofournierella massiliensis. Taxonomy (GTDB): domain Bacteria; phylum Bacillota; class Clostridia; order Oscillospirales; family Ruminococcaceae; genus Allofournierella; species Allofournierella massiliensis. Next base: position 35,470 of record NZ_SLUM01000016.1, read on the forward strand.
AGTACGGTGCGGCGGTGGTGGGCCTGACCCTGAACGACAGCGGCATCCCCGCCAAAGCGGAGGACCGGGTGGAGATGGCCCGCCGCATCCTGAATGCGGCGCTGGAGGCGGGCATCCCCAGGGAGGATGTGTACATCGACTGCCTGACCCTGACTGCCAGCGCCCAGCAGCAGGATGTGTGGGACACTCTGCGGTCGGTGCGTACCGTGAAAGAAGAGCTGGGCCTGAAAACCGTTTTGGGCGTTTCCAATGTGTCCTTCGGTCTGCCGGTACGGCCCCAGCTGAACACGGCGTTTCTGGGCATGGCGCTGGCCCACGGACTGGACTTGCCTATCATGAACCCCAACGAACCCTCCATGATGGCGGCGGTGCGCTCTTTCCGGGTGTTCACCGCTCAGGACGAGGGCGCGGCGGAATATATTGCTGCTTACGGCGGGCAGACCGCCGCCCCGGTGCAGCCTGCGGCCCAGCCCGGTGCGCCGGTGGACCTGAAGGATGCTGTGGTTCTGGGCCTGAAGGCCCAGGCGGGCGAAGCGGCCCGGCTGGCGCTGGAGACCACCGACCCGCAGGAGCTGGTGAACGGAGTGCTGATCCCGGCGCTGGATCAGGTGGGCGATGCCTTTGAAAAGGGCACCTGTTTTCTGCCTCAGCTGCTGCAGAGCGCGGCGGCGGCGCAGGTTGCCTTCGATGAGGTGAAAACCGCCATCGAAAAGCAGGGCGTTTCCGGCGAGAAGAAGGGCCCCATCGTGGTGGCCACCGTGAAGGGCGACATCCACGACATCGGCAAGAACATCGTGAAGGTGATTCTGGAAAACTACGGCTACCGGGTGATCGATCTGGGCCGGGACGTGCCGCCGGAAGCGGTGGTGGAAGCTGCCAGCCGCCACGGTGCAAAGCTGGTGGGTCTGAGCGCCCTGATGACCACCACCCTGCCCGCCATGCAGCAGACCATCGAGGCGCTGCGTGCAGCGGGCGTGGACTGCAAGATCATGGTGGGCGGCGCGGTGCTCACGCCGGATTACGCAAAGATGATCGGCGCGGATTATTATGTGAAGGATGCCAAATGTTCGGCGGATGTGGCCCGGCAGATTTTTGGCTGACGTTTTGATCGTACAAAGGAGAACAAACCATGAAAACAGGCAGACAGATCGGCGCGGCTGTGCTGGCCGCGGCCCTTTCCGCCGCCCTGCTCGCGGGCTGCGGCACGGCCCAGAGTAACGGCAGTACCACCGGCAGCAGCACGGCAGCAAGTGCGGTCTCCCAGCAGGCCCAGCCGGGCAGCACCAGTCAGGGCGAAGGGGCTTACACCTTCACCGATGCGGTGGGCAACACCGTCACGGTGGAAAGCACCGATCGGGTGGTTGCCACCTACGGCAGCTACGCCGAAACCTGGACGCTGGCGGGCGGCACGCTGGTGGGCGCCACGCAGGATGCCATTGAAGAGCGGGGCATGGATCTGGGCGAGGAGGTGGCCATCATCGGCACCGTAAAGGAGCCCAATCTGGAGGAGATCATCGCCGCCGACCCGGATTTTGTGATCATGAATGCGGACACCTCCAGCCAGGTGGATATGGACGAGGCCCTCACTCAGGCGGGCATCACCCATGCCTATTACCGGGTGGATTCCTTTGAGGAATATCTGGACATGCTGGCCCAGCTGTGCCAGTTCACCGGCCGGCAGGATCTGTATGAGCAGAACGGTCTGGCGGTCAAAGAACAGATCGACTCGATTCGGCAGCTGGTGAAGGATGAGGAGAGCCCCACCGTGCTGCTGCTGCGTGCCTATTCCACCGGCGTGAAGGCCAAGGGGGCCGACAACATGGTGGGCTATATGCTGGAGGATCTGGGTGCGGACAACATGGTTGCCCGGCATGAATCCCTTCTGGAGGACATCAATCTGGAGGAGATCATCGCCGAGGACCCGGACTACATCTTCATCACCACCATGGGTTCGGAGCAGCAGGCCATGGACTACATGGCCCAGAACGTGGAGAACAACCCGGCCTGGCAGCAGCTGACCGCGGTGCAGAATGACCGCTGCCTGACCCTGCCCAAGGATCTGTTCCACTACAAGCCCAATGCGCGCTGGGGGGAGAGCTATGCATATCTTGCCAAGATCCTTTACCCGGACCTTGCCGGCCAGATCGGCTAAGGGCAAGCTGACCGTATTGTTGGTGCTGGCGGCTGCGGCGCTGATCGCTGCGGTGATCAGCCTGTGCAGCGGCAGCCAGTCCCTTTCGCTGGGGCAGCTGTGGCAGGTGCTTTGCACCGGCGACACCGGCTCCACCACCTGGCGTATCTTCGTGTATGTGCGCCTGCCCCGCACGCTGGCCTGTATGCTGGCGGGCCTTGCGCTGGCGGTGGCGGGCGCCCTCATTCAGGGGGTGCTGAACAACGCCATGGCCAGCCCCAATGTGATCGGCGTGAACTCCGGCGCAGGTTTTTTTGCCATCGCGGCGGCCACGCTGCTGCCCGGTGTGCCGGGAATCATGGCGGCGGCCGCCTTTCTGGGCGCTCTGCTCACCACCCTGTTCATCTACGGCCTTGCGGCAAAGGCGGGGCTCTCCCGGGTCACGCTGGTGTTGGCGGGCATCGCGGTGAGCGGCATTCTTTCCGCCGGCATCGACACCATCACCCTGCTCTATCCGGATCAGGTGGTGGGGGCCACCGGCTTCATGACCGGCAGCTTTTCCGGCGTGGCGCTCACCTCGCTTTGGCCGGCAGCCGCCTACATCGGCGCTGGCTTTGTGCTGGCGCTGTTTCTGGCGGCGGATCTGGACCTGCTTCAGCTGGGGGAGGAGACCGCCTCCTCGCTGGGCATGCGGGTGGGCCTTGTGCGCTTTCTGTGCATTCTGGCCTCCAGCCTGCTGGCGGGTGCGGCGGTGAGCTTCGCGGGTCTGTTGGGATTTGTGGGCCTGCTGGTGCCCCACGCGGCCCGGCGGCTGGTGGGCGGCGGCAACCGGTTTCTGCTGCCAGCTTCGGCACTGCTGGGCATGGCCTTCGTGCTGGGATGTGACAGTCTGGGTCGGGTGCTGTTTGCCCCCTTCGAGCTGCCGGTGGGTATCCTCATGTCGTTCCTGGGCGGGCCGTTTTTTCTGTTTTTGCTGTTGCGCCAGAAAAGGAGCCGGGTCTATGATTGAATTGAACCATATCACCGCCGGCTATCAGGGCGGCGTGGTCCTGCGGGATGTGTCGCTCACCATCCCCGCCGGGCGCATCACCACCCTGATCGGCCCCAACGGCTGCGGCAAAACCACCCTGTTGCGGGTGGCGGCACGGCAGCTGACCCCTTCCGCCGGTCAGGTGCTGGCGGCGGGCCGCCCGGCCGGGGATTACGACCGACGGGAGTTTGCCCGGTTTGCCTCGCTGATGCCCCAGGTGCGGGACGTGCCTGCCATCACGGTGGAAAGCCTTGTGGCCCACGGGCGGTTTCCCTATCTGGGCCTTTCCCGCCGCATGCGCCCGGAGGACCGGCAGAAGGTGGCCGAGGCCATGCGGGCTGCCGGAGTGGAGGACTGGCGCGGTCGGGATCTGCGGGAGCTTTCCGGCGGCGAGCGACAGCGGGCCTACATCGCCATGGCACTGGCGCAGGACACACAGGTCATCCTGCTGGACGAACCCACCACTTATCTGGACCTGGGGGTTCAGTTCGAAATCCTGAGCCTGCTGCAGCGGCTGAACGAGCAGGGTAAGACCATCGTGATGGTGCTGCACGATCTGGCGCAGGCGCTGCGGGTGAGCCACCATATCGCCCTGATGGAAGCCGGGCAGCTGGTGGCCTTTGAAACGCCGGAGCAGATGTTCCGCTCCGGCCGCATCGACCGGGTGTTCGGTGTGCGCGGCCACCGGGACGAAGCGGGGGAATATTACTTTACCCCCGCAAACAAGTGAATCTCTGCGCCTGCTGCGGGCGCAGCCCGTATTCGGGGCAGCTTTTGTGACTTTGTCAGTTGCAAAAGCTGCCCCGAAAGGCGTAATATAAAAGTATAAATTTCAAAGCGCGGTCGAACCGGGGCCCTTGCCTGCCTGCGGACGACCGTTTCTTTGCGTAAAAGAGGTTGGAGAAAAATGAAGATCGCAGTTACTTATGAAAACGGCAATGTATTCCAGCATTTCGGCCACACCGAGCAGTTCAAGCTGTATCAGGTGGAGGGTAAGCAGATTACCGGCAGCCAGGTGGTGGACACCAACGGCCAGGGCCACGGCGCGCTGGCGGGCTTTCTGCAGGCTCAGGGCGTGCAGGTGCTGATCTGCGGCGGCATCGGCGGCGGCGCACGTCAGGCGCTGGCGCAGGCGGGCATCGCGGTGTATGCGGGCGCGGCCGGCAGCACCGATGCGGCGGTGGAGCAGCTGCTGCAGGGCACTCTGCCCCAGAACGGGGACGTGACCTGCAATCACCACCATGAGGAAGGTGAAGGCCACGACTGCGGCAGCCACGGCGCTTCTCACAGCTGCGGCGGTCACTGCCACGGCTGATCCGTCAGGCGTTTTGAGAGAGCAGGAGGAAATGCAATGAAGGTATTGATTCTGGGCGGCGTTGCCGCCGGTACCAAGGCCGCTGCCAAGATCAAACGGCAGGACCAGTCCGCGGATGTGACCATTCTGGTCAAGGACCGGGACATCTCCTATGCGGGCTGCGGCCTGCCCTACTATGTGGGCGGCCTGATCGAAACCCGTGGCGAGCTGATTGTGAACACCCCGCAGAAGTACACCGCCCTCACCGGGGCCAGGGTGCTCACCGGCCGGGAGGCCGTGGGCCTGAACGCGGCGGCCAAAACCGTGACTGCCAAAAACCTGACCAGCGGGGAAACCGAGACCTACGAATACGATTCTCTGATCATCGCCACCGGTGCATCCAGCGTGATTCCGCCCATCGAGGGCGCGGCCCAGCAGGGCGTGTTCAAGCTGCGCACCCCGGACGACGCCATTGCCCTGCGCGGCTATCTGGAGCAGAACACCGCGAAAAAGGCTGTGGTCATCGGCGGCGGCTTCATTGGTCTGGAGGCTGCGGAAAATCTGCTGGCCCAGGGCCTGAGTGTGACCGTGATCGACGTGGCGGGCCAGATCATGCCCGGCGTGCTGGATGCGGAAATGGCGGACTTTGCCCGCAAGAAGCTGCAGGCCGCCGGTATCCGGGTGATGACCGGCACCGCGGCCCAGGCCATTCTGGGCGATGGTCGGGTCACCGCCGTGAAAACCGAAGCGGGCACCCTGCCTGCCGATGTTGTGGTGGTGAGCGCGGGCATCCGACCCAACACCGCATTTCTGGAGGGCAGCGGCCTGGAGATGGTCAAGGGTACCATCCCGGTGGATGGCCAGCTGCGCACCAACCTGCCGGACGTGTACGCCGCCGGCGACTGCGCTCTGGTGACCAACCGGCTCACCGGCGCGGCCCAGTGGTCGCCCATGGGCTCCTCCGCCAACATGGAAGGCCGCACGCTGGCGCTGGCTTTGACCGGCGAGAACAAGCGTTACCCCGGCGTGCTGGGCACCGGTGTGGTCAAGCTGCCCGGCCTGAACTGCGGCCGCACCGGCCTGACCGAGGCTGCCGCCCGTCAGGCGGGCTACGACGTGGCCACCGCCCTGATGGTCAGCGACGACAAGGCCCATTATTACCCGGATTCCGCCTGGTTTGCCACCAAGCTCATCGCGGACAAGGCAACCCACAAGCTGCTGGGCATTCAGGTGCTGGGCCCCGGCGCGGTGGACAAGATGGTGGACATCGCGGTGACCGGCATCTCCATGGGTGCCGCGCTGGAGGACTTTGACAATCTGGATCTGGCCTACGCGCCGCCCTTCTCCACCGCCATCCATCCCTTTGTGCAGGCGGTGTATCTGCTGGAAAACAAGCTGGAGGGTAAGATCAACAGCATCACCCCCGCCGAGTATCAGGCGGGCGCGGCCAAGGGCTATCGGGTGGTGGATGCCGCCCCGGCCCCCGCGGTTCACGGCGCAACCTTCGTGCAGCTGGAAACTCTGAACGGCCCGGTGGAGGGTCTGGATAAGGACGACAAACTGCTGATCGTGTGCAGCAAGGGTAAGCGCGCCTACTTCATGCAGAACCGGCTGCGCAGCTACGGCTATACCAACACACTGGTGCTGGAAGGTGCCACCTTCTTCAACGACGTGCGGGTGGAAACCGTGGGCGCAAAGGTATCGCCCGCCGAGGTCACCCGGGTGAAGGCTCTGGGCTTTTTGTGGGACAAACGTACCCCGGACAAGTTCAACGGCCGTGTGATCACCCGCAACGGCAAGCTCACCGCCGCCGAGCAGATGGTGGTGGCTCAGGCCGCCGAGAAGTTCGGCAGCGGCGAGGTGACCATGACCAGCCGCCTGACGCTGGAGATTCAGGGCGTGCCCTTCGCCAACATCGAGCCCCTGCGGGAGTTCCTGCTGAACGCCGGCCTGGAAATGGGCGGCACCGGCAGCAAGGTGCGCCCGGTGGTTTCCTGCAAGGGTACCACCTGCCAGTACGGCCTGATCGACACCTTTGATCTGTCTCAGGAGATTCACGAGCGGTTCTATAAGGGCTACCATGAGGTCAAGCTGCCCCACAAGTTCAAGATCGCCGTGGGCGGCTGCCCCAACAACTGTGTCAAGCCGGATCTGAACGATCTGGGCGTGATCGGTCAGCGCATTCCCCAGATTCAGCTGGACAAGTGCCGCGGCTGCAAGGTCTGCCAGATCGAGGAAACCTGCCCCCTCAACGTGGCAAAGATGGAGAACGGCAAGATTCACATCGACCCCGAGGCCTGCAACCACTGCGGCCGCTGCGTGGGCAAGTGCCCCTTCAAGGCGGTGGAGGACCACATCGACGGTTACCGCATCTACATCGGCGGCCGCTGGGGCAAGAAGGTGGCTCAGGGCCGTTATCTGGACAAGGTGTTCACTGACCGGCAGGAAGTGCTGGATGTGATCGAAAAGGCCATTCTGCTGTTCCGTGAACAGGGCATCACCGGCGAGCGCTTTGCCGACACCGTGGCCCGCATCGGCTTTGAAGAGGTGCAGCGCCAGCTGCTGGACAACCAGCTTCTGGCCCGCAAGCAGGAAAATCTGGCGGCTCAGAAGCACATGAAGGGCGGCGCCACCTGCTGATCGGGCAGGGGAGTTTTTCGCTTTCGACACACACTGAACAAACGGCGCATCCCGGTTCCGGGGTGCGCCGTTTTGGTGTAAAAGTTGTAAAAAATGGAGAAAAGACGCATAAATTGGCTGGATTCTCTTGACTTTGAACACCGTTCGCGCGATGATATACAGGTAACATTGTGTCAATTTTATGACCAGAATCAGCTTGCGGCCCGGCTCGGCCCCCCTTCTTTCGGGCGGCGGACGGCAAATCAATACAAAGGTGTGTGAAACATGAAACTGTTATCGATCGCAGTGCCCTGCTTCAACTCGCAGAACTATATGCGCCATTGCGTGGATACTCTGCTCACCGGCGGCGATGAGGTGGAGATCCTGATCGTGAACGACGGCTCCAAGGACGATACCGCCGCCATCGCGGATGAATACGAACGGCTGTACCCCGGCATTGTGCGTGCGGTACATCAGGAGAACGGCGGTCACGGTGCGGCGGTAATGGCCGGACTGAAGAACGCTCAGGGCCGTTACTTCAAGGTTGTGGACAGCGACGACTGGGTGGACGAGGAAGCCTATGCCAAGATTCTGTGCGCCTTGCGTAATTTTGTGCACGGTGGCCAGGAAGTGGATCTGGTGGTGAGCAACTTTGTATACGATAAGGTGGGCGCCCGCCATAAAAAGGTGATGAGCTACGCCAACGCCCTGCCTGAGGAACAGGTGATCGGCTGGGATCAGGTGGGCCGCTTCCACAAGGGCCAGTACATCCTGATGCACTCGGTGATCTATCGCACCCAGCTGCTGATCGACAGCGGCCTGGATCTGCCCCGCCACACCTTCTATGTGGATAACCTGTTTGTGTATGTTCCCATGCAGTGTGTGAAGAGCATCTACTACATCAACGTGGATTTCTACCATTACTTCATTGGCCGGGACGACCAGTCCGTGAACGAGAGCGTGATGATCAAGCGCATTGATCAGCAGATCAAGGTAAACAAGCTGATGTTAAAGCAGGTACGCCTGCAGGGCATCAAGAACACCCGCCTGCGCCAGTATCTGTATAATTATCTGGAAATCATCACGGTGGTTTCCTCCATTCTGATGATCCGCAGCGGTACTGCCGAGAATCTGGCCAAAAAGCAGGAGCTGTGGGATTACATCAAGGCGAACGATCCCTGGGCGTACTATCGTCTGCGCCGGGGCATCATGGGGCAGGCCATGAACTGGAACAGCCCGGTGGGCCGTGCTTTTGCGGTGACCGCCTACAAGATCAGCCAGAAGATCTTCGGCTTCAACTGAGCCATTTGAAAACGTAGTTCAACTCCCCTGAAGCAATGCTTTGGGGGAGTTGTTTTCAGGGCACGCCGGCACCTGTTTTGTTAAAGCGAGCGAACCAGTGGAAAAACTGGATGGACGGTTGTAGTAGATAACTTTGTGTGTTACAATAAAAATGGGTTGTTTTGAGTATTTCTTTTTAAACTTTAGAAAGCGAGGTGTACGGATGAACCCGGTTTTGAAATATCGTGGAGGAAAATCGAGGGAAATTCCTCGCTTTCTTCAATATATACCAAATGATTTTAACCGCTATATTGAGCCTTTTTTTGGCGGTGGAGCTGTTTTCTTTTATCTTGAGCCCGATAATTCGATTATCAATGATGCAAATACCAGGTTGATGACGTTTTATCAGCAGTTGCGAGACAACTATTCAACTATGCGCACACAACTTGATACGCTTCAACAATTATACGAGGTCAACCAGGCAGAATACAAGAGATTAAAAGCGCTGACTCCTGACGAGAGGGTTCCTAACGCAAACGAAGCATTATATTATCGTATGAGGGAGTTGTTTAACCATCCTGACAATACCTTTTTAGATGGATCCGTATATTTCTTCATTAACAAAACGGCATATTCTGGTATGATTCGGTATAATAACAGCGGAGAATACAATGTTCCGTTTGGCCGTTATCCTAATTTAAATACCAAATTAGTAACGAGACAGCATAGCGAGTTGCTGCAAAGAGCAGAACTGTTTAATCTTGATTACAATGATATATTCGATATGGCAACAGCAGATGATTTTATCTTCCTTGATCCGCCGTATGACTGCGTGTTCAATGATTATGGCAATATCGATATGATGAACGGTTTCGATGAGGCAGAACATAGGCGTTTGGCTGCTGATTTTAGAAATTTGCCGTGTCGTGCTCTGATGGTAATAGGAAAAACGCCCTTAACGGAAGAGCTATATGGAGAGTATATATTTGATGAGTATTATAAAAACTATTCGGTTAATATAAAAAATCGGTTTAAAAACGATAAAATGCATATTATTGTTAAAAATTATTAACGGGAGATGTCGTTGTGGCAAGAATTGATAATAAACTGCTGTTCTTTACTACTTCGCCTAGGACACCTGCCAAGATGATTCCAGAAATAAAACTTTTAGCTGAAAAGTTTTCAGGAAACCAGTGGAATCAATTCACCCAAGAGAAATTTGTGGACGAATTGGCCCAAAGTGATTTCTTTGAAGGAAAAGGATCACCTTTCGACAAGGCGTTTAGCGCAAGAGATCGAATCAATCGAGCGCCAAAGGCTTTAGGGTTTGTTGATCTGAATCCCTGTGTGGCATTAACTGAAGCAGGGCATTTTTTTATTTATGGAAAACGCCCACAGGAGATATTTTTACGGCAGTTATTGAAATTTCAGCTGCCTTCTCCATATCACTCCGAGAACAGAAATATTGCAGGAACTTTTCATATTCGGCCCTATCTGGAAATTTTACGCCTGGTTCGGGAATTGGAATATATCACTTTTGATGAATTCAAAATATTTGCTGTTCAAATGACAGACTATCACAGATTTGAAGCGATAAGAGATTCCGTTTTGCAATTCAGAGAGGAAAAATCTCGAAACAGAGGGCAATATAAGCGTTTTGTCAATCATATATGGGAAGGAGCAATATTAGAAATACACAAAGACAGGATTGCGGCCGGAAAAACAAGAACAAGAGAAACGCACGATGCCAGCCTAAAAAAATTTGTTGCTACGCAAAAAAGCAATATGAGAGATTATGCGGATGCCTGTTTTCGATATTTGAGATATACCGGGCTAATCTCTATTTCACACAAAAATCGATCCATATCAATTTTTGATGACAAAATTGTTGAAGTGGATTTTATTCTTTCGACAGTACCGCGCGATCCGGTTTGTGTTAATGACCTGAATGCCTATAAAAGATATCTGTTTTCTGCTAATTTGCCTGCTCTCTATACAGACAATAAAGCCAATATTGTTGATGTACTTATGCGGATTGGTTCCTTTACAAGAAGGGAGCTAGCAGGCAAAACTCTTGAGGAGCTAAAGGATTTACGCGATGATATCGTTCAGCGGCACAAAGATGCTGTTATCAATAAGCAAGTTGCCGAGATAAAGTCGTATGCTCTATATTCAGAAATTATAGACACATTCAATGAAATTATTGCCGATGAATATTATGACGCCCCCTTAATGCTTGAATATAACACATGGCGGGCGATGACAATGCTTGATGGCGGAAATATCAAAGGCAACTTTAATTTTGATGATGCAGGGCAACCGCTGTCTACCGCGGCTGGAAATATGCCGGATATTGAATGTGACTATGATGATTTTGCCTTATCTGTAGAAGTGACGTTACAGTCCGGGCAACGTCAGTACGAATCTGAGGGAGAGCCTGTTGCACGACATTACGGACAATTGAAAAAGAGAAGTGGAAAAGAAACCTACTGCCTCTTTATTGCCCCGACAATCAACGCAGCAACTTTAGCGCATTTTTATGGATTAAACCATCTTTCGATTGCGTTGTATGGTGGGAAGTCTAAGATTATCCCCTTGGAATTAGACCAGTTTATGCGCCTTATTGAAAATGCGTACAGTTATGAAACTCAACCAGAGCCAAAAGATATTCGACGTTTTCTCGATTACGCCATTATGTTGTGTGAAAAAGCAACAGATGAAAACAATTGGCGTTCTGGTATTCAAGCGTGTGTTGATCTGTGGCTGGCATCATAAAAAAGAGGTTCCGCCAGGAAAGCCAGTCAGAACGATACAGAGAACAGCCTTGTTTATTTTAGCAACCCAGACAATTATGCCCACTCGTTGAACGCAAGGGTATGATTGTCTGGGTTGCTTTTTTACGTTAGCGGATGAAATCAGAACGTCGGAGTGGTATAATGAAGCAAAACGACGAAAAGGGGCGTGCCGCAGATGATGCAGGATACCATAAAGATCATGAAGGAGCAGGTACAGACGCGGGGGCTGTATCAGATCGTCAAAGAGGTGAGCAGCTTCCACCGTATCCAGGCCAGCGGCGGCTTCCGGGCCGCGGCCAACTGGTGCTGCGACTGGCTGAACAGCCGGGGCGTGCAGGCACAGGTGCTCCATTATCCGGCCCCGGCGGGCGGCTACGCGGGCAGCTACCGGTTGTTCCAGGAATGGAACTGCACCGCGGGCTGGTGCCGCATTGCCGGGCCGGAGGGCTTTGTGCTGGCGGATTACTCGGTGGAGCCCATCTCGCTGATCCAGAAAAGCTGCGCCTGCGACTGGCGGGATGAAACGCTGGAGCTGGTGGAGATGACCGAGGGCTGCGAAGAATCCGCTTACCAGAGCTGGAATCTGGAGGGCAAGGTGCTGTTTACCCATCAGCACATCAACAAATTCAGCTGGGCCATCCAGAAACGGGGCGCACTGGGCATTGTGTCGGACTATCTGAACGAGACGCCCCATGTGCGCACCCCGGAGGAGTTGCTGGATGCGCTGAACTACACCTCCTTCTGGTGGGAGCATACCCCCGGCGAGCGGCAGGCCTTCGGGTTTGTGGTGTCGCCCCGCACCTCGCTGCGGCTGCAAAAGCTGTGCCACCAGAAGCGGCAGGCCTTTGAAAAAGGGGAGTGCGAAAGTCCTTATCTTTTGCTGAACGCCTATGTGGATGCCAGACTGGAAAACGGCACCAGCGAGGTGGTGGAAGCGGTTCTGCCCGGCGAAAGCGAGGAGAGCGTGCTGGTGTGTGCCCATCTGTGCCACCCCTGCGCCAGCGCCAACGACAATGCTTCCGGCGTGGCCGGGGCCATGACCCTGATGGCGGCTATCCACGCGGCCGTGGAGGCGGGCCAGCTGCCGCCGCTGCAAAAGACCATCCGCATGATTCTGGTGCCGGAGTTCACCGGTACTTACAATTACCTGAACGACGGGCGGGACAAAACCCTCTATACCGCGGGCATCAATCTGGACATGATCGGCGCCAAACAGGAAGACACCACCGGCCCCATCACCGTGACCGGCCTGCCCTTTGCCATGCCTGGCTTTGAGGGGGATCTGGCCACCCTGCTGTTGCAGGAGGTCAAGCAGGAGGTGAACAGCCGGGAGGATCTGCTGCTGCAGAACGTGCGCACCGACGCGGTGCCCTTCGGGCTGGGCAGCGACCACTTTATCCTGAGCGATCCGCAGGTGGGCATCCCCAGCATCATGCTGGGCCAGTGGCCGGACAAATACTACCACACCAGCGCCGATACCATCGAGCGAATGGACATGAACGTGCTCAAGTTTTCCACCGTGCTGGCGGCGGTGTATGCCTATACGTTGTGCAACCTGCAAAAGCGGGATGCCCGGCTGATTCTGAACCACCAGTGCACCCGGCTCATGGCCCGGATGGAGGGGATCACCCGGCGGGCCATGCTGGAGCACGGCGACCCGAAACAGCTGGCGGCCCAGCTGGGCGCGCTGAAGGAGTTTTACACCGAGGCAGCCCGGCGGCTGTGCCAGCAGGCGGGGCTGGATCCGGAAAAGCCGCTGGCAAGGCTGAACGCCCTGCTGCCCGGTCGGATGCAGTGGGCCGAGGAGGGGCCGGTGTACCGCCGCCTCTTTGGCGACCCGCTGGAATCGCTGGAAAAGCGGATGCTGGATGAGCCGGACAAGCTGACTCTGGTGCGGGAGTACGACCGCCGTTATGAAGCCGAGCCGGACAGGGAGATGCAGCAGGCACTGTGTGCCTATTACATCGACGGTGCGCGCAGCTGCGGCCGGGTGGCGGATCAGGTCATTGCCGAGCTGGGCGGCGGAAACCGGGCCATGCTGCTGGAGTATCAGCGGCTGCTGGCCGGGTGCGGTCTGCTGGAACGCGTTCAGTAACAGCGCAAAAGGGCATGCGGCGGGCGGGGAAAAGACCTCGTCCGCCGCTGTTTTTTGGGCGAAAAAAGCCGCTGAAAAAATCCTGAAAAAATTTTTAAAAAAGTGGTTGACAATTGCGGGAACTGTCTGTATAATATTAAAAGTCGCCACAAGGCAACGCAAAAGATGGCCCGGTAGTTCAGTTGGTTAGAACGCTAGCCTGTCACGCTAGAGGTCGTGGGTTCGAGCCCCATCCGGGTCGCCATCTTGCTGCTATAGCTCAGTCGGTAGAGCGCATCCTTGGTAAGGATGAGGTCAGCAGTTCAAATCTGCTTAGCAGCTCCATGGTCAAAGCCCTTCAAACGTTTCGTTTGAAGGGCTTTTTTGCTGCCTGCAAAACATGTCGTTGCGCGGCTGGCCCCTTTTGTGTTATACTGTGCTAAAATAAACACTGCGCAATCAAACCGGGCGAACAGCCCGTGGGAAAGGGAGAAAGACCACCATGCAAAAGCATCCGTTCATCAGCCTGGAACAGGCCCAGAGGATCATTGAGGACGTGCCCACGCCCTTTCATATCTACGACGAAAAAGGCATTCGGGAAAATGCCCGCCGCCTGAACGCGGCCTTCGCCTGGAACGAGGGCTATAAGGAATATTTTGCCGTGAAGGCCACGCCCACCCCGGCGCTTTTAAAGATTCTGCAGGAGGAGGGCTGTGGGGTGGACTGCTCCACCTACACCGAGCTGCTGCTCAGTGAAGCCTGCGGTTTTACCGGTCAGGATGTGATGTTCTCCTCAAACGTGACCCCTGTGCAGGACATGAAAAAGGCCTGCCAGATGGGTGCTTACATCAACCTGGACGACTACACCCATGTGGAATTTCTGGATCGGGTGGCCGGTGTGCCGGAAACCGTGTTCTGCCGCTACAATCCGGGCGGCGTGTTCAGCATGGGCAACGACATTATGGACAACCCCGGCGAAGCCAAATACGGCATGACTGAAGAGCAGATGGCTTCCGCCTTCGAAAAGCTGATGAAGAAGGGGGCCAAACAGTTCGGCATCCATGCCTTCCTGGCCAGCAACACCACCAGCAATGATTATTACCCGGCGCTGGCCGAAATCCTGTTCCAGCTGGCGGTGCGGCTGAACAAGGCCACCGGCGCAAAGATCAAATTCATCAATCTATCCGGCGGCGTGGGTGTGGACTACCGCCCTGAGGAGCCCGCCAGCGACATTGCCGCCATCGGTGAAGGTGTGCGCAAAAAGTTCGAGGAGATTCTGGTGCCCGCCGGCATGGGCGATGTGTCCATCTTCACCGAGCTGGGCCGGTTCATGCTGGCCCCTTACGGCCATCTGGTGGCCACTGTGCTCCACGAAAAGCATATCCAGAAAAACTATCTGGGTCTGGATGCCTGCGCCGCCAATCTGATGCGTCCGGCCATGTACGGTGCGTACCACCACATCACCGTGCTGGGCAAGGAAAACGAGCCCTGCGACCATGTGTATGACGTGACCGGCGGTCTGTGCGAAAACAACGACAAATTCGCCATCGACCGGGCCCTGCCTGAGACCGGCATCGGTGACGTGCTGGTGATCCACGACACCGGCGCCCACGGCTTCTCCATGGGCTACAACTACAACGGCAAGCTGCGCAGCGCCGAGGTGCTGCTGCATGAGGACGGCAGCCACGAGGTGATCCGCCGGGCTGAGACCCCCATGGATTACTTCGCCACACTGGACAATACCCCCTTTTATCAGAAGCTCAGCGAGCTGTGTGAACAGGAATGACGGGAGAAGAAAGGCGGCAAAAATGTGATTGACAAGGCCGCTTTTCCGGGGGTATACTTAAGGGCGCCCGCCGAACAGCAAGGCGGGAAAATGGCCAACAGTGGGCCCAGCGGCCCACAGCGGAAAGGAAAAACGCTTTATGGAAAAACGCATCGCCATCTGCCCCGGCAGCTTTGATCCCATCACCAAGGGCCACCTGGACATCATCCGCCGGGCTTCGGGCCTGTTCGACGAGGTGATCGTGCTCATTCTGGTGAACTACGCCAAGAGCAACACCGCCTTTACCCCCGCCGAGCGGGTGGAGCTGGCCCGCCGGGTGACCAAAGACCTGCCCAACGTGCGGGTGGATTTCTTCGGCGGCCTGCTGGCGGACTACGCCTCCCATGTGGGGGCCTGTACCCTGATCAAGGGTCTGCGTGCGGTGAGCGATTTTGAATACGAATTCCAGATGGCGCTCACCAACAAGAAGCTCTGCCCCACACTGGAGACCATGTTCATGACCACCGACATTCAGTACATGTATCTTTCCTCCTCCATTGTGCGGGAGGTGGCCACCATGGGCGGTGATATTTCCGAGTTTGTCTGCCCGGAGATCATCGACGACATTCGCCGCCGTCTCGGGCCCAAGAACGACAAGAGCGAAGAAAACAAATAAACAAAAACGCAAAAAAGCAGCCCTCTGCACGGTGTTCCGGCAGAGGGCTGCTTTTTGTTTGTGTTGTCTGCTCTGGGGAGATTACTCCAGAATCTGGTCGATGAAGCCGCCGCCCAGAACCAGGCCGCCGCCGTAGAATACGGCGCTCTGACCGGGAGCGGGGGCGCGGGCAGGCTCTTCAAAGCGCACGGCGCCCTTGCCGTCGTAATGGCAGGACACGGGCTTGGAGGCGCTGCGGATCTTCACCAGATAATCCCCGGCGGGCAATTCGCCCCCGGCGGCGCAGCATACGTCACGCAGGGTCATGCCGGAGAAGAATTCCTCACCGGCCCAGCCCAGCTCCACGTCGCCGTTCTCCCGAATGGCCTTCACAAAGGCGGGCTTGCCCAGTGCAAGGCCCAGACCCTTGCGCTGGCCCAGGGTGTAGTGCATTACGCCCTTGTGGGGGCCAAGATCCTGCCCGTCCGGCGCGATGAAACGGCCGGCCTTGTCCGCAAGGCCCCGGCCC
Source organism: Allofournierella massiliensis (assembly GCF_004345265.1). Taxonomy (GTDB): domain Bacteria; phylum Bacillota; class Clostridia; order Oscillospirales; family Ruminococcaceae; genus Allofournierella; species Allofournierella massiliensis. The sequence goes on from NZ_SLUM01000016.1 coordinate 51,643, forward strand.
CGGATGAAGGCGGCGTAGTCGCCGTCCGGAATGAAGCAGATTTCCATGCTGTCCGGGCTGTCGGCGCAGGGCAGGCCCAGATCGCGGGCAATCTGGCGGATGTCCTCCTTCTCAAACTCTCCCAGCGGCAGGCACAGCCGGGCCAGAATATCCTGCCCCAGGCGGTAGAGCATGTAGCTCTGGTCCCGGGCCACGCTGGCGGGCTGGGCGATGTGGTACTGGCCGGCGGCGGTCTGCTCCACACGGGCGTAGTGGCCGGTGGCGATGAAGGGGATGCCCAGCTCGTCGGCCCGGGCGGCCAGCAGCTTGAACTTTACGGTGGGGTTGCACAGCACGCAGGGGTTGGGGGTGCGTCCGGCGCAGTAGGCCTGGCAGAAGGGCTCCACCACCTGGCGCTCGAACTCCTCGCCTGCCTCGATGACCTCCAGCGGAATGCCCAGAGCGGCGGCCGCCTTCCGGGCTTCCTCCACCGCCTTGTCGTGGGCGGGGGAGAAGCGGATCACCGCACCGGTTACCGCAAAGCCCTGCTCCCGCAGGATGTGCACGCATACCGCGGAGTCCACCCCGCCGGATACGCCCACCAGCACCTTGTCCTGCTTTTCAAAGGTGGAAAAATCGTTGCCGGGGAATAAAATATCGCTCATAATTCGTTGCTCCTTTTTGTTGGAAGCAGCCGTCAGGTCTGGCGGCCGCCGTACTTCTTGCTCTGCTCCACGGCCAGCCGGTCGCAGCGTTCGTTCTCCGGGTGACCGGCATGGCCCTTGATCCATTTATAGTGGATCACATGCCCTTCACACAGCTCCAGCAGCCGACCCCACAGATCCGGGTTGAGGGCGGGGGATTTGTCACTCTTTTTCCAGCCCCGGGCCCGCCAGCCCTTGGCCCAGCCCTTTTCCAGCCCGTCAATCACATATTTGGAATCGCTGCACAGGGTAATTTCACAGGGCTCCTTCAGCTGTTCCAGCGCCCGGATGAAGGCGGTGAGCTCCATGCGGTTGTTGGTGGTTTCGGCCTCGCCGCCGGAAAGCTCCTTTTCATACTGTTTATAGCGCAGTACTGCGCCCCAGCCGCCGGGGCCGGGGTTACCGCTGCAGGCACCGTCGGTAAAGATTTCAATCTGTTTCATGCTGTCCTCCTGTCCGCGGGAAGGCGGGCTGTCTGTTCCGGGCACGGCTTTGTTTGGAAACCAATAGCCGGTCAATGCCCAATGGCACCATTATACCGGTTTTGCTCCCGGGCGGCAAGTGTAAGAGGGGATTGGTCGGCCCATACTTGGGGCAACACCGCACATTTCAAAGCGGGTGCTTCCGGCGCGCTCCACCACCTGGAATTGTGCGGGATTGCCCCGGAAAAGCCCTGCCCGCATTATTTTGCCCTGCCTGCTCCGCTTTGTTGACAGAAAGCATACAAAGAGGGTATAATAAAACTAACTTTAGGTTGGAGAAGTTTGCCAACCTTGGCCGAGCAGCGGCCCGTCGCCGCCGCTCTGTGTGCGTGATCCGTCCGGGGCCCGGTCGCATTGAACAAATGGACCCGTCGTGCCCAACACCACAAGCATTTTCAAACTGAACCATCGTGCGCCCGGCCGTTTTCGCATCGTAACGGGAAACGGGTTTTTCCGGCGTACGCAATTTTACGGAGGAGATCTATGACTCAACAGAAAAACACGAAGGAAAAAGAGCCCAAAAAACCGCGCGCTGCCCATAAGCCGGCCGCGCCCAAAGCCGAGAATGCCGGCACGCAGCAGCCTGCTCAGCGCCGCCGCCCCTTCTATTCCCGGGGCCGCAAGCCTGCTGCCAAAAATCACAATAAGCAGGAAGAGGCTGTGCCGGTGCACATTATTCCTCTGGGCGGTCTGGGTGAAGTGGGCAAAAACATCACCCTGTATGAGTGCCAGGGAGACATGCTCATCGTGGACTGCGGCCTGGTTTTTCCGGACAGCGACATGTTCGGCATCGACCTGGTCATTCCGGACTTCACCTATGTGGTGCAGAACAAGGATAAGATCAAGGGCGTGGTAATCACCCACGGCCATGAGGATCACATCGGCGCGCTGCCCTACCTGCTCAAGCAGGTGAACCTGCCCATCTATGCCACCAAGCTGACCATCGGCCTGATCAAGAACAAGCTGGAAGAGCACAATCTGCTGGGCCGCACCAAGCTGGTGGAGATTCATCCCCGCCACAAGTTCAAGCTGGGCTGCTTTACCATCGAGCCCATCCATGTGAACCACTCCATCCCGGATGCGGTGGCTCTGGCCATCGACTGCCCGGCGGGCGTGATCATCCAGACGGGCGACTTCAAGATTGACTATACCCCGCTGTCCGCCGGGCCCACCGATCTGGTGACCATTGCGGAATACGGCAAAAAGGGTGTGCTGGCCCTGCTGAGCGATTCCACCAACGCCGAGCGGCCGGGCTTTACCGCCACCGAGCACAAGGTGGCCGACAGCTTTGCCAACCTGTTCCGCCGGGCGGACAAACAGCGCATCATCATTGCAACCTTTGCTTCCAACATCTACCGTGTACAGCAGATCATTGATCTGGCGGTGGAAAACGGCCGCAAGGTGGCGGTGTCCGGCCGGAGCATGGCCAACAACACCCAGATGGCCCTGGAGCTGGGCTATCTGCATGCGCCGGAGGGCGTGCTCATTGATCTGGAGCAGATCAACAAGTACCCGCCGGAGCAGATCGTGCTGATCACCACCGGCAGCCAGGGCGAGCCGCTGAGCGCCTTGTCCCGCATGGCCAGCGCCAGCCACCGGAATGTGCGCGTGGGCCCCGGCGACTTCATCATCATCTCCGCCACCCCCATCCCCGGCAATGAAAAGATGGTCACCAAGGTGGTGAACGGTCTGTTACTGCTGGGCGCGGAGGTCATTTACGAATCCATGTATGATGTGCATGTGTCCGGCCACGCCTGCCAGGAGGAGCAGAAGCTGATGCTCACGCTGGCGGCGCCCAAATACTTCCTGCCGGTGCACGGCGAGTACAAGCAGCTGAAAAAGCATGCCATCACCGCCGAAAAGCTGGGCATCCCCCCCAAGAACATCCACATCGCCGAGATCGGGCAGGACATCATCCTCTCGGCCGACAGCCTTTCCACCGGTGAGCCGGTGCCTGCCGGCGCCGTAATGGTGGACGGCCTGGGCGTGGGCGACGTGGGCAACGTGGTTCTGCGGGACCGCCGTCATCTGTCCGAGGACGGTCTGGTTATCGTGGTGGCCACGGTCAACTCCCGCACCGGTCAGGTAATGGCCGGGCCGGATCTGGTTTCCCGCGGCTTTGTGTATGTGCGCGAGAGCGAGCAGCTGATGGACGAAGCCCGCCGGCTGGTGAGCCAGTGCTTCGAGCGGTGCGCCGCAGAAAATGTGCGCGACTGGAACAGCGTAAAGACCCGCGTGCGGGAGGCGCTGTCCTCTTATATCTACCGCAAGACCAAGCGCAGCCCCATGATCCTGCCCATCCTCATGGAGGTCTGACCCCAAACGCAAAGGAGGCTGTTGGGCCATGGATCTGAAACCACGTTTCACACTGGAGGTCTACACCGCCGGGCTTCTGGTTTTGAGCACGCTGCTCACCGTTCTGGTGGGCCTGCTGGAACCCCGGCTGCTGTGGGTGCTGATCCCGCTGCTGGCCGTTCTGGTTCTGGTGCTGTTTTTCCTTGCAGGGCGGCTGCGCCGGGGTCTTGCCCGGGCGCTGCAGTGCGAGAGCTTTGAAAACAGCCAGGTACAGCTGAGTCTGGGCACCACGGCGCTGCCGGTGGCCCTGCTCAGCGGCAAGACTCTTGTGTGGTACAACAGCGCCTTCCGCCAGCGCATTCTGGCAGACGAGGACCGTCTGCTTGCTCCGGTGGGCAAGGTGCTCTGCGGGCTGGATCTGCACCAGTGCAGCGAGCCCGCCGGCCAGGTGCTGGAGCACGAGGGCCGCAAATACAATATTTTTGCGTCGGTAACCTCCGGGCGTGAGGCACTCACGGTGCTGTATCTGGTGGACGAGACCGACCTGCGCCAGCGGGCGGCGGAATACGACGCCACCCGTCCGGCCTATATGATCATCGAGATCGACGCCTACGCCGAACAGCTGGCCGAGCTGAAGGACTCGGAAAAGGCCCGGGTGCTGGAAGGCATCAACCGGGTGCTGGAGAACTACATCGGCCGCACCACCGGCTTTTTGCAGCGGGTGAGCAACGCCCGCTACATAGCGGTGGTGGAGGAGCGCCACATGAAGGAAATGGTGGCGGCAAAGTTCGATGTGCTGGATAAGATCCGTGCGCTGGAAGGCGAAGTGAACGTGACGCTGTCCATTGGCGTAGGCCGGGGCGGCGACACCCTGCGCCAGTGCGAGGAGATGGCCCGCCAGTCGCTGGACATGGCCCTTGGCCGGGGCGGCGATCAGGCGGCAGTGAAAACCCCCGAGGGCTTTGCCTTCTACGGCGGTGTGTCCCGCAGCGTGGAAAAGCGCAGTCGGGTCAAGAGTCGCATCGTGGCCAAGGCCCTGTGCGATCTGATCCGTCAGGCGGACAGTGTGCTCATCATGGGTCACCGGATGAGCGATCTGGACTGCGTGGGCGCGGCCATCGGTGTGCTGCGCATCTGCAAGGCGCTGGACGCGCCGGCTGCCATCGTGGTGCGGCGGGATGCAACACTGGCCCAGAGCGTGCTGGACGAATTCCAGGCCGCGGGCCTGGGCGAGGACTTCATCTCGCCGGAAGTGGCGCTGGACGGCATGACCGACAACACCCTGCTGCTGGTGGTGGACACTCACATCAAAGGCCTGCTGGAAAGCGGCGATGTGTATCGCAAATGCCGCCAGGTGGCGGTGATCGACCACCACCGCAAGGCCGTGGGACACATCGACAACGCGGTGCTGTTCTTCCACGAGCCCTATGCTTCCTCCACCTGTGAGCTGGTGAGCGAGCTTTTGCAGTATGTGGAGGCGGAAAATGCCCGCCCCACCGCGCTGGAAGCCGAGGCGCTGCTGGCCGGCATCATGCTGGATACCCGCAACTTCGGCATTCACACCGGCGTGCGTACCTTTGAGGCGGCTGCTTATCTGCGCCGTATGGGCGCCATGACCGAGCGGGTGAAGCTGCTGTTCAACTCCAGCCTGCAGGAATACACCGCCAAGTCCAATCTGGTGGAAAACGCCGATATTTATATGGGCTGTGCGGTGTCGGTATCCGGCGAGCTTCCGCCGGACATGGCGGTTGCGGTGCCTCAGGCGGCCAACGATCTGCTCACCATCCAGGGGGTGGGAGCCAGCTTTGTGGCCGTGCAGCAGGGCAGCGGGGTGAACATCTCCGCCCGCAGCATGGGCGCCGTGAACGTGCAGGTCATCATGGAGCAGCTGGGCGGCGGCGGTCATCTGACCATGGCCGGTGCCCAGATGAAGGATACCACCATCGACGAAGCCGAAAAGCGCATCCGTCAGGCCATTGCCCGCTACCGGCAGGAGCAGGCCGAGGAAGAGGGGCGCTCCGGCAAGAAACGATAAACCCGGCCCTGCGGCCGGCCAAAATACGCGGCGCCTGCAAGCGGGTGCCGCGCACATAAGGAGAGAGATACCAATGAAGGTTATTCTGAAGCAGGATGTGAAGAACATCGGCAAAAAGGATGAAATCCACGAAGTGTCGGACGGCTACGCCCGCAACTTCCTGTTCCCTCGCGGCCTGGCCGCCGAGGCGGACGCCACCGCACTGAATCTGGTGCGCACCAAGAACGAAGCCAAGGAGCATCATGCTGCCGAGGCCCTGGCTGCTGCCCAGCAGCTGGCCGCCACCATCAAGGACAAGACCGTTGTGATCAAGAGCAAGGGCAACGGCGGCCGCCTGTTCGGCAAGATCACCTCCAAGGAGGTGGCCCAGCACCTGAGCCAGATGGTGGGCACCGAGATCGACAAGCGCAAGGTGGAACTGGAGCGGGACATCAAGGAGTTCGGCACCACCAACGCCACTGTGAAGCTGCACCCCGGCGTGACCAGCACCTTCAAGGTGAAGGTTGAGGAGCAGTAAAAAGCGGAACCGCTGCGCCCAGTGGGGCGGTCATGGGGAAGAATGGCCCCGAAGGCCGCGCCCGCTGGGCGCTGCTTGCTGAAAACAGCAAAGCAGGATGCACTCCATTCCATGTGGAGCGACGCTGACTGAAAAACCAACCGTAGCGAAAGGGAACGATGCCTGATGCAGGATACAAATTTTGAACTGGACAGCATGAATCTGGCCGAGCCGTATAATATGGAAGCGGAGCAGTCGGTGCTGGGCGCCGCTCTGCTGGACAGCGAACGGGTGATGCCCGCGCTGATCAATACCCTCAAGCCGGAAATGTTCTATTCCCGCCAGAACGCCGAGATCTTCAGCCAGATGGTGGAGCTGTATTCCGGCACCGAGCAGCTGGACGCGGTGACCCTGATCGACGCGGTGGCCTCCACCGGCGTGTTCGAGAGCATGGAGGCCGCCAAGGTCTACATTGCCCGTCTGGGCGAGGTGGTGCCCTCCATCAGCAACTTCGGCGCCTACGCCCGCATTGTGGAGGAGAAATACCTCACCCGTCAGGTGATGCAGCTGGCCCAGAACATCCTCAAGCAGTCCAGCGCCCAGCCGGACGCGGATATGCTGCTGGAGAGTGTGGAGCAGCGACTGACCGACATCCGCTCCAACCAGAAGCGGGAGGAGCTGACCAAGCTGTCCGACGCGTTTCTGGAGACCATGGCCACCCTGCAGAAGATCGCGGGCCCCAACAAGGACAAATACGCCGGTATTCCCACCGGCTTTACCTATCTGGATTCCATCCTCACCGGCCTGGGCCGGTCCGACCTGATCATTCTGGCCGCCCGCCCCGGTATGGGCAAGACCAGCTTTGCGCTGAACATCGCCACCAACGTGGCCAAAAAGAGCCATATTCCTGTGGCCATCTTCAGCCTGGAAATGAGCAAGGAGCAGCTGACCAACCGTATCCTCTCCGCCGAGGCCGGCGTGGACAGCCACTCCTTCCGTTCCGGTGCGCTCAGCGGCAACGACTGGGACGATCTGGCCCACGCCATGGACGTGCTGCACGATGTGCCCATTTTTATGGACGATACCTCCGGCATCACCATCCCGGAGGTGAAGGCCAAGATCCGCAAGATCAATCAGGACCCGGAAAAGACCCCCATCGGGCTGGTGGTCATCGACTACTTACAGCTGATGACCAGCGGCAAGCGCACCGAAAACCGTGTGCAGGAAATCAGTGATATTACCCGAAATCTGAAAATCATGGCCAAGGAGCTGAATGTGCCGGTCATCGCTTTGTCTCAGCTGTCCCGTGCGGCGGAGAAGAGCAGCGGCCGATCCGACCACCGGCCCCAGCTGTCCGACCTGCGTGACTCCGGTTCCATCGAGCAGGACGCCGACATCGTACTGTTTTTGTACCGCGAGGGCTACTACACCTCCATGAGCGGCGAAAGCCTGGAGGAGAGCGATTCCAGCACCGCCGAGTGCATCATCGCCAAGAACCGTCACGGCGAAACCGGCAAGGTGGATCTGGGCTGGGACGGCGCGCACACCCGCTTCGTGAACGTGGATTACAACCATGCGGGATGAGCCGATGAGCGCCGCCGCCTTTGAGGAGCAGGTCTTGGAGAGCATCCGCAGCCGGAACATGCTGCAGCCCGGCGACCGGGTGATCGCGGCGGTGTCCGGCGGGGCGGATTCCATGGCCCTGCTGCGCTTTTTTCTGCGCCGGGGCCGGGAGCTGGGCATCACATGGGAGGCGGCCCATGTGAACCACGGCCTGCGGGACGCGGCAGAGAACGACGAGACCTTTGTGGCTGAATTTTGTACAAAAGAAGGCGTGTTGCTGCATTGCCATCATGCCGGCCGGCAGACCGAACGACGCAGCGAGGAGTGGGCAAGGCAGTTGCGCTATGCGTTTTTTGAGCAGCTGGCAAAAAAAGATCCGGCGGTGAAGATCGCCACCGCCCACACCCTTACCGACCAGGCGGAAACGCTACTGTTCCGGCTGGCCCGGGGAACCGGGCTGGCTGGCGCGGCGGGTATTCCGCCGGTGCGGGAGCCCTATATCCGGCCGCTGCTGGAGCTGCCACGAAATGCAACCGAGGATTATTGCCGGGCCACCGGCACTCCCTTTGTGCTGGACGAGACCAACGCAGACAGTGCGTATTCCCGCAATCGAATTCGCCATCAGGTGCTGCCCCAGCTGGAGCAGATCAACCCGGAAGCCCAGCGGGCACTGGGGGAATATTGCAGCAGAGCTCAGGGCTGGCTGCAATATTTTCGCCGTGAGGGGGAACACTTGCTGCAAACGGCCCGCTGCGGCGACGGCTGGAGCGCAAAGATCCTGCTGGAGGCGGACCCGGTGCTTCGGGCCGAGGCGCTGCGCTGTCTGGTGGAAGAAAAAGCCCCGCTGCGTCAGGCGGATCTGCCCAAGCTGGAGGCTCTGCTCGAAGGCCGCAGCCGGGCGGCTCAGCTGGCTGGCGGTGTGCGGATCGAGCGGTGTGCCGGCGTTCTGCGCTGGGCACAGAGCACCGAAGAGCAGCCGGATCCGCCCCGACTCGCCAGGCCGGGGGAATACCGCCTGCCCGGCGGCTATCGGCTGCGGCTGGAGCTGGCCGAGGGCGAAGAATGTGAACAAATCAAAAAATTTGCCGCGGGCCGGAAAAAGGGCTTAACCAATTGTGTGGATTATGATAAAATAAGGAGTAGTTTGTCTCTGCGTACCCGCCAGCCGGGCGACCGGTTCCATCCGGCGGGGCGCAGCGGTAGCAAGAGCCTGAAAAAATACTTCAACGAGGCGGGAATTCCCGGCGTACAGCGTGCGCTGGCGCCCCTTCTGGCCCAGGGCAGCCAGGTGATCTGGCTGTGGGGCGGTGGTGTGGCCCAGGGGTATGCCCCCACAGCTGCCACCAGCCGTATCCTGGTGATCCGTCCGTTGGAACCAACCAACAAGGAGCAGTGAACAAACAATGAGTCAGAGCAACGATATCCTGCAGGTATTACTCACCGAAGAACAGCTGAAAGCCAAGTGCGCCGAGATGGGCGCCCAGATCACCAAAGATTATCAGGGCAAGAACCTGCTGCTGGTCACCGTGCTGAAGGGCGCCGTGGTCTATCTGGCCGACCTGATGCGCTGCATCGATCTGCCCTGCGCCATCGACTTTATGGTCGTTTCCTCCTACGGCAGCGGCGTAAAAACCAGTGGCGTGGTGAAGATCGTGAAGGATCTGGATCAGGATCTGTCCGGCAAGGATATCCTGATCGTGGAGGACATTCTGGATTCCGGCATGACCCTGAGTTATCTGAAGGGGCTCCTGCAGGGCCGCAACCCTGCCAGCATCCGTATTGCCACCCTGCTGGATAAGCCCAGCCGCCGCAAGGTGGATCTGCAGGCGGACTATGTGGGCTACGAGGTGCCGGACGAGTTCGTGGTGGGCTATGGCCTGGACTACGACGAGCAGTACCGCAACCTGCCCTATGTGGGCATTCTGAAGCCCGAAGTATACACCAAATAACATGCGCACGGGGGCGCGAAGCAACGGCCGAAACGCGGCCGGGCCCCCGTGCGGAATAGGAGATGAAGTCTTTGCAGCGTAAACCAAAATTCAACGGCATGATCATCGTCGTGCTGCTGGCGCTGAGCGTGTTGGCTCTGAATCTGTGGAGCCTGATGAACACCTCCACCACTACCATGAGCTACTCCCGGGTGCTCAGCTACTTCCAGTCCCAGCAGGTGGTCGGTTTCGAGATGGACCTGAACACCGGCGACATCAAGCTGGCACTGGTGGAGGGCAGCGTGGAGCTGCCTTCTAACGCGGTGGATACCGGCAAGCAGCCTGCAGGCCGCGGCCAGCTGACCCAGGGCGGTATGTTTGATCTGATCCGCAGCCAGAGCCAGAGCACCACCGATGCCAAGGAAACTGTGGATCAGCTGCCCAGCGGTGAGGGCATCTGGCAGGTGGAATACCGCGTGCCCTATTTCAGCATCTTTTATGAAGAGGTGCAGCCTTACGTTCAGGCCTACAATGAGGCCCATCCCGATGCACCCATGTATCAGGATTACACCCCTGTGAAGAGCAGCGTGCCCGTGTGGGACATCATGATGATGGTGGTCATGGTGGGCAGCATGATCTTCATTTTCTATGTGATGTTCAAGGGCAACCAGGGCGGCAACATCATGAATGTGGGCCGCGCCAAGGTGAAGGATCAGAACGATGACAAGCGCAAGACCACCTTTGCCGATGTGGCGGGCGCGGACGAGGAAAAGGCCGAGCTGGAAGAAATTGTGCAGTTCCTCAAGAATCCCAGTCAGTTCAACAGTCTGGGTGCCCGCATTCCCCACGGCGTGCTGCTGGTGGGCCCTCCGGGTACCGGTAAAACCCTGCTGGCCCGTGCCTGCGCCGGTGAGGCGGGCGTGCCCTTCTACTCTATCTCCGGTTCCGATTTCGTGGAGATGTATGTGGGCGTGGGTGCTTCCCGTGTGCGTGATCTGTTCGACAAGGCGAAAAAGACCGCGCCCAGTATCATCTTCATCGATGAGATCGACGCGGTGGGCCGCCAGCGCGGCACCGGTCTGGGCGGCGGTCACGATGAACGCGAGCAGACCCTGAACCAGATGCTGGTGGAGATGGACGGCTTCGGCGCAAACGAGGGCGTGATCGTGATCGCGGCCACCAACCGTGCCGACATTCTGGACCATGCGCTGCTGCGCCCCGGCCGGTTCGACCGTCAGGTCTATGTGGGCCTGCCGGACGTGAAGGGCCGTGAGGAGATCCTGAAGGTTCACACCCGCAAAAAGCCGCTGGCTCCCGATGTGAACCTGAAAACCATTGCCCAGTCCACTGCCGGTTTCGCCGGTGCGGATCTGGAGAACCTGGTGAACGAGGCCGCGCTGCTGGCCGCGCGCCGGGGCAAGAAGGCCATCACGGAGAAGGAAATCGAGGAAGCCTCCATCAAGGTGGTGGCCGGCCCCGAGAAGAAGAGCCGTGTGGTTACCGAAAAAGAGAAAAAGCTCACCGCATATCACGAGGCGGGCCATGCCATCACCAGCTGGTTCTGCCCCACCAACGACCCGGTGCATCAGATCAGCATCATTCCCCGCGGCCAGGCGGGCGGCTACACCATGTACCTGCCCGATAAGGACGCCAGCTATGTGACCAAGACCGCCATGCAGGAGCGCATTGTGAGCCTGCTGGGCGGCCGTGTGGCCGAGAGTCTGGTGCTGGAGGATATCTCCACTGGTGCTTCCAACGACCTGGAGCGCGCCACCCAGACCGCCCGCAGCATGGTCACCCGCTACGGCTTCTCCGAGCGGCTGGGCCCTGTGGTCTACGGTTCCGACCCGGAGGAAACCTTCCTGGGCCGTGATTTCAGCCAGGGCAAAGGCTATTCCGATTCCATCGCCGCCGAGATCGACAGCGAAATCCGCGACATTGTGGACGAAGCGTATGAACGAGCCCGCCGCATCCTGAGCGACAACATGGATAAGCTGCATGTGGTGGCCGCCGAGCTGATCAAGCGGGAGAAGCTGTCCGGCGAGGAGTTCAAGACCCTGATGGAGGGCGGCACCCTGCCGGAGGCCGAGCAGCCCGCCCAGCCCGCAGCGCCTGCTGAACCTGCCCAGCCCGCTGAGCCCGCACAGGCTGCAGAGCTCGCTCAGCCCGCGGAAATGGCAGAAACCGCCGAGCCGGCGAAGCCCATGCCGGAACAGCCGGACGAGGGCAGCAAGCCCGAAGGCTCTGTGTAACAGAAAAGGAGTGACGCTCTTATGGAAGAGAATTTCGACCTTTTGGCCCAATCCCGTGCAAACTATTACACCAAGGGCAGCCCCATCCAGTTTGTGAAGGTGGAGCTGCTGAAGGGCGACCAGAGCGGCGACATCGCGGTCTGCCTGTCCTTCAAAAATATTTCCAGCCAGCCGGTCATCGGCCTGCTGGTGGAGTTCAAGTGCAAGGATCGCACCGGCACCGTAGTCTGCCAGGATCGCTTTGAATATCAGGGCCTGAACGCGGCTGGCGGTCAGGTGTTCGGTTCGGACGATGCGGTTTACATCAGCCAGGCTCCGGTGGGCAGCGTGGAAGTGGATCTGATCGAGGCCTATATGGCCGACGGTACCGTGCAGGATCTGACCGGTTTTGTGCGTACCCGGCTGCCCGCGCCCAAAAAGCTGCCGGAGGATCTGGCCAAAAAGCTGAGCGAGCGCACCGGCAAGGAGGGGCTGCAGTTTGTGCCCCAGGTGCTGGATCAGGGCTGGTACTGCGCCTGCGGCGCCTTCCATCCCCGTGAGGAAAGCGGTGTGTGGTGCAGCGAGTGTGGCTCCGACCGGATTCTGTTGCAGAATACCCTGTCCAGCATGCTGCAGGCGGCGCAGACCGCCCAGCAGCCCGCGGCAGACCAGCAGCCCACCCGCATGGTGCCCCCGGTTCGCCCGGAGGAGCCCACCCGGGCGGTGCCCCCGCTGCGCAGCCAGCCGGATCCCAGCTACGACGTGCCCCCACTGCATCCCGATGAGGAGGATGATGCGGATATGACTCTGGCCGATGACCGGGGCCATGCCCGCTACGCCGCCTCCCGCCTGGGCTTCCACGAACAGGATGCCTATGAGGACGAGGGCGGCTACGAAGAGGACTACGAGGATTACGATGACTACGACGGGGAGATGGACCCCCGGGACGTGATTGCGGAAAAGATCATCCGCTGGGCCCCACCCATCACCGCTGTGCTGTGCGCCATTGTGGCTCTGATCGGCTTCCTGCTGGCCTGATCGGCACGCTGAATCAACTTCAAAACAAAAAGACCTTCCGCATTGCAACACGCAGTGCGGAAGGTCTTTCTTTCGCTGTGGAACCGGTTCAGTGCATGAACAGGCTGGCGCCCACGCAGTACAGCATGGCCAGCACCAGAACCACCCGGCCAAACTTCTGGCCGGCACGGTACCAGCCGCTGGGCTCGCCGCCGTCCACTTCCAGGCCGTGGCGCATCAGGAAGAAGAAGTTGGGGAAGCGGATGTCCACCGCAAGGCAGGCGGCCAGCAGCAGAAGAGGCAGCAGGAAAATGGGGGAGCCGAAGGTGTCGCACCGGTCCGATACCGCCCAGGTGTAGAGCTGACCGTAGCTGGGAAATTCCGGGGGCGGCTCTTGCGGGCCCACATGAATCTGTGCAATATCATCCATGTTAAAATTGCCCGCTTCATCGGTCAGCAGGTGCCAGTCCCCCATGGGGCTGGCCTGCCCGGAAAACGCCAGCGTGCCGTTTTCGTAGATCTGGGTGGAAAAGCCATCTGAGCCCAAAAGAATCCGGTAGTTGCGGGTCTCGCCGTTCAGTGTGAAGGAAAGTGCAGCCTCGCTTTCGCGCCGTTCCATCTGCAAAGTACAGGCGGCTCGATAGTCCTGCCCGGAAAACACCCCTGCCTGTTGTCGGGCCAGAAAGATTCCGTCGTACCAGTAGCCGGGGTGGAAGAGCGCCCGGAAATAAAGGGCCAGCAGCAGCGCAGCCAGCACAGCGCCGACGGCGAGAAGAGGCTTTTTGCGGCGGGTCATCCATTCGGGGATCGTCATGGGAAAACATCCTTTCACAGCAAAAATGGAAGGAGAAATATGCTCTGCCCTAACTATATCATGCCCGCCTTTTTCCCGCAAGGGCAGGGGCAGAGGCCGGGAAAACCGCCGCCCGCCTGCCCGCAAAAGGCCCGGCAATGCGGTTTGGCGCACGGCAATGCGGTTTGGCGCACGGTGCGCTCCTTGACATTTTCCGCCGGAGCGTGGTTAAATAATATGGTATGCAATCAAGAATGTGAGAAAATCCCCGGTGCGCGAGGGCCTGCCCCCGGCACAGACAGACGGGGAGTACGGGGGCCAGGCGCCCCCAAAACCAACAGGAGGTAGAACAGGTTGGCCAAAAAACAGGAATATGGCAACGACAGTATTTCCAGCCTGAAGGGCGCGGATCGGGTGCGCAAACGCCCTGCCGTTATCTTTGGCTCGGACGGCGTGGAGGGCTGTGCCCATTCCATCTTCGAGATCCTTTCCAACTCCATCGACGAGGCCCGCGAAGGCTACGGCGAAAAGATCCTGCTCACCCGCTTTGCGGACGGAAGCATTCAGGTGGAGGACTTTGGCCGGGGTATCCCGGTGGACTATAACCCCAAGGAGCAGCGCTATAACTGGGAGCTGGTGTTCTGCGAGATGTATGCCGGCGGCAAATACTCCGCCGGTGAGGATAACTACGAGTATTCTCTGGGTCTGAACGGCCTGGGCCTGTGTGCCACCCAGTATGCCAGCGAATGGATGACCGCCGATATTTACCGGGACGGCTTCCACTATCATCTGGATTTCAAGCAGGGTGAACCTGCCGGCGAGATGATCAAGGAGCCCTTTAAGGGCCGCCGCACCGGCAGTGTCATCCGCTGGAAGCCGGACACCCAGGTGTTCACCGATGTAAACGTGCCCACCGAATATTTCACGGATACCATGAAGCGGCAGGCGGTGGTCAACGCGGGTCTTGACCTGATCTTCGTGGATCAGACCGGACCGGAAAAGCAGACCACCGAATTCCGCTACGAAAAGGGTATTGAGGACTATGTGAACGAGACGGTGGGTCTGGACTACATCACTCCCACCCGTTACTGCGAGTCCACTGCCACCGGTCGGGATAGGGAGGATCAGCCGGACTACCGGGTGAAGATGAGCGCGGCTTTCTGCTTTTCCAACAAGGTGCAGATGCTGGAATACTACCACAACTCCAGCTGGCTGGAGCACGGCGGCAGCCCGGACCGTGCGGTTCGCAACGCTTTTGTGAACCAGATCGACAACTTTTTAAAGACCAAGGGCCTGTACAAGAAGAACGAAAGCAAGATCACCTTTGCCGATGTACAGGACTGCCTGGTGTATGTGTCCAGCACCTTCTCCACCCGCACCAGCTATGAGAACCAGACCAAGAAGGCCATCACCAACAAGTTCGTGGCCCAGGCCATGACCGAGTTCTTGAAGCACAATCTGGAGGTTTACTTCCTGGAGAATCCGGAAGAGGCCCAGAAAATCTGCCAGCAGGTGCTCATCAACAAGCAGAGCCGCGAGCACGCAGAAAAGACCCGTCAGAGCATCAAAAAGACGATGACCAGCCAGATCGACATCGCCAACCGGGTGCAGAAGTTCGTGGACTGCCGCACCAAGGACGTGAGCCGCCGCGAGCTGTACATCGTGGAGGGTGATTCCGCCATGGGCGCGGTCAAGACCAGCCGGGACTCCGAGTTCCAGGGCATTATGCCGGTGCGCGGCAAGATTCTGAACTGCCTGAAGGCGGACTATGACCGCATCTTCAAATCCGATGTCATCACCGACCTGATCAAGGTGCTGGGCTGTGGCGTGGAGTTGGGCGGCAAGGCCAAAAAGGACCTGGCCACCTTCAATCTGGAAAATCTGCGCTGGAACAAGGTGGTCATCTGTACCGATGCTGACGTGGACGGCTACCAGATCCGCACCTTGATCCTGACCATGCTCTACCGGCTCACCCCCACCCTGATCAACGAGGGCTATGTGTACATTGCCGAAAGCCCCCTGTACGAGATCAACACCAAAAACAAGACCTACTTTGCCTACACCGAGCCGGAAAAGGCGAACATCCTTTCCCGCATCGGCAAGGAGAAGTACACCATCCAGCGTTCCAAGGGCCTTGGTGAGAACGACCCGGAGATGATGTGGCTTACCACCATGAACCCGGAAAGCCGCCGTCTGATCAAGGTGAACCCGGAGGACGTGGAGCACACCGCCGCCGTGTTCGACCTGCTGCTGGGCGACAACCTGGCCGGCCGTAAGGAGCACATTGCTCAGCACGGTGTGGAATATCTGGACGATCTGGATCTTTCGTAAGGGGAGGAGAGAAGAGTTATGGCAAAAAAACAGACCAAACGAGCCACCCCTGCCCGGCCTCAGCTGGGCGATAACGTGGAGATTCTGGACGCGGGCGTTGTGATTCAGAGCCCCATCACCGAAACGCTGGAAAAGAACTACATGCCCTATGCCATGAGCGTGATCGTCTCCCGCGCATTGCCGGAGATCGACGGCTTCAAGCCCGCTCACCGAAAGCTTTTGTACACCATGTACGGCATGGGCCTGTTGAAGGGGGCGCGCACCAAGAGCGCCAACATTGTGGGCAGCACCATGCACCTGAACCCCCACGGCGACGCGGCCATTTATGAAACCATGGTGCGTATGGGCCGGGGCAACGAAAGCCTGCTGGTGCCTTTTGTGGATTCCAAGGGAAACTTTGGCAAGGCATACAGCCGGGACATGGCCTACGCCGCCAGCCGTTACACCGAGGCCAAGCTGGAAGCAGTGTGTGAGGAACTGTTCCGGGACATCGACAAGGATACCGTGGATTTTGTGCCCAATTACGACGGCACCACCACCGAGCCGACCCTGCTGCCGGTGACCTTCCCCACCATTCTGGCCAACAATACGCTGGGTATTGCTGTGGGCATGGCCTCCAACATCTGTTCCTTCAATCTGGCGGAGCTGTGCGAAACCACCGTGGCTTTGATGCGCCACCCGGACCACGACCTGCTCACCACCCTGCCTGCGCCGGACTTTGTGGGCGGCGGTGAGATTCTTTACAACGAGGCCGAGCTGCGCAAGATCTACGAGACCGGCCGCGGCAGCGTGCGGGTGCGCGCCCAGTACCGTTATGAAAAGGACGGCAACATGCTGGAGATCACCCGTATCCCTCCCACCACTACGGTGGAGGCGGTGATGGACAAGATCGCCGAGCTGGTCAAGACCGGCAAGATCAAGGAAATCAGCGACATGCGCGATGAGACCGATCTGAACGGTCTGAAGCTGACCATTGACCTGAAACGTGGTCAGGACCCGGACAAGCTGATGCAGAAACTGTTCCGCACCACTCCGCTGGAGGACAGCTTTGCCTGCAACTTTAACCTGCTCATCGGCGGCCAGCCCCGCGTGCTGGGCGTACGGCAGATTCTGAACGAGTGGGTGGCCTTTCGGGTGGAATGCGTGCGCCGCCGCACCTACCACGATCTGCAGGGCAAGCAGAAGCGTCTGCACCTTTTGAAGGGCCTGGAGGCCATCCTGCTGGACATCGACAAGGCCATCCGCATCGTGCGCGAGACCGAGGAGGACGCTGAGGTGGTGCCCAACCTGATGATCGGCTTCGGCATCGACGAGACCCAGGCGGAATATGTGGCGGAGATTAAGCTGCGCCACCTGAACCGGGAATACATCCTCAAGCGCACCCAGGAGATTGCGGATCTGGAGGCGGAGATTGCCCGCCTGGAGGAGATCCTCAAATCCGAGGCCAAGATCCGACGGATCATCATCGAAGAGCTGAACGCGGTGGCAAAAAAATACGGCCAGCCCCGCCGCTGCACGATTCTGTACGACGTGGAGACCGCAGACTCTGCCGCCGAGGAGGAGAGCCTGCCGGATTATCCGGTTACCGTGTTCTTCACCCGGGAGGGCTACTTCAAGAAGATCACGCCCCAGTCGCTGCGCATGAGCGGCGAGCAGAAGCTCAAGGAGGGCGACGAGGTGGTGCAGCAGATCGAGACCCGCAACGACGCCTGGCTGCTGTTCTTCACCGACCAGCGGCAGGTGTACAAGTGCCGGGCGGCAGATTTTGCCGACACCAAAGCCAGCGTCATGGGCGAATTTGTGGCGGCAAGCCTTGGCATGGACGAGGGCGAGCAGCCGGTGTATATGGCGGTCACGCTGGATTACAGCGGCTACATGCTGTTTGCCTACGCCAACGGCAAGTTTGCCAAGATCGCCATGAACAGCTACGCCACCAAACAGAACCGGAAAAAGCTGCTCAAGGCTTACAGCGACAAGGAGCAGCTGGCCTGCATGGTGCAGCTGCCCGAGGAGACCGAGCTGGCCGTGCGCACCAGCGGCGGCCGCATGCTGCTGGCCCACACCACCCAGATTGCCGAAAAGCAGACCCGCGACACCGCGGGCGTGGCGGTGATCACCCTGAAAAAGAACCAGCACATCGAGTGGGTCAAGCCTGCCGGTGAACTGGAGCTGACCAACCCCCACCGTTACCGGGTGCGCAGCCTGCCTGCCGCAGGCGCGCTGGTGCGGGAAGAGGATGTGGCCGAGCAGCTGCAGCTGGGTCAGTAAAAAAACGGGCCGAACCCTTGGGCAGCACCGCATGATTCCGGGCGATGCCCCGGTGTTTGCTGTGAATTGTGCGGCGTTGCCCTTGCATTTTGCGGGGCTGTGTGGTATCATCATACTTGCATATTAGCGCGTATAAAAAGCGGAGGAGCGTTTACACTATGAGTATCATCGAGATCATCAGCGGTGTCGTGCTGATTCTGGCCGCCATCGTGATCGTATTTTTGACCCTGTCCCAGGAGTCCAAGGGCCGCGGCCTGTCCGGCGCCATCGCCGGCGAGGGCGGCATGATGGAAGCCGGCCGTACCCGTGCCAAGGACGTGAAGCTCGCCAAGTACACCAAGATCGTGGGCATCGTTTTCTTTGTTGTCATGATTGCGGTCAGCGTTCTGAGCGTTATGAGCATGAACTAACAAGCAAAAGAGGGTCCGCACTGTGCGGGCCCTTTTTGTCTGTACATGGCCCTGCGCGAGGGGTGCGGGGCCCAGAGAGGGAGGGAAATGTCATGTCCATCCGATCCAAGATCCTGCGGGAACTGGAGAAAAAGCCCAGGCGGCTCAAGGAGCTGAAGGACAAGCTGGGCAACGACAAAAAGGTGCAGCAGACGGTGGAAGAGCTGCAGAAAAAAGGCAAGATCCGCCAGAAGAGCGGCGCGTATTTTCTGGCCAGAGACACCAAGGCCGAGGGTACGCTGGAGTGCGTGCTGGTGAAGCTGGGGCCCAGCTTCGGCTTTGCCGCGCCGGAAAACGATCAGAAGGGCGATATCTTTATCCCTGGGCGGGCACTGTGCGGTGCACTGCCCGGCGACCGGGTGCTGGTGAAGCTGTTTGACAAGCCCAAGGTGCCCGGTTCCCGGGAGGGAGAGATTCTGGCGGTGGTGCAGCCCCGCAAAAACTTTGTGGGCACCATCGTGCGGGAAAAGGAGCGGCTGTATTTTCTGCCGGATGAATGCCCCTTTGTGCGCCTGGCGGTGAAAAAGAGCGCCGCGGGCGGCGCGTCGGACGGCGACAAGGCGGCGGTGGAGCTGCTGAGCCGCGGCGAGGATTACGAGGATCACCGGGTGGGTGTGGCCCTGCGCTTCGGCAGCGATCAGGCGGCAAAGAACTGCGCCAAGGCTCTGCTGTACGCCGCCGGTGTGGACCGGCACTTCCCCGAGAAGGTAAAGGCCGAGGCCCGCAAGCTGGAGGGCATCCAGCCCTCGGACCTGAAAAAGCGCACCGATCTGCGCAGCTGGCCTATTTTCACCATCGATGCGGCCTCCACCAAGGACATCGACGACGCCATCTCGCTGATGGTGGTGGAAAACGGCTGGGAGCTGGGGGTGCACATTGCGGATGTGAGCCACTATGTGAAGCCGGGCAGCGAGCTGAACAAGGAGGCCATGCGCCGGGGAACCTCCATCTATTACGCGGACAGTGTGATCCCCATGCTGCCCCGTCAGCTCTCCAACGGGCTGTGCAGCCTGAACCCCGGTGAGGACCGGCTGGCCTTTTCCTGCATCATGCAGCTGACCGAAGCGGGCGAGCTGCGGGACTTCCGGTTTGAAAAGACCGTGATCCGCAGCCGGGTCAAGGGCGTTTACAGCGAATTGAACCAGCTGCTGGCCGGGGACGAAACCCCGAAGCTGGCGGAAAAATACAGCGAGGTGTGGCCCCAGCTGCCCCTGATGCAAAAGCTCTATGAGCAGCGGGCAAAGCTGCGCAGTGAGCGGGGCGGCATCGAGTTGGAGACTGAGGAAGCCAAGCTGCAGCTGGACGAGGACGGCCGCTGCGTGGGCATCCAGCGGCGCAGCCGCGGGGTGACCGAGTGCATGATCGAGGAGTTCATGCTGCTGGCCAACCAGTGCGCGGCCCAGCTGGCCCGTCGCAATCAGCTGCCCTTTGTGTACCGGGTGCACGAGGCTCCGAACCCGGAGCGGGTGGAGCGGCTGGCGGGTATGCTGCGGATTTGCGGCCTGCCGGATCATTTCGCCGGCGAAGCGCCCACCCAGAAGGAGCTGGCTGCTCTGCTGGATTCCACCCGGGGCACCGATCTGCAGCCGGTGGTACACACCGGTGTGCTGCGCGCCATGGCAAAGGCCTGCTATGAGCCGGAGCCCAAGGGCCATTACGGCCTGGCGCTGGAGGACTATGCCCACTTTACCAGCCCCATCCGCCGGTATCCGGACCTGGCCATCCATCGCATTCTCAGCGACTGGCTGGGCGGCACCAGCCTGGAGGAGCTGAACCGGCGCTATGCCTGGTTCGCCCGGGAGGCCAGCGCCCAGTCCAGCACCTGTGAGGTGGCGGCCATGCAGCTGGAACGCTCCACCGAAGCCTGCTACAAGGCGGAATACATGCACGACCATCTGGGCGAGGTGTTCGAGGGCGTGGTCTGCGGTGTGGCGCCGCAGGGCATCTATGTGGAGCTGGAAAACACCGTGGAGGGTCTGGTTCACGCAGAGAGTATCTGCAAGGGCGAGCCCCAGCTGATCGAGTCCATGCGCATGAAGGACCCGGTGAGCGGCCGCCAGTGGAGCCTGGGCGACCGGGTACACGTCCGGGTGGACCGGGCGGATGTGGCCCTTGGCCGGGTGGATTTTTCGCTGGAAGAAACTGAGTAACCCCAAACGCGGGCGGACCAGGCAGGCCCGCCCGTTTTCTGTGACGGATGTCCTTGCCGGGCAGGGGGCAGGTCATGGTAAAATGAAACATGTATGGCAGCAGACCGGCTGCCGCTCATCCCCAACAAAGGAGAAGTGTTGATGAAGCATACCCCTCTGAAGGTGGCGATTTCGGCCATCTGTTTTGTGAACCTGCTGTATATGATTCCCTCGGTGGCGGTTTCCGGCATGGTGGCTGCCTTCCCGGATCAGCCCCAGAACAAAGTGCTTCTGCTGCTCACGCTGCCCAATCTCACCGGCATCGCGGGCATTGTGGCCGAACCCTGGATGGAACGGTGGTTCAGCCGCCGCACCCTTTCCATCACGGCGCTGGCGGTGTTTTTCGCATCCGGCCTTGCGAGCTTTGTGCTGCGGGAAAACCTGCCCGCGCTGATTGCTGCCAGCGTGATTATGGGCGCTGCCTACGGCATGCAGGCGGCATTGTACCCGCTGCTGGTGAACGACGGGTTCCAGGGCGAGGAGCGCAGCCAGGTAATGGGGCTGGTTTCCGGCATGCTTCAGCTGGGTCGCGTGGCCGCCACACTGGTGGGAGGGATGCTGGCCCGCCGTGGCTGGTACAATGTGTATCTGTGCTTTCTGGCAGTGCTGATTCCATTGGTGCTGGCAGTGCTGTTCCTGCCTCGTCAGTCCCACAGCGAACAGCTCCGGCAGCAGGATGGCGACTGGTTCAGCTTTTCCGAAACGGTTCGGCTGGCGGTGGAGGGCTTTGCCTTCGCGGCTCTGTTTTTTATGGTGAACACCCATCTTTCCCTGTATGTGGAGGGCTATGGCCTGGGCGATACCGCACTTACCGGCCTGATCAGCGCCCTGGGCTGCGTGCTGGCAGGGCTGATCTCCACCGGCTTTGCCTGGTTTGAGCGCCGCACCGGCCGCTTCACCATGACCTGGGCCTTCGGCATTCTGGGGGTTCTGTATCTGGCAGGCGGTTTGTGGATCAGTCTGCCCGGCGCGGTGCTGTGTGTGGCAGGTGCGTTTTTGGGCATGGGTCTGTTCAGCCCCAACCTGATGCTGGGCTTTTCCCGCTGTGCAGGGCCCCGCCGGTTGGCCGCGGTCACCGCAATGGTGCTCACGGTGGTGAACGTGGGGTATTTCGCGTCCCCCTACATCACCGGTTTTCTGGCCGGTTTTGTGGGCGAGAGCCCGGCGGATGTGTTCCGGGTGGCCGGTATGCTCGGCCTTGTCTGTGCGGTTGGTTCGGCTGTGACCAGCTGCAGACCCGGCGTATCGCTTCCTGCCGCCGAAAAAGAGAAGGGATAAAGAAATGGAAAACAGAACGGATCGACTGGAGCAATACTGGGAGCAGCTGGAGCAGTTCGGGCTGGAACGCCGGGATTATCCCGACGCCCGCCTGCGTCAGTACCGGCGGGGAGATTTTCTGTGCCGTCAGGGCTGCCCCATGGAGGAGCTGCTGTTTGTGGTGGAGGGCCGGGTGAAGGTGTGCGCCGTCACCCCGGCGGACAAAACCCTGCTGTTCTGCTACAATGGCCCGGGAACGCTGGTGGGCGAGGTGGAGCTGATGACCGGCGAAGCCGCCACCACCAGCCTGCAGGCGGATTGCACGGTGCGCTGTGTGGCGTTGCCCATGAAAAAATATGCGGAAAGCCTGCGGGCAAACATTTTGTTCATGAACCGGGTGGCTCACATGCTGGCCCAGATCGTGGCCCGCAACGCGGTGAACGACACCTTCAACATTCTGGCCCCGCTGGAAGCAAGGCTGCGGGCCTACATTGCCCACAGCCAGCGGGACGGGGTGTTCCGCGGCCGGCTGACCGAGACCGCCGAATATCTGGGGGTGAGCAACCGCCACCTGCTGCGCACCATGAACGAGTTGTGTGCCCGGGGCATTCTGGAAAAGACCAGCGGCGGCTACCGCATTTTGCAGCCGCTGGCGCTGGGCCGGGAGCAGGAGGAAGGGGAATGGAGCGTTCCCCGCACCAAAGAATAAAAAACTGCCGCATGCTTTGCCGTCAAAGGCAAATGGTGTGGCAGTTCTTTTTTTGTATGAAAACGGAATCAGGGCGTGTATACCGGGCCATACTGGAAGCATATCCATAAACAGGAAGGATTCGAAGGGAGTGGATCGCCAATGATGGAAGCTGCCGCCAAGCGGCCGCCCGCATTGCAGCGGGTAGCCCGCGCCCTGAGCGAGGACCGGCAGGAGCGGCTGGATCGGGAGGCGTGCCAGGTGGTGCCTTTGGAGGAACAGCTGCGCCGCTGCCTGCTTCAGATGCGCCAGAACCAGATGTGCTTTGATCTGGAAACCGAACCGGAGCTGATCGATGCTCTGATCTATGAGTATCAGGCCATTCAAAGCCGCTATCGCTATTACCAGCGCAAGGCCCGGGCCCAGGGGCTGCGGGCCATCCTGTGATGGGGCTGGCCCTGGGGGCGGCGGTGCTGCTGGTTGCGGTGGGCCTTGCGGCCGGGCGCAGCCGCAAGCCGGTGCGTATGGCGTTCAGCGCGGCGCTTACCGGAATGGGCGCGCTGGGGGCGGTGAATCTGCTGGCCCCCCTCACCGGCGTGAGCCTGGCGCTGAACTGGGCCACCAGCTTCATGGCGGTGGTGCTGGGCGCACCGGGGGTAATTACGCTGCTTCTGCTGGACCTGCTTCTGGGGCTTTGAACATCAAAAAGGGCGTGTTTCCCGTTTGAGGAAACACGCCCTTTTTGATAGAAAACGACCGGACCGTAAGCCGGGTTCTGTATTAAACGACAATCTGTCTAGACCCTGCGTTGCCGCAGGGTTCATGCCACCTCCGGGGCGCGCGGGGAGCGCTGTATGCCCCATACGGGTGTTGCTTCTGGTAGGGTTTACATAGCCGCAAAGTCGCCAGTGCGCTGGTGAGCTCTTACCTCGCCTTTCCATCCTTACCGCAAAAAGCGGCGGTTTCTTTCTGTTGCACTATCCCTGGGGTCACCCCCGGCTGCCGTTAGCAGTTACCATTCCCCTGTGAAGCCCGGACTTTCCTCAGAACGGACGCAATGCCGCCCCGCTGCCGTATGTTCCACTCGTTTTCCGTTCCATATTGTAGCATACAATGGCCCCTGCGTGCAAGTCTGATCAGAAAACCGTCCCCTTTTGGGAAAAGTATGACTGATTCGCCAAAACAATTTGTTAAAATGCACAAAAAGTATTGGCGCTACGGCCTGAAAAAACTGCCTGGGTGGGAAAAGTTTTTTCTTGCAAACACTTTAATACGGTTTTATAATAAAATGCGTAGCAATGGAGCAGGGATTTTACCCTGATTGCTTCAGGCAATAGATTTCGATTCGTTGCGAATAATGATGATCGTTTGAAAGGGGAAGTACGTTATGTTCAAAAACGATTACCTGGCCCGTGTATATGCACAGGTGGAAGCCCGTAACCCCAATGAGCCTGAGTTCCTGCAGGCCGTGCGCGAGGTTCTGGAAAGCCTGCAGACTCTGGTGGAAAAGCACCCGGAATACGAGAAAAACGGTGTGCTGGAGCGCCTGGTCGAGCCTGAGCGTTTTATCCAGTTCCGTGTATCCTGGGTGGACGATGCCGGCAAGATTCGGGTGAACCGTGGCTTCCGCGTTCAGTTCAACAGCGCCATCGGCCCCTACAAGGGCGGCCTGCGCCTGCATCCCAGTGTGAACGCTTCGGTCATCAAGTTCCTGGGCTTCGAGCAGACATTCAAGAACAGCCTGACCGGCCTGCCCATGGGTGGCGGCAAGGGCGGTTCCGACTTTGACCCCAAGGGCAAGAGCGATGCCGAGATCATGCGCTTCTGCCAGAGCTTCATGACCGAGCTGAGCAAGCACATCGGTCAGTTCACCGACGTTCCCGCCGGTGATATCGGCGTGGGCGGCCGTGAGATCGGCTACCTGTATGGCCAGTACAAGCGCCTGCGCAACGAGTTCACCGGTGTGCTCACCGGCAAGGGCCTGAACTGGGGCGGCAGCCTGGCCCGTACCGAAGCCACCGGCTACGGCCTGTGCTACTTCACTCAGGAAGCCCTGCAGTGCATGCGTTCCGACAGCTTTGCCGGCAAGACCGTTGTGATCAGCGGCAGCGGCAATGTTGCCATCTACGCCTGCCAGAAGGCTACCGAGCTGGGCGCCAAGGTGGTTGCCATGAGCGATTCCACCGGCTATGTATACGATCCCAACGGCATTGACCTGGATCTGATGAAGGACATCAAGGAGGTTCGCCGCGCCCGTATTGTGGAGTACGCCAACGCCAAGGAGAGCGCTACCTTCACCGAGGGCTGCAAGGGCATCTGGACCATCCCCTGCGACATCGCCCTGCCCTGCGCCACCCAGAACGAGCTGGATGGCGAGAGCGCCAAGGCTCTGGTTGCCAACGGCTGCACCGTGGTGTGCGAAGGCGCCAACATGCCCAGCACCCCCGAAGCCATCGAGATCTTCCTGGCCAACAACGTGCTGTATGGCCCGGCCAAGGCGGCCAACGCCGGCGGCGTTGCCACCAGCGGCCTGGAGATGAGCCAGAACAGCCTGCGCCTGTCCTGGACCTTCGAAGAGGTGGACGAGCGCCTGAAGAACATCATGAAGGGCATCTTCCACGCTGCCTACGATGCTTCTGTGGCCTGCGACGCCCCCGGCAACCTGATGGTGGGCGCCAACGTGGCCGGCTTCATCAAGGTGGCCGACAGCATGATCGCTCAGGGCATTGCCTACTGATTCACCGCATTTCTTTGGGGTACCCGTTCGGGTACCCCTTTTTGTTTGCCCCCATGCAGCGAAAAATGCTATAATGCCAGTACAACAGCAAAATCAACGAAAGAGGGAAACGATCCCATGGAATTGAGCTTTATTGTGCCGCCCCGGTTTGAGGGCGGCTGCCTGCGGGATTTTCTGCGGGCCAGCGGGGTGTCTGCCACGCTGATCAAGGCGGTGAAAAACGAGACCGGCGGCTTCTGGGTGGAGGATGGCCCCGCCCGCACCTGCGATACGGTGCACGCCGGGCAGATGGTCACCTTTGTGCTGCCGCCGGAAAAGCCCACCACTGTGGAGCCGCAGGATATTCCGCTGACCATTGCATACGAGAGCCAGCATGTGATGGTGCTGGAAAAGCCCGCGGGCATGGCGGTGCATCCCACTTTGAATTATGCGGATGGCACGCTGGCCAACGCTTATATGGGCCTTTTGCGGCAGCGGGGGCAGCAGGGCGTGTTCCGGCCGGTGAACCGCATTGACAAGGATACCTCCGGTCTTGTGCTCTGCGCCAAGAATGCCTATGCCGCCCCGCTGTTGGCCAAAGGGGTGAGCAAGGTGTACCGGGCGGTGCTGGAAGGTTGCCCCGATCGAAAGGAGGGGCAGATCGACGCCCCCATTGACCGGGCGCCGGGCAGCATCATCCTGCGCCGGGTCTCCCCGGAGGGCAAGCCCAGCCATACCCGCTATACGGTGGAGGCCGAGAAAAACGGCCTGTGCCTGGTGGCGGCGGTACCGCTTACCGGCCGCACCCACCAGCTGCGAGTACATTTTTCTCATATCGGCTGCCCGCTGGCCGGGGATGAGCTGTATGGCGGCAGCCGGCAGCGCATTGGTCGCCAGGCGCTGCACTGCGCCCGGATGGAATTCACCGAACCGGGTACTCAAAAGACGGTGGTAGTGGAAAGCCCGCTTCCGCCGGATATGCAGCGCCTGATGGAATGAGTGCGTCTACAAAAGAAAAGGAATGGGACGATGTGGCCGGATGGCCGGCATCGCCCCGTTTTGTATGTCCGGGGGCGAAGAAAAGCCAAAATTTGAAAACCCTGTGAAAATGATGATTTGCCGGTTGCTTTTTCTTCTACAAGTTGTCTATAATGATATTGTACAATTTGTAGAAGAAAGGCGGCGGGCGCTTTTTTATGGCACAATGCGTGGAAAACAAAACCCCGAACGGGCAGAAAAACGGCGGAAATCGCTGGCTTGCGGTGCGGGCGGAAGTGATGCGCTTGTGGAAGCGTCTGCGCCACAGCCGTGCTGCGGCGGTACTGGGGCAGTTTCTCTACGACATGGGATTCTGGGGGGAATACACTGCCCGGCGGCTGGTGCGGGAAATCTGGAACGGAGGCTGCTTTCTTGCACGGCACATTGTCTGGATCTGGGCCCGTGCAGCGGGCCTGACAAAGAATATATTGAAGAGCGGCGTTCAGGATTTGACGGCGCCCTTCACCCGCATGGCAAACGGCGCAAAGAATATCCGTGCCCGGGTGCAGGAGGAAAAGCAGGCAGGCACGGCCCACGCGGCCAGGGAGGGCCTGCGGTATTTCGCCTCCGGCGTACACAAATATTTCCCGCTTCTGGGCCGTGCGGTGGCATACGTGCTGCCTCTGGCGGCGCTGGCGGTGTTCGGCTATACGGTACATACCGTGCTGGAATACAACTATGTTCTGGCGGTGGAAGTGAACGGCAGCGTGGTGGGCTATGTGCAGACCGAGCAGGTGTTCGATTCCGCCAAAGATGAGGTGGCCCAGCGTATCAACTACGCGGGAGCGACCGGGGAAGGCTGGACGGTGGAGCCCTCCTACCAGATTGCGGTGGGCGAGAACGTGATGGACGAAAACCAGATGGCAGCAGCCATTCTGGAAAGCTCCAGCGATGAGATTCAGAACGCCACCGGTCTGTATGTGAACGACGAGCTGGTGGCGGTGACCGCCGACGGCGATCGTTTGCGGGAAGAGCTGGACAGTATGACCGCGCCTTACAAGGAACCGGACAATCCGAACCTGACGGTGGAGTTCAATAAGGACGTGCGCTGTGAGGACAGCATCTATTTCACCAGCACCATTGTGCCGGTGGACAAGGTCATCGAAAAGCTGCACGGTGAGGAACAGGGAGCGGTCTACTACACCATCCAGTCGGGCGATACCCCCTGGACTGTGGCTGGCAGCTTTGGCATCAGCGTGGACGAGCTGCAGGCCCAGAACCCGGAACGGGATTTTTCCTCCAGCTCCGGCTTCCCGGTGGGCGCCCAGCTGACCATCAGCCAGGCGATGCCTTATCTGCAGGTGAAACGCACGCTGGCGAGTACTTATCAGGAGACCATTCCGTACAGCACGGAGGAGCAGCAGGACCCCACTCTGCCCATGGGTACGGTGCAGGTGGTGCAGGAAGGGGCAGAAGGCCTTGCCGAGGTGACGCAGCAGCAGGTGTTTTACGGTGACTCCGATACCCCCAGCGAGACCTCGGTCATCGACCGGGTTGTGGTGCAGGAGCCGGTGAACCGCATCGTGGCCATGGGGCAGTATGTTCCGGCGGAAAACATTGCCTATCTTCCCGACGGCAGCACCCTGATCTGGCCGGTGCCCGGCTATCGGGGCATCAGTCGGTGGATGATCGGCTCCAGCGGACAGATTCACGGCGGCGTGGATATCCGTGCAGCGGCAGGTACCGACATTCTGGCTGCGGCCGGGGGACTGGTGAAAATAGCCGGGTATCATCCCAGCTATGGTAACTATGTGGTCATCAGCCATGGAAATGGGTATGAAACCCTGTATGCTCATGCCACCCGGCTTGCGGTGCGGGCTGGGCAGACCGTGACCCAGGGGCAGGTAATTGCCTATGTGGGCAATACCGGAAATTCCTTTGGATATCATTGCCATTTCGAGATTAAGCGGAACGGCGCACGCCAGCAGCCACGGGATTATTTCCCAAACAAATGATGGATTATTTGTGCAGAATTTTCCACCGGATTTGAAAGGAGTGTGAAAAAAACTGCCAAATCCTTGCCCAATTGACCCCTTTCGCGCTATAATGAGGGATGTATAAAAGCAAGGAAGGAGGGCGGTCAGGCTGGCGATTTTGGAAAAGACCCCGGAAACGGAAGAAAAGAACAACCAACAAGAGCAGCAGACCGGCTCCCCCTCTCCCGGAAAAGGCCCGGGCAGATGGGAAGCGATCAAACAGAAAATTCTGCAAAAGGCTGTCCCTTGGATTGAGCGGGCCAAACGGCACCCGGAAACAGCGGTGCTGGGGCAGTTTTTATATAACGTAGGCTTTTGGGGCGAATATACTGCCCGGCGTCTGGTCCGCTTTGTGTGGAACTGTATCCGGCAGTTGGGCGAACGGGTTACCTGGATCTGGAACCAGGTGGCAGACCATGTGAAGAGTGCACTGAAAACCGGTGCGCAGGATCTTACGGCGCCGTTCACCCGCATGGCAAACGGCGCAAAGAATATCCGCGCCCGGGTGCAGGAGGAAAAACAGGCAGGAACGGCCCATGCGGCCAA
This sequence comes from Allofournierella massiliensis, assembly GCF_004345265.1. Lineage (GTDB taxonomy): Bacteria > Bacillota > Clostridia > Oscillospirales > Ruminococcaceae > Allofournierella > Allofournierella massiliensis. The sequence goes on from NZ_SLUM01000016.1 coordinate 80,624, forward strand.
GGAAGGCCTGCGGTATTTTGCCTCCGGCGTACACAAATATTTCCCGCTTCTGGGCCGTGCGGTGGCATACGTGCTGCCGGTGGCGGCGCTGGCGGTGTTCGGCTATACGGTACATACCGTGCTGGAATACAACTATGTTCTGGCGGTGGAAGTGAACGGCAGCGTGGTGGGCTATGTGCAGACCGAGCAGGTGTTCGACTCCGCCAAGGATGAGGTGGCCCAGCGTATCAACTACGCGGGCACGGATCGGGAAGGCTGGACGGTGGAGCCCTCCTACCAGATTGCGGTGGGCGAAGACGTGATGGACGAAAACCAGATGGCGGCTGCCATTCTGGAAAGCTCCAGCGATGAGATCCAGAATGCCACCGGTGTCTATGTGAACGACGAGCTGATTGCAGTGACCACAGAAGGGGATGTGCTGCAGCAGGATCTGGACAGCATGATTGCACCCTATGAGGATCCGGATAATCCGAATCTGACTGTGGAGTTCACCAAGGACATCCGGCTGGAAAACAGCCTCTATTTCACCGATACCATCGTACCGGTGAGCGAGATCATCGACAAGTTCCACGGCGAGGAGCAGGGGGCTGTGTATTATACCATCCAGTCGGGCGATACCCCCTGGACTGTTGCAGGCAGCTTCGGCATCAGCGTGGACGAGCTGCAGGCCCAGAATCCGAATCTGGACTTCAATTCCAGCTCCGGTTTCCCGGTGGGCGGTCAGCTGACCATCAGCCAGGCGATGCCCTATCTGCAGGTAAAGCGCACACTGGTGAGCACCTATCAGGAGACCATTCCGTACAGCACGGAGGAGCAGGAGGACGAGAATCTGGCCTTCGGCACCACCAAAATCGTGCAGGAGGGTGCAGAAGGTCTGGCCGAAGTAACCCAGCAGCAGGTGTTCTATGGCGATTCCTCCACGCCCAGCGAAACCACCATCATCGACCGGGTGGTGGTGCAGGAGCCGGTGACCAAGATCATTGCCAAGGGCAAGAAGCTGGCCAACGGTGACCTGGCCAGCACCGGCAGCGGTACGCTGATGTGGCCTGTGCCTGGATACAGCTATGTGAGCCGCTGGATGAGCAGTTACCACAAGGGCGCGGATATCTGTGCCCCCTATGGTACCCCCATCTATGCGGCAGACAGCGGCGTGGTTACCACGGCCGGCTATCATTACAGCTACGGTAACTATGTAATCATCAACCACGGCAACGGCTACCAGACTCTGTACGCGCATGCCAGCCGGCTGAACGTACATGTGGGCCAGGCGGTAAGTCAGGGTGATGTGATCGCTTACGTGGGTTCCACCGGCAACTCCACCGGTAACCACTGCCACTTCGAGGTGTATGTGAACGGTGTGCGCCGCTCCGCCCGCGAGTGGTTCCCCTACAAATAAGTGGAAAACCGGTTGAAAACCCGCAAAAAGGCTTGCGCTAAGCCGAAAAAACTGCTATGATAAACCTCGGACTTTCCCGGGCAGTGCCTGGAAAAGTCCGAGGTTTTTTCTGTGAACGGGTTATTTTGACCGCTTTTGTTTTTCAGGAAAAAACGATTGTTGACCAATCAGACAAAAACGGCCGGGCCCATGCGGTTTATCCGCGCATAGAGGTTACAAATTGCGTAAATACTACTCTCAAACCTTTCATTTCGCGGGGATCCGGTGTATAATATAACAGTTGTGATGCAGTTGAAGCAGAACGCCTCAAAGCGCGCAAAGGAGAGTTATCGTGGAGAAATTTGTTATCAACGGGGGTAAGCCCCTTCAGGGCGAAGTGACCATCAGCGGTGCGAAGAACGCGGTGGTAGCCATTCTGCCCGCCACCATCCTGGCAGCCGATAAATGTGTGATCGAGAACGTGCCCGCCATCAGCGATGTGGCCGTCTCGCTGGAGATCCTCACCGCCCTGGGCGCAAAGGTGCGGATGCTCAATAAAAATACCTATGAGATCGACACCACCCACATCAACAGCACCGAGGTGCCGGACGATCTGTCCCGTCAGATGCGGGCGAGTTACTATTTCCTGGGCGCGTTGCTGGGCCGTTTCGGCTCCGGCCAGGTTGCCATGCCCGGCGGCTGCAACCTGGGTCCCCGCCCCATTGACCAGCACCTGAAGGCCTTCAGCGCCCTGGGTGCGGGCGATTCGGTGGAATACGGCATGATCAAGGTGAGCGGCAGCCCCCTGAAGGGCGCGCACGTGTTCTTTGATAATGTGTCGGTGGGCGCTACCATGAACGCCATGCTCAGCGCCGTGCTGGCCGAGGGTCAGACTGTGCTGGAGAACGTGGCCAAGGAGCCCCATATCGTGGATCTGGCCAATTTCCTGAACATGATGGGCGCCGACGTGCGCGGCGCGGGCACCGATGTGATTCGTATCCGCGGCAAAAAGAGCATGCACGGCTGCACCTATTCCATCATTCCCGACCAGATCGAGGCCGGCAGCTACATGGTGGCCGCCGCCATCACCGGGGGCAATGTGCTGATTAAGAATGTGATCCCCAAGCATCTGGAGCCCATCACCGCGAAGATGGAGCTGGCGGGCGTTACCGTGGAGGAGTATGACGACTCCATCCGGGTATGCCGCACCGGCGATCTGATGCCGCTGAAGATTAAGACCATGCCCCATCCGGGCTTCCCCACCGATATGCAGCCCCTGATGACCGTGCTGCTCACCACCGCCAAGGGCACTTCCATCGTGACCGAGGGCATCTGGGAGAATCGCTTCCGCTATGTGGATGAGCTGGTGCGCATGGGCGCCAACATCCAGGTGGACGGTCAGGTGGCTGTGATTGAGGGCGTGCCCGAGCTGCAGCCTGCTCCTCTGCGTGCGTCCGACCTGCGGGCAGGCGCTGCGCTGGTCATGGCCGCGCTGAGCGCCAAAGGCACCAGCGAGGTGTCGGAGATCGCGCACATCGAGCGCGGCTACGAGGATCTGGTGGAAAAGCTGCAGGGTCTGGGCGCAGACATCCGCCGGGTGGAAAAGCCCGCCGCCGGTCTGCCGCAGGCGCTGTGATCACACTCTGATCGAAGATGATAAAAGGCCGCGGAGCTGCGTTTTCCGCGGTCTTTTGTATACATATAGGAGAATTCATGGCATTTTTTACTTCTCTTTATTCCGGTTCCTCCGGAAACTGCTCGGTGGTGCGCTGCGAGGGCAAGTATCTGCTGATTGACATGGGCAAAAGCTGCCGCACCACTTTGAACGCCCTCAAGGAGATGGGGTTGGCTGTGGCCGATATGCAGGGCATCCTGGTGACTCACGAGCACTCGGATCATATTCAGGGCCTGCGGGTGTTTTTGAAGCATTATAATGTGCCGGTCTACGGCTGCAGTGCCACGCTGGACAACCTGCTGGATATGGAGCTGGTGCCTCCGGCAGCGGAGCTGATTGCCATCGAGGGCAGGCCGGAGGAAATTGGCGGCTTTGTGGTGGAGGCATTCCCCACCAGCCACGATGTGCCCTGCTGCGGCTACCGCATCCGCACGCCGGACGGCGGGGTCATGGCCATTGCCACCGACCTGGGCGTGCTCACACCCCAGGTGCATCAGGCGCTGGCCGGGGTGAAGCTGGCGGCGCTGGAATCCAACTACGACCGCAACTGCCTGATGATGGGGTCTTACCCTTATCATCTGAAACGGCGCATCCAGTCCGACCGGGGTCATCTGGACAACGCGGAATGCGCCGCCAAGGTGTTGGAACTGTTGCAGGATGGCTGCGAAAAAATTGCGCTGTGCCACCTGAGCAGGGAGAACAACACCCCCGAGCTGGCGCTGGCCACAGTGCGGGAAGCGATTTTGTGCGCGGGGCTTGTGCCCGGCGAGAACGTGGTGATTCAGGCGCAGAAGCGCAACGAACCCAGCGACTGGATGGAGTTTTGAGTTATGCAAAAGATTGATCTGATCTGCATTGGCAAGCTGAATGCGAGCTATTTTGCCGCGGGCGTTGCCGAATATCAAAAACGGCTGGGGGCCTTCTGCGAGTTCCGTATCATCGAGCTACCGGAGGAGACCATCAGCGAGAAGAACGCCAGCCAGGCGGTGATCGACAAAGCACTGGAAAAGGAGGGCCGGGCGATTCTGGCCAACCTGCGCAAGGGCGCTGCATTGGTGGCGCTGTGCGTGGAGGGCAAGCTGATTTCCAGTGAGGAGCTGGCGGCAGCCATCGCGGACCGGGCCATGAGCGGCGCGGGGGATATGACCTTTGTAATCGGTTCCTCCCACGGACTGGCCCCCATGGTAAAGCAGGCGGCAGCCATGAAAATCAGCCTGGGGCGGATCACGCTGCCCCACCAGCTGGCCCGTCTGGTGCTCACCGAGCAGCTGTATCGTGCGTTCGCCATCAACAACCATATCAAGTACCACAAGTAATACAAATGGCCTGCCGGAACCGGCAGGCCGCTTTGCGTTTTGAAAGCTTCTGTTTTTGAAAAATTCACAGTTTCGTGGTACAATAACGAAAACCCGGCCCGCGCTGCAAAGGCGCGCAGGGCCAGAACAGAGAGGAGAATCCCCTTTGAATAAAAAATGGATTGCCGCCGCGCTGGCGGTGTGCCTGGCGGTGAGTTTTACCGCCTGCAAAAAGTCGAATGATGGCTATGATGTGACCGAAATCGGCCCGGAAAAGACCAGCGCACCCTCCACGGCGCAGCCTCAGCCCAGTGCGGAGCCCACCGCAACCCCGAAACCGCAGGCCGGCTTTGTGGTTGGGCCGGTGAAGGACATTGACATCGTTGCTTCGCTGGCGGATTACTCCGCGCCTTCGCAGACTCAGCTGAGCCTGGAGGAGCGGGAGCAGCTGGCCTTCTTTACTCAGAACGGGAAAACCGGCGTGATCGACCTGAAAGGCAACATTGTGATTCCGGCGGAAAAGGACGTCCACTGGTGCCCGGTGTGCGGCATCACCAACGAAGGGGAGACCGAAATCTATAACGCCAAGGGCGAGGTGATTGGCTCCGGCGGGCATGGCGCGTTTGAAATGCCGATGTACTACGACAAAACATCCGGCGGCCTGTATGTGGCCGATACAGGAACGCTGATTCCCTGGGATTCCACGATGGTGAACACATTGGAGCCGATGATCGTAACGGTCACGACCACCACCTCCACGACGACAGAGGACGCGAATTGGAAGGGGTACAGCCTGAAGGATGAGTCCAACCCGGTCCTGCTGAGTGAAGGGGAAGGCTACAGACTGTTCAAGCCGGATGGTACGGCCCTGAACGATCAGGTGTATGAAGAGATCCAGCGGGCCAGCACCGGTACCTTTGCGGTGAAGCAGAACGGGCTGTGGGGCTATGTGAATCAGGAGACCGGCGAAGAGATGGTTCCCTGCCAGTATCTGGAAGCCTTGCCCTTCAACGGCGACCGGGCCGCAGTGAAGGCCGAAAGCGGCTGGGGCTACATCAGCCTGACCGGCCGCCAGAAAACCAGCATGGAGTTTCTGGGAGCAGCCAGTGCGGCGGACGAGTCTACTGCCTGGGTGCGCACTGCTGAGGGCTGGGGTGTGGTCAATCTGAGTGATTACCCGGTGAAGGCAAACTGACGCAATAAATAAAAACCCCGGTGGGAGTTTCCCACCGGGGTTTTGTGCATTTGAACGGAAATGTGATCAGTTCAGGAAAGCCAGATCGTTTTCGTAGGGGCTCTCCACCGAAGTTTCGATGGGAGCTTCCTTCTTGTACTTGGCCAGAGCGGCAGCAGCCTTCACGGGATCGGCCAGAGTACCGGCGCCGCCCATGCAGCCGCCGGGGCAGCCCATGCCTTCCAGCAGGTAGCCGTTGTACTTGCCGGCCTTGGCCATCATGAGCAGCTTTTTGCACTCGGCCAGGCCCTGGGCGCTGGCAACCTTGACTTCGCGGTCCGGATCCAGCTTCTTGATCGCGTTCGCAACAGCTTGGGCAACACCGCCGCTCACCGCGAAACCGCGGCCATCGGCAGAAGCCTTGTTGAAGTCGTCGGCGGGATCCACTTCCAGATTGTCGAAGTCCACTTCACGGGCTTCAAACATGCCCATCAGCTCTTCAAAGGTGAGCACAAAGTCCACGTCGCTGCGGATGGTGCGGCGGCTGGCTTCCAGCTTCTTGGCGGCGCAGGGGCCAACAAAGACCACCTTGCAGTCCTTGCCGTGATGCTTCTTTACCAGACGGGCAGTCAGCACCATGGGGGTCAGGGCCATGCTGATGTAGTCGGCCATCTCGGGGAAAAGCTTCTTGGCCATCACGCTCCAGCTGGGGCAGCAGCTGGTGGCCATGAAGGGCTGATGCTCGGGAACCTCACGCATAAAGTCCTTGGCTTCCTCGATGGTGCACAGGTCGGCGCCCACGGCAACCTCGAAGGTGTCCGCAAAGCCCAGCTGACGCATGGCGGCCTTCAGCTTGCCCACGGTCAGGCCGGGAAACTGGCTTACAAAGGCGGGAGCCATGATGGCGTATACACGGTCGCCCTGACGAATGCTCTGGATCAGCTGGAAGATCTGGCCCTTGTCAACAATGGCGCCGAAGGGGCAGTTCACCAGGCACATGCCGCAGGAAACACACTTGTCCTGATCGATCTGAGCGCGGCCCAGATCATCGGAGTGGATGGCGTTCATGCCGCAGGCAGCGGCGCAGGGGCGCTCCATCTTCACGATGGCGTGGTAGGGGCACACATCCACACACTTGCCGCACTTGATGCACTTGTCCTGATCGATTACGGTCTGGCCGCCGGGGGTGAAGGTTAGAGCCTCCTTGGGGCACACATCCACGCAGGGGTGGGCCAGGCAGCCGCGGCAGAGGTTGGTCACTTCCACCTTCTTTTCGGGGCAGGCATTGCAGGCGAACTTGATGATGTTCACCAGCGGGGGATCGTAGTACTTCTGAGCGATCACGCTGTTTTCGATGCCGGCGTTGGTGGGCGCCTGCTCATCCATGGGGCGCAGGGGCAGGCCCATGGCCAGACGGATGCGCTCGGAAACGATGGCGCGCTCCAGGAAAATGCTGTTGCGGAAGCTGTTGACCTCACCCGGAATAATTTTGTAGGGCAGGCGGGAAACTTCCTGTGCGTAGTTCTGACCCTCATAAGAGAGACGGGCCACTTCGGTAAAGACCCGGCGACGGATCTCGGTAACCGAGGTGTAGATACCGCGCATGTTGCTCATAATCACATAACTCCTTCCAAAATGCGTTGGGGTTCGCATACAATAAAAATATAACATACTCATCCCAATGGGGCAAGCGCCACAGCGGGCAAGTAGTGGGAAGAAAGCAGATATTTTTTGTGCACCCGGTCAGGGCTGCACCGCAGTTGCCCGGCAGCGTTCGCCATCCCACTCGCCCAGGCGGCAGGGGAGGATCTGGCCGGCCGCTGCGCCGGGGGCGCTGACCACCACCGGCAGATACAGCCGTGTGTAGCCGGTGAACAGATTTGTGCTGAGGGGCTTTTCCAGAAGCACGGTATCCACCGTACCGGTCAGCTCGTTGGCCAGGCGGCCGCGTACCTCATCCGCCGCGGTTTGCAGAATGTGCACCCGGCGGGCCTTTTCCTCTTCGGGAATCTGGTCCGGGAAGGTGGCGGCGGGAGTGCCCTCGCGGCGGGAGTAGGGGAACACATGCACCTTCAAAAATTCGATTTCCTGCACAAAACGAACGCTTTCGGCAAATTCCTCCTCGGTCTCGCCGGGGAAGCCCACGATCACGTCGGTGGTGAAGCTGCATGCGCCGTTATAGGCCGCACGGAGTTTTCTGACCACGGCGGCGTATTCCTCGGCGGTGTAGACCCGGCGCATCCGACGCAAAGTTGCGGTGCAGCCGCTTTGCAGCGAAAGATGGAACTGGGGGCAGAGTTTTTCGGTGCGGGCCATGCGGGCGATGTCCTCGTCGCTGAGCAGGTCCGGCTCCAGGCTGCCCAGGCGGATGCGCTCGATGCCCTTTACCTGTGCGCTGTGCTCGATGAGCTCGATCAGGTTGGTGCCGGTGTCCTGCCCGTAGCTGGGCAGGTTGATGCCGCTGAACACCACTTCCTTGTATCCGGCGGCGGCCAGTGCCTCCAGCTCCCGGATGATGCTGGCCTCACTGCGGCTGCGCACCCGACCCCGGGCGCGGGGAATCACGCAGTAGGCGCACTGGCGGTTGCAGCCGTCCTGCACCTTGATAAAGGCCCGGGTATGGCCCTCGAACCGCTCCATGGGCAGCTCCTCAAAGGCCTCGCCCTTTTCATGAGCGGCGATGTCCACCACCCGTTCGCCCTCCAGCGCGCGGGCCACATTGTTCAGGATGGCGTGCCGGTTGGCGTTGCCCATCACCACATCCGCCTCCATGACTGCGGCGGCTTCCTCGGGGAAGGCCTGCGGGTAGCAGCCGGTGAGCACGGTGACCGCGCCGGGATACTGGCGCTTGGCCCGCCGCAGCCACTGGCGGCTTTTTTTATCGCCCCCGGCGGTGACGGTGCAGCTGTTCACCACAAATACGTCGGCCTCCTCGTCGGGGCCGGCCAGAGTGTATCCGTTCTGACGGAAAAGCTGGGCAAGCGCGCCGGTCTCGTTCTGATTGACCTTGCAGCCCAGCGTGTAAAAACTTACGCGCATGGATTCGCTCCTTTTTCTTAAGGGAAATACTTCTCTTATATTATAGGGGAGAATGGCAAAAAGGCAAGCGGGGCGGGCATATTCCGGCGAAGCGGAACATAGAGTTGAACGAATGAACAACGCCCGCGGGCCGGCGAAAAGACCCCGGGAAGAAGGGTGGAGGTTTTATGGCAAAACGACGGGCGGCTGCGCTGGTTCTGGCGGCGGTGCTGTTTGTGGGGCTGGCCCTGCCGGCCCATGCGCAGGAGGTGCAGGCAGGGCGGTTCGCGCTGGGGCAGTTTGACGTGCCCTGCCGGGCGGCGATCCTGATTGATCAGGAAAGCGGCACCGTGCTGTATGAAAAGGAGGCGGATACCCGGATGCCCATCGCCTCCATCACCAAGGTGATGACCCTGCTTCTGGTGATGGAGGGGCTGGAGGAGGGCCGCTTTACACTGGAGGACACGGTGCCGGTGACTGAGCACGCATACAGTATGGGCGGCAGCCAGATCTGGCTGGAACCGGGTGAGCAGTTCACTGTGGACGAGATGCTCCGGGCGGTCTGCGTGGCCAGCGCCAACGATGCGGCAGTGGCGCTGGCCGAGATGGTGGGCGGCAGCGAGCCGGTGTTTGTGGAGCAGATGAACCGGAAGGCGGCCCAGCTGGGTATGACCGGCACCACCTTCAAAAATGCCTGCGGGCTGGATGAGGAGGGCCATCTCTCCACCGCCCGGGATGTGGCCATCATGAGCCGGGAGATGCTGAACCGTCACCCGCAGATCCTGAATTATACCGGCATCTGGACGGACAGCCTGCGCGATGGCCAGACCCAGCTGGTGAACACCAACAAGCTGATGCGGCGCTATCAGGGAATCACCGGGCTGAAAACCGGAACCACCGGCGGGGCGGGAGTCTGCCTTTCCGCCAGTGCCACCCGGGACGGTCTGTCGCTGATCGCGGTGGTGTTGGGCGCGTCCAGCAGCGCCGAGCGGTTCGATGCTGCCACCGCGCTGCTGGATTACGGCTTTGCCAATTTCACCCGGGTCGAGGCCCCCGCGCCGGAAAATGCACCCTCATTCCTGCCGGTGAATGGCGGCGCGCAGGAAACCGTGGCGCTGAATTACCAGACGCCGGGCACGATTCTGCTGCAAAAGGGAGAGAAAGGGGGACTGAGGGCAGAGCTTGAACTGACCGAGAACGCAGAAGCCCCGGTGGCTGTGGGTGACGAGGTGGGCCGGGTGACAGTGTATGTTGGCGAAACCGGGCTGGGAAGCTGGCCGGTGACCGCTGCGGCCGATGTGCCGGCTCTGAGCTGGAAGCTGGCCATGGAACGGCTGTGGCAGGGCCTTCTGGCACATTGAGAAAATATGCGGTAAAAGGCAGCCCGGAAAGAGTGTGAACAGCACCTTTCCGGGCTGCCTTATCCTATGGGAAATATTTGTGCGAACTGTCTGCTGCCCTTGACTTTTAGCATGTGAAACGGTATAGTTATAACAAAGAAAACACATGGTGGGAGGCAGCGATATGAGCGTTAAATTTAACGGTAAATATCTTGCAAAATTTGTAAAGGACACTGAGTTCGAAGCCATCTGGCCTCAGGTAAAAGCGGCGCACGAGATGCTGGAAGGCCGCACCGGCCCCGGCAACGACTTTCTGGGCTGGGTCGACCTGCCCGTAAATTACGATAAGGAAGAGTTTGCACGCATCAAGGCCGCGGCCGAGAAGATCTGCTCGGATTCCGACGTGCTGGTCGTGATCGGCATCGGCGGCTCCTATCTGGGTGCTCGTGCCGCCATCGAGGCCATCAAGGGTCAGATGTACAACTGCACCTGCAAGAAGACCCCGCAGATCTTCTTCGCGGGCAACTCCATTTCTCCCGCCTACCTGCAGGACATCCTGGCCTGCTGTGAGGGCAAGGAGGTCAGCGTGAACGTGATCTCCAAGTCCGGTACCACCACCGAGCCTGCGCTGGCCTTCCGCGTATTCAAAAAGTACCTGGAAGAGCGCTATGGCAAGGAAGGCGCTGCCAAGCGCATCTACGCTACCACCGACCGCAGCCGCGGTACTCTGAAGAAGCAGGCCGACGAAGAGGGCTGGCCCACCTTCGTTGTACCCGACGATGTGGGCGGCCGTTACTCGGTGCTCACCGCCGTGGGCCTGCTGCCCATCGCCTGCGCCGGCTGCGATATCGACGCTCTGATGCAGGGCGCTGCCGCCGCCCGTGAGGAGTACTCCAAGTGCACTCCGGAAAACGACTGCTACAAATACGCCGCCGCCCGCAACATCCTGTACCGCAAGGGCAAGGCTGTGGAGCTGCTGGCCGCCTATGAGCCCAACTTCACCATGATGAACGAGTGGTACAAGCAGCTGTTCGGCGAGAGCGAAGGCAAGGACAACAAGGGCCTCATGCCCACCAGCGTGGTATTTTCCACCGATCTGCACTCCATGGGTCAGTTCGTGCAGGAAGGCTCCCGCGTGATGTTCGAGACCGTGGTCAACATCCACAAGCCCTCTCAGGATCTGTTCATCGAAGCCGATGAGGAGAATCTGGACGGCCTGAACTTCCTGGCCAACCAGAACATGAGCGTGGTCAACGAGAAGGCCATGCAGGGCACCATTCTGGCCCACACCGACGGCGATGTTCCTAACATCGTGCTGGAGACCCCCAGCCTGAACGAGTACGATCTGGGCTACCTGATCTACTTCTTCGAGCGGGCCTGCGCCATCAGCGGCTACCTGCTGAGCGTGAACCCCTTCGACCAGCCCGGCGTGGAAAGCTACAAGAAGAACATGTTTGCTCTGCTGGGCAAGCCCGGCTACGAGGATCGCAAGGCTGAGCTGGAAGCGAAGCTGAACTGATAAACCGCTCCCCCGGCGGATAAACGGGGAGACATAAAGGGAAATCGCGGCATGCCGCGTTTCGCAAAATAGAAGGAGGTACCCTCTTATGATTAAACTGATCGTTGGTACGAAAGGCACCGGCAAAACCAAAGCCATGATCGAGGCCATCAACGCAGTTACCAAGACCACCACTGGCAACGTTGTTGTGCTGGAGAAATCCATGAAGCTGACTTATGACATCGATCACGCCGCCCGCCTGATCGACCTGGATGAGTATCACATCACCGGCTACAACATGATGTACGGTTTTGTTGCAGGCGTTCTGGCCGGCAACTACGACATCACCGAGCTGTTTGTGGACGGCATCCTGAAGGTCGGCGACCACGATCTGGCCGGTCTGGGCAAATTCCTGGACGACGTACAGGCCATCGCAGGGGAGAACGTGAACGTTACCATTACCATTTCTGCTGCCCTCGAGACTCTGCCCGAGGACGTAAAGAAATACCTGTAATCGTTTCATGCGCGGGCGGGAGCCAAAAAAATTGGTTCCCGCCCGAAATTTGGTATTGACAAACCCTCTGGGATTCGGTATACTAGGTAGGCAGTCTTTTAGAGGTGTACTATGCAATTCGACCTGAAAAAGTTTTTTCAGACCGGCCGTGTGCCTTATCACGCGGATCTGCAGCTGGACCTGAGCGATTACGATTTCCCGGGTTACCAGATTGCGCAGACGGTCACAGGCACCTTTGACGCCGCGCTGAACGGCGAAGGCGTTGTGCTGCGGCTCAGCCTGAACGCATTGGCACAGGCAGAATGCGCCCGTTGCCTTGCACCGGTGGAATATCCCTGTTCGATCGAGCGGGAATGGCTGGTGCGTGAGCAGGAGCTGAGCGATGAATATCAGGAATTGCCCATCGACGAGGCAGGCAAGCTTTCGGTCAAGGAGCTGGCGTGCGAGGAACTTGTGATGGAAATTCCAACCGTGCTGCTGTGCAGTGCGGATTGCCAAGGGCTATGCCATGTTTGCGGTAAACCCAAAGCAGCGGGTTGCACCTGCTGTGAGGGGGGCTCCACTACCCCCGTAGACGAACGGCTTGCTATATTAAAACAACTGCTGAATTAACTTCATTCACATTGAGGAGGTGCTAAAATGGCAGTACCCAAGAGAAAGGTTTCCAAGGCACGGCGTGACAAGCGTCGCTCCTCTGTGTGGAAGCTGGAAGCCCCTGCACTGGTAAAGTGCAGCCAGTGTGGCGAGTACAAGCTCCCCCACCAGGTATGCGGCAATTGCGGCTACTACAAGGGCAAGGAAATCATCAAGAAGGAAGCGTAATCCGCTTTCCGTAAGAGCTAGGGGAGGGCTTACGCCTTCCCCTTTTTCTTGTGCAGAGCGAAACCTGTTGAAAAGGAAGGTGCAAAACTGGCATGGCAGTACGCGTGAAAAGCGTGCAGAAAGGCTCGGCAGCCGAAGCGCTGGGCCTGAGCGCCGGGTCGATGCTTTATTCGGCTGACGGCAACGAAATCAACGATATGCTGGATTACCAGTTCTACACCGCCGGCGAACGCTTTGAGCTGGCCGTGATGAAGGATGGCCAGCTGGATTACCTGAAGGTGGAAAAGGGCGAATACGAGCCTCTGGGCTGCGAATTCGAGACCTATCTGATTGACCAGAAGCATTCCTGCGCAAACCACTGCATGTTCTGCTTCATCGACCAGCTGCCCAAGGGCCTGCGGGAAACGCTGTATTTCAAGGACGACGACGAGCGCCTGTCGTTTTTGTTCGGCAACTATGTGACCCTGACCAACCTGAACGAGCATGAGGTGGAGCGCATCAAGAAGATGCACATTTCCCCCATCAACATCTCGGTGCATACCACCAACCCGGAGCTGCGAGTTCGGATGATGGCCAACAAGCGGGCGGGCGAGGTGCTGAAATATCTGGATGAATTTGCAGAGGCAGGCATCCAGATGAACTGCCAGCTGGTGCTGTGCCGGGGCGTGAACGATGGCGACGAGCTGCGCCGCACGCTGGACAAGCTCACCGGCATGTATCCGGCGGTGCAGAGCATCGCAGCGGTTCCCAGCGGCCTGACCGACTACCGCAAGGGCCTGTACAAGCTGGAGCCCTACGACGCGGCCACCAGCGCTGAGGTGCTGGATATTCTGGAAGAATACGGCGACCGCTGCAAGGCTCAGAACGGCTGCCGCATGATCTATCCCGGCGACGAGTGGTACCTGTGCGCCGGGCGGCCCATTCCCGGCGGCGAATTCTATGAGGATTTTCCCCAGCTGGAAAACGGTGTGGGTATGTGGCGGATGTTCCGGGATGAATTTCTGGCAGAGCTGACCTTCGCCCACCGGCGCATTCCCATCCCACGCAGCATCGACGTGGTCACCGGTACCCTGGCGGCGCCGCTGATTCAGGAGATGATGGCGGAGCTGACCCACCGGCACCGCAGTGTGAAGGTGCAGGTACACCCCATCAAAAACAATTTCTTCGGCGGCAACGTGAGCGTGGCCGGTCTGGTCACCGCCACCGACATCATCGACCAGTGCAAGGGCAAGCTGAAAAGCAAGCATCTGGGCGTGCCGGAGGTCATGCTGCGGGACGAAAAGGATCTGTTCCTGGATTCCAAGTCCATTGCGGATCTGGAGCATGCCCTGGGCGTGAAGGTACATATCCTGCCCAGCGGCGGCGGTGATCTGGTGCGGGCGCTGCTGGCGCCAAAGCTGGCCTGACTGCCCGCATGGAACCCCCCGAGCCCCAAGGGGCGAAAAGAACTGAGAGAAGGAGGCTCTTATGGCAAAACCAATCGTTGCAGTGGTGGGCCGGCCCAACGTGGGCAAATCCACCCTGTTCAATAAGCTGATCGGCCAGCGACTGGCCATCGTGGAAGATACCCCCGGCGTGACCCGCGACCGGATCTTTGGCGACTGCGAATGGCAGAACCACACCTTCCTGCTGGTGGACACCGGCGGTATCGAGATGGGCGAGGATGATATCCAGACCCATATCCGCCATCAGGCTCAGCTGGCCATCGACGCGGCGGAGTGCATCATCATGGTGGTGGATCTGCGTGCCGGTGTGACCGCCCAGGATCAGGACATCGCCAACCAGCTGATGCGCAGCGGCAAGCCCGTGGTGCTGGCGGTCAATAAGGTGGATCGGATCGGCGAACCCCCCATGGAGCTGTACGATTTTTACAGCCTGGGTCTGGGCGAGCTGTACCCCATCTCCAGCGTGCACGGCCACGGCACCGGCGATCTGCTGGACGCGGTGTGCGAGCACCTGAATTTTGATGACGAGAACGATCAGGAGGACGAGCGTATCACCGTGGCGGTGATCGGCCGGCCCAATGTGGGCAAATCCAGCCTGATCAACTACATTCTGGGCGAAAATCGTATGATCGTGGCCAACGAGGCGGGCACCACCCGCGACGCCATCGACTCCCAGGTGGACAACAAGTACGGAAGCTTTGTCTTTACCGACACCGCCGGCCTGCGCAAGCGGGGCAAGGTGGAGGAAGGCGTGGAACGTTACAGCGTACTGCGCAGTCTGGCCGCGGTGGAGCGCAGCCGGGTGTGTGTGATCATGATCGATGCCACCGTGGGCTTCACCGAGCAGGAC
This sequence comes from Allofournierella massiliensis, assembly GCF_004345265.1. Taxonomy (GTDB): domain Bacteria; phylum Bacillota; class Clostridia; order Oscillospirales; family Ruminococcaceae; genus Allofournierella; species Allofournierella massiliensis. The sequence goes on from NZ_SLUM01000016.1 coordinate 95,630, forward strand.
TCCAAGGTTGCCGGTTACGCCCACGAGCAGGGCAAGGCCTGCATCATCGCCGTGAACAAGTGGGACGCGGTGGAAAAGGACGACAAGACCATGGACGCCCAGCGCAAGAAGCTGATGAACGACTTCAGCTTCATGAGCTATGCGCCCATCATCTTCATCAGCGCCAAGACCGGCCAGCGTGTGGACCGGCTGTTTGAGCTGATCAAGTATGTGGACAGTCAGAATGCTCTGCGGGTGACTACCGGTATGCTGAACGAGCTGCTGGCCCGGGCCACTGCCCGCGTGCAGCCCCCCAGCGACAAGGGCCGCCGCCTGAAGATCTACTACATGACCCAGATCTCCACCCGGCCCCCCACGTTTGTGTGCTTCGTGAACCGGAAGGATCTGTTCCACTTCTCCTACCAGCGCTACATTGAGAATCAGATCCGTGAAACCTTTGGTCTGGAAGGTACCCCCGTGCGTATGGTCGTGCGGGAACGGGGCGACGGCAGCACCAAGTAAAAGAGCCGCAAAGCGGAAAACAACAAAGGAGCGTGTGAATCCATGGCGTTAGAACCGGCGTTTATTTTGATGATGGCCGTCTCCGTTGTGATCGGTTATCTGCTGGGCAGCATCAATTTTGGCGTGGTGGTGAGCAAGGGGCTCTACCACGAGGACGTGCGCATGAAGGGCAGCGGCAACGCTGGCACCACCAACATCCTGCGCACCTACGGGAAAAAGGCGGCGGCCCTGACCCTGGCCGGCGATATGGCCAAGGGCGCGGTGGCGGTCTGGCTGTGCCATTGGGGTGTGGCCCTGCTTACCGGGGCGGATGTGAACGGCGTTTATGCCGGGTATCTGGCTGCCATCGGTGCGGTGTGCGGCCATCTGTGGCCGGTCTGGTTCGGCTTCAAGGGCGGCAAGGGCATCGCGGTGGCCGCGGGCGCTATTCTGGCCAGCGAGCCGGTGGTGCTGCTGGCGCTGCTGGTGGTGTTCTTTGCCATTGCTCTTACTACCCGCATCGTGAGTCTGGCGTCGGTCACCGTGGCAGTGCTGTACCCCATTCTCACGCTGCTCTGGTCCTGGTATACCCAGCGCAGCCTGCTGTTTACCGGCGTATGCACTGTTTTGATGGCGGTGCTGGTGGTGTGGATGCACCGGGCCAATATCCAGCGCCTGATGAACGGCACTGAATACCGCTTCGGCGAAAAGAAAAAAGACGAATAACAGGAATGTTCCGCAGCCCTTCGGGAGTAATCTCCCGAAGGGCTTTTTTGCTGGAAAATGCCGGTAATTTTTTCACGATTTTCAAAGAGCTTTTGCAAAACTTTCACAGCCGGAGGATACACTCAAACAAGGAAAGGCGGGCAAAAAAACGCGCGGTTCAGGTCTCGGCAAAGTCGGGGCCGCCTTTTTATGCATCCGTCGCCCCGGCGTGGGCGGCGGAACCAAAGGAGTGTGGCTTTTTTGATTCAAGTAGAACATCTTACCAAGCGATATGGCAGCCACCTGGCGGTGGATGACATCTCGTTTGAGGTGGAAGAGGGGATCGTGTATGGTCTGCTGGGCCCAAACGGCGCCGGCAAATCCACCACGATGAACATTCTGACCGGGTATCTTTCCGCCAGCAGCGGCACGGTATCCATCGACGGGCATGATATTCTGGAGGAGGCCGGTGCGGCGAAGGCCTGTGTGGGCTATCTGCCGGAGCAGCCGCCCCTGTATGTGGACATGACGCCCCGGGAATACCTGCTGTTTGTGGCCGAGCTGAAAAAGGTCAAGCGGGCCGAGCGCATTGAGCAGGTGGAACAGGCCATGGAGCGCACCGGTCTGATTGAAATGGAAAACCGGCTGATCAAAAACCTGTCCAAGGGCTACCGCCAGCGCGTCGGCCTGGCCGCCGCGCTGCTGGGAAATCCCAAGGTGATTATTCTGGATGAGCCCACCGTGGGTCTGGACCCGGCCCAGGTGATCGAGATTCGAAGCCTGATCAAGGAGCTGGGCAAGGATCATACCGTGATTCTTTCCAGCCATATTCTCAGCGAGGTAAGCACCCTGTGCGACAAGGTGCTCATCATTGCAAAGGGCAAGCTGGTGGCGCAGGGTACCCCGGAGGAACTGGCCCAGCGGCTGACCGCCGGTTCGGCGCTGAACATCACCGCGCTGGGCGAGGCGGATGCCGTGATGAACGCGCTGCTCACCGTACCTGGTGTGAGCGAGGTTCAGATCACCGGCCAGCAGAACGGCGAAACCAGCGTGACGGTGCAGGTGCCGCAGGGCGAAGATCTGCGTGCTGCGGTCAGTGCTGCGCTGGCGGCGGCGGGCTGCCCGGTACTGGGACTGACTACCGCTTCCATGAGCCTGGAGGACGTATTCCTGCAGCTCACCGCACAGGCGGGCGACGAGGAAGCACAGGAGATTCTGGAGGAGCAGGAAGAGGACGCTCTGTGCCCGGAGGATCTGGAATTTGTGCAGGATGCGGTGGAAGGCACCGTGCAGCCCGACGGGGAAATCGGGCAGGAAGATGATGCGTCCGCCCAGGCGGAACAGGAGGAGGCGGACGAGAAATGAGTGCGATTTTCAAGCGGGAATTCAAAAGCTATTACAGCGGCATGATGGGCTGGCTGCTCACCGGTGTGATGCTGCTGTTCGGGGGCCTTTATTTCACTGCAGCCAACCTGCAGGGCGGCTACACCAACTTTTCCATTGCTCTTTACAGCTTCGTGATCGTACTGCTGATTTTCATTCCGCTGCTTTGCATGCGCAGCTTTGCGGAGGAAAAGCGCAGCAAAACCGACCAGTTGCTGCTTACCAGCCCGGTGAGCATAACCGGTATTGTGCTGGGGAAATATCTGGCGCTGCTGGCCATGTTCGCAGTGCCGGTGGCCATCTTTTCGCTGTATCCGCTGATCATGCTGATGCTGGGCGGTGTGGATCTGGTGGCCAGCTATGCGGGCATTCTGGGCTATTTCTTCATGGGCGCGGCCTGCATCGCCGTGTGCATGTATCTTTCCACCCTCACCGAGAACCAGATCATTGCGGCGCTGTCCGGTTTTGGCGTGCTGCTGGTATCTTATCTGCTGCCCAGCATCCAGACTCTGTTCACCACCGGCAGCGGCCTTGCCATGGCGGCGTTTGTGGTGATCCTGCTGGCAGTGAGCCTGATCGTGGGCCTGCGCAGCCGCAGTCTGACTCTGGGCGCCGGTGTGTTTGTGGTGGGTTTTGTGCTGCTGACCATCCTGTTCAACACCAGAAGCGCCGTGCTTACCAGTGCCTTTACCAGCGTGCTGGGGGCGCTGGCTCTGTTCGAGCCCTTTCTGGAGTTTGTGAACGGTCTGTTCAGCGTTACGGCGCTGGTGTATTATCTGGGCGTGATTGTGCTGTCCTTGTTCCTCACCGGGCAGGCGCTGGAAAAGCGCCGCTGGAACTGAGAGGAGGAAACACGCAATGAAGTTTTTCAAAAAGAACGAGGAAAAGCCCGCACGGGAAAAGCGCAGCCTCCGGCAGTGGGGCGCGCTGGTGGTGGGTGCCCTGAAGGGGCAGCCTACCAGCAAGGCTGTATTCCAGAACGGCGCAATGGCCAGTGTGCTTACCGCTCTTGTGCTGGTGGCGGTGATTCTGGTGAATCTGATGCTGGGCAAGCTGCCCAGCAAATACACCCAGTGGGACATGAGCCAGAACGGGCTTTATTCCATTGGCGACACCACAAAGGACCTGCTGGCGGGCCTGGAGCAGGACGTTACCTTCTACTATCTGGCCCAGAGCAGCTATGAAAGCGAGAGCGTGGTCACCTTCCTGGATCGCTATACCCAGGAGAGCAAGCACCTGAGCTGGGAACAGAAGGATCCGGCGGTTTATCCCACCTTTGCCCAGCAGTATGGCGCCCAAACGGCCAGTGAGGGCAGCATCATCGTGGTGAGCGGTGACCGCAGCAAGGTGATCGACTCCAATGACCTGTACACCTACGATTACAGCAACTACTACACCACCGGCACCTATGATGTGCTGTTCGACGGCGAGCAGCAGCTGACCAGCGCGGTGTATTATGTGACCACCGAGGATCTGCCCAAGGTCTACACCCTCACCGGCCACGGCGAGCAGCAGTTGACCGGCGAGCAGGAGAGCGCGCTGAACATGCAGAACATTGAGCTGGTGGATTTGTCTCTGGTATCGGCTGAGAGCATTCCCGAGGATGCGGCGGCGGTGCTGATTGCGGGCCCTACCGTGGATTACACCACCGAGGACGTGCAGCTGCTGCGGGATTACCTGAGCAGCGGCGGCAAGCTGATTTTCCTGAGCGACAGCTCCGCCAGCACCCCCAACCTGAACGCCCTGATGGCGGAATACGGCCTGAGCAAGCTGGATGGTCTGGTGGTGGAGGGCAACTCCTCCTATCATGCCCGGGGCTTCAACTACTACCTGCTGCCTGAAATTGAGAGCCACGAGGCAACCAGCGGCCTTGCCAACCTGTATGTGATGCTGCCCTATGCACAGGCCATCCAGACCAGCGAGCTGGAGAACGTGACGGTGGACAGTCTGCTGAGCACCAGCTCCTCCGCCTACAACAAGGCGGCCGGTTACGACATGGCCACCACCGACAAGGAGGAGGGCGACCAGGAAGGCCCCTTCGATCTGGCAGTGGCAGCCACCAGGACCGAAAATGAGGACGAGGGAATTGAATCCCAGGTGATCTGGATGAGCAGCGTGGCGCTGCTGGATCAGAACGTGAACGCCTCGGTGGGCGGCGGCAACGACCAGTTCCTGCTGGGCTGCGTCAGCTGGCTCAGCGGGCAGGACAGCAGCATTCTGATCGCGGCCAAGAGCCTGAGCAGCGACACCCTCACCGTGAGTGCAGGGGATGCGGCCTTCTGGGGTAACCTGACCACCATTGTGCTGCCGATGATCTGCCTGATTGCCGGTGCGGCCATCACCATCAAACGGAGGCGCCAATAATGAAAGCAAAACGAAACCTGATGATCGGGCTTGTGGTTTTGCTGGTGGTTCTGGCGGTCGGCGTACTGGCGGACCAGACCATCAGCGACCGGGACGCGGCGGTCAGCGCGTCGGAGGACACTTCCATCGCCCTCACGTCTCTGACCGCATCCTCCGAGATCGAGAGCTTTGGCTACACCTGGCAGGGGGATACGCTGAATTTTGAGCAGCGGCAGGAGATTGTGGAAACCGAAAGCGACAGCAGTGAAACCGCCGACGATTCCGCAAGCACCTCCGCCTCACAAGAGAGCGAACCGGAAACCGAGACCGTCTGGTATCTGGCGGATGATCCGGAATACAAACTGGATCAGAGCAGCGTGAACAGCATGCTCACCGCCTTTGTGAATCTGGAGGCCAGCCGTCAGCTGACCGAAACCAGCGAGGAATACGGGCTGGAAGAACCCACCCTGACCTTCTGGATGACTGCCAACGGGGAGACTACCACCTGGATCTGCGGAGCCACCAATGATGTGACCGGTACCGTCTACCTGCAGAAGCAGGGAGAGGATACGGTTTATCTGGTGGATACCAATAAGGTGACCGTGTTTGAAAAGAGCAGGATGGATCTGGGCGATACCAGTGATTCCACCGGGGACATTGCTTCCAGCGAGACTGCATCCAGTGAAGCGACTACCAGTGAGGCGGCTTCCAGTGAAGCTGTCTCCAGTGAGGCTGCCACCAGTGAGAGCAGCTCCGGCGAAGCCGCTTCCGAAGGATAAAGCTACCGATAAAAAGAAGGGGCTGTTGCAAAACGGAAGTTGAGCAACAGCCCCCACTTTTTGCGAAAAGCAGGATCGGAAGAGACTTTTTCAAGAATTTTAGGAGAAATA
>NZ_SLUM01000017.1 GCF_004345265.1 Allofournierella massiliensis
AAGACACTCTCATTCTAACAGCTTAGGCAACGATACGGAAAAGACACGGCTGGCTGCCGTGCCTTAAACCGTAAATATATTGTAATAGGAGGATTTGAACCTTGCGTAAGATTTTTCGATATGAATGCCGCAGGCTGCTGTGGAACAAGTTTTTTATCGGGCTGGCGGTTGTGCTGCTTCTCTACGGGGCGCTGGTGCTCCATGCCGTGACCATCCTGGGGGTATCCCACACCGCCCCCTTCTCCCCCTGGAGCTTTGGGGATTATCTCTCCCGCATGCTGCCTTTGCTGTGGATCGGGATGCTGTTCTTTCTGACCTTTTATACCTCGCCCAAGGCCCGGCGGGCGGCGGTTCTCATGGACGCTACGCCGATGCCGTCCAGGCAATATGCTTTGGTCCGGTGCGCCGCGGCCCTGACGGGGGGCGTGTTGCTGAGTCTGCTGTGCATGGGCGAGGCGGCGGTGTTCTACGGCCGTATGTTCCACTGGTACGGCTGGGGGAGTCTTCTGCTCCCGGCTCTGGCGACCCTTCTGCCCGCCCTTGTGTTCGCACTGGGGAGCGGCTGGCTACTGGGGCAGATCCGGCCCTGGCTGGTGTATGTGTGGATGGCGGTACCCTTCCTGTGTATGGCCTTGCCGTTGCCCGACGCCCTGGGAATCTGGAACGGACATTTTTTCAGCAGGTACCCTCTAGCACTTGGTACTTTGGACCCCGCCTTCTTTATGCCGGCCGCAGTTCTGATCGTTCAGTGCATACTGTTGGCCGCGGGCATCGTCCTGTTGATGGTTCGCCCCGCACGATCCAAAAGATAATAAGCGGGCGAAGTTTGAATGACTGGAGGTGAGCTGCTTGGGAAGTTTATAATTCTATCGTTTAGGGACGATGAAGAAGCCCTTTTTAGCAAAGCAATATCGGCCTTTGCTTCAGTCGCAGACTTGTCCACAGTGGCCGCCTCCGCAGACGCACTGCTGCTCTTTGGCTCGTTGCAAATCGACCCGCATCGCAGGCTGGTATGGAAGTCCGGCCAGGCGGTGGAGCTGACGCCGATGGAGTTTGATATTCTGCTTCTGCTGGCCCGCCGGCCAGGGCAGGTGTTCTCCGCCCGCCAAATCTATGAGGCTGTTGCCACAGACTCCTTTGACGCCAGTTGGACGGGGATCTCCAGCATGATCTACAAGCTCCGGCGCAAACTGGGGGCCGGGATCATTGAGACGGTGCGGGGCCACGGCTACAAATTCGTTGCCCCAGGCACCTCACCAAAATGAAGCAAGCGCACAACGGATTTTTCTCCGCCGTGCGCTTCTTTCATTCCTCACGCCGGTAATGCGGTTCCGGTACATAAGGCTCCTTCTGGTATTTGCGATATTTTTCCGGTACTTCGGCAGGCTCCTCCAGGCTTTCCTCGCTGTAATCAATCGGTTCATCACAAACAGCGTCCAGCAAAATGCGCTCCAAATGCTCAAATTCTGAAAACTGATCCAGGGAGGCCATCACAAAAGAGTCGCGGACATAGCCGGCACTGGCAGCCATCAGCTCCTGATCCATAAAGTATCCATGATGCTCCACAAAAAAGGTCATCATCATTACAACCGTTCGGGTATTGCCCTCCCGGAAGGGATGCACCTGCCAGATTGGCGGAAAGAGACTGGTAAGCTGATGAACAAATTGTTCCCGGCTGATGCCGTTCCAGTGAGCATTTCTCAGCCGCCCAAACGCCTCGTCGAGATCTTCCTCTATCCTGTCCTCATTGCTGTACCAAACGCTTCGGCCTGCCAGCAGCTTCTCCCGTTTTTCAATATTGATGATGCGGTACTGGCCGGCCCACTCGTAAATGTCACCAAACAGGGTCCGGTGAATCTCCCGCAGACCATCCGGAGAAAAGTCCTGAAAGCCCTGTTCGTATAACAGCATCATATTGGCTCTGGATTGCTCGGCTTCGATGCGATCCAGTGTTTGCTCATTTTTGATGCCCAGCTTGTTTTTCAAGACAGGCACCTCTTCATACAGGTACGGATCAGACACGGCTCTGGCGCTCCTGCTCCGCGATCCGGCGATGATGTGCCAGCAATGCCTGCTTCATCTGTTCGCCCGTCAGCTCACCGCGAGCCCAGCTTGCAGACAGTGACCGTGCATAGCTGGAAATCGGTGCGCCCTCAATGGCGTTGATGGCGTCGGCCGTCTTGACTGCTGCAATCCGTTTCTTTTCCAATGGACTCATCGCGCCTTCACCTCCTATTGATTTTAGTATAACACAGAACAGGCCTGTTTCCAACAGGCCAGGCCAATGCGAATCTTGCTGAATTAGCAACGGGCCTCAATGATTTCCTGTTCAGTGGTGCCACCGGTGGACGGTTGGTACTCAATTTTGAAAGTTTGGATCAGGGTGGCTCGACGAGTATAAAAGTATAACGCTTTTTTGCTATTTCTCTTGATGATTTTTTCCATAATCAATCAATGTACCTATAGCAATTCCAATCAACATTCCAATACCCGCACAAATAGGAATAGCAAAAAGATTTTGCAGAAACGCCCATCCCAATACACCCATGCAACCACCGACAATAAATCCTGTTAATAAGCCAATAGTTAAGTATCTATTGTTTTTCATATTGCTATATCCCCCTAAATTGAGCTTTGTCGTTGGCTTCATTATACTATGACCGGCTACCTTTGGGAATAGATGAATTGTAAACTTGCTGAACGGGAAAAGCTTGCAACGCAAGGTATTCTCAGGTGGCAAATACATTTTAAGCCCACGGGAAAGACCCTGAGACGGTGATCTCAGGGCCTTTCTCATAGACTTAAATCCGGAACAGGTCAATCGCCCGCATCAGCGTGATGCACAGCTCCTGGTACAGATCCTCGTCCAGTCTGCCGTTGATCACGGCGTACTTGAGCAGCAGTGGCCGATACATGAGCAAAATGCTTGTGATGGCCTCATGGTCACCGGCCTTGGCTCGCCGCAGCATCTGTTCAAATGTCATATCCGTTCACCCCCTCGATGCTCTTCTTCAACTTCCGAATAGCCCGGTAATACACCGCGGCCGTACCCTTATACGACAATCCCAGCTGCACACCGATCACATCGAATGGGCGCTTGTCCAGCACGCGGGCCAGGAACACATACCGTTCCCGCTCGTCCAGCTGTTTCAAGGCATACAGGAGCGCGCTGCTCTCGATTTTCTCCCAGAGGGGCAGCCGCTCCATCACTTCCTGCTCCAGCGTTTGGCTCACGGCAAAGATCGTATCCGTCAAGGTCTCCTGATTGCTGTACGCATAAAGAGCCTTCAGATAATCCCGCTGGGTGCGCCTGATCGCCTGGATTAAATAGCCTGTAAACTTGATTTGCAGTTCTTCCTCTGCTCGTCCATTATTTCGTTGCCACATGGCCTTATCCTCCAAATAGTTCAAGAATTTTAATGGGATTCTTGAACCTCTGGCGGAGACCGGCACCGAGCTAACGGGCGTCTTTGCCTGCTATATAAAGAAACGCGGCCGGCCGCACACCGCAAAGGTGGGCTGCCGGCCATGTGATACACATAAAGAAGTCCGTCATGACTTCCGGCGCCCGCAGGAGGAGGCTTATCGCTCGATTTGCGATGTTCCCGCCTGCTCCTGTGAAAAGGAAAAGGGCGGCGGAAGAACCGTATTGCAAAGTAAGCTGTGTGTCGAAATGTAAGCAGATGGACGAACCTCTTTATGTGCATGATCCATCTTTCCATCATGCACTTCTGGCTCCCTGCCATCTGAACCACACTTTGCACACGAACCCGCCGCTGTTATGAACAGGCGGCGGGCCTGCCAATTATCTTAGGTGCAGTGTTGTTCCGAAAACTTTGTTGATTTTTGTCGGATTATAAAAGAAAAGGCAGCCTCATTCTCTTTAGAATAAGACCGCCTGTTGTAACTTGAAATTACCTCTGCTGTTTTGATTTTTCCGTCTCATAGACATCCCTCCCGTTCTTTCTATCTATTTATGGTTTCAAAATGCCATATTAAGTGTAAATGTCAAAGATCGCTGGATTTTGACCGAACGACAATTTTTCCCATCAGGCGGTTATTTTCATCAAAATCTTGCAGCTTCAACACAGAAAAAAAGGGCGGGCAAAGATCTGTTTTCTCTGCCCGCTCCTTCTAAACAAGATTTATCCCTGATGCTTGACCTTCAGGTGCTGAAAACTGTCCTCACTGATAGCGTGCTCCATCCGGCAGGCGTCGGCCTCTGCTGTCTCCTGATCCATGCCGGCTTCTATGAGCATTTCCGTAAAAAAGCAGTGTTTCTCATAGGTTCGCTCAGCCACCTCGCGGCCCACATCGGTCAGACGAATGAAGCCGTCCTCATCCCGTTCAACAAATCCGCCGGCCTGCAGCGTTGTAATGGCATGGGTGATGCTCGGTTTGGTGAATCCCATGTGCCGGGCAATATCAACTGGACGCACCATGCCCATTTTCTTTTGGAGAACAAGGATAGCCTCCAGGTAATCTTCTCCCGACGCATGAAGTTTCATCTGAACCTTTATTGAGCCAGTTTCCAGCCTATGGCCTCCTGTCTGGCCGATACGAAGTCGGCATACAGGCCCTTTTGCTGGATCAGCTCCGCATGGGTGCCGCGCTGGACGATATGAGCGTTGTCCAGCACAAGGATCTGGTCGGCGTTGCGGACGGTTTTTAGCCGGTGGGCAATCATGATGATGGTCTTGTCATGGGTTAGCGCCTCAATAGCCCGCTGCAATTCATCCTCATTTTCCGGGTCAACGCTGCTTGTCGCCTCATCCAAAATGATGATGGGTGCGTCCTTCAGCATGGCGCGGGCGATGGAAATCCGCTGTTTCTCGCCGCCGGACAGAGTGCCGCCGCCCTCGCCAATCACAGTATCATAACCCTCCGGCAGAGCGGAAATAAAGTCATGGCAGCAAGCCTTTTTCGCCGCCTCAACCACCTGCTCATGGGTGGCATCCGGGCATCCAAACTTGATATTGTTCTCAATCGTATCAGCAAAGAGGTACACGCTCTGAAACACCATCGAGATATTCTTCATCAGGCTGTCCAGTTTGAAATCCCGTACATCCGTACCGCCTATGGTAATCTTCCCGGCGTTCACATCCCAAAAGCGGGCAATCAGGTTGCACATCGTTGTCTTACCTGCCCCGGAAGGGCCTACAATGGCCGTAGTCGTTTTTTCGGGAATGGTAAAGCTGACCTGATCCAATATCTTGCGGTCTGCGTAGGAAAAATCCACCTTGTCAAACACGATCTCGCTGGACTTCGGCGTAATGTCAGTGCCTTTCTCGTCCATCACCGGCGTGTCATCAATGGAGTTTGCCGTATCCATCGAGGCCGCCAGCATTTGCAGCAGAGAGGCCATATTCCCGGCGTTTTCCAAATCGTTGAACACCATGAAAGAAGCGATTACCAAAATCAGGCCGTAGGCCAGCGGCAGAGAGCCATCCAGCCAGAACCAAACCGAGGCCAGCAACAGCAGGGCGCTGAACACCCGGACAACCACTTGCTTGATAGCGTCATAGGGAACGCTGGCTTTTGTCAGTTTCAGGTTATCCCGGCAACTTGCCTGAATAGCGTTTCCAATGAATTGTGTGCTGTCCCGTTCAAGGCCAAATGCTTTGACAATCCCCATGCCCTGAATGTACTCCAACACGGACTCCACAAGGGACTCCTGCGTGTGCTGGCGCACCGAGCTTAGGGCCGCAGACTTGCGGAGGGCCAGTTCCGCCGCTGCAAGATAAAGAAGGACACCGACAGCAGCCACAAGCCCGATCCGCCAGTCGAATATCAGCAGGACAATGACAAGAGCCACCGAGTTGAAAAATCCACCCAATACAGACACCAGGACACGAGCCGCCGAGTTCTCTACATCGCCCAGAGTCGTTGTGACAATGGCGGTAATATTCCCGATACTATTCTTGTTGAAGTAGCCCATCGGGATATAGCGCAGCCGATCTCCGATGTGGATACGCTTTTCCGCCACCATGCAATAGCCAGTTTCCGTTTGCTCCATCGTGGAAAAGTAGGTCGTGATGATACGCCCGATGAGGGATACCGCCATAATTCCCAACGAAATCCAGACAATGCTTCCGTCCCGGTTGTCAGATACCAGCGCACCGATCACTACAAAGAGGGCGGCAAACTGCATGGCTGAAAACAGCCCGGACAGAAACGCAAACAACAGGGATTTTTTCAAAAGCCCTTTTTTGCTGCCTGCAAAAGCAAAGATTTTTTTCAATGTTCCATACATCTGACAACACCCCCTTACATCTGGTCTTTCGCTCCGATATGCGCCTGCCACATATCCCGGTAGAGAGGGCAGGTTTCCAACAGTTTCTCATGCGTACCCTGTGCGTGGACGGTTCCATCCTTCACAACAACGATGTTGTCCGCGCCAACAATGGTAGACAGCCGGTGTGCGATCACAATCAGGGTCTTGCCGACAGTTAAAGCGGAAATGGCTTTCTGTACCAGTGCCTCGTTCTCGGGGTCAATGTAGGCTGTTGCCTCGTCTAAAATGACAACAGGCGCATTTTTCAGCATGGCGCGGGCGATGGCAATACGCTGGCGCTCCCCGCCGGAAAGGTGGGAACCGGCGCTGCCGACAATCGTATCGTAGCCATTGTCCAGCCTGCGGATAAAAGCGTCGCAGCCGCTTTGTTTGGCGGCCTGTTCAACCTCCGCGTCTGTGGCGCTGGGCCTTCCCATGCGGATGTTTTCCCTGATACTGCGGTTAAAAAGATAGTTGTCCTGGGACACATAGGAAATCTGGTCTGAAATTTCGGACAGCGGAATATCTTTCAGTTCATAACCGCCGAGGGTAATGCTGCCGGATGTAACATCCCAATATCCGGCAATCAGTTTTGCCACCGTGGATTTACCAGAGCCGGACGGCCCCACAAGGGCGGTCATGGTTCCGGGTCGGATGGCAAGGTTCACATCATGCAAAACCTCTGTTGTCCCGTCATAGGAAAAAGACACAGACCTAAGAGAAATGCCGGTGTCTGCCAGCTTGACCGGCGTATCCTTATGGTTCAGTTCTTCAGCGTTCAAAAGCTGGCTGATTTCTTCTACATTTGTCCCCAATACGGCCAAATCGTCCGTAAAGGTAAAGGCCGCGATAATCGGCCCAATCAGTCCCAGCGAAAAAATTACGATAGACAGGAAGGTGGAAAGTTCCAGGCTGCCGGAGAGCCAGAACGCGAAGCCGCAGGGCAGCACACAAATCAGCACCGAGGGCAGAATGGCGTTGTAGGCGCTCATGGTTTTCTGGTTTTCTCTCATCCAGTCCACATAGTAGTTAGCGTTATAGTTTACTGCGTCAGAATATTTTTTGTAGGAACCGGCGGATTGACTAAACGCTTTGACTACCTCAATCCCACCAATGTACTCTACAATGGCGTTTGCCATCTGCTTTCCTGCTTTGACCGCGCCCTCCCATTTGACGGGATAATTCTTCATGCCAGCAGACATAACAGCAAGGCCCACCACCAGCGTGACAAGGGACAGGAGAGCCATGCGCCAGTCCATGACGAATAGATACACGACAATTACCAAAGGCACCAGCACATTTGCAGTCATTTCCGGGATCAGGTGCGCGAAGGTCGATTCCATGCCTTCTACCCGGTCAACAATCGTCGTTTTATACTGACCGGACGGAGTATCTAAAATCGTCCCCATCGGGACGCGGGCCAGTTTAGCGGTGATATTCTCCCGTAGATCGCGCAGTGTGTAATAGGTCGCTGTGTGGGAAATCGTTGTAGAAAGACAGGAAAACAGCACCTTCCCAAAGTAACCGCACAATGCAATAATGCCAGCGGTCACATATCGGGAAAAGTTCTGCTCCCCAGACAACATCATTGTGACAATATGCGCCACGCAGAAATAGGGCATCATCTGGCAGGCCACGCCTAATACCGCAAGGATAACACTGCCGATGAATTTCCCGTGATAGGGTTTGCCCCATCCCCATAAGACACCTATGGGTGATTCTTTCTTTTCCTCCTTCATTCTGTGGACACCTCCTTCTCCATATCATTCAGGAAAAACTTTAGCAGCCGGTTTCGGCCATCGTTGTTCTCTATGGAATAACTTTCCTGAATTTGCCCGTTTTCTAAGTGAAGGACATAATTACAGCACCGTAAAATAAATTCCGGGTCATGGGTCACTACAAGCGCAGTTCTCCCGGTATCTGCCACTTGATTGACAACACTAGCAACCTGCCTCATGTGAAAAAGGTCAAGGCCACTTGTTGGCTCATCGAATAAAATCAGAGGGCGCTCCGAAGCAATCGCAGAGGCAACTGCCACACGCTGCTTTTGGCCGCCGGACAGCCCCATCGGGTGGCAGTCCTCATAAGGCAGCAAGTCCATCTCCTTTAAGATTTCTCTTGCCCTTTGCTTATCCTCGGTTCCCATACTGAGCAGAATTTCATCCAGAACACTTTCGGTAAAAAGCTGATGGTTTACATCCTGCATAACCATATAGCAGAGTTTCAATCGTTCTTTCCTGGAATAAATCTTGCTCCGATCCTGCACTGTCCCCTTGAAGTGCTTTTCCAATCCGCAGAGGCACCGGGCAAAGGTGGATTTTCCCGCACCGTTATGTCCGATAATAGCCGTGGCGCTGCCGGATGGGAAAGTAGTTTCCGTTATATGCAAGGTTTCCGGCTCATGCTTATAGGCAAAGGACACATTCTTTATCGTCCAAACCGCCTCATTTATTCGCTGCGGCGGCCCTTCAACTCCTGAAAGCCCTGCAAGTTCAAGAGGCCGAAGCCCCATTTCCTCTCGCTGTTTTGCTGACAGGCGGCAAAACTCCTCCGCTGTATAATCTCCTTCAATTTCTCCGTCTTTCAGATACAGAACGCGGTCAAAGAGGCCAGACAGATAGTACAGCCGGTGTTCAGAGATGATGATGGTCTTTCCTTGCGATTTCAAAGCAAAGAGAAGCTGCCGAAAATCAGCGATAGCGTATGTGTCAAGGTTGGATGATGGTTCATCCAGCACATAAACATCCGGGTCAATCGCTGCTGCCGATCCGCAGGCGATTTTTTGTTTTTCACCCCCGGACAAAGAAAAAATACTTCTATCAAGCAGCGGCTCCAGCTTTAGCTGTGCAGCTACACGCTTTACCCGTTCGCGCACAATATCTTCAGCCATGCCGTGGTTCTCCGGGCCGAAAGCCAGTTCGCTGGTCGTGTCCACATTAAAAAACTGAGAACGCGGATTTTGAAATACAGAACCGACTTTTAGAGAAATATCAAACAGTGACAGGTCGCGGGTATCCTTTCCATCCAGATAGACGGAGCCGGTATAAGTCCCCTCATGGTAATGAGGAATAAGGCCGTTGAACAGACGGGTCATCGTTGTTTTCCCGCAGCCGGAAGTCCCACAGAGCAGGACAAAAGAACCATCCTCAATGGTGCAGGAAATGTGTTTCAAAGCGCCCCCGGTTTGCCTCTCGCTGTCAGGAAGGGCGCTGGCCGGATAGGAAAAGGACACATCTTGACATTCAATCACTTCCTTCACCCCCTTGCGGCAAGCACATAGATTTGCGCTGCAAATGCTCCCAGACAGATCAGCAGAAAAATAACATCCTGCACATGAAAGCCCAGCTTACAGATATTTGTCCGCTTCACAGGGCCACCCAATCCCCGCGTAAGGGCTGCCTGGGACAGTTCTTCTCCGATTTTGACGGAACAGATCATCATAGGAACAATCCGATACTCTAAAATCGCACTGGCTTTTCCACCGCCAAAGCGGACGCCACGCATCCGCATGGCGTCCCCAATGGCGCTCCATTCTTCTGCAACCGTGGGAAAGAAGCGAAACATCACAGACATGGGAATGGTGATCTGCTGCGGCAGGTGGAGCCGTTCCATCGCCGCAACAAATTCACTGACTGTCGTTGTTGTCACCACGAAATAGCCCATAACCACGCTGGGGGTGAACCGTAGCAGGATACCCACGACGGCTACCGCGATGTAGTTTGCTACGCCGGTCAGTCGGGATAGGCCGAACATTTCCAAACACAGGCTTCCCCCGAAAATCAGGATATAGAGAACAGCGCCTTTCCATTTTCTGGCCGCCAACAAAAGCAGCAGAGGGATGGCCGCCAGCGCGATGATGTAATACTGCATGACGCCTTCATACGAACCGCCTAAAATAAAGACGGCTATGGTAATCAGTACCGCCAATTTTGTCCGGGGGTCTAATAATATTCCACTGTTATTTTTTTGACTTGCAAGAAGTTCGCGGCTCATTACACAATTCCCGCCCGCTCAAAGTGCTTTTTGAAAATCTTTCGTCCAATCAGGCCGCCGACAAGACCACTGACGAAAGCAGCAATAAGCAGTACCGGCAAAATCCAGTCGGGCATATAAGCCATGAGCGTGTCGGCATATTCCTGGCCGTAACCGGGGAGCAGGTTCTGGTAGTAAGCGTCACGCGTCACAACGATGGGAATAAACGCCCCGATGACCCACATGGAAAAAACGCCGTGGATCAGCACTTCACGCTTGGCGTTCTTGTAGTCACAGGCTTTCATCATAAAATCGGAAATCAGCCCGAAGATCAGCCCGGTAGGGATGCACCACCAGCCCATGCCGGTCAGCAGCATAATGATGCCGAGCAACACTCCGCAGATGGTAAGCATACCGAATTTTTTGATTTTGGAGAAGAACAACATCATCGGAATACCGCCCACAAGCGGCACGATCACGCTGATAAGCGGAATGAAAATCGGAATAAAACCGATGGATGCCGCCGCGAAAATGACGATAAAATAAATCGCCGTGAAAATACCGATGTTGATGAGATCCTTTCCTTGCAATTTGTTGTTCATTGCAAAACCTCCTAACATGATTGCTTTCTTAGTTAGACCTCGCTAACCAAATCTAATGGTAGCACATATCCAATTATGCTTCTATGCACATATCAGTATTTTAGGCCCGTATAGCAAGGAGTTTTTTCGCTTTGCCAGAATATCCATTGACCGGGAATTTTCTCGCCGGTATAATAATATCAACGATTTTGCGTGATGAAAGGGGCGAAGCAGTTGCGTGACATGATATACAACATTTTAGAAAACAGCGATGCTGTTTCCGGTGTGACTTTGAAAAACAGCCCAAATAGCAGCACATTACTTTTGGAGCAGGCAGATGGCAAGGGACGCATGACATTCTATACACTCTTTCCGGGCCTGACTTTAGCTTTTATTTTTGTAAATGCTCCCGTATGGCCGGAGTCGGATGAAAATTCAAATCTAAAGCCCTTGCTGATTAACTATTGCGTTTCAGGCAGAAGCGAATTGCTTCTGGATGACGGCTCCTACATTTACCTGAAGGAAAATGATTTTTGTATCAGTGAGCAGACCGCACAAAAAGAATATATCTTTCCTACGAAGCAGTACCAGGGGATAAAAATATACTTTGATCTGTCACTTCTTTTTCAGTCCTGTGGTGAGCTTTTGAAATCTTTTTCGCTTGACCTCCCCAATTTGGAAGAAAGTTATTGCGGCAATCATAAGACATATTTAGGCGAAGCGGATAGCGAACTGGAAAATATATTTCAAAACCTCTGGCGGCTTTCTGAAAGGCCTTCTATCTTCCATTTGCAAATCTATACGCTTGAACTTCTCCACCGGCTTCTCAACATGGAAATCCGGCCTCCTAAAACCTGCGGCTTCTACACGGAAACGCAGGTTGAAATTGCAAAAAGGGCAGCACAAATCCTTTCCGATGATCTTCGCCAGCACATTCCTGTACGGCAGATTGCAGAACGCTTTTCGGTCAGTGAAACCAGCCTGAAAAATTATTTTAGAGGCGTATATGGTCAAAATATATCTACTTGGCTGCGAGAAATCCGCATGAATGAAGCCGCCAGACTTCTCTCTGCCACAAAGCGCCCGATTGCCGAAATATCAGAGCAGGTTGGCTACTCCAATCAAGGGAAATTTGCAGCCGTGTTCAAAAAACAGTTTGGACTATCGCCACTGGAATACAGGCGTTCAAAGAATTTAGAAAACAGGTAAGACTAAAGCCGGGATTTGCCGCTTGTCAGCCAAATCCCGGCTTTACTTATGCTTAAAATTTCATGCGTAAATCAATTCTTGAAAAATGCAATTTCAAAATTTGATTATAGTTTCATTTTGATTTTCCCTGTATCTGGATGGATCAACACCACCGGCAATTCCCTCGCCTTTGCCATCCGTAACACCGCCTCCACGCCGCTCGGGCCAGCAGTCTCATCATCACACACGGCCACTATGCAATCAGCGTGTTCTACCATGTAGGCAGTGCGCTCCCGATACCCTTGGGCCCCCACGATTTTGCTACCCATTACAAACTGGTCGCAGTTTTCCTTCAGATGGCGCAGACGCTCCCGGCTCTTCGGGTCCCATCGCTCGTCATGGCCCGGAAACGGGTAGACCAGCACGATCTCCAGCTCCTGGTACTCTTCCTGCCGGCGCATTTCCAGCAGGATCTCGCCGGCCCATAGATCAACGCCAAGGGCTCCACCAACATAGAACCGGCGCACACCGCGCCGGTACAGTTCGGTAAAAACATCGTGCAGCCGTTTCTTCAGGCGCTTGCACGAGGTCATATATTCCTGATACTTGAATTTGAACCGTGTAGGCCGCTGACTGGTAATTGCACACGAGTAAAACTGGGACATCTCATCTCCTCCAGAAACTTTTTTCTCAATATAGCCCATTATACTTGCTATGGCTGATGAAGTTCAACCATGGCCGCTTAATTTTTTATGTTATAGCGGATAAAATATAGCTATAGCATGGAGGGTTACGAATGGGCGAACTTTTGAAAGAAATGGGCCAGCGGATGCTGGACCGGCGCAAACAACTAAAACTGACACAAGAGGCTCTGGCCAAGATGGCACATGTCACGCCCCAGACCGTTTCCACTGCGGAGCTGGGCACAAAAGCCATGCGGCCTGAAACGATGCTGAAGATCTGTGATGCGCTTGATATCAGCACAGACTATCTCCTGCGCGGTCAGGTCATGGAAGGCGACACACGCCTGCTCAATCAAAAGGTCTCGTCGTTGACTCCCTGCCAATACCGACACCTGGAAAATATTATCGACAACTTCATCGCGGCTATACAGGAAGAAAAAGAGGTATGAGCGCCAGCGGCAATGCAGCTCTCATACCTCTTTTTATATCATCTCCCCTGGCGAAAAGCCTCCATTGTGCTGGAGATCAGGCCGAGGATTGCATCATCTGCCTCCACTGCCTCTCCCAGCTCTGGCACATATTCCGGCTCCGGCGTCCGTTCCTGCGGCGCCGGGGCCGTTGTTGTTTCTTCATCCGGGCAGGCGGCGGGGGTGCCGGCAGGCTTTTCAGAGTCCCTTGCCTCTTGGCGTAAGATCTCCCGCACAATGGCTTCAATGGCGGCCCGGTCTATGGCCGGGGCCGGCGCCGCTGCTCTTAACGGTTGTGGATCATCTGCAAAGTGGGTATCGTAGAAAACAACTGCATTGGCGATATACTGTGCTTTCCCGTGGTCAGGCTGTTTTTCCAGCAGTTCGACCGTTGCCAAATGGATCGGGTCGCTGATATTGAACCGCAGGGAAAAACGCCCCCGTTCTTTCTTGGCCGCCATAGCTGTCACCTGCCCGCAGCTTCAAGGCGGTACAGATACTCATATCCGGCTGCATTGGCGTTGATATTGGAGACGAACAACGGCTTACCCACTTTTCCGGATGCCTCAATCTGCCGGCGCAATAGAATAGCGCCGCCGCCCACAAAGACCACCGTGCAGTAGCGCAAGTCCAGCATCCGCTCCCGCAGGGTGCTGAACAGGTCGTTGACGAACTCCTGTGCCAGCTGCTCCACCAATCGGACTGCCGACGGCGGGTACTGCGTCTGCTTGCCGGTGAGGATAGCGTCCACATCCCCCTCATCCAGCAGCAGATCCAATTCCGCGTTGCCCCTGGACCTGATCTTATTGTAAAGCAGGATCACGCCGTTTTCCAGCGAATCACAGGAGCTGAGGTCAGCTTTTCCGTTTTTCATCAGCAGATAGTCTGCCGTGAATCCGCCAATGTCCACCACTACCGCCTTGGCCTCATTCATCAGTGTGTGGAGCATGGTGGCTGCCGCCGCATAGGCCTGGGGATAGCAGGCCACATCATCAATGCTGATGGCGTAGTGCTTGTCCCGGTACTGGAATTCTACGATCCCTTTCTTATGGAAATAGGCAGTGAACTTTTCCGCCTGGGCGCCGAAGTGGGCCGGCGGCAGCCCCACCGGCAGCTGGATACGGTACAGTTCTTTCTCGTCAACGCCGCGGGCCGTCAATTCCTCCGCAATCGCAATCAGGGTAAGGATAAAGAAGCGGTCATCCCCAGTCTTGTCCTTGCGGTAAGGAATGCGCTCGTTGGAGAGCGTATAGTAGTTGCCGCCGTATTGCAGGCTCGGCCCGAACGGCCGGGTCATGCTCTGCTGCAGGCCGGAAACGAACGGGGCGCAGTGAACCGTCTTGATTTGTTTATTGCCATGATCGACACCAATTAACATAGGTGAATGCCTCCTTTTTTGCTTTATACATATCCTTTACGCCTGGATGACGCCTTTCTCAACAGGCGAAGGCAAATTTTTTGAAACCTATGTTTTTGTGCGGCACGGCTACCGCTTCACACCAAAATAGAAGAACAGCGCCACCTCGGCTCTACTGTGGGCGGCGCTGCTGTGTTTTCTTTTCTCGTCATCATTTTAACTAATTAAGAAACTTTTTTGCACTTCTTGTGCCTGCAATTTGGATTGAGAAACCCGTCTTTATCTTGTATAATAAAAAAATATGGAGGTGGCCTTGTGAAACAAAGAATACTCATTGTCGAAGATGATCTTACCATACAAACACAATTAAAAAATCTGCTATCCGGCAACGGTTATGAGGTTGATGTGGTTTCAGACTTTTCCAAAGTGATCGAGCAGGTAAAAACTTTTGCCCCCCATTTGGTTCTGCTGGATATAAAGCTCCCAGGAAACAGCGGCTTCGATATTTGCTCACAGGTCCGCACATTCTCGGAAATCCCAATTATTTTTGTCACCAGCAGCAACACGGACATGGATGAACTCAACAGCATTATGCTGGGTGGGGATGCTTTCATCTCAAAGCCATATAATACAGCAATTCTTCTTGCCAAAATCGCCTCTCTTCTGCGAAAGGCAAATGCTATTGCGCAAACATCCGAGGTACTTGTCTGGAATGGTGCCACTTTGCATCTGGAGAGCGGTGTCATTGAATACGGTGGGCAAACGATTGAATTGACCAAAAATGAGGCAAAGATTCTTTACTACCTTTTTAAGAACGCTGGAAAAATCTGTCCTCGTAGCGACATTGTAGATTTCCTTTGGGATAACCAGCTCTATGTGGATGACAATGCGTTGAGTGTCCACATCACCCGCATACGAGAGAAATTGGTCAGCATTGGCCTGACGGATTTCATCAAAACCAAACACCGTCAGGGGTACATGATATGAGTGGGAAATTGTATGTCAAAAACCTATGTCTGAACCTTCAGGAAGCCCTGTTGCGTCCTCTTTGGTGCTTTCCAGCACTCCTGCGGTTCCTCTTTGAAACTCTTTTGCCCTGTTTGTTTCAGACACCGCTTTCGTCTTTTGGGATTTGTGTGGGATGGAATTCTGTATATTAAAAGTGCTTCCGACCGGGTTTACCCCTGCATCAGACGATTCTGTCGCAGAAAACGCCTCAGAAATTGCGCCACATAAACAATGAAATAAGCCTCGGCTTGGGAGTTGTTTTGAAGATGTAAAACCGGATTCTTGTCAAGTAATCAGCAACTGACAAGAATGACAAGAACGGCCACATGCGGCATCGCCTGGAACAGTCATTCTTCTCAAAAAATTTCGTTCTTTCCAGTAGCTATTTCCTGCTTTCTGTGATATTGTTCGTTTGCCAAAAGGAGGCGATGATATGCAGAAAGAAAATTATCTCACGGTTGATCAGTGGTGCGACCAGTGGTTCACCAGCAACCGGCACAAATGGAATGGCAACACCGAGGGCGGGTACCGCAATCTGATTTACAGCCACATCATCCCCAGCATCGGAAGTGTGGCGCTCTCTGACCTTACAAAGCAGACAATCACCGATTTTTACGACAGCCTGCGAAGCCAGGGACTCAGTGCCAGAAGCGTCTGGTGTGTCCACCTGCTCCTGCGCCGGTGTATGGACGAAGCGGCACAGGACCAACTCATTCCCTACAACCCGGTGCGGCTCTGCCAGGAACCCAAGGAAGAGGAATACAAAACAGCCCCTCTGCGATTGGGGCAGCTCCAGCGTTACCTGAACGCAGCGGAACAGCTCGGCGTACTCCCGCTCATCTATACAGGACTATCAAGCGGTCTGCGGCAATGTGAACTGATCACCTTGTCGTGGGCCGATTTTCATGTTCGCTACAAGTACATTCTCAAAGGCCGGCGCCTGCTTACGCTCAATGAGAAAGCGGCGTATCTCCTGAAGCGAATCCCTGAAACAGACTCAATCTATGTGTTCCTCAACCCCAGAACCGGAGTGCCGTATAAGCTCCACGAGTTCTACTATCTGCACAAGAAGATATTGAAACAAGCCAGACTCCCGTGGGTAGCCTTCCGGGATTTGCAGCGTCAGTGCATGGAGGTGGAAATATGACACTTCGGGAATACATCAACTTCTGGCAGGAAACCTACGACAAGCACCAAAGCAGGCCGACCACCTATGCGGCGCACAACTATGTATTCAAAAACCATATCCTTCCCGGCCTGGGAGACACACAAATCTCTGAATTGACATCGGAGATGGTCGGAGAATTTCTGGAGGAACGGAAGCGCTTCGGTAATCACAGAAGAAGCGGTTTTGGATTGGGTGAGGAAACCATGCGGCACATCCACCGCCTGCTCCAGCAGTGTCTGAATCAGGCCATCCGGGACGGTCTCCTGACAGAGAATCCTGCCAAGGCATTCCGCTACCGCAAGTCCACGACGGTGAAAGCGAATATCATGACGCCTCTGGAAATGGAGGACTATCTGGATGCCGCCGAGCGTCTGGGCTATCTGCCCATGTTCATGCTGGCGCTGACGGCAGGCCTACGCCAAGGCGAGCTAATCGCCCTGAAATGGAGTGACCTGAATATGAAAAAACGGACGCTGACCATCGCAGAAAAACGTGCCGTGGAACGGCGTGAGCTGGTGGAGTACGGTAGCCAGACGAGGTCAATAAGGCTGACCCCGGAGGTGGTCGACCTTCTCATCATGGAGCACAGCAAGCACCCCAGCAGCCCGCTCATGTTTATGCACCCGGCCACGCTGAAACCTTACTCGCCGCAGATGGTGCGCCGGATGCACAAGGAGATTATCATAGAAGCTGGACTCGACCATATCCGGTTTACGGACCTGCGGCACACATGCGCCATCGCCTCCCTGCGAAATGGGATGGAAGCCAAGGAGCTGGCGCAGATGCTGGGGCACGCCCGAACCAGCATGACCCGGCAGAACTATACGCCGTACCTGCCCCATAAGAAGAAAAAAGACGGAGAGTCTCCAAGCGAAGCATCTCAAGCCGAGCTGAAGCAAGCCGCAAATATTCTGGATAATCTTCTGAAATTCTGATAGCTATTCCGGAAAAGGTGTGGTATATGTTTGTGTCACAAGGAGGCGAAGCCCATGAAATACAAGCTGATCAAAGAACTATATGAATGCTTCTACACTCCGCCGGAGCTTTCGGCCCCCCGGCAAGAAATAGAGAAGTGCCACAAGGCTTTGATCGAGGTGCTGGAGAAACCCGAACGCAGGCTGGTACTTCAGATCATTGACGCCAAGGACCGCATTGTTGAAGACACTTCCATCGACAGTTTCATCTCCGGATTCGAACTGGCGTGGCAGCTCTCTATGGAACTGAACAACTATAAAAACGAGCGCTTGGCCTCCTGCCGAACTGGGAGGCTGGGCGCTCGTTTCACATCTGAGAAGGAGGAGCCGAAATGAAAAGGCGTATCATCATCGCCGCAGCATTTACCGTCTGTCTGGCCCTGTGGGCCGCTGTGTGGCCGCAAGCCGAAACGGTCGGGGAAACACCTGCACCGCCCCAAACACCCGCCGCAAGCGCCCCAGAGCCGATTGTCGCAGAGGTCAAATTAGAAACAGAAAGCGATTTGCCAACAGAGAAAGAAAAGACTGCGACTCCACAGTCGGAGCCTCCCCATGAAACCACCAATGAACGGGAGCCTGCACCAGTGGAAGCGTCTGCAGCTCCCAACGCACGACCAATGTCTGAATCGGAGCATGTTCCGGAACCTACTCCCGTACCCGCCTCGGCGCAGGCGATCACTGACCTACAGCCCGGCGATATGGTTTATGTGGAGGGCTTCGGTTGGCTGGAATACCAAGGGCCAAATCACTGCGAATACGGCGCGGACATTTACGAAAACGGCAACAAAATCGGCATCATGGGCTGACCTCAAAAATTGCGCCGCATAAACAATGAAATAACCGCAGGAGAGCTAAAAACACTCCTGCGGTTACCCTTTTCCAGTTGGTAATTCAAAATCTCCTGTCTGGAAAAGAAATCACAAATCTGAAAACTGGATTTTCAATAGACAAAACGGTATTTCTGTGTTAACATTATTTTGTGTTAGTGTAAACTCAGTGTATGAGGTGTTTATATGAGTCAAATTATCCAAAGATTAGATCAGCAGCAATTGAAATCCCTTTGTGGTGTTGTGGCTCATACTTCTGAAGGATTGACTAAAAGCGAATTAACAACACTTTTAGGTCAATGCGGAATTTGTGCTGTTGATGACGGCTCCTCCCGTAATCAGTTGGGATATACCATAGGCTTAAACAAAAGAGACTGGCTTTACAATTGTCTGGTAACAGAGATAAACAGGAGCCAATCGTTTAGTAAGGTCTTTTCGTTTTTGCAGGCAGTGCTGAATCCTGCCTCATACACGAGTGCTGATAGCAGGCAAAAATACAGGTACTTATTCGAGGAAACAAACAAAGTCCTTCTCTTTGCCGGGTTATCAATTGACCAAAGTGGGCGATTGGTAGCGGTTTCGCAAGCTGAAACACTTTCTGAAGTTGACCAGCGAGTCAACCACTTGAAAAAAGCTCTATATGACCGTGCCATACATTCTGAGGTACAGAAGTACTGTGTTGAAGACTATTTGAGAGCAGACTATTATGATGCTGTGTTTGAAGCGGCAAAAGGATTGGCTGAACGTGTCCGGCAGATTTCCGGCTTGACTACAGATGGTGGAACACTTTTTCAAACTGCGTTTTCCAAGAACGATCCTTATATCTTCTTTAACGCAATGAAGACCGATAGCGAGCGCAGCGAATTTATAGGCTTGAAGGAGCTGCTTGAGGCAATCTTCCACTTGGTTAGAAATCCAGCAGCGCACACACCCAAAGTTAATTGGAAGACTGATGAAACGAAGGCACTTGATATACTTACATTAATATCGTTTGCACATAAGTATTTAGACGAGTGCCATCGTATGCCGGGAAAATAACGAGAGGATGCTTAGTATGGATAGACCTCAATATGTAAATTGGATTGTTCGAGAGGACGGAGTGGTTTTTGAAGACCAGCAGCCATTGAACTGTTACAGGCTATCCTATGTCATAGATGACGCCATCCTCGATGACTGGGCACTTCACATTAGAAAGCATTATGTTCCAGATGGTGAATTGGAAGAAGATGCCGCGTTGAACAAGTTGACGGTAGAGGAATACTTGCGCCAATATGTTATCCCGCAAAAAGGAGAACCATTTGGACCGACGGCACGGTCAAATGATATTAGCGAAATTCTGTTTGCAGATTTATTTGAATTCATCCTAAACTATGAAGTTCCCCGGTGTAAGCAGCACAACCGTTCCGGTAAAAATGAATCTGAGCATGGCACAGATATAATTGCATACAGGTTCTTCGCTGAAGGAAAGGCTCCGCATAAAAACGATGAGCTTGTGGCAATAGAGGTAAAAGCACTTCTTTCTTCAAATGAGGCCGATAAAGTAATTAAAGATGCAGTCACCGATTCAAAAAAGGACGAGGATCGAGTTTCTCATACTTTGAATTACTACCGAAAAAAGCTCCGCTTTATGGGAAAGTCAGCAGAAGCAGCGGATGTAGCAAGATTTCAACAAAAAACCGAATACCCTTATAGAACATCCTTTGTAGGGGCTGCCATTTCAAGCTTGCCAGCTGTCGAAAAGAAAGTCATTGTCGGTATTAAGGGAGCAGATTTGGAACTGAAAACAGATCAGTCCGTTTTTTATGTCCACGGAGCAGATTTGATGTCCCTGACACATCAAGTATTCGAGAGGTGCATTAAATGATTTTCTCAAATACTTCAAATTATATGCTCAAATACCAAAAGGCCAAAGCAAAACTTGTAGAGTATGACATTCCGCAAAAGGATTATCCTAAGTTTCCATTAAATTCGAATGAACTATCCTATCCTGTTGTTTACATACTTTCTCGATACGCCGAAAGTGTCATTGAAAACAACATAGCTGACATGGAAGAATTTTCACCACATTTAGTGGCTGCTTCACAATACTTTGATGCGGCTGTAGGGGCCAATGATCGTGCAGAGTATGATGTTGATTTTTTGCTGTCTGGAGCTGCGTCCTACTTCCTTTCTGATGACTTCGGAAGTGCAAAAGTTTTATGCTCCGAGTATTTTGCGCGAATAAATCCGGAAACCAATGTTCCTCAAAAAATCATGGGTAACTTACTTGGGTATCTTCTACTGAATCGAGACTTTCATATAAGTGAAGATACTCCTTATGGAGAAAAAGTCTGCCGTTCATTGCTGGCCTATTACAACACCGGAAAAGGGGCGGAGGAAATACAGAATCTATTATCGGAGTATAGAAAAGTGATTTATGAAAATGATGCTCCGATGGAAATATACTATGTCGATATATTGTGCGCCATTGTCACGGTAGCTTTGTCCAAGTCATCGTGGAGCCTTCTACCCAGGTATTCCGAGTTAGATCAGTCCCTGTGGTCAGATTACCTTAAAAGCCCAAAGGCTCCAAGAATGCTGTGGCCAGCGCAACAGCTTATTGGCGAAAAGGGAGTTTTAAGGGGGCAGAGTGCGATAGTACAGTTGCCAACTGGAGTAGGAAAAACTAAAAGCATTGAGCTGATTATTCGTTCGTCTTTTGCCTCAGACAGAGCGACTACAGCAATAATAGTTGCTCCGCTCCGTGCTCTGTGCAATGAAATAGCAAATGATATGATTTCGGCATTCGGGGATGAGGTTTTAGTCAACCAGTTTTCTGATGTTCTCGAGGAAGACTTTTCTCTTGATTTATTCTTGTCCCTTAAATCGAAAATACTGATTTGTACCCCTGAGAAACTCAGCTATATCATTCATCACCAAGCTGATTTCCTGGATGAAATTGGTCTGTACATATTTGATGAAGGTCACATGTTTGATGACGGAAGTCGAGGGGCCATTTACGAATTGTTGATTTCCGAAATCCGGGGTCACATCTCGTGGGGAGAACAAATCATCCTTCTTTCTGCGGTACTTTCTAATGCCGAGCAGATTCAAAAATGGCTCTTGGGTGAAGCAGGTGTTTTAGCGTCAGATCCTAAAATCAAGGCAACACCCAAAATGATTGGGTTTGCCTCGCAAACAAAAGATATCCACTATTATTCTAATGATTCAGCACAAGAAGATTTTTATGTTCCCCGCAGTATAGAGGTTATTGCATTACAAAAGCGTCCCCGCGAGAAAAAGCAACGCTATTTCCCGGAGCTAACAGACGCCAAAGACATTGCGATATATTACGCAAATAAGCTATGCAAAAATGGTGGAGCCGCCATTTTTGCTAATCGAACCAGCACCGTGCTGACCGTAATCAACAGAATTATTGAATTAAGGGATCGGGGGCACGACCTCGCTGAGATTAAAGGAAACAGCGATGGCGAGGAAATGAATCGACTGGCACAATTAATGTCCGACTATTATGGGGAACAGCATCCATATACGATTGCCTGCTATTTAGGAGTTGTCCCGCATTATTCTAACTTGCCTAATGGACTGCGCCTTGCTGTAGAGCATGCCTGTAGAAACAAAGCGCTGCGTCTGATTGTCTGTACGTCTACCCTTGCACAAGGAGTAAACATTCCAATAAAGTATCTTTTTATGACCAGTTTTATGGTTGCGAGAAATAGCATGCAGATCCGCAGTTTTCAGAATTTGATGGGACGAACTGCACGCTCTGGAATGTACACTGAAGGAAGTGTTATTGTTACAGATCCGCGGTTGTTTGACAATAGAAATAACCGGATCAATGGTGGCAACTTGAGATGGAATGACTGTACAAAAATGTTCGATAGCAGCGCTTCGGAACCATGTGGAAGTTCTATTCTGTCATTAGTTCAAGATATTGTTATTGACTACCAAGCGGGATTTATTGGTTCAGAAGTAGCAAAGTTTATTATTGAAAACTACGGTAAAAATGATTGCTTCAATCAACTTATATCAGAGCTTTCTTCGGCACTTCTTGAAAGGTATCCGAGCAAGACCAACAATAATATTGCAGAATTAGTTAGTTTTCGGAAGCATACCATGGAAGCTATCGAAAATCATCTGTGTTTCGTTTTTTCAAACGACGAAAATACAGATAGGCAAGCAATAGCATCTGAGATTTGCAAAGAGACGTTGGCATATTTTATGGCCAATGATGATGAAAAAGCCTTGTTAGAAAGAATCTTTGACATCATCGCATTGAAGATAAGTGAGTTTGACCATTCTCAGCTTAAGAATTATGCCAGAACTATGATTGGTATTGACCTTTCGTTACAGATTGAAAAATGGATAGCCGAAAACCACCTTACCCAGCAGAATTATACGAATGAACAACTGGTTAAGATACTCATATCCTTTTTCCTGGAAACCCATACACTCAAGAAAGAAATAGGCTGCTTTGCGGATATTTGCCAAATGTGGCTTGATGGCTGTTCATTTGTTGAAATGCATGAGTGTACATCCTTGCCGATAGCGGATCTTGAAGATATCTGCAGTAAGTCCATTTCTTACGAATTGAGTTTCTTTGTGGGGAACATCATTGATATCATTGAGATCAATGACGAAGACATAGTAAATCCCTTGCCCAATTTGCTCCTCCTACAAAGAAGATTGAAATACGGAGTCAAAACAGAAACCGCAGTTTCGGTATGCGAGAAAATCTTTAATGACCGATTCCTTGCAAATCTTCTGGCAGACAAAATAGGCCATGATGCAATCGAGGCTAACAGCATCGTAGGTGTTATGAAGTCGCATAAAGAGGACATCTTGGATATCCTATCGGCCTATCCGACGTACTTTTCCGAGCGTGTCCAATGGATATGTAAGGATTAACTTCATGTCTTACGCCGAAACTTTTGGCTGCATCAATTGTTCGTGCATATGAAGAATCAGAGGTGAAAAAATGACTGTTTGCTATAATAAATTGTGGAAGCTACTGATTGATAAGAATATGAAAAAGAAAGATCTGCGGTTGGCCACCGGCATGTCTACCACTGCCCTTGCCAAGCTGGGCAAGAACGAGCATGTCAGCACGGAGATCCTCACCAAAATCTGCAAGGCGCTGGACTGCGACTTCTGCGACATCATCGAACTGGTGAAGGAGGAGCAGCATGATTGATTTTTCCAAGATAGAGCAGTATCGGGAGAATAACCGCATTGAGGCCAAGAAAGCCCTCGGCGGCCTGCCCAAGAGCATTTGGGAAACCTATTCTGCCTTTGCTAACACTCACGGCGGTATTATCTTGCTGGGCGTGGAGGAGTTGGCTGATAAGTCC
This sequence comes from Allofournierella massiliensis, assembly GCF_004345265.1. Classification (GTDB taxonomy): domain Bacteria; phylum Bacillota; class Clostridia; order Oscillospirales; family Ruminococcaceae; genus Allofournierella; species Allofournierella massiliensis. Next base: position 23,851 of record NZ_SLUM01000017.1, read on the forward strand.
TTCCGCACGGTGGATCTGCCCGACCCGGAGAAACTCATCAAAGAGTTCTGGGACATCGTCAACAATCCCAACAAGACCAGCGTAAATATACTGTCCTCCAAAGATTTGTTCGTCCAGGAGGTCGATGGCAATCATATCGTGGTCATCAACGTCCCCCGTGCAGAACGTTCCTATAAGCCGGTGTATGTGGACGGAAATCCCCTCTGCACCTATCGCCGAAATGGTGAGGGTGACTACCGCTGCACCAAAGAAGAGTACCAGGCCATGGTGCGGGATGCCTCCGTGAAAACACAGGATATGCTCATTCTGGAAGAGATGGATATGTCCGTGTTCAACAAGGAAAGTGTTCGCAGCTATCGCCAGAGAATGCGTCTCTCTCGCCCCGGTCATGTGTGGGAATCTTTGGAGGATGAAGATTTCCTTCTGCGGCTGGGTGCCGTTGGTATTGGATCTGATGGAAAGAAACATCCAACCTCGGCAGGACTTCTCATGTTTGGTAACGAATACGATATCGTCCGTGAATTTAACTCCTACTTCCTGGATTATCAGGAGCAGTATGATGCCGACACCCGCTGGACCGACCGAATCATCTCCTCTTCCGGCGACTGGAGCGGCAATGTGTATGACTTCTATTTCCGAGTCTACAACAAGCTGATCCAGGACATCAAGGTGCCCTTCAAGATGGAGGGCGGTACCAGAGTGGACGATACCAATGTGCATAAAGCCCTGCGCGAAGCATTGGCGAACTGCCTGGTTCATGCCGATTATTACGGCAGACAAGGCCTGGTCATCATCAAAAAGCGTGATTCCATCACCATGGCTAATCCCGGCGGTTTCCGTATTGAGATAGACGCAGCTAAAAGCGGTGGTGTGTCCGATCCCCGGAACGGAACTATGCTGAAATTGTTCAACCTGATTGATATTGGCGAACGTTCCGGCAGAGGCATTCCCCTTGTTTTCAGCGCTTGGCGGGAGCAGGGGTGGGCAATGCCTGCTGTTACAGAACAACTTGAGCCGGAGAGAACAATACTGACGCTCACATTCGAAAAAATCGGCGATAAAAAATCGGCGATAAAAATCGGCGATAAAAAATCGGCGATAAACGCAAAAATGAAGGAAACCATTATTGCGTATCTTACCGATAACCCCGAAGCAAAAGCTTCCTCGATTGCTGAGTATATCGGCCTGAAGCCGTCTCGCACAAGAGACTATCTGAATGAATTGATTGTGGAAGGAATCGTTGTCGCTGAAGGCAGTAACCGTAACAGAACCTATCGGTTGAAAGCGTAACAGTTCTTATAGAGATATTGTTGAGCATATAAAAGAGCCCACTCAGGATTAAGTCCGTTTTTTGGGACACGTAAGCCTGTAAAATGCTAATATGGGAGATTGTAAAAGTCTCCAGAAAACGGAGGTAGCGATAAATGGCAAGAACGATTACGGTAAAGGGCATTGGAAAAGCATCCGCAAAGCCCGATTATGTGGTGTTTTCCATGACTTTGGAATCCAAGCATAAGGATTACGATAAGGCAATGGATATGGCTGCCGACCATATCCAGCAACTCAATGAAACACTGTGTGGTATCGGCTTTGAAAAGGGCTCTGTTAAGACTACGAACTTTAGTGTCCGCACGGACTATGACCGTGTAAAAGACCGCAACGGTAATTATCAGAACGTATTCTGCGGATATGAAGTGACCCACAATCTGAAACTCGCTTTTGGTTTTGATATGGGCAGACTGTCCTTGGCGCTTTCCGCTATTGCAGGTTGTCTGTCTCACCCGCAGCTTTCGGTGGCCTTTACCGTGAAGGATGCGACTGCGATCAATGAGGCAATGCTCCGCTCCGCCGCCGCCAATGCAAAGAAAAAAGCCGAAATTCTATGCGAAGCATCCGGCGTTACAATGGGTGACCTCATTGCCATTGATTACAATTGGGGGGAGCTGGATATCTACTCCCATACCCGTTATGACTGTTGCGAGGACGCTATGCCTTTGATGGCAAAATCCATCGATATCGACCCCGATGATATTGACGTGAGTGACACGGCAACATTCATATGGGAAATCAAGTAAGGAGGAACACCTGTTATGTCTATGACTGAGCTGCAAAAGCAGACAAATGCAAATATACAGGCGAAAGCCAATCTGATCTGGGAAATCGCCACCCACCTTGTGGGCCTGTTCAAACCACATGAGTACGGCAAAGTGATTCTGCCTATGACCGTGCTGAAGCGTTTTGATGACGCTCTGAAGCCCACCAAGGCAGCCGTTGTGGAGATGGCAAAGAAACTCGACGCACAGCATGTTGAGGGCGCGGCCCGGGATGGAATTCTGTGCCGTATCTCCGGCTTTGATTTCTATAATACCAGCAACTACGATTTTGCAAAGCTGATCGCTGACCCGGACAATGCGGAAATCAACTTTGAAGCCTATCTGCAGGGCTTCTCCGCCAATATCAAGGATATCATCGATAACTTTGACTTTACCAACACCGTGAAGCTGATGGTAAAGGGTGGCGTTCTGTTCGTGACCCTGCAGGAGTTTAATTCCTCCAAAGCTGATATGTCCCCGGAGAAAATCACCTCCGCTGACATGGGCTATATCTTTGAAGAACTGATCCGGAAGTTCTCCGAGTCTTATGACGAACAGGCCGGTGCTCACTTCACCAGCCGTGACATCATCTATCTGATGACTGAGCTTCTCGTTGCACCCGAAAAGGCTGAAATTATGGCAGAGGGTTGCACCAAGACCGCCTATGACATGGCAATGGGTACTTCCCAGATGCTTGGCTGTCTGACCGAGCGCCTCCAAGAGATCAGTGAGGATGCAGCCTTGACCTGCTTCGGTCAGGAGTTCAACCCGGAAACTTACGCCATCGCAAAGGCTGATATGCTTATTAAGGGCGGCAACGCATCCGGCATGAAGTTCGGTGACACCCTGAGTGACGATGCCTTCTCCGGTTATGAGTTCGACTACATCATTTCCAATCCGCCCTTCGGCATTGACTGGAAGCGCGAAAAGGCCCAGGTTGAAAACGAAGCTAAGCGTGGCTTCGACGGTCGTTTCGGCCCCGGCCTGCCTGCCATCTCCGATGGTCAGATGCTGTTCATGCTGAATGGCGTGAAGAAGCTGAAGGAAGGCTCCGGCAGAATGGCGATCATTCAGAACGGCTCTTCCTTGTTCACGGGTGATGCTGGGTCCGGTGCATCCGAGATCCGCCGCTATGTCATCGAGGGCGATCTGGTGGAAGCCATCATTCAGCTGCCTACCGATCTCTTTTACAATACGGGGATTTCTACATACATTTGGGTACTGACCAAGGGTAAGGCCATGTACCGCAGCGGCAAGGTACAACTGATCGATGCCAGCAAGTGCTTTGTGAAGCGCCGCAAGAATATCGGCTCCAAGCGTGTCGACCTGGATGATGCCTGTATCGACCTCATTCTCCGCGCATATGAGAAGTTCAGCAATGAAACCTATGAGGAGAACGGTCTGGTTGTGGAGTCCAAGGTGTTTGACAACAGCTTCTTCGGTTTTACCAAGGTAACCGTGGAGACCGCCCAGGCAGACAAGGACGGCAAGTTCATCCTGAAGAAAGGCAAGAAACAGCCGGTCAAGGGTGCATCCGATACGGAGATCATCCCCTTGTCCGAAGATAGCGAAGCATACATGAAAAAGAACGTCCTGCCGTATAACCCTCTGGCCTACATCGACCCGGCAAAGGATAAAATCGGCTATGAGGTACCCTTTACCCGATTGTTCTATAAGTTTGAGGCACCGGCATCCTCTGATTCCATTTTCGAGGAGATTAAGGCTCTGGAGGCAGAAGAAACAATCCTGATGAAGGAGTTGTTTGGCCATGCGTGAGATGAAAGATAGCGGAATTGAGTGGATTGGATCGATTCCTACACACTGGAAAACAGAGCGCTTACAGTGGCATATTACTGAAATCAAAGAAACTAACAAGCCGGAAAAATCCAGACAGGTTTTATCGTTAACAAACAAACGCGGCGTTATCCCTTATGAAGAAAAAGGTGCCCAGGGCAATGTATCTAAAGAGGACTATTCCCAATATAAGTTAGCCTATCCGGGAACCATTGTTGCTAATAGCATGAATATTTTGATTGGCTCAGTGGGACGATGCGATTATTTTGGCTGTGTTAGTCCTGTTTACTATGTATATAAGCCCAAAGACGGTGAAAACCTTGAGTTTATTAATTATTTGTTCCAGATGGAGCAGTTTCAGAAAGAATTGCGTCGTTATGCAAATGGAATTTTGGAAATCCGTCTTAGAGTTTCTTCTGATGGCATCTTAAAGCGTGAGATGGCATTTCCTCCGTATGCAGAACAGATGCAAATTGTATCTTTTCTAAATGCTAAATTATCTCATGTTGAGCAGTTAATAACGAATGTTCAGACGCAGATTGAAAAACTAAAAGAATATCGAACCAGCTTGGTTGTGGAAGCCGTTACTCGCGGATTATGTCCATGCAATATGAAGAGTACTGAAAAAATAGAATGGCTGTCCGAAATTCCGGCTCATTGGATCGAGTGTAGAATAAAGAATGCAATTTTTCCTCAAGAGAAAGAAATCTTGCCCACTGATCAAATTATAACTTGTTTCCGAGATGGAGAAGTGACTTTGAGAAGCAAACGCCGTGAAGATGGTTTTACAGTGTCATTTACTGAGCATGGTTATCATGGTGTAGATATCGGTGACTTGGTTATTCATGGTATGGATGCTTTTGCGGGAGCGATAGGTTGCTCAGATAGTAGGGGAAAAACAACACCGGTTGTTCATGTCTGCAACACAGTAGGTAATAATCGCTATTTTATGTACTATTTGCGAGCTATGGCCTATGGAAACATATTGATGGACTTGTCAAATGGTGTTCGTATCCGTTCAAGTGATTACCGAAATTTTGATCGCTTAGGTGTATTTGGCATCGCAATTCCTCCGAGAGATGAACAAGATGAAATCGCTGAATATCTTGACAGAAAATGTGCTCAAATAGAGCAATTAATTGCCATCAAGCAGGCAAAAATCGAAAAACTGGAACAATATAAGCGATCCCTCATTTATGAATATGTCACCGGCAAGCGGGAAGTGATGTAATGGCGAAGGACTATACCAATCAGCACATTGTTCCCAAGCGATATCTGGATAGATTCGGGATGAAAGATGGCAAGCGAACCATCATCGGAACCCGCATTGTCAATAAAGGCAATGTGAGGTTCTTCACCGATTCAACAGTAAATGTCGGCTACATAAAGAATTACTATGATGTGACGGACAAGAACAATCCAAAGTATTGGGAGCATTATTTCGCAAGAGAGATTGATACCCTGTGTGGACAGGATACGGAGAATATCATCGCGAAGGTTACATTATCTCGCCCCGATACAATTGTTCTGTCTGCACACGACAAGCAAGTTCTGTCGAAACTGATTATTGCACAGCTGATGCGCATTCCTGAAAGCATTGACTATGTGAAAACTGTGCTTTATCCAAAAGTCTCAGCACAGGTCAAGGAAGATCTGGTTTCCACATTACCTCCTGCTTTCGTTGAAAAGCACAGGGAGCAGATAATGAATACGGAGTTTCCCGAACAATACCAAAAAGAGTTGGTGCTTAATCATTCTTTTGAGCCAGCTAACTTCGACCGCTATTGCAAAGTGTTGCAGGACGGTGTTTGGGTAGTGTATGCCAATATGCACCGAGATACAATGCCATTTCTCACAAGCGACAATCCGGTGCTTGTTGAAGGAATTGGAAAAACGGAAACAGGTCTGTTCCGCAACGGTCTTGCGAATCCTGCAACTTGTATTTTCTATCCTTTAAGTCCTGGGATTGCGGTGGCAATTTACTCCAGACAAGGAATAGTGGGGGTAGTTTCCGATGAGTATGACGGAAGAAAGATTATGCTTGGTGAGTTGAAATACATCATGAATAAGAACGTAAAGATCATGGCACAGGCATATCACCATTCGTTTATTCCCCAGCCTCTCTATGATGAGATTGCTGGCGGCAGCTTTTAATCGAAAAGACTGGAATCTAAGCATGAGCAATTCAGGGATTCCTTCATATGTCGCCTAAGGGTTGACCTTTTCGCGAAAAAACAAGGTATACTATGAAAAAATATCTGATGGAGGTATCCCATGAAAGAATTGTTTCCCATCGAAGCAGACAACCTGCCCATAGAAGTTAAGCAGGGTACTATGCCCATTCCTGCAGAGGGTAAGCGCCTATACATTACGCAAGATACCAAAGGTGTTGACTTCCATGCACTTCTGGGACAAATCGTGCAGTGCGTAAATATGAGCGAGATTCTGGCTGAGATTAAAGCCGGAACCCAGTATGTGGTTCAAATCCCCGCAGAGTTCCAGGCGGCGTATGAATCCGGCGAGATGTTCATCATGGAAAACATGAAGACCGGCAGAAAGTGGCCAAGCCTGATGAAGATTGCCGAAGATGGAAAGCATCAAGTTGTGACACCTCTCCCTATTGCGGAGCAGGCAATTGTTCAAGGTAATCCGGTACAGGAGCTTGCAAATAGCCACCACAATATGTTGATGCAACAACAGGTGGCGCGTCTGACTGAGATGGTAGAGCGTACATATCGTGTGGTTGAGCAAATCAAACATGGGCAAATGGATGACCGCATTGGGCTACTGGAAGCTGGTAAGAACGGTTTGATTCTGGCTATGTCAATGCCGGAAGGTGAGGAACGTAACCGCCAGATAGACTCCAGCAGACAGAACCTACTTGTTGCTCAGGCGCAGATCGAAAAAACGCTTGAACGCCGTGCTGGAGAATTCGAACCTCTGCCAAAGGCAGCCCCCGCTCGATTCATGCGTGAGGTCATCCACAGTGGCTACCTGGCAGAAAAACGCAGAGATGTACAGGAAATGCAAGACTATTATGACCTGTATTTACAGGCAACCAAGCTGCTTGCAGCTTCCTATGCCCTATGCGGAAATTTGGAAACAGCAGAACAAACTTTCCGATTGAGTGAATCCACTATTCGGTCTATCGATTTCAGCAAAGTTGAAACCATACGCTATCAGCACAAGGGATTGACGGATATGTTCTATTCGGCTCCTGCCGGGTATATTGCCACAGAGCGAGATGTATGTCTGGAGGCGGCAAAGCATTACGATTATGTGGCCCTTGAGGTCAGCGGAGAGAAATTGTTGGAGGTACTGGGAAATGGACAAGCAGAAGCGGTTCAAGAAGCAGGAACTGAAGAGTGAAGATTACAAGGGCATGGAACAGGGTGCAAAAGCTCTGAAGGGTGGCCTTGGACTGCTTGGTTCCTTAGTCTTGATAGTAAAAAACAAGGACAATCTGAAAACCCTTGGTAAGAGTGCCATTAAACTTGCAGGCAAAGTCACTAAGATGTAAGGGGGTGTTATATCGTGGATAAAAGCGAGAAACGATTTGAGCGAGATATAGAATCCTTCCTGATTTCCCCAGAAGGTGGTTACACTCAGTTTTGCGGACAGGATGCCGAGGGCAATTGGGTACATACTCGTCAACATGATGTTTCCAAGTGCATCTATATGGATGTGCTCTGTGAATTCATCGCCAAGACCCAGCCCAAGGAATGGGCCAAGTATACCAAGTATTATGGTGCCAGCGCTGCGGACAAGCTGTATCACCGCCTGGAAACCACCATCTCTAACCAAGGTTTACTATATGTCCTCCGCAACGGTATCGAGGATATGGGCTGCAAGCTGAAGGTCTGCTTCTTCAAGCCAGAGTCCAACCTGAACCCGCTTGCTATTGAGCTCTACGAGGCTAACATCCTTGGCTGCGCCCGTCAGTTCCGCTACACCACCGCCAATACCAATACCATCGACATGGTGCTGTCTGTGAACGGCATTCCTGTGGTTGCTCTGGAACTGAAGAACCAACTGACCGGGCAGGACTATGTCTGCGCCATCAACCAGTTCAAGCATGACCGCAGCTCCAAGGAGTTCGCGTTCCGCCTGAACCACCGTTTCCTGGTCTACTTTGCCGTCGACCTTTACGAAGCATGGATGACTACCCGGCTTGCAGACGGAGGTACTCGCTTTCTGCCTTTCAACCAAGGCTCCAATGGTGCTGGTGTTACTGGCGGTGCAGGCAATCCCCAGAATCCCAACGGCTATGCCACAAGCTACCTCTGGGAGGAAGTGCTGCAGCGTGACAGCCTGCTCGACCTCATCCACCGTTTCATTTCCTTTGTGAAGGAAAAAGAGGAAGTAGTCAAGAACGGTGTTACAAAAACTGTCACCAAGGAAAAGATGATCTTCCCGCGCTACCACCAGTACGATGTGGTACGTAAGATCATGGCTGATGTGCGAGAAAACGGTGTCGGTACCAACTATCTGATTCAGCACTCCGCAGGCTCAGGCAAGTCCAACTCCATTGCGTGGATTGCTTACCGTCTTGCCTCCGTTCACGATGTGGAGAACAATGGCCTGTTCGATTCCGTTATTGTGGTCACCAACCGCGTGGTACTGGACAGCCAGTTGCAGGACACCATCAACAGCTTTGAACACCAGGTTGGTTTGGTGGAAGCTATTGATGATAAGAAGAACTCCCGCAGCCTTGCGGAAGCCATCAACGATAAAAAGCGTATCATCATCTGCACCATCCAGAAGTTCCTCTTTGCAAAGAAGGATATGGAGAAGTTCCGTGGCCGTAAGTTCGCCATCATCATCGACGAGGCCCACCAGGGGCAGAATGGTGAAAGCGCAAAATCCCTCCGCCGCAGCCTAATTGATATTGGCGTTGCTATCAAAGAGTATGCCGAAGAAGCGGGAATCGAAGAGGAAGAAGTGGATCTGACCGACGAGTACATCAATGCAGTCATCGGCCAGGGCAGACATGACAATCAGTCCTTCTTTGCTTTCACTGCCACCCCCAAGGGGCAGACTCTGGAATCCTTTGGTACCGTAGTGGGAATGACCCCGGAAGGCGAACCCATCAAGGCTCCGTTCCATGTGTACTCTATGCGGCAGGCTATAGAGGAAGGTTATATACTGGATGTGCTGGCGAACTACACCACAGTCAAAGAGGCGTTCAGGCTAATCCGTGTGTCCGAGGATAACCCGGAACTCATTGAGGGTCAGGCATCCCGTGCGCTGTTCAAGTATTACAAACAGCACGGTTATACCATTGCCCAGAAAACTGAAATGATTATGACCAATTTCCTGGAAAACTGCCGTTATCAGATTGGCGGTAAGGGCAAGGCTATGGTCGTGGCAGACAGCCGTGCAAACGCAGTCCGTTATTATCTCGCTATCAAGAAGTATCTGGCCGACCATGCCGATCAATGCGTAGGCTGCGATGTGATGGTTGCTTTTTCTGGCGAAGTTACCCTGGATGACTATCCGAGTGAAAAGCCTTTCACCGAGGCAACCATGAACCTGGATGAAAACGGCAAGTATATCACCACCGACAAAAAGTTCCGTAAGGCGTTCCACAGCAGCCAGTACAACATTCTGGTCGTTGCGAACAAGTATCAAACGGGCTTTGATGAGCCGCTGCTCCACACCATGTATGTGGATAAGAAACTGCGTGATGTTACCGCAGTTCAGACTCTCTCGCGTCTTAATCGTACTGCTTTCGGAAAGAACAGCACCTTTGTTCTGGATTTCGAGAACACCGAGGAGGATATCAAAGGTGCCTTCCTGCCGTACTATGAAACCACGACACTTGAAGGTAGCACTGATTTGAATCAGGTCTATGACCTCCGTAATAAGATTCGGGATTTCATGCTGTACAATTTCGATGATGTGGAGACCTTCAACAAATTCATGGCAACCCAGGCAGGCAAAGACCAGGATGCCGCTGCCCTTGGCAGACTGGCAGGTATGTTCCGTCCCGTAATTGCTCGGTACATGGATCTGAGCGAAGATGACCGCTATTCCGTTCGGGACTATGTGCGAAAGTTCAATAAGGCGTATGCTTTTGTTACGCAGTTGGTGCGGCTCCATGACAGGGATTTGTTTAACGAATATCAGTATACCCTGCATCTCGTTCGACTTCTTCCGAGAAGCGGCGGCGATGAATTTGTGGATATTGAGGACAAAATCAAGCTGGAGTACGCATCCCTCACCGAGACCTTCCGTGGGGCAATCGTCCTGGATGAGAAGCCGCCCGTATTTGTGCCCGGTGGCAGCACCGCACCGAAGGTACCTAACAAGAAGAAAGATACCCTCCAGAGCATCATCGACAAGGTGAACGAACGCTTCAGTGGAAACTTCACCGATGCCGACCGCGTCATCATCGAGGGGATCTATCAGATGTTCATGAAGGACTCCGAGGTTAAGAAGTTCAGAAAATATGCCAAGGACAACAGTACCGAAATGTTCGTGCGGTCTCTGTTCCCTGATAAGTTCCGCGATATTGTGACCCAGTGTTTCCTTGATAACAACGACTCCTTTGCAAAATTGTTTAACGACCCGGATTTCTATCAGAAGGTTCAGGAAGCAATGGCCCAGGAATTGTACAAGGCATTGAGAAAAGAATAACACGATGTATTTTTTACTTGCATCATTGCCTGCTGTTGAAGCCAGGATATAAAGCAAAATTTTAGAGCAAAGAATGGGGGTATGGATATGCAGATACTTCAATTAGATGAGTTTTTAAGGTCAATAAAACAAAATATAGATACTCCACATTCTTTGCTACTCGGTGCAGGTGCATCTATTGAGTCGGGAATCCCATCGGCAGCAGACTGCATTTGGGATTGGAAACGTGAAATCTATTTATCGCAAAACCCAGGTGCAATTGGAAACTTTGACAATTCCAAGTCTGAGGGTGTCCGCAGAGTTATTCAGCGGTGGATCGATTCACAAAATATATACCCGGCAGAGAATAGCGCAGAGGAGTACTCGTATTTTGCGGAAAAGGCATACCCAATAGCGGATGATCGCCGAAAATACTTTCAGCACTTGGTGTCAAACCATGATCCAAGCTTGGGATATCATCTGATTTCTTTGCTCGCGTTAGAAAATATAATAAAAAGTGTGTGGACAACAAATTTTGATGGTATGACACTGAAGTGTGCACATCAATACAGCCCGCTCGTTCCCATAGAAATAACCGCAGAAACCTCGGGCAGGATATACCGTGGAGATGTTGACAAGGAGCTCCTATGCATCGCTTTACATGGTGACTATAAATATGGGGCGCTAAAAAATACAGAGAAAGAACTTGATTCGCAAGACGGTGAACTGGTAAAGGCATTGCTGCATGAACTGACCAACCGAGATTTAATTGTTATGGGATACAGCGGGCGAGACCAGTCACTTATGAATGCTTTGCAGCAAGTTTATTCGACGAAAGGTGCGGGCAAACTTTTTTGGTGTGGTTACGGAACGAGGGTTTCATCAGAAGTTAAAGCGTTGGTTGAGATGGCCAACAAAAATGGCAGAGCCGCTTTCTATATTCCAACTGAAGGCTTTGACAGTACAATGTATGCAATCGCCCGCCACTGCATGAGTGAAAATAGAGAGTTTTTGGGGAAAGTGGACGATATCAAAAAGAAGCTGTCTATTACACTTGAGCCACAGCATAGTGGGTTCCTGCAACCTAATCTAACTATAAACAAAGTGGTAAGCACCAATGCGTTCCCAATCGCATTCCCAAATCAGTGCTACCAGTTTGAGGTTTTGCTTGCTCCTGGCGAAAAACAGTGGGATTTTTGCAAAATGCTGGGTAGAGATGATGTTATGGCTGTGCCCTACAAGAATCTTGTGTATGCGTGGGGGTCGAAATCCGTCATCGAGGAAGCATGCAAAGGCAAGCTAAAAACCAATATTGAGTTATGCCCGTTAAGCAGAGCGACAATCGCTGGAAATGGTACATTTCGGGAGTTATTGCTCAAAACACTTGTTCACATTCTTGCCGCAAGCCATGGTCTGGGACATTCAAAGGACAAAATCTGGGATACAAAAGAAGTGTTGAAGTACCGTGTTGGAGCCAAAACTGTTACAGCATATTCTGGAGTTCGGCTTGCGTTGTTATTTGATAACAAATACAGTTATCTCACACTTGTTCCGAGTTTCATGTACGCTGATGACGCAGTACTAACCAGGGAAGAAAAAAAGCAATTTGCGGACTGGTTCAATGCGAAAGTCAATAATGGTCGGCCAAACCAAAACGCAAATGAGCACATTAGAAAATGGGTCAGAAAAGTAATCGGCAACAAAAGGTTTTCAGCCAATTATCCTTTAGGGAGTACAACGAACTTTACATTTTCGGTTGTAAATAGCAGCGCGTTGGTTGGCGTGAACTTCGGAAAACAAGCTTCTATACAATTGCCCGATACCATTTCGCCCAAACGGATTATTTTTTCTGGAATAGAATATCGAGATCCAACACTTCGATTCTGCGGCACATCTATGCGCGGTGTGGCTGAAGATTTCCATCCAATGCGCGGGTTGATTTCGAATGCCCCTGTAGATTATGCCATGAATAGCGGCGTATTACATTCTGCAATCTCGGTAGGGGTTGTTTGTCCAGATGAGCATAACCAAAAGTTTGCTCAGTTCATTTCCGGTTTGAATCGCCAGTCGCAAGCGAAGCACAATACTGATTATCTAATTTCCTTCCCAGGTTTCTATCAGGCCTTCAAGACAGGTCTTGATTTACCGGATCCCAACAGCAGCAAGTGGAAGCAAATTACCGCTTCAAGTGAGTGGGATGTCCATAAAGCCGCTGTTGAGTTTGGTGATTCAATAATTAGAAAAATTGACCAGCTTAGCGCAAACTCTATTGATGTTATACTGATTTACATTCCCAAGGAGTACGAAGTATTCACATCATATACCGATGGAACGGTAAATTATGATTTACATGATTACATTAAAGCTTACGCTGCGCAAAAACAGGTAGCAACACAATTTGTTCGAGAAAAAACGATCGAGAGCGATCTGCATTGCCAAATTATGTGGGCTCTTTCTTTGGCGCTGTATGTAAAGTCCGGGCGGACTCCTTGGGTGGTGAACGGAATACAGCCAGATACGGCTTTTGCTGGAATTGGATACAGTGTTATGAATGGACCGTCGGAAAGCAATGTGGTTGTTGGTTGTAGCCATATATACTCTTCTGATGGTCGTGGAATGAAGTACAAGCTTTCCAAAATTCAAGATTATTCGTTCGACAGAAAGAAAAATCCGTATTTATCCGAAGAAGAAGCATATAGGATCGGTCTCAATATCAAAGAATTGTTCTACAAATCTTTTTCTGAACTACCGAAGCGGGTCGTTATTCACAAACGTACACCTTTCCGAAAAGAGGAAGTCAAAGGATTGGTGGAAAGCCTGTCATCTGCGGGAGTTAAGAATATAGAGCTTCTTGAGATAACATACGAGGATAACCTGAAATGCTTTGCGTTAAATGAGCGTTGCACGCAGGTGGACGGATATCCTGTGCGCCGAGGGATGTGCTTCCCAATTGACAAAAACACCATGTATCTTTTTACCCATGGAATTGCACCATCTGTAATTTCTCCGAACAGGAGATATTTCCAGGGCGGTAAAAGTGTCCCGCTACCACTAAAAGTGGTTAAACACTATGGTTCTGGGGATATGGCACAGATTGCGACGGAAATTCTTGGATTGTCGAAAATGAACTGGAACAGTTTTGGACTGTATTCAAAACTGCCCTGTACGATAGAATCTTCGAATGAAATTGCACGAATCGGATGGTTGCTGTCTCAATTTGAGGGAACACTTTACGATTATCGCTACTTTATGTGAAATCCGATGTAACCAAAGCGGGCGGCAATAAACAGTGATACAAAAATCACCAGAAAAGTGACGGTAAAACCAACGATAACACCATACAATCAGAAGGAGCTGAGACCACCAAAAGTCTCAGCTCCTTCTTTTGTAACGCCTATTCTTTTCTCTGTGATCCGTTCCGGCTGGCCCAGTGGTTGCGCAGCAGGCCTTCAATCTCTCTGTCCTTGAATCGGTAGACTACAGGGATGGCAACCGCTGCCGCGATTGCATAACCAACATATTCCAGCCAGGGATACAACGGCAGGAGTCGCTCCACGATGATCTCGATTCCGAAATAGCACGCAAGCAACCAAAGCAGGACAAAGATGAGAACAACAGGAGAACCGGAACCCTCGCGTTTGGTGATTTTGCTCCGCAGATGCTTCAACGCACGGGTGCGGATATCCCGGATATTTCTGGACGAGCACTGCTTGTCCCGTGCGACGGATTCGGTGGACTCGCCGTTGATGACGGTGCGAAACAGAATCTCCCTCTGCAATTCGGTCAGCTCACGCAGGCCCTCGTCAAGCTCTTTGCGCACATACATGAAGGGGTTTTCATCAGATCCCTCCGGCAGATACTTCGCCCGGTCGAACCAGCGCATATCATCATAGATTGCGTTGCGCACTTCCTCCGGAAGAAACGCCTCCGGATTGTAAGAGATGGGCTGTTTGATATCCACATCTTCCAGAGTGTCCGGCGCAACACGCTTGTGGAAGTTGGCCTCGCTGTAGTAGAGCATATGCTCCAGCTCCTTCCACTCCTCCGGATGCTCCTTCACCCACTGGTCTGCGGCAGCGGCAGCTTCCGGGTCCATAGAGTGTATCCAGCGCCAGTCGGACTGCAGTTCTTTATAAGATTGGGTATCCTTGAAGGACATGAACTCACCGCCCTTTCTGCGTTCACAAAAAGTTTACAATTTCCGACCTTCCGATTTTGCGATTTTTCTCTAAGTAATAGTAGAAGGACAATTTCACCCGGGTGGAGTTTCCTTCGGTTCGGTACGGCACGGTTTCCGCGCTGACGAACCCACATGGCCTTTGACAGAGCACCCCCTGAGAGCATGTGCGCTCTCCGCCATACGGCAATCCGCTCGGAAGGTCATTCCATCTCTGGCCGTGCTCCCGGGAGCACGGTCTCTTTTTATTCTAACACGGAGGAGGCGAAAAAGATAGCTCACAGATGAAAGCAAAAGACTCAGCTACAAAGCAGAGGAGGGATGCACACCAGTACGACCACAAAACAAAAACCGCCGTGACTGCGGCAACAGTCCGGCGGCTCGGCGCACACACAGGCACGCACAAATCTTCTGACTAAAGTATAGCAAGCAGGCGGCGGAAAAGCAATGAAAATTTTCCGCACGCTCCCTGTGTGCGCGCCATCGAACTCTACAACAACACAGGAGGTATGAATTGAGTTACAATAAATGGCCCAAGCGTAGCGCAGAGAAAAACTATTTTATGGTGCCCAACGAGATATTCAGCATTGGTCTGGATTACCGGGAGATCTCCCTCTACGCCTATCTGCTCCGGTGTGAGAACCGTGAAACCTATCAGTGCTATCCCAGCTACAAAACCATTGGCAAGGCGATTGGCATGAGTGAAAACACGGTAGCCAAGTACGTGCGGCAGTTGGAGGAGAAAGGCCTCATCTACACGGAGCCGACCATCATGCAGAGCAAAGATGGAAAACCGCTGAATGGAAATCTACTCTACACCATCCGTCCTATCCCAGGTGTACTCGAAGCGTTCTATGAGCGGCAGTTCCAGCAGATGGAGGAGGACATCGCCCGTCAGCGGGTAGAGGAACAACTCGCTAAGGCCAGCGCCCAGGGCCGCCAGAACGCCCTGTGTGCGTCTTTCCGGGAAGAAGCGAGTCCCAGTCCCAACCAGGGGGTTGAAGCCGGACTTGAGCCGTTTTCGGCAGACTTTTGCAGGACGAAAGAAAAAGCAGGATAAAGGCATGGCGTCGCAAGCGCCGCCACAGCCGCCACTTCTGCCCGCAGTGCGGGCAGTTTCGGGAGTTTGAAGCTGGCGTCTTTGAGAGGCGGAAAAAGCACCGATGGCGTCAGCTTTCCCCAAAAGCCCCATGTTACAGGGCTTTTCAAGGATGTCTTACAGAGAAATGGAGGAATTTATGAGTACAGAAACCAGAGATCGCATCGCAGTCAGAATGGACCAGGAAACCAGTCGACGGCTGGAGCAATGGTATCTTGCCGACAACTGCAAAAGCAAAAACGAGTTCATCTTGAAGGCGATGAATTTCTATATTGATCACCTGGAAATTAAGGACAACAAATCGCTCTTGCCCATGGCGATCATGTCTGCCATCGACGGTAGGCTGAGCAGACTGGAGGACTATATCGCCCGCAGAGATTTCACCAGATGCGTAGAGCAGGATATGACGAACGGAATTATTGCGGAGGCGTTCCAGATGGACGAGGATGCCCTGAAGCGCATACGCGCGCAGAGTGTTCGGAATGTGAAAGCGACCAACGGTCTCATCTCGCTGGAGAAATACGCACGCTCCCGTCAGGAGCAGGACTGGGATGATGACGAATGGCAAGACTGATCCTCAAGAGCCCCTATATCAAAAGCACCGGCGGAGCCTCCGGATACCTGCGCTACATCGCAACGCGGGAGCGGGTGGAGCTTATCCCGGATGACCGTCCGCCCACACGAAAGCAGGAACAGCTCATCGCCAAGCTGGTCAAGGACTTCCCGGACAGCAAGACGCTCTACGAGTACGAGGACTACCTGACAAAGCCCACTAAGGTCAGCGCCTCTGCGTTCATCACGCTGGCGCTGGAAGCCAACTGGGATTCCATTCACGAGTCGGAGCAGTACATGAAGTACATCGCGACTCGTCCTCGTGCCGAGCGCATCGGCACCCACGGCCTGTTCAGTGATGGTGATTCCGTCTCGCTGGAGAAAGCCATGGCAGAGTTAGAGAGCTACACCGGAAATGTGTGGACGCACATCATCTCCCTCAAGCGTGAAGATGCTGAGCGGCTCGGCTTCGACAACGCCGCCGCATGGCGAAACCTCATACGTGCCCACCGCAACGACATCGCGGCGGCGATGAAGATCCCGCCCCGCGACTTCCGATGGTACGCCGCTTTCCACGACGAGGGCGAGCACCCGCACATCCACATGATGGCCTGGTCCGCCAAAGCGGGCTACGCCTATCTCTCCAGGGAAGGTATCCGCCAGATCAAGTCCAAGCTGACCAATGATATCTTCCGCAACGAGATGCTGCACCTCTACGAACAGAAGTCTGAGTCCAGAGATGAGCTGGTGCGCCAAGCACGGCGGGCCATGCTGGAGCTGGTGCGTGCTATGCAGGACGGCGTGTGCGACCATCCGGACGCCGAGCAGCTCATGCTGGAGCTGGCGGTGCAGCTCGGTACAGTCAAGGGCAAAAAGTCCTACGGCTATCTACCAAAGCGGCTGAAGAATCTGGTGGATGAGATCGTGGACGAGATGGAACGGCTCCCTGTTGTGAGCAAGTGCTATGACCAGTGGCTGATGCTCCAGGGCAAGGTGGACAGCTACTACCATGACAAACCCCAGGAGCACATCCCGCTCTCACAGCAAAAGGAGTTCCGGCAGATCAAGAACGCGGTTATTCAGGAAGCGGAACGCCTGCGGTTAGGTGAGATCACCTACGAGGAGAAAGGCCTCAATCAGCAGGACGAGACGGAAGAATACCGAAACTCCTCCTACGACTACTGGACGCTGCGGGATATCATCCGGGACGAGAGCCTGACTATGGAGGAGCGCAGCAATGCCGTCTCTGAAATGGACAAGCTGGCGGAGAGCGGCGATATGTACGCCCAATACCTGATGGGAAAGCTCTGGCGGGACGGGCCTCTGCTGATACCCAACGCGGTTAACGCCCGGTACTGGTTCGAGCAGGCGGCGGAGCAAGGCCATCTGGTGGCGCAGTACTCCCTGGCCAAGCTGTACCTCTCCGATGATGTTGAGGTACGGGATATCCGCTTGGGATTGAATTGGCTGTACACTGCCGCGGTCAACGGCAGCCACTACGCCATGTATCGGCTGGCCAAGGAGTGTCTCAAAGGCGAACTAATCGAAAAGGATACTGAATACGCCATAGAGTGGTTCACCAGGTCGGCAGAAAGAGGAAATCCCTACGCCCAGTACATGCTGGGCAAGCTGTACCTCAACGGAAAGGAAATCCCCTACGATGAGGAACGAGCCATCCACTGGCTGACCCGGTCCGCCGAACAGGACAACCAGTATGCCCAGTATCTCCTGGACCATCTGGAGGAAAACCGTCCGCCCTCTGCGATGCTGGCAGTGACCCGACTGCTCCATCACATGAGCCGGGTGTTCCAGGACAACTCCGTACCTAAGTCCCGCCCCGGAGGTATTCAGATCGACCGGAAGCGGCTAAAGAAGCTGCAGGAAAAGCGCATCGCCCTGGGTCACAAGCCGGATGACCACGAACAGCAGTGGCCCGATCTGACCATGTAAGAGGCGCAGAAACTGCGCCGCAAAACAAAGAAAAAATCCTTCCGCCCGGAAGGTAGAAAGGAACTGAATGAGAAAATCCAAATACAACTCTTTTGACGAACTCCCTCTGATGCTGACCGTGGAGGATGTGTCCCATGTGCTGGGAATCGGCCTGGCCCACGCCTACGAGGTGGCTCACCGCAGGGATTTTCCCACCATCACTCTGGGCAGCCGCATCATCGTTCCCCGTGATAAATTCATGGAATGGATCGACGAACAGGCTGCGAAAAAATCTGAAATATTGTGATAGCTATTTCAGAGATTCTGTGGTATTTGTTTGTGTTACCAAAGGAGGGATCATAATGGCAAAGAAACGAGCCAACGGCGAGGGCAGCATCCGTAAAAAGCCCAGTGGCCGCTGGGAGGGCAGATATACCCAGGGCATCGACCCGGTCACCGGCCGGGCCATCCAGAAAAGCGTGTCCGCCAAGACCCAGGCGGAGTGCAAAGAAAAGCTGGCGAAAGCCATTCGGGAAAACCGGGGCGTGCCCCTCAATCACACGGGCGACTACACCGTAGCAGAGTGGTGCAGGCTGTGGTTTGAAACCTACAGCAAGCCCAACATCCGCTACAACACCGCCAAGGGCTATGAGGGAATCATTGAACACCACATCATTCCGGCCATCGGCGCGATCAAGCTCAAGCAGCTCTCGTCCATTCACATTCAGAGAATGTATAACGACTTAAAGGAGAACGGCCGGATGCAGCGCGGGTCGAAGCATAACGACAAAGCCTTGTCCAACACCTTCGTGCGGCGCGTCCATGCGGTGCTGCAGGCGGCGCTGAAGCAGGCGGTGAAAGAGCGGCTCATCCCGTACAATCCCTGCGAGAACTGCCGTATCCCGCCTAAGGACAAGAAAGAGATGACCATCCTCCCGCCGGAGAAGATCGGCAGATACCTCCAGGAAGCGGAGAAGTACGGCGTCCTGCCTATGTTCTTCCTGGAGCTGTCCAGCGGACTGCGCCGGGGCGAACTGCTGGCACTCCAGTGGGAGGACTTGAATGTGAAGGAGCGAATCCTGACGGTAAACAAGCAGGTCACCCGCATGGAGGGGGAGCTGGATGTAACAGAGCCGAAAACGAAAAATTCCGTCCGCAAGGTGGCGCTGTCACAGCAGGCGGTAGACCTTCTGGTGCAGGAACACGAACTGCACCCGGACAACCCCATCCTGTTCCCATCGCCCCGGACAGGCGGCTACTGGAGTCCGGACGCCGTGTCGAGGATCAACCGGAAGCTGCTGAAAAACGCAGGCATCGAGGAGCATGTACGTTTCCACGACCTCAGACACACATTCGCCACGATGGCAATCTCCAGCGGTGTGGATGTGAAGACCCTGTCCAGCATGCTGGGCCACTACAGCGCAGGCTTCACTCTTGACACCTACACGCATATCACCAACGATATGCAGCGAGGTGCGGCTGAGAAGATCGGCGGCTTCATGGAATCGGCTACGGCAACACCTACCCCAGAGCCTCCTGACCCACCGGAAGAAAGCCGGTGCAAGGTGATACCGTTTGAGAAGGTTGGGTAAGTAATGTAAAACAGCCACAGATAGAGTAGCTTCTATCTGTGGCTGTTCACATTATTGCATATCAAGATTAATAGAATCTGTTTCTCTGCTCTTGATGTATATGGTCTTCTTCGTAGGCGGCCATGATTCGCTGATATTCCTTCGGATTATCATTTTCACAGTCCAGTGTAACAATTCGGTCAACGTACGGCTTTAATGGTTCGGGGCTGTACCAAGGTTCTTTTATTGTGAGATAAATGATTTTTTTCGTCTTCTGCCGTTCTGCCATTTCATGCAGCATTTGAATCTCTTTTGGATTTTTCGTAACACTTTGCATCGGCCATACAATCATGAAGTCAAACGCATAATTGTCGTATTTATTGCTACTGCTCTTGGTGGATAGATTATCGAAATAGATAGTAAGGTTCGACAATTGCATGGACTGGCCATATTTTTTAGGAACTTTTACTTTGTAAAGACCTGCCCAACGGAAGAAATTCTCCATCCCATCCTTTGTGGTATGAATAAGAAAGATTAGACCTTTAGACCTCCCTCGGGCATTCAGTGCTTTTAGAAGTGCCCGGTGCTTTTCTTCATCGGCTATGCCGCAGATCAATAACGTTTTCTCTGTCTCATTATTTAGGAAGCTTGCAATTTGCTTATAGGCGTTCTCTACATCAGACATGAAAATCCTCCTGATAAAACACTATCACAATGTGATTGGTTGGTGACTTTTATTAACTGTACCTGACAATACAAAAACTACTATAAACATTATAGGCGCTAAAAGGGAAAAACTCAAGTTTCCGTCGTGGCTGTGGCGAAATACCCGAGTTACACCCGTTAGGGATGGGTTAGGGATTTTGCGTTTTTCGGTGCTCGTCCTTGTCCCGACTTCCACCGCCATTTTTACCTCTCTGACCACAGTTAAAATGTGGTCAAGCGCACTCTGAAAAACGAACTTTTAACGCAGAAAAACCGCCCAAAAAGGCGGTTTTTCCAAGAAAGTTGGTCCGAGTGACAGGATTCGAACCTGCGGCATCCTGCTCCCAAAGCAGGCGCGCTACCAACTGCGCTACACCCGGTTATTCAGTTTTTAATCCGGCTGGGCGTATTCCAAAAATCATTTGCCCGTCATCTTACTGAACCTACTGGGCGCTTTGGCCCTGTCGTTGTTCCTGCTGGCGACGGGAAACGCGATTCAGACAGTCCTGTTTATCCTTATTATCTGGATACTTGTCTTGATCCTTTGCCTGAGCCTCTGCTACCTTTCCCGGAAAAAGAGGCTCAGCAAATTACTGGATATGGCTGAGCAGTTGAAGGAAAAGTATCTGATCCCTGAAGTCATGCCGGAGCCGAACCGGGCGGAGGAGCAGGCATTTTATCAGCTCCTGAAGATGGCCGAGAAATCTATGCTGGAGCGAATCAGCGAGGTGGAGCGGGAACGGGGCGAATATCATGCTTATATCGAACAGTGGGTTCATGAGGTCAAGACGCCCATCACCGCGCTAAAGTTACTGTGTGAGAACAACCGTTCCCCCTTTTCCCGGGAGGTACTGGCAGAGCTGGAGAACATCAATCGTTACACAGAACAGGCACTCTACTACGCCCGCAGTGAACATACGGAGAAGGACTATTCCATTCAGGAAATGAGTCTATCAGATGTAGTGCATGGTGCCATCGCTGACAATAAGTATCTTCTGCGACAAAGCAACATGACAATTACTGTGGATGAACTGGGGCCTGTTGTCTATGCAGATGACAAATGGGTGCGTTTTATTCTCAATCAAATCATCAGCAACGCCGTTAAGTACCGTGTCCAGCAGAAGCCCTCTCTGCACATCTTCACAGAGCGGTCAGGAGATCAGATACTTTTATCTATTGCTGATAATGGAGTTGGCATACCGGAGAGCGACCTTCCGCGGATCTTTGAGAAAGGCTTTACTGGCCGGAATGGACGGATCATTCACAGCTCCACAGGGATCGGCCTATATCTCTGCAAGCGTCTGTGCGACAAACTGGGGATTGGGCTGTCTGCGTCCTCGTCAGGCAAAGGAACCACCATGACACTTTCTTTCCATATCAATGACTTTATAACAGGGGTGCAGAGCTGATCAGCTCTGCACTTCTTACATTTTTGTAAGAACTGCGAAAGAAAAGTTGATACAAAAGTGACTGCACAGTAGGTACAATAGAGATAAGAAAAATACCTTGGGAGGCAAGATACATGGAATCCATCTTGAAATTAGATCACATACAAAAATACTATGGCAATGAAGGCAATATTACAAAAGCCATTCAGGACATCAGCTTTTCCGTCTCGGAGGGCGAATTTTTGGGAATCATGGGGGCCTCTGGCTCCGGCAAGACCACCCTGCTCAACTGTATCTCCACCATTGATACCGTCAGCGCCGGCCATATTTACCTGGAAGGGACAGATGTGACGGAACTACGCCCCAAATCCCTTGCTCGATTTCGACGGGAAAACCTGGGCTTTGTCTTCCAGGACTTCAATCTGCTGGATACATTGACGATTTCCGAGAACATCGCTCTGGCCCTCGCCATCAACGGGGCGCCAGCCAACGATGTGGAGCCTCGCATCCGAGAAATGGCTGATAAGCTGAACATCCGGGATATTCTGGACAAATACCCCTACCAAGTCTCCGGGGGACAAAAACAGCGATGTGCCTGCGCCCGGGCTATCATCAACCACCCCAAGCTCTTACTGGCCGATGAGCCCACCGGCGCACTGGACAGCCATTCGGCGCAAATGTTGCTCTCTACCATCCAGAGCATCAACGAGCAGCTTGGTGCCACAATCCTTATGGTGACTCACGATGCCTTTACGGCCAGCTACGCCAACCGGATTCTCTTCCTTCAAGATGGTAGAATTTTCACTGAGCTGAACAAAGGCGGCGACAGCAGAAGGGTCTTCTTTGATAAGATCCTGCATGTCCTAACTCAACTGGGAGGAGGTGATAGCCATGTATGCTAAACTTGTCTTTCGGAACGCCAGGCGGTCTATCCAGGATTATCTGGTCTACATCTTGACCATGACTATCTGCGTCACCCTATTTTATTCCTTCCTCTCCATCTCCAGCAGTAACTATGATCCGGATATAGGGACAGAATATGATTTCACAATGCTCAGTGACGGTATGAAGTTGGCTATCTGCGCCATTACGCTGTTTCTCTTGTTTCTGATTCGCTTCGTCAACAACTATATGCTCCGGCGGAAACAACGTGAGTTTGCACTTCAATCCATTATGGGCATGGAGCAGCGAACTATTGGCCGGCTTTTCTTTGCTGAGACCTTCCTCATGGGGTTGGTGTCTATTGTCGCAGGGATTTTCTTCGGCGTGTTTTGCTCCCAATTCATTACAGCGATGTTGCTGACCTCTTATGGAAAGCAGTATGAGATCACCTGGACGCTGTTTCCAGACACCGTGCTGCTGACGGTTGCCTTCTTTGTCCTCAGCTTTCTTGTAGTGGGGCTTTCAAACACCCGCGCAATCCGAAAGTTGAAGATTATTGATATGCTAACAGCAAACCGAGAGAATGGGCCGGAACTTCGCAAGAGTCGCTGGATCTGGGTGCTGATGGTTCTCTTTGAAGTGTTTTCGGTCTGGATGTGCGTAACTGGGGTGCAGAAGGTCCTGTTCTATTGGGACAGTCGTTTTGCGCTACCCGTGCAGTTCATGTTCTGGGGGAATATCCTATTCCCAGCCATGAGTCTGCTGTGGCCCGTCCTCTGGGCACTCCGCCGGAAAAAAGGCGGGTTCACGGCACTTTTCTCCGGGCTCTTGTTCAGTGCCTTTCTGAACACATTGGCCGCAGCCAGCGTGCCGATGCTGAACAGTCGATATTTACTGGCGCTGGGAGGCGGAGCGATCAATCAATACCTGCTCTTCGTCTTGGTGGATCTCATTTTTCTTATCTGCGTCCTGATCTATCTCGTCAGCAGCTTCATCGTTGCATGGAAAGAGGGGAAACCGGAACATCGATACAAGGGTGAAAACCTGTTCTTCTTTGGGCAGATCATCTCCAAATTGAGCACCACCAGCAAAACGATGTCTCTGACCTGCGTAACCTTGGTTCTGGCAATCTTCCTGTTTATCGCCGCACCGGTTCTGGTAGAATGGGCCTCCGGGTATCTGGATGCACGCTCTATGTACGATGTGCAGATATATTCCCGATATAACGATGTGTATGAGGAGGCAAATCTTCCACAGGACGATTATGACACAGTAACAGATTACCTCACAGATCACAGCATTGAAACAGCTTACGATTGTACCTTCAGTCTATATCTGCCAAACCGGGCAGACTTTCATAACAGGGTCAAATACGATTTCCCTGTTGTGGCCATCGCCCTGAGCGACTACAACACCATTCGAGAAATGCTTGGCTATGAGCCAATCTTTCTTGCGGACGGCGAGTTTACGACCCACTGGCAGACCATCGCCACAACTGACGAGCGGGACAGCTTTTTGAGGGATCACACACAGGTACAGACCGATGCCGGCACACTGACGCTTGCAGAGCAGTCGTACTATGAGGAAGCTATCGGGCAGACGGCTTATAACTCCTACACGAATGTTCTCTTTGTCTTCCCTGACAGCGTGTGTGCGCAACTGCTCCCGGTAATGCGCAACCGCTATATTACTACGACCGATGCTATCTCCTATGACAATGCCCGCGAACTGGAACAGGTCTTTACAGAGCAGTACCCCGAATTGGCAGATACCGGCGTGGCCTACTCGATCCGGCTGAGTACCCTGCAGATCAACAGCACCCGGGCCGGAAACTTCGTCCTGCAGGCTGCCATGCTCTACGGGGCCGTGGTGCTGATGGTCATTTGCCTCACTGTGCTGTCCCTGCAGCAGCTCCTGGACGCAGGCCAATACCGATACCGGTTCTCTGTTCTGCGTAAATTAGGAGTGGAGGAGCGGAACATTAGAAAACTGGTGCTCAAACAACTTGGGGTATGGTTTGGACTCCCTATCGTCGTGGCTATTGGTGTTTCCACTGTCGTAATTGTTTATTTTTTGCAGACCATATCCGTCGAGATCTCCGCGTATATTGGAATCGGCACTTTATTGCTGCAAATTGGAACAACGGTGAGTATTCTGTTGCTGCTGCTGGTTGGCTATTTTGTAAGCACATGGATACTGTTCCATCGTTCTATTGAAACATGATATGTGCTAGTTGATCAAGGGAGGTGGTCCACATGGGAAGTTTATAATTTTATCCTTCAGCGATGGCGAGGACGCCATCTTTGCAAATACCGTGACAGCCCTTGCTTCAGTCGCAGACTTTTCCACGGTGGCCGCCTCCGCAGATGCACCACTGCTCTTTGGCTCTCTGCAAATCGACCCGCAGCGCAGGCTTGTGTGGCAGTCCGGCCAGATGGTGACCCTGACGCCGATGGAGTTTGATATTCTTCTCCTGCTGGCCCGCCGACCGGGACAGGTGTTCTCCGCCCGCCAAATCTATGAAGCTGTTGCTGCGGACTCCTTTGACGCCAGCTGGACGGGGATATCCAGCATGGTCTATAAGCTCCGGCGCAAGCTGGGCGCCAGCATCATTGAGACAGTGCGGGGCCACGGCTACCGCTTCACACCAGAATAGCAGAACAGCGCCGCCTCGGCTCTACCGGGGCGGCGCTGCTGTTATATCGGTATGTTCAACAATTTGGCTCGATAGTGTAATCGACAGCAACCTTTCTTTATTTTGGGGAATGAGGGAGTAAAATTTCGGGCTTTATAACTGCTTTTTATTAAATGCCCGGATTGCTGCCGCTAAAAATACCACAGATAAAACCACTGAAACAATAAATGGAATAAGAAACTCCGTCATTGAAATCTCACCTGAAATCAGGTCAACATTTCGTGAAGTGAGGACAACCGGGTTAAAGGCAGATAACGGTTTTACAACACTTAAAACAGAGAACAGGGCTACAATCCCGCCAGTAAACAGGATACTTGTAAAAGTCTGCTTGAATAGAACACAACCGAGTATGAGGATGCTAAGATAGAGAAATCCAATCATCCACATAAAAAACGCAGACGGTACAACATTTGAAAGTGAAGCATCTGGCCAAAGGTAATATGTATATCCATAGGCACCTACAAAGCTCACCCAAAAGCTAACCGTCATAGATACTGCTGCTACGGTGTACTTTGCCATAATCACAGATGGCCTTGCCAATCCCTTTGTCACCAGCAGTAGCAATGTCCCTTTGGAATACTCACTGGACATACAGCTTCCAAACAGAATGATAAATGCGCTAAATCCAATGCCGGATATGTTTTTAAAGAATTGCTGCCATGCGTCAAGGGCGACAGGTTCCTCGGTGATTTCTAATCCGGCTCCAAATGCAGCTATAATTTCCGGCGTGAATTTTGCCAGAAAAGCACTGGACATTCCGAAAACCGCAAAGATTGCAAACAGGATTAAAAAGCGGTAGTTTTTTAGATTTTCTACAAACTCTTTTTTTACAAATGCAATATAGCCTTTCATTTTATCACCTCCAAAAATAGGCTTTCAAGCGACGGCTCCATAAGTTCCACCTTGACCGGCACAAGGTCTGCTTCGGCTAAAGTGGAGAAGATGGTATGCTGGGCCTTTTTCATCTCCCGGCTGTGTATTACAATTTCCCGCCCCTTTTCTTCTGATCCGTTCAGGAGCGATTGTCCTGTCATACATTCTTTGAAATGCTGTAAATCGGCCTCGGTTGAAAATTCAATTAACAGGCTGTCATGGCTATGCAACGCTTTGATTTCCGAAAGCGTTCCGCCAACAGCAATATTACCGTCATTCAAGAGTGCCACATGATCGCAAATGCGCTCCACATCGGATAAAATATGCGTTGAAAACAAAACCGTTGTTGTCCCACGGATTTTATAAAGAATGTCCAAGATTTCTTTTCTTCCCACCGGGTCAAGGGCGCTGGTAGGTTCATCACAAATCAGCAGTTTAGGATCAGCCAATAACGCCTGTGCAATTCCAAGGCGCTGTTTCATACCACGCGAATAACCGCCAACACGCTTTTCTACGCCATCAAGACCGACAAGGGAAAGTAGCTTTTTTCCCTTTTGAGAAATGCTTTCTTTGGGAAGGCCAACAATTTCTCCGCACAGTGTAAGATACTGCATTGCAGTCATATAGTTATAAAATTCCGGCACATCCGGCAAATATCCAATATACTGATTTGTTTTGGTCTGCCCAAAGCGAACCGGTTCATTACACACAAGGATTTCTCCCTGATCGGGCTGCAAAAGCCCCAAAACCATTTTCATTGTTGTTGTTTTTCCTGCACCGTTTTGTCCAATGAAGCCAAAAACGCTCCCCTCTGGAACAGACATATTCAGATCTTTTATAATTTGCTGCTGTCCAAAACTTTTAGATAGATTGCGGATAGAAAGCACATTCATTTTTCCTCACCTCTCCCAAAAACAAAATAGATAATCGGGCCAAACATAAGGATAACCAGAGAGATTACAAGCCACATAGCCCTGTTCCCAAAGCGATAATGCGGATGCCGGAGAATATGCCGGACAGCGGCCACGGCAAGGATCACATCAATCACAAAGATGGGAATAAGAAGCGGAAATATTTCCTGCAACAAAGACATACCAATTTACCTCCTATTGTTATAATTCGTATCGATATTTGCGGGGGTTCGACATTTTCGCCTTAATATTCCCGCACAGGTTATATTACCACTATGGAAACAAAAAAGCAATACCCTCCCTTGACTTTTTATTTCCGAAATGATAATATTTTCAAAAAGGAGGTTGAACATGGGCAGTAAGAATTTGAATGAAAAGATTATGGAATGTATTTCAAATCCGGCCAAGAGCCGCCTGCTGATAGAAATAATGCGTCGAGGGGAAGTTACCGCAAAGTATTTGGCTGAAAAATGCTCAGATATTCCTCAAACTACACTATATCGTAATTTGAAACGAATGACCGATGATGGACTATTGAAAATCGTTAATGAAACACCAATACGCGGAACAGTTGAAAAGACTTACGCATTAACTTTTGACCCGTCTGATCCTCCATCAGTTCTCGGAGAAAATTCTGGTGCCATTTATATGCAGATGTTCTTTCAGTATTTTTTGACCTTCGCCAAGATTTTTCAAGAATACTGCGACACACCGGGAATTGACATAAAAAGGGATCGGTCTGGTCTTAGCCTTTCTCATGTTTATTTGACAGATGAGGAACTGGAAAAAGTGGTATCGGATATTGCTCAAATCTTATATCCACTTCAAGATAATAAACCAGAGCCGGGTCGCAGATTAAGAACGGTTGGATTGATTATCTCCCCGGAGCATAAAGCGGACGAATAGAGAAAAACGCCCTATATGCACAGGGCGTTTTCTCTTGACTTAATATTCCCATAATGGTAATATTTTGTTATCGGGAACAATGGAGATACATTATGAGAAATGGGCGCGAAAATGCACTGGACAAAAAATTCCATGCGTTATCAAATTCAACCAGACGAGAAATTCTAACGCGGCTAAGCAAAAAACCACACTCTGCCGGAGAGATTGCAGGATATTTTCAGATAACACCTGCCTCGATTTCTTATCATCTTTCTCTGTTGCAAAGGAGTGGCTTAATTTGCTGTCGTCAAGTAGAAAAACAGAGGATATATAGCATCAATCGCGGCGCATTGGATGAAGTGTATCTGTGGCTAATGGGTCTATATAATGCTAAGTCAAATAAGTGATTGTAAATTATTCGAGCAAAAATTAGGAGGTGGGGGAAAATTGGGAAATTTATAATTCTATCCTTCAGCGACGACGAGGACGCCATCTTTGCAAACACTGTGACGGCTCTTGCTTCTGTTGCGAACTTCTCCACAGTGACCGCCTCCGCAGATGCCCCGCTGCTCTTTGGCTCTCTGCAAATCGACCCGCAGCGCAGGCTTGTGTGGCAGTCCGGCCAAATGGTAGACCTGACGCCGATGGAGTTTGATATTCTGCTCCTGCTGGCCCGCCGGCCGGGGCAGGTGTTCACTGCCCGCCAGATCTATGAAGCTGTCGCCACGGACTCCTTTGACGCCGGCTGGACGGGGATCTCCAGCATGGTCTATAAGCTCCGGCGCAAGTTGGGGACTGGCATCATCGAAACAGTGCGGGGCCACGGCTACCGCTTCACAACAAAATAGAAGAACAGCGCCGCCTCGTTAGAATCGAGGCGGCGCTACTTTTCACAGTTCAGTACAGATTTCCGAAGCACTGTGGTATAATTTTTTGAAAAGCTAAATTGCACTGAGAGTTCGCGGTTGAAATTATACTTTTGAGTCCCCCAAATTTTTTAACCTTTTTTCATTTTTCATGCAATGAATAACAAATTTTGTTGTGTATATAGGTGAAAGGCCTTTACGCAACAGGAAAGGAGGACGCAATGAAGGACAATGAAATCATCGGATTGTATTGGGAGCGGAACGAAGCTGCCATAACTGCAAGTGCAGATAAATACGGCGACTATACAAAGTATCATAATGGAAAATGTGAAAAAAGTGAACTTAGCACTCTTTTTTCTTGATATCGCTAATCCCAAAGAGCGCAAACACCAGAGCCAAAACAATCAGCGAAATAGTATTTGCAGATACAGAGGGCATGAAATAATCGACGATATAGAAACCGTAAAATGTAGCGATAGTATCTAACAACACATACATACAGACAGCTATTTCCCTTGTTATTCTGTCAAGATTAAGCAAAGCTTTTGGTAGTGCGCCCGCTATTAAATTTATGGGATACGAAACAACCGATGCGATTATAAAATAGAGGATAAAGCCGCCGACGCTCTCATATTCAAAGCCGAGCAGACGCATAATTGCACCGCTGAATATGGCGATTATGGCCAGGACGATGATGATTAGAAGCGCCCCAAAAATGAATGTGATTATTTTTTCCCGCTTTTTGTTGCTGTTATTATCCAAGAGTTTCGCCCCCTTATATCGTGATTTGAATTTGAAGCTGATATGAGTATATCATAGGAATATGAACTTTTCCATTGGAAACAAAAAATACCGCCGGGCAGAAGGAAAATCCCTCTGCCCGGCGGCGTTGCGTTTGTTACACGAAATCAGCGTACTGTTTAGGTATGTACGCTGTACTGGGCCTTTGCCAAGTCCTCGGCGCTATTCAGGATAATGCCGCCGCAAATTCCTCTGCCATAAGGCGTGTATTCTTCAAAAAAGAAGCTGTAAGGCTGGCCGTCATCATAAATGACGATCTTTTCTGTGCCGCGCCACTGGAAATGCCGCCCCAGGACTCGTCCCAGCTTGCGCCGGAGAACGGGCCGCCGGGCAACCTCATGGAGATTTTTCCGGCTGTGGAACTCATAACGAGGCATGAGCATTTCCGGAACGGAAAGGTGGCGCCACTCTGCGCCATCCATATCCTCTCCATTTTCCACAAAAACATGGAACGGCTCATAGGGTAGCCGAATATTCTCCTGCCAGCCGTGTACTTTACCGGCGCCGATCTCCTGAAGCCAGGTGAACCGGATCTCCAGCATCTTCATGTCACCTGGCCTCTGCGTCAGCCGCAGGACGGCAAAGGAACCGCAGTCACCGGAAATCAGCCGGTTTTGTGGCCGTTGCTCCAGTTGCTGGAGTTCGCTTCTCAAAATGGAAAAACTGTAGGGGGATTTCCGGGTCCAGGATACAGTCCGAATATCCAACATTTCCTTATTGCATCGTAATTTTACCAGAGTGCGGTCATTCATATAATTCATCCTCCTTCTGCGGCGCTGCCGTGCGCATCGCCGCCTGTTCTACGAGAAAAACAGCCCCCGTATATTGCTCTTTGTGGGAAGTCACCGCGGCGCCTCCCATTGAATCCAGATACTGCTGTCCGTTTTTGGATTTTGAGATATACACATAGAAGTGGCTGCCAACATACTGATCGCGGTCATAGCAGCCCAGATAGCGCCGCGCCAGCACAGCGACGGCGCCGATGGCCGCCGCTTTCTGCGTCACCAGGGAAACGGCCAGCTTCATTGCGGTTTTCACTTCTTCATCGTTCAATCTGGAAGTATAGATGCGCTCCAAAAACAGAACCAGCATTTCGTCAGCAGCGCGCTTTTTATCCGCCGACTGCACTTGAGCCAGATCAGCAAAAGAAAAATTAAAGTCCGCAGGTCGTTGGAACGCCCCTTTTGTCAGCCGGATGCAGGCGCGGCCCACAATGTCTTCACCTTTCCGAATCAAGATCATCTTCTTGTTGGAATCAAAGGCTGCCAGCAGGCAGTCCCTCTGGTTTCCGTCCCAGCAGGAAAGGCATGTGGTGCGGGGCAATTCTCCCAGCCTCATCGTAAAGTAGAAATCATCCGCTTCTTCCGCGGAAAATGCTCCCCGCTTCAGTGTGAGATTGGGTTTCCATGTTGCCTCCTGCACCTCGCTGATGGGATAACGGATCTCCCGCCGCAGGTCATCGGCAAAATATTTCAACGCATAGAATTGGCCCATCAGTTCGGCCTGTACGATCCTTCTCAGGGCCTCGATAGCCTTATCGTCACCCTGCAGGTAGCCGTACAGAGCACGCACCATCGCACTGCCGCCGCGCAGCAGGAAATTGGTGACCGGCTCCCTGTGCTGCTCCACAAATTCATCGGTAATGGAAAACCTTTCTTTCAGGTCAAGCCAGTCCCGATCCATCGTCAAAACAGCGGCACGAACCTGCGTCCAGTTTTTCTGTCCGGCAATCACCGCCCCGTTGTTGAGCGCAAAGATCGCGTCCGCCTCGGACTGCATCTCCGGGATAAATACCTGCAGCTGCTCATATTTCCGCAGCAGCCACATGGCCGTCCTCCTGGTCAGGCCGCGGATGTGTCCAAAAGCGCCTCGATACCACTCACTGAACGGCTTTTCCAGCAGACACCGGGCAAGCTGTTCCAGTTCCTGGTCTTCCATGTGGTGGCTGACCAGCCCATGCTTCAATAGCTGGCGCAAAGTGAGCAGCCGTCTGTCCACGGAAAGGGGCGTCAGCATGGCGTAGAGCTGGACATAGATTTCATCCTGCTGCCACAGCAGCCACATCTCTTCAAAGGTGTACTGCCTGCCGTCTTCCAGCAGGTCAAAATGGCTGCTGCCGCGTTCTACTGTATCGCACGCCTGCAGGTTCCTGGCTGTGAGGCTGTTGAGGTTGCAGTGTTCACAGAACTTATCCTCAAACAGCAGCGCATACCGTCCCAGCGAAAGGAACAGCTCGCTGTGCTCGCTCACCAGATCCAGAAAATGCTTCTTCCCATGCCGCACTGCATAAGTGAGGATGGGGAATTGATGGTGTCGGATAGAGCTGAAATCCAGATGGAGCCTCCCGGAGTACAGGGCATTGAGATAACTCAGGTCATTTCGCAGGATCTCCTGCCGCTGTCCTTTGTCCAGCGGCGCTGTGTGCGAGATAAACCAGTTAAGGTCATACTGCCCCGCGTGATTTTCCAGCCACCGCTCAAAGAAGGCATTGAGGTCTTCGGTATCATATTCAAAGGCGGCCAGCAGGCGGCGGAATTTCATCACATCGGCCGTCTCTACCCAGCAAAGGTCTTTGAGCCGTGCCGCGTTCAGATCAAGCGCCACCCCCTGCCGGTAGAGCAGTGTCAGGACCCGCTGAAGGGGCTGGTTCTGTTCCAGCAGCTCCAGCGCCTCGCGCGTATTGTTGTTCCAGTTGAACAGGTACGGGCCGAGAAACGGCTGCCGCATCATGTTCTTCTGTGCGTCCGTCAATGCGGATAATTCCTCCCGTTCTGTGGCCGGGAAGGCATTGATGTTGTCAATGATGGCCTCTCCTTCTTCCTCATACTTGATAAACGGCAGGTAGAATTTCATGTAATAAAATCGCAGGGACAAAGGGATATCCGTTCCCGCTGCCGCCAGCACCTGTTCTTTGGGATACTGCGTCAACTGCTCATCGCAGGCTACAGCCGACTGGAGCATACTTGTGATCGACCGGTCATCCACCCCATCATTGCACAACGCATGGTAGAGCGCCGCAAATTCCGGCGTCCGTACAAGTTCCTTCTGAATTTGCGTATTGTCATTTCCGGTGCGGAGCCTGTTCTGTAATTGAAAAGACTCCACCCGCTCGCAGGTCTGGTCCAGGGCATCCTCCGGGAATTTTCCCGTCAATCCCAGTTTCAGGCCGCTGCTCTCCATGCGGGCGAGCAGGGCTAAATGTTTCAATGTGTTTGTCATGCTGCTTCACCTCCTACGATGGTTTGCACCATTGTCAATATCTCTCTGCGCGGCCGAGGCTCATACATCACAAGACTCCCGCACAGCTCAAAAAATTTCCACATTTCCGCCGCCTCAAGGGTCTGAGCGCAGCCTGCCGGCCATTCCAGCAATTTTTCATAGACCATACCCAGCGCAGCTTTCCTGATCTCACCAAAATGATATCCGTGCATGAACTGGATCAGGGATTCCGCGCTGCCATTATAGCAACTTGCCAGTTTCTCCTGACACTTCATGACCTGCTGCTGCCACCGGCGTTCCTTTTCCTGTTCTTCCTGTTCGGCGGTGGCTTTTCGGTCGGCCTCCATTTCTTCCTTGGAATAGAACCGCTCCTTTAACTGATTTACTTCGTAGCCATTGCAGGCATCGAGTGTCAGAAGCTGCCGCAGCACAGACGCCAGCAGCGATTTGTCATAGATGCGCTGGATCACCGGGGCCTTCAGGGCACAGAGAACAAACGAATCATAGTATTCCGGCTCTGTCTGAAAGAGCGAGGCATCGATCCAGTCATAAAGCTGGCGGTGCTGCTCCGCTGTCAGGAACGGCCGGACCATAGAGAACGATTGGACTTTTTTGTTATAATAGCTTTCCTTCTTGACAAACTTCTGGTGGAAATAAAAGTTTTCTCCGAAAATTTCCTGTAGCTGGGAGAAGGTGTACTGACTGAACAGCTTTTGTGCGAACCGAAAGCACCGCCAGCTGGAGATTTTCAGCGCATATTCCTCTAAAAGCTCCAGAGGATGGGCACGAGCCCCGTCCCCCTTGTGCTGCTCAAAAAACTGCCACAAATTGATCTCCTTTCGCTCCACCAGCAAAACAAAGCTGCGAAGCGTAAGCCAATGGCGCTTGTTAAAATACTCAATATACTCCACACCAGTCAGGGCCTGATACCGCGTAAGCCAGCGCCGCAGCGGGATCGCCGCACGGGAACGGAGCATCTGCACGGTAAACAGTTCCGCATATTCCTCATTGCTCAGCTCGTTTGCCAGAATGTCGTATCGCGGGTCGAATACATCGAAGCGATAAGGGAACTGTCTTTTAATTGTTTGATTCATCCAGAGGATAGTCTGGGGTGCTGTGGGTGCAAGCCCCGTCTGGATGGCTGCCCAGAGATCCTGATATCCCTCGTACCTGACCTCAAATTTCTTGTAAACCTGGAACAGCCAGCTGATGTACGCATAGATATCTTCCGGCTGTCCATCCGGGCCGTTCAGCAGCATTCGGACGCAGGCCACCGCGATCTTTTCCGCCACAATGCCTTTGGATGAGAGCCGGTCCGGTATCCGGTCGGCCCACACCGCCAGGGAATTTGCCATTGTGATCTCTTCCATGCTGTACCCGGCAGTATGCAAAACCGAAAATTCCCGGCTGTCCGGCTTCATGTTCATGTAGGGCAGCTTCATCAGCGTCCGCAATACCAGATCGTTTTTTCCCCGATAGCGTTTTGCCTCTTCAGCGTAGAAACGGATGAACCATTCCAGCACGCCAAAATCCCGTGCCATAGAAATCGTCCTTTCTGGTCCAAACAGCCGCGTCAGCTGCGGCCGCATGGCCTGATAGCCGGTCTCCGGATCATCAAACAGGGAGAGCACAAACAGAGCCTCCTCCGTCCTGGCGTATTCCCTGGCGGCCAGTTCATCCAGCCGCGTGCGGCGCCGGAGAGCGTCGGTTTCCAGCAGATAGAGCGCACCTTGCAGGTAAACATCCGTCCCGGCGGTCCTGCGGAGTTTTTGAATAAAATCGTTCCGCTGATTGCCCACAAACATTGTGTCGGCCTGGCACCGGCGGGTGTAGCCCAGGGCCAGCGCCAGCGCGCGCAGGATGCGTATGTCTGTCCCCAGTTTTTCCTCGAAGCGTTCCAGCACTTCGCCGGGATAGCGCAGGCTGTAAGCTTCAAAATAGCTGGAAACATTCTGATCTTCCTGCCAGATTTGTCTCGCTTCCAGCTGACGGTAAAGGATTCTCGCCTCACCGTCCTGGGCTGTCTGTACGACCAATTCAGCAAAGGCGTGATACAGCGTAAGATCTATGTCCTTCTGGAAGGTGCTGTATGCAGGTATAATTTCTTGGGTCACAATATTTCCCTCCTTTTCACTGCGGCCAATGCCCGCCGGTAGAATAGTTCCATTCAATCGTCCCATCTTCGTAAATTTGCGGTCCATGCGCAGTCAGGCTCCAGCCGTCGGACAGCCTTGTGAAATAGGCTACCGTTTCCCACGGGCAGCTGCCCTCCACGAAGCCGGTACAGCGGTACTGTTTATTATTGCGGTTGGTATAAACGCGATTGACAACAGGGATGAAATACTTTCTTTCCATATGGTGTTCCTCCATAAAAATATAGGGAGAGGGCGCAGACCGCCCTCTCCCCATTGTCAAACTCTGATGAACCGACTGGTTAAGCCACACCGGCCATGCGGAAAAATTCCTCCGGCGTCAGCACCGGGATATCCAGTTCCCGCGCCTTGGACAGCTTGCTGCCGGCTTTCTCGCCGCAGACCAGATAATCGGTCTTGCGGGTCACCGAACTGCCGGCCACTGCCCCCAATGAGGCGATCAGGCTGTTCATTTCGTCGCGGGTGTAAGGCTCGACCTTTCCCGTGACCACAATGGTCTTTCCGGAAAAAGAATTGTCCCTGTTGATGGTCTGGTTGTCGGCCTCCACCGGTTTCTGAATGTTCATCATCATCTGCAATTCCTCCCAAATACAGAAATTTTCTTCCTTGTTAAACCACTCTTGAATGTTGTTGTGCAGCGTCTCTCCAAAGTCCGGAAGCTGTCGGAAGTCATAGCCCCCATAGACGGCATCCCGGAATTCGTCCAGACTGCCGTGAAATTCCCGGCAAAGGACCTTGCTGGCGGTATTGCCGACCATCGGGATGTCCATGGCGATAACATACCGCTCGAATGTCGTGCTGCGGCTCTGCTGGATGGCGTCCCAAAGACGCTGCCAGGACTTTTCACCGAAACCGTCCATCCGGATGATCTCATTCCTATGTTGATCCAGGCGGTAAATGTCCAGATAGCTGTGTATCCAGCCGCGGCCAATCAGCTTTTCCAGCGTTCCTTCCGACAGTCCCTCAATGTTCATGGCCTTTTTGCTCACAAAATGGACGAACTGTTTAAGGCGCCGGGTCTCGCAGGCGGCGTTGTCGCAGAACAAGGTCTTGATGACCCGTTCCTCGCCGTTTTCACCGCGGCCACTGGTTTCGTGGATTCTGGTCGGCTCTCCGCAGCAGGGGCACTGGTGCGGGATTACGGCATCCATAGAAAAATTGCCCCGATCCAGGTTTTCCTCCACATGGGGAATGATCATGTTTCGCTTGCTCACCAGGATACGGCAGCCCGGCGCCAATTCCAGATCCTCAATGAAGGACAGGTTGTGCAGGCTGGCTCTGGACACTTCGCATCCGTCGATCTCCACCGGCTCAAAAATGGCAACCGGGGCAATCTCGCCGGTGCGGCCGGGCGTCCATTCAATCGTCTGGAGCTTTGTCTGGAACAAATCATCCTCAAATTTGAAGGCAAGGCCGTCCTTGTAGTGATGGCCCGTGCGCCCGCAGCTTTTGGACAGCGCGATGTCGTTGTAAGTAATAACGATACCGTCAATGGGAATATCAGCGTCCGCCGCATACTCCTTGAGCTGACGGATACCGTCCTCGGTTTCCTTCTGCGTCAAAGGGCGCTTGGTGACCATGTACTTGCAGGGCAGAAAGCCCAGCGGCCGCAGCGCCTTGAGGCGCTCCGACTTGCGAGGCAATTCCTCCATGCCCTCCAGCACATTGAACGGCATGAACATCAGTCGCCGTCCCAGACAGGTCCCGGCGTCAAACAGGCGCACCGAGCCGGCCGCCAGATTGCGGCCGTTCTTGTAGGGTTTCCCATCGCTGTCCACCAGAGTGGTCTTCAGCTGTTCAAAATCGCTGGGACGGATGAACGCCTCGCCGGTGACCACCAGGCGGTCTTCATATTGGATATTCTCGGGGATGCCGCCAATAGCGCGGGTGTTGTGGGTCACGATTTCGCCCACATCACCGTCGCCCCGGGTAGCTGCCTCCACCAATTTGCCCCCTTCATAGGTCAGCTTGATGGTAAGGCCGTCCAACTTGAGCATGAACATCACCTGATGCTCTCCCATAAAGCGGCACAAATCCTCCGCATTCTTCACTTTTTCCAGAGACAGCAGCGGAATCGAGTGATTTGTTTTTTCCAGTTTGCTGACCGCCGGGTATCCTACGGTATTGGTGGGCGAATTTGACATCTGGACGCCCGTTGCACTTTCCAGGTCCTGCAGTTCCTCAAACAATCGGTCATAGACCGCATCGCTGACGCTTGGGCTGTTGAGATTGTAATACTCATTCCGGTAGCGGTTGAGCCGGTCGTTCAGCTCCCGCTGCTTCATCAACAAATTCTGGTCCATCAGACCGCCTCCTTTTCTAAAACACGGAACGCCATAATCAGCGTCTCCGCCGTATGTTCGCTACGGGTGTACGACTTACACACCCCATCTTCAAATTCCCAGGTGCGCGCGGCTCCCCACCAGAGGATGGCGCCGCGCCCCTCGTTTGCCGCATTGAGCTTCGGATCGGGCGGATTGAGCGTTTTGGTATAAAAGCCCTGGGTATTGACCCAAGTGACCTCCCGCAGCTGCCCAATGCACCCCGGCCGGCAGTGGCCAATGACTTCCAGACGCATACCAGGCCGAAGAGCGCGTTTGAGCTGGTTCAGGTTTTTAATCATGCCGCACCATCCTTTCCCTGTCCGGGGCATACCGGCCAAAATTCAATTCCCGGATGATGCTCTGGATCGTCTCATCATCATCCCATTTTGCTGTGAGGACGGCCCGTTCCGGCCCCTCTCCTGTGTGTACGCTTACCTCGCTGCCATAAATCTGCATCAGCACATCGGGGCGCTGGGCGCAGACCACGGCCAGATTTCCAAGCTGTTTCATGGAGTTCTCCTTTCATGCCGTATAAAGCCAGACCACTACCGGCCGGCTCAAATCGGCAGTCTCATAATTCTTTCGCACTTTGACGGGGCGGTAATTCCCATCCAGTTCGCATTCCACACTCTGTTCAATACGGCCTCCGTGCTGGGCCAAACATTCCCGGAACGCACGCAGGGTATCCAGACGCACCGCCAGCGGGTCGCTTTCCCTGCATCGCAGCTCCGCACAGTACACATATCTGTGTGGATTTCCCTTGATCAGAAAGCCATAGGTCATATACAGACGGCACTTGCGTTCCCGCTCCCGTTCGATATGTTTTACATAAGCTACACCAGCCTTACCGCCTTGGGTCATACAGAGATAGCCCATTTTCCGGCGCTGTTCACCTGACAGTGGGATCTGCTCCATTTTCTGTCCCGGCAGCCCTTTAAAAGCACGGAAACTCTCAGGCGCATATCTGTAACCGCGTATCTCATACTCAAATCCTTTTTTCCCCATCAGGGACCTCCATTCTATAAAAGTGGGCCGGACGTCCCAAAGGACGCCCGGCCATTGAACCTGCCTCACGCGGCGGCAGGTAACGCCTGCGGCTGCATGACTTCCGTATTTTCCATTAAGTCGGCCAGCAGCACATCTGCCAGCAGACGGCCAGCCAGATGCCCGGTGTGGATAATCACACGGTCTTTTCGCATCTGGATAAATTCCTCTTTCCGCAGCTCACGGCTCCGTTCGGCCAGCTTCAGGTCGCGGCCGGTAAGGCGGGCCGCAATGACCTTCTGCCATTTGATCAGGAATTCTGTTGCCTGTTCAATATCTTCATACTGCCGGTCAAACAAAGTGCGCTTCTGACGAACTGTTCCATCTGGTTCAATCTCCAGAGTATAGTAGGGATCGTTAGGTTCCTCCGTCCGGCGCAGGAACATGATGAAGCTTTCCCGGCGTTCCATGCGGTCATAGTACCGCTCGCCGGCGCCATCATTGCCGACACAGTGATGAAGCATGCGCCCCTCCTTGATGATTTCAAAGATGTCTTGGGGCGCAAGCACCGTGTAGTCGTCATCGCTGTAGGCATATTTTTCCTGCAGTTCCGCACAGATGGCATTAACATGGGGATATTTCGCCGCCATTTTTGACGCCTGCTCTTCCAGACTCCCGGCTTCACTCTGAAGGACCAGTTCATCGTGCCGCTGGCGCAGTTTGCGCACACGGTAGACGATCTCATCGCTGGTGTCATAGTGCAGCCGTTCCGCCATAGCAAGATAGTCCTGCCAGGTGGTCAGCGCCTGCTGGCAGCTGCCATCAAAATACTCTTTTTGTCGCTCCAGATAATTTTTGATCTGCACCAGGCTCATTCGGTCTGCGATAAACACCAGATCCTTGGCGCTGATCTGTTCCTTTTTGCTCCAGCGCAGCATGTCGTCCGTGATACGCTGTCCGGTCCGCTTCTCAAGCTGCAGCCAGGCCAAAGTTTCTGTGTCTCCATCCATCTGCCGCAGGCGGCGGAATTTTGAGGCATCCAGACCCAGAGCGCGGATCAGCCCGGGCTCACTGGGGTTCAGCACCAGCTTCCGCACGTTGTCGCAGTTATGGAAACACTCCTTTGTCAGCCGCTGCAGTCCAGCCTTCCAGATCTGCTCCATCTGGGGAAGCCTTTTCCAGACTGCCAGGTATTTTTCAGGATCAGTGATCGGATGGCTTCGTATCCACTCGGCCAAGCCGGTTTGACGAAGTTCTTTTTTCTCCAGGCTGGGCAAAGTCTTTCCATATACCCGGCCGGATTGATCACCATAATAAGCGTAATAGCAGGGGCTTCCCGCGATCCAGCGTGTTTCCCGCTGGCAGTACATCCCCCAGTAATAGGAACGGATTTCGCCGGTGCGGTCATAAATCGAACGCCGGAACTCATGCCAATAGGACTCGCTGTGCGGCAGGGTATCCTTTCGGTAGGTCCTGTCCGCCCGGAATTCCCGAACGACAAATCCATCCCTGCACCGCTGGACCAGATAAGCATAATACTTATCTGTTTGAAAATAGCCTGCGCGCCCCAAAGCCTTGAACACCACAGGATGGCGGCAGCGGATACAGCGTCCCTCTTTGTTGTGGTAGGGGTGCCCGAAAATGGGCACCTCCTTCCCGCAGAAGGTGCAGTAACCGGTTTTGGCTCCGCCGCGCTTGTAATGGTAAAATATAAAATTTTCCCGCACGGCCACCTTGTCGGTCCACCGCTTCCAATCTTTTGGCAATTTCGGCACCTGCGCCAGATCCTTGTCCCACGGGGCAGTGATCCGTTTGTGGCGCCGTTCCAGCTGTTCGTCCCTCACATTCCTTTGAAAGTCGAGAATGCCGAGATCGCCACCGCGCTCGCCGGAAAAATAGTCTTGAACCAAGGCCGCATCTTCCTCGCTGACCCAGCAGGTAGCGTAGTAGTTCCTGCCAGGCCATTCCAAACGGTCCAGTTTTGCATCCCGCCACTTTTTCTCCAAGTGATCGTAGGTCAAAAACTGGCGGTTTTCCTTGTCGATAAATACCTCATAAGCAGGATTATTATCATCCAGCCGCAGATGATCCGGCAGAAAAAAGGCGGCTTTCAGAACACCATCCTGCACCAGACAGTTCATAAACGCGAAATAGGTGCGGGTAGTATAGGTGTGGCCATAATAAGTCGTCTCCTTTTTTGGCTCATCCGCCATCGCCACTTCTTTCATCTCCTGCGATGCCGTCAGCGCCGGCATCGCTTGAAGCATGGATTTCTTCAAATTAACTCACCATCCTTTTCTCAAGATCCACCCCATACCAGACATTGGGCAGAAGTGTCTTTCCATCAATGGTAGCCACCACGATCTGCTGGATGCAGCCGGTGGCCGGGTCTTCCTTGGCAAACGCCAACACATCGCCTTTCCGGCGGCCCTTGGCTATGGGATCAGCGCCGCGGACGGCCGCATAACCGTCACACGCCTCTGCCTGGTCTTTGCGCACATGGCTGTTCCATTCCCGCTTGGGATGGTCTGCCATAAAAGCGAGGCCATGGAGAAGCAGTTCCTCTTTCGTCAGCCGTTTGAGGACCGTCAGCTCAGTGCAGGAGATTTTGGAATCTACCTCGTCCTCGTCAATGTCCCCGCCGGCATTGACGATATAATATTCCGAATGGTCGATATCTCCGTAATAGTTCAGGCAATCCAGCGGGTTCTCCGCACAGTGGAAGCCATTTTGCCGGCAGTTGGCCTTATCAGTCACATTGAGGCCCATCTGAAACTGGTAATCAATGCAGATCATGCCGGGACGAAACCCTTTATATGCAATCATGCTCTGCCTCCTCAGCCTGCTTTTGCCATGCCAAAATCCATCAGAGACATCTGCCCGTCAGCAGAAGGCTTTTTCTCCGGCGCCGGCTTAGGCTCCGGCTTTTTCTTCTCAGCAGGTTTTTTCTCGGTTTTCTTTTTCTTGGAGGACTTCACGGAAGACTTGCCATAGTAGGGGCGGGGGACAAATTTTTCTTCCTGCTCCTGGTCCTCTTTGGCGTCCGGATCGCGGAAATAGTCCTCCGACCACTGATAGCACAGGTCATCCGGAATATCGCAGCCATACCCCTGGCTGCCCTGGCCCGGCTGGATGCCGTTTGCTTTCAATTCGTCCTGGATGTACTCCCATGCCTTGCGGCTGATGTATTGGAAACAATGGACCATCGTTTTCTTCGGGTGCATGGTGAGACGGGCAAATGCCGGGTCTTCCAGGCACTTGGTCTGGATATACTCCGACACGCACTCCTTCATATTGCGCCGGGTCAGCTTTTCCACATCGCCGCTGACCCGCTGCATGGAGGCAGCCACCACCTCATCGTCACTCATGGCGGCCAAGCGGTCCATCTGCTCCTGCAGGGCCTTCTTCTTTTCCGCCTGTTTCGCCTCCCACTCAGCCTTCCGTTTGGCTTCGGCGGCCTCATGCTCGGCACGTCGCTGTTCCTCGTCAGCGTCCGCATTGGAGGTATCGGCCTTGGCAGGCTCCGCCTGCCCCTCATCGGCATTGTCCCCGTCATCGGTTTCTTCAGCGGGGGGCCCTGCCTCGTCAGGCTGTCCCTGCTTTTCCGGGACCTCGCTCAAATCTTCATCGTCCTCAAAAGCAGGCTGCGGCGCCGGCTCTGCGGCAGGCGGTACGGGCTGACGGTCAGCCGGCGGCACCGGCAGCTCGTCAAAGTTCTCCCCGTCCTCAAAAGCGCACTCGCGGGTGAGCGAGGCGGCAGACGGTTTGCGGCCTTCCTGCATATCCAGCGACATTTCCGAAAAATATCCCATAATAAACTCCTTTCCGTTGACAAAAATGGCATGGATCAGGATAAAACCTGTTCCATGCCATCGTTTACCTGTGTCACAGCACATAGAGTAGTGTGCTGAAGCTGTCGAAACAGTAACATATCACATTGGGATACTGCTCCGACCACTTTTTGATCCTGTCCTGCACCTCCTGGGCTTTCCGCTGGGCCGGGCCATTCCACGGCGGCGGGACCGTCACCGTAAAATATCCCTTATCCGTGCGGGGCCGCACATCAGCGTTCAGATGGGCGCATTGCTCCAGAAGCGCCAGAAGTTGCCCTCTCTTCGTCTCATTCACAACAACCATTGAAGCCTCTTTATGTCCCTTCTTTGATGTCCTTTTTGGCAAGCATGGGGGAAAACTTGACCTGCGGAAATTCATGCTCCCCATTGACATAGTAGTAGATCCTTCGTGGAGAATGGTCCAGTTCTACCACATCAGAGAGCGCCATTGGCCGCCCGTGGCAGCCCTCCGGCAGTTCCTCCCGGCAGTCAGCAAACAGGCGCTTCAAAATCTCTGCGTCGCTCTGTTCCACCGGGCAGTAGACTTCGCCAGACCCGGCCATGCGGTACATGGCGGCGGGCGGCTGTTCATAGCCGGCCTTTTGCAGCGCCGCAAGTTCCTTGAAAGCAAATGGGATCGCTTTTTGCTCGTCCAGTTCCAACTGATAGAGCACAAATCTCTGTTTCCGCCGCTGGGGTTCCAGCAGGGCGCCGAGGGCATCCCTGCCTTGCCGCAGGAAGGTTTCATGTTCCTCTCTGGTCAAGCCAAGATACTCCGTCAGGCAGGTCTTGTTTTCAGCCAGGTGCTGCCATAGTTCGATGCAGTCCTCAATATGCGCCAGTTCACACAAGCCGCGGAGGTACTGCGCCTTAAAACTAAGTCTATCGATCTCCTTTCTCCGTTGATTTTCCCGGCGAAGCGCCAGCTGCCAATCGTCAAATCCCTTATAGTTGGGATTCCAGGTCAGCCTCCGGCAGTTCATGCCATACTTCCGGGCCGTCAGGTAAATTTTCGACGCCCCGGCCATCGTCATTTGATTGTTGTACTT
Source organism: Allofournierella massiliensis (assembly GCF_004345265.1). GTDB lineage: Bacteria > Bacillota > Clostridia > Oscillospirales > Ruminococcaceae > Allofournierella > Allofournierella massiliensis. The sequence goes on from NZ_SLUM01000017.1 coordinate 67,252, forward strand.
GTCCATATCGTGGGCTTCAATGATTTCCTCCGTACCGTTCTGCGCCAGAAGGGCAAACAACGGGTCCAGCGGGCTGGTGTTGTTGGCCCCGGCAATCGCGGCAAAGGTGCGCCCGGTCAGGCAATGGGAAATATCTGCTTTCAGCAGCCCCTCGATCACATAGACCACCCGGGCGGATGGGTCACCGATCAGGTGTACCGGACTGCCGGAGCCTGTCCCGTCTGTCTTTGAGGAAGAGGAAAACCAGATGTACTTGGCCCCCGGTTTCTCCGGCGGGTCATCCTTGTGTTTCAGCGGTACATCCAGCATGATCTGAAATCCCTGAAGCCGGCCGTCAAAGCCGATGGCGGGGATCAGGATGCCGGAGGTCTTCTTATAAAATGCCATTGTCCAGTGGCCGCTGTCGTCCCGGTAAAATCCGGGTACGCCCTGTACCCTGCATCCCTGTTTGATCAGCCGATCCGTGATAGAGCGGCATAAGAAGGGCGGCGGGGTACTCTTAAAGCCCAGCGACTCGATTTGTTCATCAGACAGCCCGCGCTTTGGTGAGCGCAGATGTTCCCGATGTGCCAGCCGCAGCGTAAGCTGGGCCAGAAGCAGGGATAGTGTCTGATGGATCTCGGCCGGGCTGGCTTTATCCGACTGCGGCACAGTTTTTCGCTCGGAAGAAGAATAACCTGCAGCGGCCGCCCGGGCCCCCGAAGATGGGGACCCGGTGCTGACCGGCTGCTGTTGGGCTTCATTCCCGGAGCGTGCGTGTTCCTCGTGGGTATTGTCACACAGAGCTTCTGCAATTTCCCAATAAGCGTCAGAGGTCGTCGTGTGATTCAATTTTGCATATAGCGCCAGCATTCCGCCATGTTCGTCGCAGTGATTGCACCGCCAGACATTTTTGACGAAATTGACATTCATCCGCCCGCGGCGGTCACCGCAGAACGGGCAGTCCACATAGACGCTGTTTGCCTGCTGGCGCCTGACCCGCAGGTGCAGCAGTTCCACAACTTCCATGATACCGAAGGGAAATTCATCCGGGTACGAGCCCATCTGTCATTCCTCCCTTCATGCCCTCGCCGGGGGCCATATCAGCCGGCCTTTTGAAGTGAATCCAAAACCAGCTGGGCGGCGGCGCGGACCATGTTGTTCTTGCTTTTGCCCGGGATCAGGTAGTACCGCAGATTGACAGGCCGCTTCTCGGCCACCTGGGCAATCGTCATACCCTTGCAGATGCCATCGTCTACGATGACCTGCTGGGCCTGTTCCAGCGTCATGACCTGCAGAATATCCTCCATAGGCGTGTCCTTCGTATAAGAGGGGGTATCCACCGCAGTATCCACCGCTCCGGCAGCGCCATCTTCGGGCTGCAGCGGCTCGGCGGCGGGTTCGGATTCCTCCGTGTGCTGGACCGGCAGCTCCGTTACATTGCCGCGGACGGGCAATTCATCCGCCTGCTCATTTTCAGCCGCCGGCTGTTCCGTCTTTGGCGAAGCGTCAACCGGGAGCGTATCGAATTTCTTCGCCGGCTCCACCGGCAGGTGCTGTTTCACCGGTTCCGAAGCAGTGTTTTCCTTCGACGGGGCCGTTGTCGCTGTTGCCGCCTTTTCGCCCTCAAACGCCCTCTGCGGCGTTTCAACGGGGCTGGCAGGGGATTTCCCCTCGGCAGGCTCATCGGCCCTCTGAGGGGCGCTGTGGGGCTCCTGCGGCGGTGCCGTGCATTCCGCCGGCCCGGCAGGCGGTTCTGCGGCCTTTTTGACAGACGCTCCGGCGCTTTTCTCCATCAGATCGGCCTGGGCGCCGGCGCTGATCAGCTGGATGCCAAAACCGGCGTCCGTAAGGGCCTGGCTCAGCGCCTCATTTTGGGCGGCTTTCACGAAGTCGCGGCTGTCCTGGGTAGTCTGCTGGGCCGTGCTCATACTGAACGGCTCCGCGTCACTGCGGTCCAGGAATACCTTGGCCTCAAAAATCGCCATCTGCTCCGTGATCCGCAGCGCCGTCAGACGCATACGGCCGTTGGGATGGGCCATGCGGAACCAGAGTTTCTGGTAAGGCAGGTCCAGCTTCAGGGTGTCCTTGGTGCGGCGGAGGAACTTGAGCGGGTCAAAGCCCGGCACCTTGTTCAGTTCAGCGGCCGCAGGCACAGTTTCGTACATCGTTTTCGCATTGCTGTCGTTCATGTCATATACTCCTTCCTGTGTAATAAATAGGAGACGCGGGGCAATTTTCTGCACCTTGCGCCTCTTTTTTAACCAGCGTATTTCAGTTCTTCTTCCAGAGCCGCCGGGACCGGGATTCCGGCCCGCTTGGCATAGGCCTTATAGTACATGCCGATGCGCTTGCCCAGAAGCGTATTCCTCTTGACGATTTCATTCCGGTGGATCGCCATAAACAGCACCTGCTTTTGGCCGATCAGCACCACGCGCTTTTTGGCCCGGGTGATGCCGGTATAGAGCAGGTTGCGGTAGAGCATGACGGTGTGCGCTTTCAAAAGCGGCATGATGACCGTTTCATACTCAGAGCCCATTGCCTTGTGGATGGTGGTGGCGTAGGCTAGGTCCAGATTGACCATATCCTCTACGCTGTATTCCAGCTCTCGGCCCACACCGAAATCCAGGCCGACGCGCTTGCCATCTTCATCGTCTTTGATATAGCGGATAAATCCCAGGTCGCCGTTGGACACCTTGGCGGTGTTTTTGGTCTGCATGATCCGGTCGTTGACCCGGAACACTTTGACGCCGATCTTGATTTCTTCCTCGGCAGAGCGGAACGGGTTGACCACCTCGCGGATGGCCTCGTTGAGTTGTTCCGCCGACGCAGCGCCTTCCGAACGGAAGGGAGACAAAATCTGCACCCGGTCGATGCCGCTTTCCGCGATTTCCCGGCAGTAACGGGCGATGATCCGCTCCGCAGCCTCCGCCTGGTTATCGCTTGCCATAAATACAAAGTCCGGCCCAAAGTACAGCTTGGTGTTGCCCTCGTTGATAAACTTGGCGTTATAAGCGATCAGGCTGTCCTTGGACTGACGGAAGATCTGGTCCAGCACCGTGACGGGAATCAAGCCACAGTCGATCAGTTCGCGGAACACAGTCCCGGCGCCCACACTGGGGAGCTGGTCGGGGTCGCCCACGAGAACGACACGGGCCCCATCCTTGATGCGGGAGAAAAATTTGTCTGCCAACCACATATCCACCATAGAAAACTCGTCCACAATGATCAGGTCCGCCGACAACGGCTCCTGCTGTCTGCTGCGGTTGGCGTCATCTTCTTCACTGCCGAGGCCCAGGCCGCTGTGGAGCGTCCGCGCCTTGTCAAAGCCAGTGCTTTCCGCCATACGACGGCTGGCACGGCCGGTCGGCGCCATCAGAACGATTTCACCTTTCGGGTGCAGGCGGCGATAAACTTCCAAAATGGTCTTGAGCACCGTTGTCTTGCCGGTGCCGGGAGAACCAGTGATAATGGACAGGCTGTGGCGGTAAGCCGCGTAGACCGCTGCCTCCTGTTTGGAAGACAGCACCAGCCCCATTTCACGCTTGACCTGCTCCAGCGCCTGCTCAATGCGCTCCGGCGCAGACGGCTCTATCAGCCGCATGGCAATACGCCGGGCCGTTTCATCTTCCTGTGCGAATGTGCGGGGCAGGTAGATGTTATCTTTGACGGATACCACCTCGCCATGAAGGATCATGTCCTGAAGCACATCCGCGACCTCCTGTTCATGAAGCCGGAGAGACGGGACGGGGATCTTTGTGTTGAGAAGCCGAAGAGCCTCCTTCCGCAAAGTTTCACCAGGCAGGAACAAATGTCCTTTGCCGCCCTTGCTGTCCTCCAGCGCCCAGAACAGCGCGCCTTTGACCCGCATGGGGTCATGCAGGTCGCCGCCGTTTTTCTGAACGATGGCATCTACCCGGAGAAATCCAAAACCGGACACCTGGCACAGTTCAAAGGGACTCCTTTTCAAGATGTCCACGCTGGCGGGCCCGAAGTGCTGGTAGATCTTCAGGGCCGTTTTCGGCGTGATCTTGAATGGGGAGAGCAGCGTCATCAGGTCTTGGAGCATCCGGCTCTCCGCATACGAGGTTTTGATATCCTCCAGCTTGCTTTCCGTAATGCCCTTGACCTCCAGCAGCCGCTCGGGATGGTTTTGCAGAATATCCAGCGTTTCCACGCCAAACCGGGAGACGATCTGCGCGGCAGTCGCCGGCCCAATACCTTTGATGAGGCCGGAGGCCAGATAGCCTTCCACGCCGTCCTTGGTCTTGGGAACGATCTCGCGCCACTGTTCCACCTGAAGCTGCACACCATATTTGCCCTTTGTCCATTCGCCGTCCAGTTCCAGCTCTACCGCGTCCGTGCGGGGCAGTTCATAGCCCGTCGCAACAAAGCGGATCAGATGATCTCTGTACCGGCGGGTGGAACGGGCCTCCTGGGGCACCTCCTTATCAGCGGTCTTTACGCTGATGATGCAGAACTTGTTCACCGGGTTGTGGTAGATCGTCCCGTCATAAGTTCCTCTATGGATCACTTCTTTTTTCCCTCCTTTTATGCCGCCTCGGCGTCACTCTTGACCGTGAAGCGGCGGTGCACGGAAACAGTCACATACTGCTCATAGATGTCCGGATGTTCCAGCTTCAGCCTGTTCAGATTATCCTTGTCAATACCGGGGGTCCGCACCGGATTGTAGGTGACGGTATAGTTCACCCCATCCTGCTGGCAGATGGCTTTGCAGCTTTTCCCCATTTTGGCAATGATGGCAGCCTTCAGCCGCTTCATATCTTCCTCGATTTCCTTTTTGCCTGCTTCTGCGCCTTTTTTCTGCTCTTGGAGCTGGAGAAAACGCATCAGCTTGGCCGTCAGGGGCAGGTCGAGTGATACAGCGGGGGCCTCCTTGTCAGCGGGGCCAGTGTACCGGCGCACGCTCTCGATCACGAGGTCTCCATCTTCGGTGTAAGGCGGCGGCGTTCTGGTAAGCACATGATTTTCCCAGAAATTCTGCTCCAGGAAAATCATCTCATCCTCATAGGCCAGATCCCTCTGCATATCACGGATAATACTTTCCTGCTCGTTGTTGCCATACAGGCAGCAGAAGAAACAGCGGTCCACATCCATGACGGCCATGTAATGCCGCCCCTGGGACTCATAGTAGGCCGGAATGGTTTCCTCACCATCCAGCCACCAGTTGTCTTTGGCGTTGTAGTTTGTGGTCTTGATCTCCAGAATAGCGGTGGTGCCGTCCGGCAGTTCTACAAAGTAGTCCACATCCGCCAGCATCCAGGGATACTTCGGGTGCTGGAACATCTTTTTGATCTGATAGACCTTGTAGCCGGTCCGGTGCTGGAAGATCTTCGCCACCAGCGGTTCCAACAGGTGCCCCATCTCCAGGGCCACCCAGTTGTCCTCATGGTCCTCGACCACGGCAATGTTCAGCTTGTCATAAAACAGATCCCGGGCCGTCCGCCACGGTGAAATGCCCAGCAGAGCTGCAACATCGCTGCCTCCAATACCTTTCCGGCGGTAGGCAAGCCATTCCTCTTCGGATAAGCCTGCCGTTTCCACCAGCACCAGAGGCTGATACCGCTCTTTGACCGCCAAGCTGCCTGCCGGCATACTCAACACCCCCTCCGGGTCCTGCGGGGAATAACAGGGGCTCGAATCACCGGGCAGCGTTTCCGCGCGGTCTGATTCAGTTTCTGATACTGTCGCCAGTTCTCAGCCGGCTTTTTCTTAGTTGTCAGGCGCTCCTGACTTTTCTGTTTCACATTCATGTGTGCATACCTGCCTTTCTGTAATTTAGATATATCCTCAAAGCCGCGTTCCGGCATTTGGGCAGAAAAAAAGCGAGGGTGACAAAGGGCGCAACGCCTGATGTCCATAGTTACCTATGAACCAAAGTCATCCTCGCTGGCGGAACTGAAGTCCCGAAAAAACAAAAAAAGCCAGTAATATACCGGCCCAGAGGGGCGCAGTAATACTACTGGCACAAGTACAATCTTGACTGCGTGTGCAATGCAGATTTTTCAATCCGCGGTACAGAAACTAAGTCTGTATCCCACAAGGGGAAAACGCACAAAAATCAATTACAGAAACAGTGTAACACAATATATTGAGATAGTCAAGGTGCAATAACTATATATTGTGCTTTATTCTTAACTACACCCATTCCACGAAAAAATCTGCCAAATGATTTGAATGTGCAGAAAAATATTGATGGTTCACTATTTATAGGGCGTACAGACATGGCATGGGACTCCGTAGCCGGTCTGCACGCTCTTTTTATACCTTGACAAGCCCCATAACCTTTTCCATTGGAGTTATACAGGGATCGCGGACAGTGTGCGATGACCACATGGAGCCCGCCCACGATTGAAATACCGCACAGCGGGCCCTGGCAATACGCGGCGGAAAGCCCCGGCGCAGGAAATGGCCTTTGGAAGAGACCCTACACTTCCCGATGAATTTGAATGACTTCATTGTTTTTGTTGAAAACCTTCCACTACAAATCGTAGGGGATATATGTAATTGCAAATAAAGGAGGGCAATTATGGAAAAAAGAAAACCCAATGACCTTTCACCGGATCAGTGCTTGGCGGTCGATACGGAATCGCTTTGCAAACTGCTCGACTGCGGGCGGCATACGGCCGTTCAGATCGGCGACCTGGCCCACGCCCGCATCACCATGAATTCTCGTGTCCTTTGGAGCGTTCAGCGAGTGAAGGAATATTTGTACGAGATCTCATGCTAACAGAACCTTGCCCATTCCGGGCGCAGCAACACACAAAACATCGGGAGGTATCAGCCTATGCCAAAAGTTAGAAAAGACAACAAAGGCCGCAACCTGCGGCCAGGAGAAACACAACGCTCAGACGGCAGCTATATGTTTGTCTATAAGCTGGGTAAGAAGAAAAAGTACATTTATGATTTTGACCTTGCCAGCCTGCGGGCCAAAGAAAAAGTTCTCAACCGTGACAGCGAAGACGGTATTCGCACCCAGGAGGCTATGAAAATCACCCTAAATGATATGTTCAAAGTCCTCATGGATACGAAAATCCAGTTAAAGGCTTCTACACGGGCGAATTACGAATATCTTTGGAGCAACTATGTGAAGGATGAGCCGTTTGCCAACATTCCCCTGCCCAACATCCGAAAGAGCGACATCCTGACATTTTACACGAAGCTTTTGAAAAAAGGCTTTGCGATCAATTCCTTGGAAAGCATCAATAACCTGATTCACCCCACGCTTGAATTGGCGGTCGATGATGACTACATCCGAAAAAATCCAAGCAAAGGCGTCTACCGCTCTCTCAAAACAGAGGGAGCCGGGGCGCCCCCGAAGAAAAGAATCGCGCTGACTATGACACAGCAGAAGAACTTCCTTCGGTTCATTTCCAAGTCACCGATGTATAGCCACTGGCTGCCTGTCATGGTCGTGCTGCTCGGTACGGGAATGCGTGTTGCGGAATGTACTGGCTTAACTAAAAATGATGTGGACCTGGAGAACAACACCATCTCTGTCAATCACAACTTGATCTATCGTGTGATCGATGGGAAAGCAGGTTTTCATATCACCACCCCTAAAACGGCCAGCGGCACCCGCACCATCCCTATCCTGTATCCGCAGGTTGCTGAACAGCTCCGCACATTGATTGAAGTCATGGACACCCTCTATCCAGAAGACCTTGTGATGAATGGGTATCACGGTTTCCTTTTTAGGAATCGGGAAGGTTACTTTCTCAGTGCCCATAATATCAATCGGGCCATCCAGCGTATCTCCATCGCCTACAACGCCGAAGAAATGGATCAGGCTGAACTGGAAGATCGTGAGCCGGAACTGCTGCCGCATTTTAGCGTACATAACATGAGACACACATTCTGCACGCGGCTCTGCGAAAGCACGAACGATATCAAGTTTATCCAGCAGGTGATGGGCCACGCTGATTTTTCCACAACTATGGATATTTATACGCATATTACGCAAGAAAACATGAGGGAAAAAGCAGAGGCAATCAAGGGTAATTTGGTGCTAATGTGAAAATTGCAAAAAAGGGCAAATCCGCATAAAAAACACGGATTTGCCCTTCATTTTGGCCCGTCTGATGCCGTCTGATTTCAAGCAAAAGTTGTAGAAAAGTTGTAGTTGTAAGCCCTTTTTACTACATCTTGTGCCGTCCCGTTTCGTCAGACGCTATATATTGTGGAATTTTTGTCCAAAGGCTTCATCGTGGGGAACAGGATGACCTCACGGATGGTGTCGGAGCCGGTGAGCATCATGACGCAGCGGTCGATGCCCATGCCCATGCCGCCCGTGGGAGGCATGCCGTATTCCAGAGCGGTGAGGAAGTCCTCGTCCATCATCTCGGTCTCGTCGTCGCCGCGGTCACGCAGCTCCAGCTGCTTTTCAAAGCGGGCGCGCTGATCGATGGGATCGTTCAGCTCGGAGTAGGCGTTGGCCAGCTCGCTGTGGCAGATGAACAGCTCGAAGCGCTCGGTCAGGCGGGGATCTTCGGGGCTGCGCTTGGTCAGCGGGGAAACCTCCACCGGGTACATGGTGATGAAGGTGGGCTGGATCAGCTGCTCCTCAACCTTCTGGTCGAAGCAGGCATACAGGGCGTTGCCCCAGCTCTTGTCGGCGGTGTCGGCCAGCTCCACGCCGATGGCCTTGGCAGCAGCCACGGCCTCGGCATCATCGGTGATGGCACCGAAGTCCACGCCGGTGTACTCCTTCACGGCCTCCACCATGGTCAGGCGGCGCCAGCCGGGGGTCAGGTCGATGTCCTCGCCCTGCCACTTCACCTGATAGCTGCCCAGAATCTCCCTGGCAGCGCCGGACAGGATGCCCTCGGCAATGTCCATCATGTCGTGGAAATCAGCATAAGCCTGATACAGCTCCACAGTGGTGAACTCAGGGTTGTGCTTGGGGTCCATGCCTTCGTTGCGGAAGATGCGGCCGATCTCATACACCCGGTCGATACCGCCCACGATCAGCCGCTTCAGGGGCAGCTCGGTGGCGATGCGCATGTACATGTCCAGATCCAGGGTGTTGTGATGGGTGATGAAGGGGCGGGCAGCCGCGCCGCCGGCGATGGTGTTCAGCACCGGGGTCTCCACTTCCATGTAGTTGCGCTGATCCAGGTAGGAGCGCATGAAGCGGATGAAGCGGGAGCGGATCTCGAAGGTGCGGCGCACCTCGGGATTCATGATCAGATCCACATAGCGCTGACGGTAACGCAGCTCCTGATCCTTCAGGCCGTGGAACTTCTCGGGCAGGGGCAGCAGGCTCTTGGCCAGCAGCACCACCTCGGTGCAGCGGATGCTGATCTCGCCCATCTTGGTGCGGAACACCTGACCCTTGATGCCGATCACGTCGCCAATGTCGAACTTCTTGAAGCCGGCGTACTCCTCTTCACCGATCACGTCACGGCGCACATACAGCTGGATGTTGCCGGAAGCGTCACGCAGGTCGGCAAAGCTGGCCTTGCCCATCACGCGCTTGCTCATCATGCGGCCGGCCATGCACACGGTGCGGTCGGTCTCTTCCTCAGCAGCCAGATGATCGTATTCCTTCTTGATGTCCGCGGCGAAAGCGTCCTGCGGATATTTGGTTTTTTGGAAGGGGTCGTTGCCCGCTTCCTGCAGGGCTTTCAGCTTGTCGCGGCGCACAGCGACCAGCTCGTTGTAAGCCTTTTCGCTGAGCTCCTGATCCTGCTGGGGGTTGGGGTTCTTATTCTCGTTCAGCTCCATGCTATTCCCTCCAAAAAACGCGCCGGTTGGCGCGGATATGATAGTTTGGCCCGCACAGTGCGGGCATACTGCCTTATTATAGCACAAAAAGAGGCGCCGTGGCACCTCTTTTTGCGGAAAAACGATCTTCTTTTTTGTGTTTTCTGCCCAATCAGATGGCAGCGCGGCTGATCTCCAGGATCTTGTAGTCGATGGTGCCGCCGTTGGGCAGGGACACGGTCACGGTCTGGCCGGCCTTCTGGCCCAGCAGAGCAGCACCCACGGGGCTCTCGTCGCTGATTTTGCCGTTCAGGGGGTCCGCCTCGGTGGAGCCGGTGATATCGTACTCCTCCACTTCGCCGTCCTCGTCCTCGATCTTCACATGGGTGCCAACGGAAACGGTATCCAGATTCAGCTCATCGTTATCGATTACGCGGGCGTTCTTCAGCATGGCTTCCAGCTGGGCGATACGGCTCTCGATGAAAGCCTGCTCGTTCTTCGCCTCGTCGTACTCGCTGTTCTCAGACAGATCGCCGAAGCCGCGGGCCACCTTGATCTTCTCGGCAACGTCCTTGCGGCGAACGGTTTTCAGTTCCTCCAGCTCGTCCTCCAGGGCCTTCAGGCCGGCGACGGTCACAACAACTTCTTTTGCATTGCTCATGGTTCTGTTTACTCCTTAATTCTGTGGGAAGCCCGCGGCCGCCAATGCCCTGCCGGCCCTGTGGAACCGGTGGTGCACAAGGGGGGTATGCTTGGTCACAAATCACAATGGGCCACGGTTTGCTTCCATTTAATTTTGATAGTATAACGAGTTCTGGGGGATTTGTCAACCGAACCCCCTTTTTTTGGCTGAATCACCAAAAATACGTTCTTCTTTTTGGCAAACGGAACGGGGCCCGCGGAAAAGGGTCTGCCCTTTGTCCGCGGGTCCCGTATTCATTCAGATTCTATGCACTGTGCGGCGGAATTATTCCTCGTCGTCGGTATTGCCGCGCAGCTTTTTGGCCTCCTCGATGACCTTGCCTTCCAGGTTGGAGGGCAGGGGCTCATAGCGGGCAAACTCCAGTGTGAAGTGGCCGCGGCCCTGGGTCAGCTGGCGCATGAAGGTGGTGAAATCCTGCATTTCGGCCATGGGAACCTCGGCCTCCACAACCTGCAGGCCGTCCTCGTCCGGGTTCATGCCCAGAACACGACCGCGCCGTTTGGTCACGTCGCCCATCACGTCGCCGGTGTTGTCGGCGGGAACATGGGCCTTCAGGGTGCCCACCGGCTCCAGAATCATGGGGCCTGCCTCGGGCAGAGCGGCCTTATAGGCCAGCTTGGCGGCCATGATGAAGGCCATTTCGCTGGAATCTACGGGGTGGTAGCTGCCGTCCAGCAGGGTGGCCTTCAGGCCAACCACCGGGTAGCCTGCCAGCACACCGTGCTCGGCCGCCTGGCGCAGACCCTTTTCCACTGCGGGGAAGTAGTTCTTGGGCACGCTGCCGCCGAATACCTTCTCCTCGAATACCAGCTCTTCGCTGTCGCAGGGCTCGAACTCGATCCACACGTCACCGAACTGGCCGTGGCCGCCGGTCTGCTTCTTGTGGCGGCCCTGCGCCTTGCACTTCTTGCGAACGGATTCCCGGTAAGCCACTCTGGGCACGGTCAGATCCACATCCACGCCGAACTTCGCCTTCAGCTTGGCAACCACCACATCCAGATGCTGCTCGCCCAGGCCGCTGATGATCTGCTGGCCGGTCTCGGTATCCATGCGGTAGGTCAGGGTGGGATCCTCTTCCATCAGGCGGGCCAGCGCGCTGCCGATCTTGCCCTCGTCGCCCTTCTTGGCCACACGGATGGCCATGGACAATGTGGGCGTGGGGAATGCGGGAGCAGGCAGCTTGACCACACGGCCGGCCTCACACAGGGTATCGCCGGTCTGGGCGGCGGGCAGCTTGGTCACTGCGCCGATGTCGCCCGCGCCGATGGCGGTGGTGTCGGTCTGCTTTTTGCCCTTGACGTAGAGCAGCTTGCCCATGCGCTCGGCCTCGCCGGTACGGGCATTTACCAGAGCACTGTCGCTCTTCAGGGTGCCGCTGGCCACCTTCACATAGGACAGCTTGCCCACGAAGGGATCGGCCACGGTCTTGAATACATAGGCAGCCAGAGGACCGGCGGGATCACAGGTGACCTCCACAGGCTCACCGGCGGCATCCTCAGCCAGAACAGCGGGTACATCCGCCGGGCTGGGCAGCAGGACCTTCAGGTTGTACAGCAGCATGTCCAGGCCCTGCTGGTTCACGGCGCTGCCGCAGAACACGGGGGTGATGGCGCCGCTGCGGCAGCCCTTGGCCAGGCCGTTCACGATCTCCTCGGTGGTGAAGGGCTCGCCGGAGAAGAACTTCTCCATCAGTTCGTCGTCGGTCTCGGCCACGGCCTCGCTCATGGCGGCGACCAGGCCCTCCAGACGGTGGCCCATCTCGGGCAGCTCCACCTGCACCTGCTTGCCGCTCTCATACTTGAAGGCCTTCTGGCTGAACAGGTTCACATACAGGATGGTGCCGTCGTCCTGCCGCACGGGCACAACGCAGGGGCAGATGCTGGGGCCGAACTTGGTTTTCAGGTTTTCCAGAATCTTGTAGTAGTTGGCGTTTTCCAGATCGGTCTTGTTCACGAAGATGATCTTGCTCTTGCCGTTTTTCTCGGCCAGATGGAACGCCTTTTCCGCGCCAACGGTCACACCCGAACGGGCCGACACGGTGATCAGCACACTCTCTGCTGCATGGATGCCCTCGTACATGCCCAGCTCAAAATCAAACAGGCCGGGGGCGTCGATGAAATTCAGCTTCACACCGTCGTACTCCACGGGGGCCACAGCAGCCGCCAGGCTGGCGTGACGCTTCTGCTCCTCGGGATCAAAGTCGCACACGGTGTTGCCGTCCTGTACGGTGCCGGCACGCTGCATTTCAGGGTCGGTGCTGAACAGCAGTGCTTCGATCAGGGTGGTCTTGCCGCAGCCGGCATGGCCGGCTACCAGGATGTTTCGGATGTCTTTGTTGGCGTAATTCATAAGTTAATACCCTCTCTTCTGCCGCCTGTTTTGCCACGAGAAATTGCAGCGGCAGCAATCTATACAAAAATCTTATCACAAACAAAGAATTTTTTAAAGATAATGTTCTAGAAAAAGACTGGTTTCCCTGCACAAAATCCACTCACCGCTTTGTGCAGATTGCCTATTGACGAAAAGAAGGTTCCTGTTTTACCGCCAGAACGCACAAAAGGCGCGCCCGAAACGGGCACGCCTTTTGGATAGTTTTAAAACATGTTCTATTACTCGTATCGCTTGAGCATGGGAATCATGAGGGTAAGCACCGCCCACGCCGCCTGATAGAGCACCAGCGCAGGCAGAGCCAGCGCCGCCATGCCGCCGGTAAAGGCCAGCAGCACCGCCAGCACAACGCTCACCAGAATGCCCGCCGCCTGCACCAGCGAGGAGGTGCGCTCAGCCGAAGCCGCGCCCGCCGCCGCCAGCAGACCGCCCACGAAGGAGGCAAAGCTGCCGATGTGGGCCATGCAGCCGGGGCTGTACTGCTGATATTCGGTGACCGGGGCAAGGGCGTGGCGCTCGGCGCCGCTGAGCACCTTCACGCTGCCCTCCTCCAGACCGTAGATCTGGCTGATCAGGCTGGTGGTCAGCGAGAAATCGTCGCTTTTCACCAGCACCGACACACCCTGACGGTTCAGGGATTCCAGCACATGCGCTGCCTGTTCGTCCGCCTTGTAGCTGACCAGGAACATACCGAACAGCCGACCGCTCACCGCCAGATAGATGGGCTGCTTTTTTCCCTTGGTATAGCGGTTTTCGTAGTCCAGCGAGGGGATCTCCACCCCCTGCTTTTCCATCATGGCCCGGTTGCCGATGATCACCCGCTTGTCCTTCACCCAGGCGGTGAACCCGAAGCCGGGGTCATTTTCCAGGCTTTCCACCGGGAACAGAATGTTTGTCTTGCCCTGAATGATGTTCATGAACACATCCCGCAGGGTATCGCAGCCGGCGATGAGCACCGACGCGGCATACAGGATGGCCAGATCGATGCGCTCCTTTTCAAAGGTCTTGATGCCGTGCAGCCGTACGCTCTTGGCGGGGAACAGATCCTTCGCCCCCACCACGATCATGTTGGCGCCGCTCAGCTCCTCGATGGAGCTCCAGCCGGGCACCACGGCGCCCACCCGGGCGGCGCTCTTCTGCATCAGCATGCCGGGCACCGCTGCCAGCAGGGTGGCACTGGCCGGGCCGCCCAGGCACAGGGTGCCCGCAAAGGCGGTAAAGGCCATGGCCAGCCCCTGTTTGGAGAACAGGGCAATCAGGGCGGTGAACAGTGCCGCGCCTGCCAGCACCCAGCTCATGCGCTGGAGCGTCCGGTCGCTGGCACGCACCGAGAAGCTGCGGCGCAAAAAGCCCTCCACCAGAGTGGTAGGCCGGCTTGCCACCAGGCAGGGCTCCGGCTCGCCCAGACCTTCGGCCAGACGGGTGCAGAGCTCCTCGTCCTCCAGCCGGAAGGCAGCCACATGCTCACTGCCGGTGCTGACCAGCGCAAAGTTCCGGCTGATCACGCCGCTCATCAGATACTTGCCCAGCGCGCCGAAGCAGAGCAGCAGCGCCGCCGGGGCGGCAAACAGGGTAATTTTATCGGCCTCGAATGCCTCTGCATTCATCATCAGCACCAGCAGCTGGGCCAGTGCACCCACACCGGCCAAGGCCAGCACGCTGTCCGGCGTGGGTGCTCCCCACAGACCGCGAATGCCGTTCCAGAACACCCGCCAGTTCACGGCGCAGGCAACCACCAGCAGAACCAGATTTACCGCCAGATAGGCCAGAGGCGCCACCGCCGGGTCCACAGCCGCAATGGCGGGCAGCGGGCTGTCACCCACCGCAAGGCCCAGATACAGCAGCACCAGACCCGCCACGGCCGAAACGCCGGTGCGGATGGCGGTGGTCAGGCGCAGCCGGTCCAGATCCTGCTGAACCAGCGGTGCGTCCGCCGGGTTTTCGTAATCCTCCACATATTCCGGAGCCGGTTCTTCCTCAAAGGGCGCACCGGGAGCTTCGTCTCCCAGCAGGCGGGGTGCGCCGCCCGCTTCGTCCTTTTCGATCACCCGGGTGGCATCCGGGCCGGGCTCGTCGCCCCAGTCCACATCCAGCTGCACCGAACCGGTGGGATGCTCCTCCAGCTCCAGCTCCTCGGGCCGCAGCACCACGGTGCGCTGGGTGGCCCCCTCGTCCCGCTGCTCCGGTGCGGCGGCAGCCTTTCGGCCGGCAGGCTCCGGCGCGGTTTTTGTGGGTGCGTCGTCCACCGCAGGGCCTGCTGCCGGCTGTTTTACCGCCTGTTTTACCGGCTCGTTTTCCACGGTGGGGCTTTCACTCAGCGGCAGCTCCACCGCGGGGGCTTCGTTCCCTTCCAGCTCCACCGTGCCCACCGGCTGCTGCCGGGTGGGTGCCGCGGGCTCTTCCTCCACCGCGGGGGCTTCGTTCACTTCCAGCTTCACCGCTCCCTCCGGCTGCTGCCGGACGGGTGCCGCGGGCTTTTTCTCCGCCGCGGGGGTTTCGTTCACTTCCAGCTTCACCGTACCCACCGGCTGCTGCCGGACGGGTACCGCGGGCTGAGACATCGGGCGGGTAGGCGCCCGATCCACCGTGGGGGCGCTCCGGTGTGAAGCAGCATCCAGAGCCGGAAGCTCCACGGTGCCGGAAGCTTCTTCCTCCGGAGGCTGAACGGGGCGCTGGCGGTGGAACAGCCGGGCCGCTCCACGGGCAGGTGCGGGCGCTTCGTCCGGCTCCTGCTCCGGCTCCTCGTCCTCCTGCACCTCTTCTTCCTCGTCCGCCTCGTCGGAGTTCCATTTATGCCAGAAACCGAACCGGCGGCGGGGCTTCGCTTCTTCCCGCTCCGGCTCTTCTTCCTCTTCGTCCTCTTCCGCATCCAGTGCGGTGGCGTAGTCCTCCTGGCTCTCCTCGTCCTCCTGGGTCTGCGCGTTCTTTTTGCGCCCCACAAAACGGGCAAAAAAGCCGGGATGCTGTTCCTGCTCCAGATCCGGAATCACCGCCACGCTCTCGCTGAAGAACTTCTGGAAATCACTGTCCATCTGAATCGTATCGGACAGGCGCGGAGCCACCGGCTCCTCCTGTTGGGGCGGGGGCGCTGCTTTGGCGGCCGCCTGTCTGGCCGGCCGGTTTGCGGCCGGAGTGCGCTGCTTTGTCTCGCGCTTTTTCCGGGACGCCGGTTCCGGTTCCGGCTCCGGCTCCTGCCAGAAGCTCTGGGTGGTTCTGGGAGTATGCACGGCCGGCTGCTGTGCCGGCTGCGCCTTCTCCTGCTCCAGGCCCAGATCCGCCAGAATATCATCCACGGAGCCGGGTGCAGCGGGGGTGTTCTGCCCCTGCTTCAGTGCCTCCAGAATATCATCCACCGAGCTGGAATTTCTCTGATCCGCCATGCTCTTTGTTCCTCCGTATGCTAGTTGCTGGCCGGGCTCACTGTTCAGCCCTGGCCGCGCTGGCGGGCAATCTCATACAGGATGATTCCCGCCGCCACGCTCACGTTGAAGCTGTCCACACCGGTACCGCGGGCAGCCATGGAAAGGCTCACCACACCGTCGCACAGCTTCTTCACCAGCGGGCTCACGCCCCGGCCCTCGCTGCCCATCACCAGCGCCACCGGGCCGGACAGGTCATTTTTGTGCAGGGGTGCGCCGTCCATATCCGCGCAGTAAACGAAAACCCCCTGCTCCTTCAGCCGGCGAATGCTCTCGCCGATGTTGGCCACCCGAGCCACCGGCAACCGGGCCGCCGCACCGGCGCTGCTCTTCAGCACGGTGGGGGTAATGGCCGCGCCGCCCCGCTTGGGGATTACCACGCCGTGGGCCCCGCACAGCAGCGCCGAACGGATGATCGCACCCAGATTATGGGGATCCTCCACACCGTCGCACAGCACCAGGAAGGGAGGCTCGTTCTTTTCCTTCGCCAGCTCCAGCAGCTGCTCCAGGCTGGCATATTCCACCGCGCTGGCAAAGGCGGCCACACCCTGGTGGCTGTCGGTACCGCAGGTCAGGCGCAGCTTGTTGGCATGCACCCGCTTGGCCACAGCTCCCGCCTCTTTTGCAAGGGCGGTGTAGTAGGCGGCCACCGCCTCGGGCAGCGTGTCAGCCAGCAGCACTGTATCCACACCCGCGCCGCTTTTCAGCAGCTCGGTCACCGGGTTTTTGCCGTAAACCAGGCTGCTGGAGGGCTCCTCCGTCTCCGGGCCGCGGGCAGCACGCCGCTCGCCTTCGGGGCGGGCAGAACCGGGCCGCCGGGCGGGGCGCTGGGCGTTGGGGCTGAACTTTTTATCAAACTTCTGAGGCATGGGCCGTCTCCTTTTTTCGAACCCCCGTTCGGGGGAGCTGTTTTCGCTGTATTCTGCGGTTTTTCCCGCATGTAAATTAAAGTATAACACCATACGCCGCGTTTTGCCACTGTTTGAAGCCAAGTTTTTGCCGCCGGACCAGCTGCCCACCGCTGGAGTTTTGGCAGACGGGGACTTTTCCAAACGCACAAAACGATGTAAAATGCAAGAGGAATTTTTTCTCCTGCCGCCGGCAGCCGGTTATACCAGTTGTAAACCGAAAAGAGATTTCCACATGTTGAAAACCCTGTTGAAAGTGTTGACAAGTGGCTGTTTTGAGCCATTTTCTCACAATTCCCAACGGGTTTTCAACATCACAGTGGAAAGTTTTCTTCTTAACAGGCTGTTGAACATGAAATTTGTCCTTCTCTTTTTCGACAAAACCCGGTGGATGCAGGCGGATTTTTTCTCTTTTTTTACCAGAATGCGGCCGAAAGCCGCAGAATTTTTACCCACGGGGAGGAAACGCTTTGATCGTTGTGGAAAACTGCGGCGGCATGGATCTGGCCGCCACCCTGGACTGCGGCCAGGCCTTCCGATGGCAGGCCGGTCCGCACGGCTGGCAGGGCATTGTGGAAAACCGGTCCGTCACCGCCCGGATGGAGGGCGACACCCTGATTCTGGAGGGCGCGTCGGAGACCGACCGGGACTTCTGGGTGCACTATTTTGCGCTGGACATGGACTACCCCGCCCTGCTGGCAAAATTCTCCTCCGGCAACAAACGGCTGGCGGAATACGTGCGCCATAAGCCGGGCATCCGGGTGCTGCGCCAGCCCTTTTTTGAAACGCTGTGCACCTTCATCATCAGCCAGAACAACAACATTCCCCGCATCAGGGCCATTGTGGAGCGGCTGTGCACCGGGCTGGGCCAGCCGCTGGAGGGCGGCGGGTTCGGCTTTCCCTCTGCGCAGACGCTGGCGGCGCTGGAGCCGGAGGACCTGGCCTTTCTGCGGGCGGGCTGGCGGGCGGAATATCTGATCGACGCCGCCCGCCGGGTGGCCTGCGGCCAGATCGACGAGAACGCCCTGCGCGCCATGCCCATGGAAAATGCCCGGGCCGTTTTGATGACCATCAGGGGGGTGGGGCCAAAGGTGGCGGACTGCGTGCTTTTGTACAGCCTTTCCTTCTGGAAGGCGGTGCCCATGGATGTGTGGATGAAAAAAGCCATGTGCCAGCTGTTTCCCCGGGGGGTGCCGGTGTGCTGCCGCAGCCATGCGGGCATTGCCCAGCAGTTCATCTTCGATTACGCACGCCACCATCTGCCCAGTGGTCAAAATCAAAAATCCGCACGAAAAATGCAGGTCAAAGAAGCAAGCGGGAATTGATTTTGCCGCCAAGTTGGGTTATACTGTTGGCAGGATAAAAACTTAACATCATGTTTTTATTCCCCCGCGCCCTTCTGAGCGCGGTTTTTCAAGAGAGAAAATGGAGGTATCATCATCATGCTGGTAAGCGCAACCGAAATGCTCAACAAAGCCCGCGACGGCCACTATGCCGTTGGCCAGTTCAACATCAACAACCTGGAGTGGACCAAGGCCATCCTGCTCACTGCGCAGGAGCTGAACAGCCCCGTTATTCTGGGTGTATCTGAGGGCGCCGGCAAGTACATGACCGGTTACAAGACCGTGGCCGCCATGGTTAAGGCCATGATCGAGACCCTGAACATCACCGTTCCCGTTGCTCTGCATCTGGACCACGGCAGCTACGAGGGCGCCAAGGCCTGCATCGAGGCTGGCTTCTCCAGCATCATGTTCGACGGCAGCCACTACGCCATCGACGAGAACGTTGCCAAGACCACCGAGCTGGTTGAGCTGGCTCACTCCAAGGGCCTGTCCATCGAGGCTGAGGTTGGTTCCATCGGCGGCGAAGAGGACGGCGTGATCGGCGCCGGCGAGATCGCTGATCCCGCTGAGTGCAAGAAGATCGCTGATCTGGGCGTTGACTTCCTGGCTGCCGGCATCGGCAACATCCACGGCAAGTACCCCGCCAACTGGAAGGGCCTGGATTTCGAGGCTCTGGAGAAGATCCACGAGGCCACCAACGGCATTCCTCTGGTTCTGCATGGCGGCACCGGCATCCCCGCCGACATGATCAAGAAGGCCATCAGCCTGGGTGTTTCCAAGATCAACGTGAACACCGAGTGCCAGCTGTCCTTCGCCGATGCTACCCGTAAGTACATCGAGGCCGGCAAGGATCTGGAAGGCAAGGGCTTCGACCCCCGCAAGCTGCTGGCCCCCGGCTTCGAGGCCATCAAGGCCACCGTTAAGGAAAAGATGGAGCTGTTCGGCAGTGTAAACAAGGCCTGAGCCTGACCTCTTTTCTGCTTTTCATTTGCAAAAAAACTCCCCGCACGGTAACCCGTGCGGGGAGTTTCAGCTTGTAGAAAAACCTGCTGTGACAATCAAGCCAGAGCAGGTTTTTTGCATGAAAAGTAAAAGAACAGAGAAAAAGGAAGAAGATTTCCTCTCCATCTTGTTGGTTTGCGGACATCCGACCCTGGATGGGTGGCGTTCCATTTCCAGATGGCCAGCTTTTTCAGATTCATGGCAGCAAATTTAAGCTTCACCCAGTTTGTTACCTGAGCCAAGCCTCTGTACTGTGTGTAACGCATCCCGTGC
>NZ_SLUM01000018.1 GCF_004345265.1 Allofournierella massiliensis
AACAGGAAGTGGAAATCTTCTACCGCTTTATCGGCAAAATCGAATGACACATCTTGAGATACCCAACAATATCTTTAACTAAGGGAAACGGGCCAGACCGCGCCGGATCTGGAACGGCTGCTGGCGGTGAGCAGGCAGCTGGGCACCACCACGGATTATCTGTTGACCGGGCAGCACCCGGCGCTGCGGGAGCAGGGGCCGGACGCGGCCATCTTTTCGGTGGTGGCCACCGGCAGCACCATTGCGGGCCTGCTGGTGGCGGTAATGCTCTGGTACGAAAAGCAGAGCGCCATTGCCACCGCAATCGGCCTGCTGGTCATGGTGATGGGCTGTGTGATCTACGCCATCGGCATGACGGTGGGCGAGCCTGCCAGCCGCCCCCGGGCAAGGCGGCGGTTCTGGGCGGTGAATCTGTGGCTGCTGCCCTTCATCCCCCTGTCCCTGCTGTACAACGTCCTGCTGGGCGGCTTTGTCACTGCGCCCTATCCCGTCCCGGTATCCCCGCTGGCGGGCTATGTGCTGTTCTGGGTGGTCTATCTGGGCGGCTGCGGCATGCTGGAATGGCGGCTGCTGCACGGCGCAAAAGGCAGGCAGAAATAAAAACGAGCACCTGCGTTTTCCGTGCAGGTGCTCGTTTGCGTTTGGATTATTCTTCCCGGGGCTCGTCCGCCTCCACCGGGGCTTCCTCCGCTTCGGGCTTCGGTTCGGCAGCTTCAGCAGTCTCCACAGCCTCGGCAGGCTCAGTGGTTTCCGCCTTCTTGGGGGCAGCGCTCTTTTTGGGCTTTGCGGCCTTCTTCGGCTGCTCTGCCGGGGCCTCCGGGGCGGGCTGTTCGTCTTTTGGCTGTGCAGTTTCCGGCGCAGGCTCAGCAGTTTCGGTCACAGGGGCCTCCGCTTCGGCCTTGGCCCTGGGGGCTGCCTTTTTGCGGGCAGGGGCCTTGCGGGCGGGCTTTTCGGGGGCCAGCTCCGGCTTGCCGTTGCGGGCGCAGTAGCTGCGCAGCAGCTCCTGATAGAAGTTCACAGCCGGGGGCAGCGCCAGAATGGACAGGTTCTCGTTGGCCGCGTGAATGCTGGCGTACTGCTGTTTGTTGATCTCCAGCGGGGCAAAGCGCAGGGCGTTTTCCACCACGCCCTCATACATGTAGAACCGGGCATCGGTGCCGCCGGTCATGATGTAGGGGGCCACCCCGTAGCCGGGGTAGATCTTGCCCATGGTCTCCTCCAGCAGCCGGAAGGCATCGCCGTTAAAGTTCACCTCGGCGCAGGCCGGGTCGGCCTTCAGCACCTCGGTATCCAGCCCGCACTTTTTGGCAGCAGCGCGGATGATCTCGATGCTCTCGTCGGTACCCTGATGGGGCATGCAACGCATGTTAGCGGTGACCCAGGCCTGCTGGGGCAGCACGTTGTAGGCGGGGGAGCCCTGTGCCATGGTGAAGGCGCAGGTGGTGCGCATCATTGCGCCGGCCAGCGGGTTCACACGGGGCAAAAGGAAGCACAGCAGCGGCTCGAACAGCCACAGGTTGCCCAGCAGCAGCCGCATGCCGAAGCTCATGTTGGGGGCAAGGCGCTGGAACATCTCCCGCAAAGTGGGGGAGAAGCGGGCCTGGAAGGGGCTGTGCCGGTCGGTTTTGCAGATGAACCTGGCCAGCTGCACCAGAGCGGTGTTCGGCCCGGGGGCGCTGGCATGGCCGCCGGCGGAATTGGCGGCGAACTTCACGTCCGCATAGCCCTTTTCCACCACGCCCACCATGGCGTAGCGGCCCTTGACCCCGGCCATGGGGGAATCCATGATCATGCCGCCCTCGTCCAGCAGCAGGCCCAGATGGACCCCCTGCTCCTTGAGCCATGCGGCAATGGCGGGCGCGCCGTCGCCGCCCCATTCCTCGGTGCAGCTGGAGGCCAGGTACACGTCGCACTCGGGCTTCCAGCCCCCGGCCAGCAGCTCCTCCACCGCCTGCATGAAGCAGAACAGGCTGCCCTTGGTGTCCACGGTGCCGCGGCCCCATACCGAGCCCTCGGCGATCTCGCCGGAGAAGGGCGGGTATTTCCACTCGCCCTCAGCGGGCACCACGTCGTGGTGGCTCATGATCAGAATGGGCGCACCGACGCCGCCGTCCTGCCCGGGGATTTTATAAATCAGGCTGCCGTTGAGCACCGTGCGGGTGGCCGCCTTGTGCACCAGCGGGAACTGCTCCCGCAGCAATTTATGGAAGGCCTGGAACTTGCGGCGGCTCACCTGATCCTTTTCCGATACCGTCTCGCACTGAACCAGTTTGGACAGGGTCTCCGCATACTGCTGGGCCCGCTCCAGATCGGAATCCGGGAACTGGGCCGTGGCGGCGGAGGTAGGCTTCATCTGGATGGCACGGGCGGCTGCAACGCCCAGCAAAACGAGTAAAATCAGGATGAGAATGAGCAGGATCCATAAAGCGATCATTGGCAGGGGCCTCCTTTGGCTTGTATCAAAAAACGCGCGGAGGGCGCGGAAGATAGCTGTATCTGGCTGGCGGGCATCTGCCCGCCATGTTTTAGTATACCACAGACCAAAACCTTCTGGCAAGGCACGGGGAAAGGCCTTTTTTCAGAGTCCGGAAAAGAAAAAACGGCGGCTGCCGTATCCCGCTTTCGGGGAAATACGGCAGCCGCCGGTGTAATTTAAAGCAAGTGTGCGAAAACTTATTTCTGCTCCAGAGTCTTGCTGAAGCTGTCCTTCAGGGTGACGATGCGGTTCCACACGCCCGGGTGCTTGGAGTCCGGGGTGAAGTAGCCCATGCGCACGAACTGGAACTTCTCGCCGGGCTTGGCGTCGGCCAGGCTGGCCTCCAGCTTGGCGCCCTTCAGAACCTTCACGGAATCCGGGTTCAGGAAGTCCTTGTAGTCGCTGCCTTCGGGCAGCTCGCCCATGTTCTCCTGAGTGAACAGCTTGTCGTACAGGCGAACCTCGGCGTCCACCGCGTGGGCGGCGCTCACCCAGTGGATGGTGCCCTTCACCTTGCGGCCGTCCACGGGATTGCCGTTGCCGGTCTCCAGGTCAGCGGTGCAGCGCAGCTCCACCACTTCGCCGTTCTCGTCCTTGATGACCTCGTTGCACTTCACGATGTAAGCGCCCATCAGGCGAACCTCGCCGTCCGGCTTCAGGCGCTGGAACTTCGGCGGGGGTACCTCGGCAAAGTCGCTCTTCTCGATGTACAGGCTGCCGGAGAAGGCCACCTTGCGGGTGGAGGTGTCGTTTGCGGCCTTGTTGGGGTTGTTGGGAATATCGAAGTACTCCACCTTGCCCTCGGGGTAGTTGGTGATGGTGAGCTTGATGGGCTCGGTCACGGCCATCCGGCGCAGAGCGGTGGTTTCCAGCTCGGTGCGGATGCAGTACTCCAGCAGGCGGTAGTCCACCAGGCTGTATACCTTGGAAACGCCGGCCTTCTTCACGAACTCAAAGATGCTGGAGGGGGTGTAGCCGCGGCGGCGCAGACCGCACAGGGTGGGCATGCGGGGGTCGTCCCAGCCGTCCACGATATTTTTCTCCACCAGCTCGCGCAGGTAGCGCTTGCTCATCACGGTGTTGGACACATTCAGGCGGGCGAACTCGCGCTGGATGGGGAAGGGCCCCAGATGCAGGTTGTTGATGACCCACTCGTACAGGGGGCGATGGTTCTCGAACTCCAGGCTGCACATGCTGTGGGTGATGCCCTCGATGGCGTCCTGAATGGGATGGGCAAAGTCGTACAGGGGGTAGATGCACCAGGCATCGCCCTGACGGTGATGGTGGGCGCGCACGATGCGGTAGATGGCCGGGTCACGCATGTTCATGTTGGGGCTGGCCATGTCGATCTTGGCGCGCAGGGTGCGGCTGCCGTCCGGGAACTCGCCGGCGCGCATGCGGCGGAACAGATCCAGGTTTTCCTCCACGCTCCGGTCGCGCCAGGGGCTGGGCTTGCCGGGCTCGGTCAGGGTGCCCCGGTACTCCTGCATCTGCTCGCGGGTCAGATCGCACACATAGGCCTTGCCTTCCTTGATCAGCTGCTCGGCGTACTCGTAGCACTTCTCAAAGTAGTCGCTGCCATAGTAGATGCCGCCGTTGGGCACAGCACCCAGCCAGCGCAGATCCTCTTCGATGCTCTTCACATACTCGTCGTCCTCGCGCACGGGGTTGGTGTCGTCGTAGCGCAGGTTGAATTTGCCGCCGTAGGCGTTGGCAATGCCCCAGTTGATCCAGATGGCCTTGGCGCTGCCGATGTGCAGGTAGCCGTTGGGCTCCGGCGGGAACCGGGTGTGAATCTCCTTTACGCGGCCTTCCGCCAGATCCGCGTCGATGATCTCGGTGAGAAAATTGTTCGGCTTTTCCATAGCTGATTCTTCGCTCCTCTTATTTTGAAGGGGCCCACGGCGGGGCCCCAAGCGCTCTATTCTCCCATTTTACAGGATTTTGCCCCGCTTTGCAACACAGAAAGCGGGGCAGAAAAGGGGCAAATGGACGCTTAAAGCCGATCGGGATGCAGAAACCGGCGCAGCTCGTCGGCATCCATGGGCATGGCGTAGTAAAAGCCCTGCAGATAATCCGCCCCCAGCTTCACCAGCTGCTGGGCCTGCTGGCGGCTCTCCACGCCCTGGGCGATCACCAGTTTGCCGCAGTCGTGCACGAAGTCGATCAGGTGAGCCAGCAGCTTCGGATCCCGGGCAAGGCAGGTGCGCATCACATAGCGGTCCAGCTTCACCGCCCCCGCCTCGGGCAGATCCAGAATACGGGTCAGGTTGGAATGCCCCGCGCCGAAGTCGTCCACCGTGATGGCGGCCCCGGCCGCAAACAGCTGCCGGATAAGCAGGGGCACTCCGTCGGTGCCCCGCAGGCTGCGGCTTTCGGTGAGCTCGAAGGCCAGCCGGGAGCAGGGAACCCTCTTTTCCCGGGCCATGCGCACGAAGCGGTCGGCAAGATCCGGCGCGGCCAGCTGCAGCGGGCTCAGGTTCACGCTCACCCGCTCCACCGACCGGAACAGCTCTGGATCGGCAGCCATGGCTTCCAGAAGAGAATCAAAGATCACATCGCCCATCCGCTCTGCCAGCCCGCTGCGCTCGGCAATGGGCACAAAGGCGTCCGGCCCAAGCAGACCCAGCTGTTCGTCGTCGATGCGGGGCAGCACCTCCAGCTGCACCGTTCGCCCGGTGCGGGCATCCAGCACCGGCAGATAGCGCAGCGCAAAGCGGCCCCGGTCCAGCGCGCCGGTCAAAGCGCGGCGCACCGCCAGCGTGCGCTGCAGGCGGGCCAGTGCCTGATCGTTCACCCACTGGGGCGCGGCATGAACCGGCCCGTCCGGGGTGAATTCCTCCAGAAGATCCAGCAAAAGCAGCGCCTGATCCAGATCCGGTGCGCAGCGCAGCCCGTCCATCAGGATGGCGGGCTGGGTCAGGGTGACGGTGCAGCCCTTCAGAGCCCAGCCTTCGTTCAGCCCGGTGGCCAGCTCGGCCATCTGGCTGCTGAAGCCCTCCCGGCTGCCCTGGCTGAACACCACAAAGCGGCCTGCCTGGCTGAGGTAAAACACCGTGCAGCGGGGCGTTGCGGCGCGCAGCCGTTTTGCGGTCGGGGCCAGCCATTGGGCGGGGGAAATACCGCCTGCGTCGTTTGCAGGGGCGAGGCGCAGAAAGGCAAGGCAGTATGGCTTGTGGAACTGGTAACAGTCCCACAGGGTATCGGAAAGGGCGCGGTAGTTGGGGCATCCGCTGGCGGAGTGAATCTGGCTGCCGGGCAGCGGCGCACCCAGCGCCGCGGGAAGCAGAGCCAGCGCCACCACAAACCAGAACAGGCGCACGTTGCCCGCGGTCAGCTGCAGCGGCATTGCTGCCAGCACAAAACCGGCCATGCAGCCGGCGCATTGCCGCCCCGGGCCCGGTTTGGCCCTGCGCATCCAGAGGCAGCCGAAGACCAGCAGCAGCCAGCAGCAGGCCAGAAGCGGCAGATACAGCGGCTCGTTTTCAAAGCCGCCCTGTGCCCGGGGCCGGTAAAGCAGCCCCAGCCAGGGGCTGAGCAGCGCGGCCAGAATTCCGACGCAGCACACAAGGCCGGTCAGCCGCATCATCCGGCGCAGCTGCTTCCCGGAGACCTTTGCCAGAAACAGGGTGCACAGCACAAAACAGGCAAAAAACAGAAACTGGCTGATCATCCAGGCTGCCAGCAGCAGACAGGCTGCCCGGTCCGGCAGCCAGGGCCAGGCCCCGGCGCGCACCGGGGTGGCCAGAACATCCAGCGCGGTGGCGGCAAGGGCGCTGGCGAACGTGCGATACAGGGCGGCGCGGGTCAGGGTGTGCGCGCCACGCCGCATCAGGCAGATCAGAGCCAGCGCGGCCAGAAACACAAATGCCGCCATCTGAAAATAAATGTTGTAGTGGATCATGGCCGTTCCTCCCGTGCTCCAAGCTCCCGCAGCCCGCGGGTGGATACCCAGCAGCCCCGGTTCCGCTTGGCCGCGTAAAGGGCCACGTCCGCCTCCTGATAGGCCTGATTCAGGGGGACGGCAGCCGGGTCGAACAGATGAACGCCCACGCTCACGCCCACCGGAACGCCCAGCTCCAGCTTGCTGGCAAGGCCGGGCAGCTCGGTGCAGATGCGGCCGGCCAGTGCCTCGGCAGTGGCCCAGTCCGCGCCGGGCAAAAGCACAAGAAACTCATCGCCGCCCAGCCGTACGGGGGTACCGGAGGCGGCACTCAGCTGCTCCAGCAGCCGGGCAACCTCCCGCAGCAGCACATCGCCCACCGGGTGGCCCAGCAGGTCGTTCACTTCCTTGAAATGGTCCAGATCCATCATCAGAAGGGCTGCCTGTTTGGGCGGGTCGGGCCGGGCCGGGCCAGCAGCTCGTTTATCTTTACGCGCAGCACCCGCCGGTTGTACAGATTGGTCAGGGGATCCCGGTTGGCCCGCTGGCGCAGCTCATCCTCCCGGCGGCGTTCCTCGGTGATGTCCTCAAAGGTCACGATGGCGTGGGTGGGGGCCTGCCCGGGAATGCGCACGGCGGTCAGGGTCACACGGGTCCAGCGGTATTCGCTCTGATCCGGCCTGCGCACCAGAAAATCGCCCTGCACCGGCTCCTGGGTGGTGCGGATCCGATGGAACAGCGCCAGGAATCCGGTGGAGTGCTGGGGAGCCACTGTGCCGTTCTGAGCCAGAGTGGCAGGTTCCACCGGCGCCCCGGTCCGGGTGGTGTCGGTCTCATCGCAGGCGGTCATGGTATGGCCGGCCAGATCGTAAACAAACAGGGTGATGGCGGTGTGCTGAAGAGCCATTGCCAGCAGCTGATTGCTGGTGCGCAGCGAATCCTCGGCCCGCTGTACCTGGCCCTCCCGCTGGCGGTGATAGATGGTCAGCAGCACCAGCATCACCACCGAAGCGGCCAGCATTTTCAGCGCCATGATCATCACCAGCCTGGTCTCCTGGGCGTTGGTGGCCAGCAGGGCGCTCCGGGGTACATCCTGATAGAGATACCAGTCCCGGATGCCGGTGGAAACGCACAGCCAGGCCACCGCCCCGTCGCCGGTGCCGGCGGTGCCGAAGCTGCCGGTTTCCTCTTCCGGCAAGCTGCCCAGCGTGCGGCCGGCATCGGTGTTCCAGAAGCTGCCGCCGGGCTCCAGCTGGTATTTCAGGTTGTCGCAGGCATAGATCACCATGCCGTCTGCCTGGAACACCGCCACCCGGCTTTCGTCCGACAGGCCGTACAGCGTGAGTGACCGGGCCACCTGCTCCACCTTCAGAACGCCCAGCACCGCGCCGGTTACCGGCTGCTCCGGGCTCACCCGCACCGGCACATACACATAGAACCGGTCGTCCTTGTAGGTGGGGCTGTTGTAAACGGCGGAATAGCCGCTCTGCCCGTCGAAGGCGCTTTCCAGCGCTTCCTCACTGGAAAGATCCAGTGAAATGCCCTGGGACGAGATGGCCTGTTTGTCCAGCGAGACGGCCCACATCTGGGCAAAATCGCTGCGCTGGAAGTATTCGTCCAGCAGCTGGCGCACATCCTCCTCGCTGCTGCCGGCGGGCAGGCTGGCGATGGCGGTGGCCGCCCGCTGCACATAGCTCATCTGCTGTTCCAGATAACTGTTCAGCGCAGCGATGCTGGAGCGGGCGGTATTCTGCAAAGAGTCCTGGCTGGAAGCAATGGTGTAACGGTTAAGCTGAAGAGTGAAATCCAGTGTGCTGAACACCAGCGTTACAAACAGAAGCACAAGCCCCAGAAGGGCGAGCCAAAGCTGCCGGGCGGTGGACCTCCAGCGGCGGAAAACGGACAAATGTTTCATCAGAAGATCACTCCTCTGGCCTTGGGATTCCGGGCAAAAAACAGCCATGGCGGCGTGGAAAAGCAGAATTGCCCAATCTTTGGCTTTTCTGGTTAAAATTATAGTAAAAAGCAGCCGGGCGTGCAAGCTTTAACCATACAATTCGCGCAGGAATTTTTCCGCCTGTGACCCCAAAATCGGTAAGATGTGCCAAAGTAAGCTGTAAACATTGACAGGAACACGGCACTGTGGTAATGTAAAATAGCGAACGCCCATGCGCGTATTTAATAGGTAAAAGCGCGGGGCAAGGCGTGACCGCGCGCAAAAGAATAACGGTCCGCCGCCGGCGGCAGCAGTGCCCCGGGGCGGGCGAAAAGCGAACGCTGCCCGCGCGGCGCCGCCCGGTTTTGGGTGGCCTGTTTGCGGGCAACGGGTTTTTTTGTGCGAAACAAAGCTGGGCGTCAAAGGTGAAAAAGGAGCGATGAGGCGTGGAAAAACCGCAAAAGGCCGGCAAGGGGCGGCAGCTGATCCCCTTTCGACTGGAGCACGTGGGCAGCCCCGGTGAATTTGCAAAATATGCATTTTTGTTGAATCTGGGGCTCTTCCTTACCGCAGCGGGCATCCATCTGTTCAAAACCCCCAACCACTTTGCCATGGGCGGCACCAGCGGCATGTCCATCATCATGGCCACCCTGTGGCCGGGCATGAACGTGGGCGGCGCGCTGTTCATCATCAACGGCATTCTGGTGGCGCTGGGCATCATCTTCCTGGGCGTAAAGACCATGGGCGTTACGATTTATTCCTCGTTTGCTCTGTCGGCCTTTGTAAGCCTGCTGGAAAAGGTGTATCCCATGAGCGCGCCCTTCACAAACGACACGCTTCTGGAGCTGTGCTTTGCGGTGGCCCTGCCTGCCGCCGGCAGCGCCATTGTGTTCAACGTGGGCGCCTCCACCGGCGGCACCGACATCGTGGCCATGATCCTGTCCAAATACACCAGCATGGAGATCGGCCGTGCGCTGCTCATCTCGGACCTGGCCATTGCGGCCTGGGCGGGCGGTCTGTACGGCATCGCCACCGGCCTGTACTGTGTACTGGGTACCTTTGCCAAGGCCTTTATGGTGGACAGCTTCATCGAGAGCCTGAACCAGCGCAAGGTGGTCACGGTGATCAGCAGCCACCCGGAGGATGTGAAGAACTTCATTCTGGAAAAGCTGCACCGCAGCGCCACGGTCTACACCGCCGAGGGCGCGTATACCGGTCAGTCCGAGCAGGTGTTCACCACCGTGCTCACCCGCCGTCAGGCGGTGCTGCTGCGCAACCATCTGCGCCGGGTGGACCCCAAAGCCTTCCTCACCATCGTGAATTCCTCCGAAATTGTGGGCAAGGGCTTCCGGGCGCTGTAAGTGCCGCAGGGCGCAACAATTCGTTCAAAATTGCGCGGTATCATAAGCAAAGGGGGCGCGCCGCGCCGCTCCCCATGCCGCCGGGGCCGGGAAAAGCCCCTGGGCGGTCCGCATTCGTTTTTTTCGCGGGGGCGCGGCTCCCGTACAGCAAGAAGGAGTGTTTGTTACATGCGGGTAGGCCTGGACATTGGTTCCACCACCATCAAATGCGTCGTGCTGGATGAGCACGATCAGGTTATCTACGATACATACGAGCGCCACGGCAGCCACATCACCGAAAAGGCCGGTGAGCTTCTGGCCCGCCTGGCAAAGGAGCAGGTGCCCGGCGGCAAGGCATATCTGGCCATTTCCGGCTCCGCGGGCATGGGCCTCGCGGACGGGTGCGGCGTACCCTTCGTGCAGGAGGTGTTCGCCACCCGGGTGGCCGCAAAGCGGCTGGCCCCTCAGGCGGACGTGGTCATCGAGCTGGGCGGCGAGGATGCCAAGATCCTGTTCCTTTCCGGCGGCACCGAGGTGCGCATGAACGGCAGCTGCGCCGGCGGCACCGGCGCCTTCATCGACCAGATGGCCACGCTGCTCAAGATGAGCCCGGAGGAGCTGAACGAGGCGGCCAGCCGGGCGGAAAAGACCTATACCATCGCCAGCCGGTGCGGCGTGTTCGCCAAAAGCGACATCCAGCCCCTGATCAACCAGGGCGCCGCCGCGGGCGACATCGCCGCCAGCATCTATCAGGCGGTGGTAAACCAGACCATCGCGGGTCTTGCCCAGGGCCGGCCCATTCAGGGCAATGTGCTGTATCTGGGCGGGCCGCTCACCTTCAACAGCGAGCTGCGCAAGAGCTTTGACCACACGCTGGAGCTCACCGGCCTGTGCCCGGAGCACAGCCTGCATTTCGTGGCCATGGGCGCGGCCTTCTATGCGGACAGGGAGATGGATCTGGCTCAGGTAGCAAAAACCATCGGCAGCATCCAGCAGGTGGGCGAATACACCAGCCAGCCGCCTCTGTTCGCCAATAAGCAGGAATACGAGGATTTCCACGCCCGCCACATGCGCGCCAGCGTGCCCTGCGTGCCCTTCGGCGCGGACGTGGGCCCGGTGCACATCGGCGTGGACTCCGGCTCCACCACCGTGAAGGTGGCCGTCATCGACGACAACGCGAACCTCCTGTTCACCGATTATCAGCCCAATCTGGGCAACCCGCTGCCCCTGATCCGGGACGTGCTGCTCAAGCTGTATCAGAACCACCCCAATCTGGAGGTGGCCAGCGTGACCAGCACCGGCTACGGCGAGGAGCTGGTCAAGCACGCCTTCCGGGGCGACTTCGGCGTGGTGGAAACGGTGGCCCACTTCACCGCCGCCCGTCACTTTCTGCCGGATGTGGACTTCATCATCGACATCGGCGGCCAGGACATGAAGTGCTTCAAGATTGAGGACGGCGCCATCAGCGACATCTTCCTGAACGAGGCCTGCTCCAGCGGCTGCGGCAGCTTTCTGCAGACCTTTGCCCAGGCGCTGGGCTACGACGTGAAGGAGTTCGCGGCGCTGGGCCTGTTTGCGGACAAGCCCGTGGATCTGGGCAGCCGCTGCACCGTGTTCATGAACTCCAGCGTGAAGCAGGCCCAGAAGGACGGCGCCTCCATCCAGAACATCTCGGCGGGCCTGTCCATCAGCGTGGTCAAGAACGCCATCTACAAGGTCATCCGCGCCGCCAGCCCCGAGGAGCTGGGCCGACGCATCGTGGTGCAGGGCGGTACCTTCTACAACGAGGCGGTGCTGCGGGCCTTTGAAAAGGAGATGGGCGTGGAGGTGGTCCGGCCGGACATCGCCGGTCTGATGGGCGCCTTCGGCGCGGCGCTGCACGGCCGTTCTCTGGTGGAAAAGGGTCATAAGAGCAGCCTGCTCAGCCGGCAGGAGCTGCTGGAATTCACCCAGAAAACCCAGAATGTGCAGTGCAACGGCTGCACCAACCACTGCCAGCTCACCGTGAGCACCTTCGCCGGCGGCCGCCGGCTGATCAGCGGCAACCGGTGCGAAAAGCCGGTCACCGGCAAGACCGCCCAGGACGATCTGAACCTGTATGCCTACAAGCAGAAGATGCTGGCGGGCTACAAGCCCGGCCCGGCGGTACGGGGCACCATCGGCATTCCGCTGTGCCTGAATATGTACGAGCTGCTGCCCTTCTGGCATGCCTTCTTCACCAGCCTGGGCTTTGCGGTGGTCACCAGCCCGGTATCCACCCGTGCCATGTACATCAAGGGTCAGGCCAGCATTCCCAGCGACACCGTCTGCTTCCCGGCCAAGCTGGCCCACGGCCACATCCGGGCGCTGGCGGATATGGGCATCAAGACCATCTTCTACCCCTGCATGAGCTACAACATCGACGAGCACCTGGGCGACAACCACTACAACTGCCCGGTGGTGGCCTACTACCCGGAGGTTCTGGCGGTGAACTGCCCCGAGCTGGCCGATGTGACCTTCATCAACGAGTTCGTGGGCCTGCATCGCCCGAAGGACTTCAAAAAGAAGATGTACGAGATCATGAACCGCTATTTCCCCGGCATCAAGCGGGGGGAAGTGGAGCGCGCGGCCGATATGGGCTACGCGGAATACAACGCCCACATGCAGCGCCTGCGGGACAAGGGGGCCGAGATCATCGCCGCCGCCCGTGCCGAGGGCAAGCGGATCGTGGTGCTGGCCGGCCGGCCCTACCATGTGGATCCGGAGGTGAACCACGGCATCGATGCGCTGCTGTGCCGCCATGGCGCGGCGGTCATCACCGAGGACAGCGTGGCCTGGCATGAGGAGAAATTCCCCACCACCGTGCTGAACCAGTGGACCTACCATTCCCGCCTGTACGCGGCCGCCAAATACTGCACCACCCAGAAGGATATGGATCTGGTGCAGCTGGTGAGCTTCGGCTGCGGTGTGGACGCCATCACCACCGACGAGACCCGTGAGATTCTGCACGAGGGCGGCAAGCTGTATACCCAGCTGAAGATCGACGAGATCACCAACCTGGGTGCGGTAAACATCCGAATCCGCAGCCTGTTTGCCGCACTGGACGAAAAAGAACGAAAGGGGGAATGACCCGATGGAAACCAATTATCCCCGTTTTACGCAGGAGATGAAAAAGACCCACACCATCCTGATTCCCAACATGCTGCCCCTGCATTTTTCCATGCTGGCGGCGGCGCTGGAATATGAGGGCTATCATGTGGAGGTGCTGGGCAACTGCGGCAGTCAGGTGGCGCAGCTGGGCCTGAAGTATGTGCACAACGACACCTGCTACCCGGCGCTGCTGGTCATCGGCCAGTTTCTGGACGCTTTGCAGAGCGGCAAGTATGACCTGGATCACACCGCCCTGCTCATCACCCAGACCGGCGGCGGCTGCCGCGCCTCCAACTACATCCATCTGCTGCGCAAGGCGCTGCACCGGGCAGGCTACGGCCACATTCCCGTGGCCAGCCTGAACTTCTCGGGCCTCGAGAAGGACTCCGGCTTCCAGATGAATCTGTCCATTGCCCGCAAGGCCATCGCCGCCATCTTCTACGGCGATCTGATCATGGCTCTGCGCAACCAGACCTCCCCCTACGAGGTTACCAGAGGGCAGGCGAAGGAACTGGCCGAAAAATGGGTGGATACCATCTGCGACTGGTTCCACCAGAACAAGGGCTTTACCGGCGGCGAGATGAAGGCCACCTTCCCCAAAATTGCCAACGACTTTGCCGCCATTTCGGTGGTGCGCACCCCCAAGGTGAAGGTGGGCATCGTGGGCGAGATCTATGTGAAATACTCGCCGCTGGGCAACAACAACTTGGAGGAGTTCCTGGCCAGCCAGGACTGCGAGGTGAACCTGCCGGGCCTTCTGGGCTTTGTGGATTACTGCATCAGCAACATGGGCGATACCGTGCGTTTCTATGGCGGCAGCCTGGCCGAGGTATGGGGCAGCGAGGCGCTGCTCAAATATCTGGACGGCTTCGAGCGGGCCATGGGCAGCGCCATGCGGGCGGCGGGCTTCCACGCTCCGGCCCGTTTCCTGGAGCTGCGAGAGATGGCAAACGGCATCATCAGCCGGGGCAACAAGATGGGCGAGGGCTGGCTGCTCACCGCCGAGATGGTGGAGCTGGTCACCACAGGCTACGAGAACATCGTCTGCGCCCAGCCCTTCGGCTGCCTGCCCAACCACATCTGCGGCAAGGGTATGATCAGCCGCATCCGGGCCATCTATCCCAATGCCAACATCACCCCCATCGACTACGATCCCAGCGCCACCCCGGTCAACCAGGAAAACCGCATCAAGCTGATGATCAGCGTGGGCAGGGAACGGCTGGAGGAAAAGATCGTCGCCCAGCCCGCCCCGGTGCAGGAGCCGGTGGCCGGCCTGGAAAGCAAAATCGAGAGCATTCCCGGCGTTCAGTGAAACGCCGCCTACAAAACAGCAGGAAAGGAAGCCGCAGATGAGCGACTTTGTGATTTTTGACATGGAATGGAACATGGGCTATCAGCCCAGAACCTTCCAGTATCAGGGCGTGGAGCAGACCTTGCGGGGTGAGATCATCCAGATCGGCGCGGTGAAGCTGCGGGATGGTCAGCCGGTGGATCGCTTCTCGCTGACCATGAAGCCCCGCATCTTCCCCCGGCTGCATCACCATGTGGCCAAGGTCACCGGCCTGACCCAGGCTCAGCTGGATGCGGGCGTGCCCATTAAGGAGGGCCTGCGCCGTTTTGCCGAGTGGTGCGGGCCGGATACCCCGCTGGGTGAGTGGGGGCAGGACGACGTGCCCGTGCTCAAGCAGAATCTGGTGCTGTGCAGTCTGGATGAGAGCTGGCCCCGCAAATGGTACGATCTGCAGCGGGTATTCACCAGCCAGCGCCCCCGGCAGGAGGGCGAGGGCATGACGCTGGAGGCGGTGGTGGAGCGGCTGGGCATTCCCAAAAACGACGCCTTCCACGACGCGCTCAGCGACGCGGAATACACCGCCGCGGTCTGCGGCTTTCTGGACTTTGAGCGGGGGCTTGCGGAATACCCCGACGAGGCGCAGCAGCTGAAAGAGCTGCTCTGCCCGGAAGGCAGGGACCGGCGGGATTTCCGGCTCTGGCCCGCCCAGGTGGACGGCGAGGCCTGGTCCACCAGCAGCGAGCTGCGGGGGGCGGTGTGCCCGGAGTGCGGCGCGCCGCTGGAGCTGGATAAGGACGATATCTGGCTGCGCAAGGGCAACAACTGCCTGTACAGCATGGGCGAGTGCGCCCAGCACGGCCCGGCCATGATCTGGCTGCGGCGCATGCGGCTGGACGGGCTGCACTTCACCTTTGCCCGGGCCACCGAGCCTGCGGGCAAGGAGGCCCAGGCCAAGTGGGCCAGGGAAAAGAAAGCCGCGCTGGAGCGGGCCCGCCGCAAGCGGGAGAAGGAAGCAGCCGAAGCGCTGGAACGGGTCCGCAACGCGGGCCGCTGAAAATTGAAGAATTGAGGAGGGATCCCGGCAATGAAACGCAATCGGTTGATTATTTGCCGCCAGTGGGTGGCGCGAATGGCCAGCATCATCGAAACGGTGGTTGCACTGGTGGTTCTGCTGGCGATTCTTGTGGCCGGCGTGCGGGTGCTGTTTGAAGTGAAGGATCTGGTGCTGGCTCCGGATGTGGACGAGGCCTTTACCACCTTTTTGAGCAGCGCCTTCAACGTGGTCATCGGCATCGAGTTCGTGAAGATGCTGGCCAAGCACAGCCCCGGCAGCGCCATCGAGGTGCTGCTCTTTGCCATTGCCCGCCAGATGGTGGTGGAGCATACCTCCCCGGTGGAAAATCTGGTGAGCATTCTGGCCATTCTGCTGATCTTCGTGATTCGCAAGTATCTGTTTGTGCCTGCCTTCGGCGCGCACCTGCCCGGTGAGGATGCCTTTGGTACCTCCAGCCTGATGGCTGCGCGGGAACAGGCGCTGCGGGACGCGGATGCAGAGGAAGAGGACTGAGCGCGTGGCCTGATCCCTTTTCGCAATACAGCCAATAAGAAAACGCCCGGCGCACGGTTTTGATTCCGTGCGCCGGGCGTTTTTTCCTTTTGGGCGGGGATTATTCCAGAACCACCACTTCCGGCGGGGTGAGCAGCCGGAAGGGCACGCCGCTCATGCCGATGCCCCGGCTCACAAACAGCTGGGCGGGCCGCTGGGGCTGGGGCCGGTAAAGCCCGCTGGGGAACATTTTGCCCCCCGGCGGCAGAATCATCTGTGTGAGCACCGGCACCTGCAGCTGACCGGCATGGCTGTGGCCGCTGAGCATCACATCCACATGGGAGAGGTTCAGGTACCGGGCCTTGTCCGGCATGTGGCACAAACAGATCCGCCAGCCCTCGGCGGGCATTTCCCGAAGAACCTTTCCGTCGGAATAGGGGGCAAGGCCACAGATCGTTATCCCGGGCGCGGGCTGCACAATCTTATCCCACAGGGGCACAAAACCGCCGTGCTCCATCAGCATCCGGTAAAAGGGGGCAGCGCCCTGGCGCACGTCGTGGTTGCCCCACACCGCATACTTGCCCAAAGGGGCTTTGATGCGCTGCAGCTGGGCGGCCAGCCAGGAAAAATTCAGCATGTGGGCATCCCGGCCGAACTTTGCAAAGAAATCGCCGCCAAACAGCACCATCTCGGGAGCCTCGGCGTTGATGGCGTCCACCAGCGGCTCCAGAAATTCGGGGGAATACATGGGGCCGAAGTGAACGTCCGAGAAAAAGAGGGTTTTCACCGGTGGACGGCGGCAGAGCTCCGGCCGGGTGACGGTGAGCCGATGGGGCTCCACCTTTGCGGCGTACCAGCCCACCGCCGCGCCTGCGGCAGCAGCTCCGGCGGCCGCGCCCAGAAACAGCCGGGCGGCCCGGTCGACACGGTTTTGATCCATAGGGTCTGACCTCCTGTGTTGCGTTCGTTACATTTATTATAACAAAAATGCACCCTGCTTGAAAAGCAAGCAGGGTGCGAAGAAATCGTGAAAAATCAGTAGCCCACGATGATGCCGCCATCCTGAGCGTAGAAGCTGGTCAGGCCGCTGCAGGGAAGAATGGTCACGTCCGCGCCGGGCCACTTGGTCTCGATGCCGTGACGCAGCAGCTGGGCAGCGTTTTCGTTGAAGCAGTGGCTGATGACCACCGGTGTGCCCTGATAGCCCCGCCGGTCCATCTCTTCCAGAATGAAGGCCAGGGTGCGGGTTTCGCCGCGGGTCTTGTGCAGCATTTCCAGCTTGCCGTCGTCGCTGCCGCGGCCCACAATGCGCATGCCCATCTTGCCGGCAACAAAGCCGACCACCCGGTTCAGCCGGCCGTTCTTCACCAGATTGTCGAAGCAGGAAAGGGCAAACAGCACCTGCCGGGGTGCATAGTATACCTCCAGCTCCTTCACCACGTCCTCAAAGGCCAGGCCCTCACCGATCAGTTCATTGGCCTTGCGGATGGCCAGCGCCATCTCGCCGCCGGTGGACAGGCTGTCCAGCACATAGATGTTTTTGTCCGGGTGGCTTTCCAGCACCATTTCCTTTGCAATCATGGCGCTGTTGTAGCTGCCGGAAAGATTGCTGCTGATGGTCACTGCAATGATGTTATCGCCCAGCAGGAATTTTTCCGCCCATTCCTCGGGGCTGGGGCAGGCGGTGGTGGAAGCGCCGTTGTAGTTGCGCATCTCGGCCATCATGACGGCCACGTCCAGCGCGGCATTGTCCACAAATTCCCGGTCGGCCACACGGATCTTCAGCGGCACGGTGGCGAAACCGGTCTCGGGCGCGGGTGCGGGCAGGCTGCGCAGTTCGCAGGAGGAGTCGGCAACGATCATCCAAGTCATAGTAAATACACTCCCTTTAGGTGGCGCGGTGCCGCGCGATTTACATAGTTTTTAATACTAGATATATTATAGAGGCTTTGGCGCTGTTCGTCAAGGCGAAACGGGTCAGCCGCAGTTGTAGTCGATGGGCAGGGTGGGCAGGCCGTTCAGGTCAAGGCCTGCCACGTTGCCGCTTTGCAGCTCGTAAAAGCCCTGGGAAGCGATCATGGCCCCGTTGTCGCCGCAGAATTCCACCGCAGGCAGGCAGAGCTTTGCCCCCAGCTTCTGGGCGCCCTCGTTCACAAGGCAGCGCAGCAGGCTGTTGGCGGCCACACCGCCTGCAAGGCAGAGGGTGGAAGCGCCGGTGTCCTTCGCGGCGGCCAGCAGCTTGTCGGCCAGAATTTCGTCGATCCGGTGTTCAAAGCTGGCGGCCATGTCTGCCACATTCACGGTTTCGCCCCGCATCTCGGCCTGATTCACCGCATTCAGCACGGCGGTTTTCAAGCCGGAAAAGCTCACGTTGTATTTGCCCTCCACATGGGGCACCGGCAGCTTGTAGGCTTTGGGGTTGCCGGTGCGGGCCGCCTTGCTGATGGCCGGGCCGCCCGGGTAGCCAAGGCCCAGGGTGCGGGCCACCTTGTCGAAGGCTTCGCCCGCCGCGTCGTCCACCGTGCGGCCCAGCACCGTGAAGTGGGTGTAGTCACTCACCTGCACGATATGGCTGTGGCCGCCGCTGGCCACAAGGCACAGAAAGGGGGGCTTTAAGTCCGGGTGGGTCAGGTAGAGGGCGGCGATGTGCCCCCGCAGATGATGCACCGGGATCAGGGGCTTGTTTGCCGCGTAGGCAAGGCCCTTGGCAAAGTTCACGCCCACCAGCACCGCGCCGATCAGCCCCGGCGCGAAGGAGACGGCGATGCCGTCCAGCTGGGCGGGGGTCATGCCCGCATCCGCCAGCGCCTTTTCCACGGTGGCGCTGATGTATTCCGCGTGGCGGCGGCTGGCGATCTCCGGCACCACGCCGCCATACAGGGCCTGCTCCGCCACACTGGTGGAGATCACATTGCTCACCAGCTCGCGGCCGTCCTTCACCACGGCGGCGGCGGTTTCATCGCAGGTGCTCTCGATTCCTAAAATATACATTTTGTAATATCACCATGCTTTTCAACAAATATCTGGGAAATCCGGGCCGGTTCTGCCTGTTTCACAGCGCCCGGTGCATGAGGACCGCGTCCTCGGTGGGGTTCTGGTAAAAGCGGGGGCGGCGGCCGTCCGCCACAAAGCCCGCCTGCTCATACAGGGCAATGGCTCCTGCATTGGAAGCCCGCACCTCCAGAAAGGCGGTCTCGGCGCCCTCACCGCGCAGCGCCTCCATGCTTTCCCGCAAAAGGGCGCTGCCCGCACCGGTGCGCCGGGCTGTGGGGGATACGGTCAGGGTGTACAGGCTGGCTTCTCCGGCGGCCAGCTGCCAGGCGGCAAGGCCCACCACCGGCTGGCCGGGCAGTTGGGCCACGAACAGGCGGGACGCGCCGCCTGCCTGCTGGTTTTCCAGCTCTTCGGTGAGCTGGGCAAGGCTCCAGGGGTCGCCTGCGCTCTGCTCAATCTGCCCACAGATCTCCAGATCGGCCCGTTCCATGGGCCGGATAAAGTATTCCACGAAAAAACGCCTCCTCTGTGGAAAACCCGCCTTAGTGGGATTCCAGCCAGGTCTTGCCCTGGCCCACGTCGGCGGTCAGGGGCACGGAATAGCTCACCGCACCCTCCATCTCCTCCTTCAGGATGCGGGCCACGGTCTCGGCTTCCGCCTCCGGGGCCTCCACGATCAGTTCGTCGTGCACCTGCAGAATCAGCTTTGCGGCCAGGCCCTCGGTGCGCAGCCGCCGCCATACCTTTACCATGGCCAGCTTGATCACGTCCGCCGCAGTGCCCTGAATGGGGGTGTTCATGGCCATCCGTTCGCCCAGCGCCCGCAGGTTATGGTTTTTGCTGGCCAGCTCGGGCAGGGCCCGGCGGCGGCCGAACAGGGTGGTCACATAGCCCTTCTCGGTGCCGTGGGCGATGGTCTCGTCCATATAGTTTTTCACGCCGGGGAAGGTGGCCAGATAGTTCTTGATGAACTGATCCGCCTCCTTCACCGACACGTTGATGTCACGGGAAAGGCTGAACGCGCCGATGCCGTACACGATGCCGAAGTTCACCGCCTTGGCGGAGGAGCGCAGGGCGGGAGTAATCATCTCCGGAGGCAGGTTGTAGATCTTCGCGGCGGTGCTGCGGTGGATGTCCTGCCCGGTCAGAAAGGCCTGCCGCATGGATTCATCGCCGGAAATGTGGGCCAGCAGCCGCAGCTCGATCTGGCTGTAGTCCGCGTCCACCAGGGTGCAGCCGGGCTTTGCCACAAAGAACTGGCGCAGCTGGCTGCCCAGCGGGGTGCGGATGGGAATGTTCTGCATGTTGGGCTCGCTGGAGGAAAGCCGCCCGGTGCGGGCCTCGGTCTGGTTGAAGGTGGAGTGCATCCGCCCGTCCGGCCCGATCACCTTCAAAAGACCCTCCACATAGGTGGAGTTCAGCTTCTGGTAGGTGCGGTACTGCAGAATGTCGTCGATCACCGGGTGCTCACTGCGCAGGCTTTCCAGCGTTTCCGCGTTGGTGGAGTAGCCGCTCTTGGTCTTTTTGCGGGGCGGCAGGCCCAGCTTCACAAAGAGAGCCTCGCCCAGCTGCTTGGGGCTGTTCACGTTGAATTCATAACCCACCTGCTCGTAAATACGGGCAAGGCAGCCTTCCAGCTCCTGCTTCATCTTTTCGCCAAAGGCCACAAGGCCCTCTTTGTCCACCAGCATGCCGGTGCGCTCCATGTCCGCCAGCACCAGCGCCAGCGGCAGCTCCACCTCAGCCAGCAGCCGGTCCATGCCCTCCTCGGTCACCTTGGCGGAAAGGGTATCGTACAGGCCGGCCAGTACCCCGGCCAGCGGGGCGGACTCGCACCGGAAAGCAGGCTGGATGCCGTATTCTGCGGTCAGATTTTCCACCGTGTAGCTGCTGGCGGCGGGGTTCAGCAGATAAGCGGCCAGCTTTGCGTCGAACACGATGCTCTTGCCCTCACCGCCGTTTGCCAGCGCCAGATGATAGAGCGGCTTTGCGTCGAATACCCGCAGGGTGGCGTCGCTGTCCAGCAGGCGGGCCAGTGCGGCCTCGTCCAGCGGGTAGACGGCATTTTCCTGCACCGCGTACCAGCTGCCATTTTCCTGCGCCAGCTCATACCGGCCCTCGGGCAGCATGGGCAGCACGTCCGGTTCCACCACTGCCAGCTCCGGCGCGGGGGCGGCAGCCTTGGGGGTTACGCCGTCCAGACCCAGACGGGGGGCAAGGCTGTGGATCTCCAGTTCGGCCAGCAGCCCGGCGGCCGCGGCCGCGTCGCCCTCGCCCCGTTTGTAGGTGCCGGGGGCAGTTTCCACAGGAATGGCGCAGTCGATCTCCGCCAGCTTGCGGGAGAGCTCGGCCTCCTCCTTGTGGGTGGTCAGCTTGGTGCGCACGCCGGGCTTGATGGCGCTGTCGTCGATGTTCTCGTACACGCCCGCCAGACTGCCGAATTTCTGAATCAGGGCAAGGGCGGTCTTTTCGCCCACGCCCGCCACGCCGGGGATGTTGTCCGAGGTGTCGCCCATCAGGCTCTTCACCTCGATGAGCTGCTTCGGGGTTACGCCGTATTTTTCCTCCACGGCGGCCTTGTCCATCACCACGGTCTCACTGCGGCCCATCCGGGTGGCGGCCAGCAGCACGGTCACATGCTCGTTTACCAGCTGCAGGCTGTCCCGGTCACCGGTGGCCAGATAGCACTCGTCGCCCCGGGCGGCAGCGGCCGCGCTCAGGGTGCCCAGAATGTCGTCCGCCTCGTAGCCCTCCCTGGAGACCATCACAAAGCCCAGATCCGCCAGCAGCTCTTTCAGCACCGGCATCTGCTGGGCCAGCTCCTCGGGCATGCCCTTGCGGGTGGCCTTGTAGCCGTCGTACATCTTGTGGCGGAAGGTGGGGGCCTTCAGATCAAAGGCGATGGCCACCTCGTCCGGCTGAACCTCTTTTAAAAGGTTCAGCAGAATATTCATAAAGCCGTAGATGGCGTTGGTGTAACGGCCATCCTTGGTGGTAAGCAGCTTGATGCCGTAAAAGGCGCGGTTCACAATGCTGTTGCCGTCCAAAACCAGCAGTTTCATGGGCAGACCTCCGAAAAATGTGTGTTGACCGCCCGCCCCCAAGGGGCCCGGCGGCGATTGCTGTATTTATTAAGTATACCACAAGGGCGGGTTTTGTGGTACAATAAACCCTGGATTTATCCCGGGCAAAGCCGCCCGGTCATTCAAAGGAGAAACCTCAATGCAGCTTGGCAATATGACCTTTGCCCCCGGCGCGGTGCTGGCCCCCATGGCCGGCTTTACCGACGCCGCCTGCCGCCGTCTGGCGGCCAATCACGGGGCGCTTTACACCATCAGCGAGATGGTCAGCGCGAAGGCCCTGACCTTTGGCGACAAAAAAAGCGCCCAGCTGATCTATAATGAAAACAACCCGGCCCCCTACGGGGTGCAGCTGTTCGGCGCGGAGCCCGAGACCATGGGGCAGGCCACCGCGCTGATTCAGAAGTACAAATTCGATTTCATCGACATCAACATGGGCTGCCCGGCCCCCAAGATCAACTCCAGCGGAGCGGGCAGCAAGCTGATGCTGGATCCCAAAAACTGCGGCGACATCGTGGCCGCCGTGGTGAAGGAGAGCCAGGGCAAGCCGGTCACCGTGAAGATGCGCGCCGGCTGGGATGCCGATCACATCACCGCCGTGGAGGTGGCCAAGGCCTGCGAGGCCGCGGGCGCGGCGCTGGTGGCGGTGCACGGCCGCACCCGGGAGCAGATGTATCAGCCCGGCACCGTGGACTGGAAGATCATCGAAGCGGTGAAAAAGGCGGTGAAGATTCCGGTGCTCGGCAACGGAGACATTGAATCCGCCGCCGACGCGGTTGCCATGGTGAACGCCACCGGCTGCGACGGCGTGATGGTGGGCCGGGCCGCGCTGGGCGACCCCTGGATCTTTGCCGAGATCAAAGCCGCGTTGAACGGCGAGCCCGCCCCGGAAAAGCCCACCCTGCGCCAGCGTCTGGAAGCGCTGCGCACCCAGGTGTATGAGATGTGTGAGGAAAAGGGCGAGTGGGTGGCCATGCCCCAGGCCCGCAGCCAGGCCCTTTACTACATGAAGGGCCTGAAGGGCGCGGCGGGGCTGCGCCGGGCCTGCTGCCAGCTGAGCCATTACGAGGATCTGGACGAGCTGTTCCAGAAGGTATACGACGCGGGCAACCGCTGAGCGGCTCAGTCTGCGCTCTGGCCGGTCAGCTCATCCAGCGGCTGGGCGTAGCAGGGCAGCATGTGCACGATGAAGTAGTCTGCCTCCGGGCAGTGCATCTCCTTCAATGCGGCCCGCTGCTGGGTCAGCGCGGCGGCAAATTCCCGGTTGCCCGCCTGCACCTCCTCGGTGCATTTGATCAAAGCGCTTAGCCGGTCCGCCGCCTTGAGCAGCTTTGCCTCCGCTTCGGTGAGCAGGCTGCCGGTCACATAGCCGGCCATCTCGCCCCGCAGCTGGGGCGGCAGATACCCCAGAAGGGCAGTGGCGCTTTCCTCCTCCAATGCCTTGTAGGCTTTGCGCAGCCGTTCGTTTTTGTATTTCACCGGGGTGGGCATGTCGCCGGTGAGGATTTCCTGTGCGTCGTGATACAGCGCCGCCACCGCCACCGTCTCCGGCCGCACCGGCGTGCCGGTGATCTTTTGTGCGATCAGGCACAGGGTGTGGGCCAGAATGGCGGTGTCCGCCGCGTGCTCGCTCAGGCTCTCGGTGCGGGAGGCGTGCATCAGGCTCCACCGGCGGATGTATTTCATCCGGCTCACCAGTGCGTTGAAGGAATAGATTTTCATTTCTTTCACACTCCTGTGCGTTAAACTTGTATAGATTGCGTCCAATGGGCGCGTTACGAAAACACTATACCATATTTTCCCGCCCGGGGGCAGCCCCGGCGCGCCGAAAAGGGGAAGGATGTGAGGTGCGTTCTATGATACGCCCACTGGAAAAACCACAGAACAAATACTGGCTCACCTTCGCGCTGTGCGGCCTTGCCGCCGCGCTGATGTTCCTGTTTTTTTACATTGTGGATAAAGGTTTCTTTTTATACGCGGGGGACTTTAACAGCCAGCAGATCGCCTTTTATTATTCCGCCAATGAATTTGTAAAATCCGGCGGCGGCTCCTTCAGCTGGGCCACCGATCTGGGCAGCGGCTTTCTGAACAGCTACGCCTTTTATCTGGCGGGCAGCCCTTTCTGGTGGCTGAGCCTTTTGTTCCCGGCGGCCTGGATGCCCTATCTGATGGTGCCGCTGCTCTGCCTGAAATTCGCGGTGGCAGGCGGGGGCGCTTACCTGTGGATGCGCCGCTACACCCGCAAGGCAAACATGGCGGTGCTGGGCGCCTGTATGTACGCCTTTTCCGGCTTCACGGTCTACAATGTGTTCTTCAACCATTTTGTGGACGTGGTGGCCCTGTTTCCCTATTTTTTGTGGGCGCTGGATGCGGCGGTGTATGAAAAGCGGCGCGGGCCGTTCGCGGTGCTGGTGGCGCTGAACTTACTCAACAACTACTTCTTCTTCGCCGGTCAGGTGGTGTTCCTGGCCATCTATTTTGTGTGCATGGTTCTGGCCGGGCGCTACCGCATCAACGGCCGCACCTTCGGCGCGCTGGCCTTCGAAAGTCTGGCCGGCGTGGGCATGGGGGCCATTCTGGCCATCCCCACCATGCTCAGCCTGCAGAACAACCCACGGGTGTCCAGCTTCTCCGAGGGCTTCGGCCTGCTGCTTTACG
This sequence comes from Allofournierella massiliensis, assembly GCF_004345265.1. Classification (GTDB taxonomy): domain Bacteria; phylum Bacillota; class Clostridia; order Oscillospirales; family Ruminococcaceae; genus Allofournierella; species Allofournierella massiliensis. The sequence continues at coordinate 24,334 of NZ_SLUM01000018.1, forward strand.
GCAACGTGCAGCAGTACGCCGCCATTCTGTACAGCTTTTTCTTCCCGCCGGACTGCCCCTACATGCCGGTGATCTTTGATTCCGGCGTGATCAAGTGGACCAGCATGGCCGCCTATCTGCCGCTGGTGAGCATGATGGGCGTGCTGGCCTACTGCCGGTGCAAAAAGGGCACCCCCTTCAAGTGGATTCTCAGCGTCTGCCTGGTGATGGCGCTGGTGCCGGGGCTCAACTCCATGTTCTACGCCATGAACTCCAGCTACTATGCCCGCTGGTACTACATGCCGGTGCTCATCATGTGTGCGGTCACCGTCTACGGGCTGGAGCACGAGGACGAGGTGGATTTGAAAAAGGGCCTGCGCCCCACGCTGGCGGTGCTGCTGGCCTACTGCGCCTTCGCGCTGGTGCCCACCGAGACCGACGACGGCGGCTGGAAAATCGGCGTGATGGACTACCCGGAAAAGTTCTTTTTGAACTTCGGCATCGCCTTCATCGGGGTGCTGCTGTTCTGGGTGCTGTGGCTCATGTACAAGCGCACTCCCCAGCTGCCCCGGCGGCTCACCGCGGCGGTGCTGGCCTTCGGCTGCCTGTATGGCGCGGTGCACATTTCCATCGGCAAGTTTGCCCAGTGGGACAACGACAAGGACTTCTACCAGCAGCAGTATGTGGACGCCCGCGCTCTGGCGGACATTCTGCCGGAGGGCGCCTACCGCATCGACGACTACGAATGTTACGATAACCTGGGCCTGTGGGTGAACCGGAGCGATCTGCAAACCTTCAACTCCACCGTGGCCCCCTCCATTCTGGAGTTCTACCCCCAGGTGGGTGTGAAGCGGGATGTGCGCAGCGCCCCCGAGCTGGACAAGTACGCCCTGCGCGGCCTGCTCAGTGTGAAATACACCATCTGCCCGGTGGACAAGCAGGAGGAATTTGAGGAAAAGGCCGGCGATAACTGGCGCTACTGGACCACTCAGGGCCAGCTGGCAGTGTATGAAAACACCGACTGGCTGCCCATGGCCTACTCCTACGACGCCTACATCACCGAGGAGGAGTATGAGGAGATTCCGGAGGATTACCGGGCAAACCTGCTCATGCGGGCCATCGTGCTCAGCGAGGAACAGATCAACACCTGGGGCGGCGGGCTGCGCCATCTGACCGAAGAGGAACAGACCGACTTCGACCGGGCCAGCTACGAGGAAGATCTGGACGCCCGCCAGGCCATGGCCGCCAGCAGCGTTGTGCTGGACAACTGGGGCCTTACCGCCAACATCCAGCTGGAAAACAGCACGCTGGTCTTCTTCCCGGTGCCCTACGACGCGGGCTTCACCGCCATTGTAAACGGCGAGGAGGCCCCGGTGCTCAAGGTCTCCGGCGGACTGATGGCGGTTCCTGCCCAGGCGGGCGACAACAGCATCCGGCTGGAATACCACACCGAAGGCCTGAACGTGAGCCTTGCTCTGGCGGGAGTGAGCGCCGTGGCCTTTGCCGGGTATCTGGGGCTGAATGCCTATGCCCGCAAAAAGCGCCGGGCGGCTCTTGCGGAAAAATATCATCTGGACCCGCCGCAGCCCCGGCAGTAAGACCGGAACACAAAGGAGAAAGAACCCAATGGATTTTGCAAAGATTCTTGCCGGGGAGCTGAACGTCCCCGAGCAGTATGTTTCGGCGGCCATCCGCCTGATCGACGAGGGCAACACCATTCCCTTCATTGCCCGTTACCGCAAGGAGGCCACCAACGCCATGGACGACCAGGTGCTGCGCCAGCTGGCCGACCGGCTGGAGTACCTGCGCGGTCTGGAAAAGCGCAAGGGCGAGGTGGCGGCCACCATTGAAGAGCTGGGCGCCATGACGCCGGAGCTGAAAAAGGCGCTGGACGCCGCCAAAACGCTGGCCGAGGTGGAGGACATCTACCGGCCCTACAAGCCCAAGCGCAAGACCCGGGCCAGCGTGGCCAAGGCCCGTGGGCTGGAGCCGCTGGCCCAGGCCATCTTCGCCCAGAAGCCGGGCCTGGATGTGAACGCCGAGGCGGCAAAGTACATCAATGACGAGGTGCCGGACGCCGAGGCTGCACTGGCCGGTGCGCGGGACATCATCGCCGAGCAGGTGAGCGACGACGCGGCCCTGCGGGCCCAGCTGCGCCGCTTCTACCAGACCTTCGGCCTTGTGAAGAGCAGGGCTGCAAAGGAAGAGGACAGCGTCTACGCCGGGTACTACGATTTCAGCCAGGCGGTGAATAAGATCGCCGGTCACCGGGTGCTGGCGCTGGATCGTGGCGAGCGGGAAGGCTTTTTGAAGGTGACTGTGGAGGTGGACGCGGAAAAGGCCGTGGGCGGCATCCGCCGCATGTTTGTGAAGGCGGGCGGCGGCCCCAGCGCGGCTCAGGTGAGCGCCGCGGTGGAGGACGCCTACACCCGGCTGATCCATCCCAGTCTGGAGCGTGAGGTGCGCTCCAATCTGTCGGAGGAAGCCGCCGAGGGCGCCATTCAGGTGTTTGGCGAAAATCTGCGCCAGCTGCTTCTGCAGCCGCCCATCAAGGGCAAAGTGGCCCTTGGCATGGACCCGGGCTACCGCATGGGCTGCAAGCTGGCGGTGGTGGACGAAACCGGCAAGGTGCTGGATACCGCGGTGGTCTACCCGGTGCCTGAGTTCAAAAAGGTGGAGCAGGCCAAGGCAAAGGTGAAGGATCTGATCCGCCGCCACCATGTGCAGATCATTGCCATCGGCAACGGCACTGCCGGCAAGGAGACCGAGATCTTTGCCGCCGAGGTCATCCGGGAGCTGGGCGGCGGTGTGCAGTATATGGTGGTCAGCGAGGCAGGGGCCAGCGTTTACTCCGCCAGCAAGCTGGCCGCCGAGGAGTTCCCCCAGTTCGACGTGAACCTGCGCAGCGCGGTGAGCATCGCCCGCCGCCTGCAGGATCCGCTGGCCGAGCTGGTGAAGATCGACCCCAAGGCCGTGGGTGTGGGCCAGTATCAGCACGATATGCCCCAGAAGCGGCTGAACGAAACGCTGGACGGCGTGGTGGAGGACTGCGTGAACAGCGTGGGCGTGGACCTGAACACCGCCAGCGCCCCGCTGCTGGCCCGTGTGGCGGGCCTGAGCGCCTCCACCGCCAAAAACGTGGTGACATGGCGGGAGGAGAACGGCGCGTTTGCCAGCCGTGCCCAGCTGAAAAAGGTGAAGGGCCTTGGCCCCAAGGCCTTTGAGCAGTGCGCGGGCTTCCTGCGCATTCCCGGGGCGAAAAAGGCGCTGGACGGCACCGCCGTCCACCCGGAAAGCTACCCGGCGGCGGAAAAGCTGCTGAGCCTGTGCGGCTTTGCGGATAAGGACATCGGCACCGAGGCCATTCAGGCCCTGCCCAAAAAGGCGAAGGAGATCGGCTTTGCCACCCTGTGCGCCGAGACCGGTGCGGGCGAGCCCACCCTGAAGGACATCATCGCCGAGCTGCTGCGTCCCGGGCGGGACATGCGGGACGAGCTGCCCGCGCCCATGCTGCGCAGCGACGTGATGAGCCTGGAGGACTTAAAGCCCGGCATGGAGCTGATGGGCACCGTGCGCAACGTGATCGACTTCGGCGCCTTTGTGGACATCGGCGTTCATCAGGACGGTCTGGTGCACATCAGCCAGCTGAGCGACAAGTTCATCAAGCATCCCAGCCAGGCGGTGAAGGTGGGCGACGTGGTCAAGGTGAAGATCCTGGACGTGGACCAGAAGAAAAAGCGCATCAGCCTGACCATGAAGGGGCTGAACAAGCAGTAATGCAAACCGGAAAAGGGAGGAAACGGCCATGCAGGTAAAATTCAGCGTGTATTTCTGCAGCGAGGAGGGCGAGCGCTTTTTCGGCGCGGGGCCCTGTGAGCTGCTGCTGGCGGTGGAGCGGCTGGGCAGCCTGCGGGCTGCCGCCCACGAGATGGGTATGGCCTACACCAAGGCCTTCTCCATGATCAAGCGGGCGGAAAAGGAGTTCGGCTTTGCCATGACCCAGCGCACCATTGGCGGCAAGGGGGGCGGCGGCAGCACCCTCACTCCTCAGGCGCAGGAGCTGCTCATGCGCTATCAGGCCTACCGTACCGCCTGCGGCCAGAGCGCACAGGATCTGTACAACACCTATTTTTCCACCTTCCACCCGGTGCGGGATCTTCCGCCGGAGAAAAACCGGGAATAAACAGCAAAAAAGCCGCGGAGCATTCCAAACGAATGCCCCGCGGCTTTTTTCTGCCGCAAAGGCTACAGGTAGTGCACCGCGATCATGATCACGCCCAGCACGGTGAGCACTGCGCCGGTGGCCCGGTTGAGCACCACAGGGCTTGCCCGGTTGGCGAAACGGGCGGCAATGAGCGCCCACACCAGTGTAAACAGCATGCACAGCACCAGCACAAAAACATCCGGTGTGCCGCCGATGGCGAAGTGGGAAACCGCGCCGGTGAGGGCGGTGAAGGTCATGATGAACACGCTGGTGCCCACCGCGGTTTTCAGCTCGTAGCCAAGCACACTGGTGAGGATGAGCAGCATCATCAAACCGCCGCCTGCGCCCACAAAGCCGCAGATGAAGCCGATCACCACGCCGCAGCCCAGCGATTGCAGGCAGCTTACCAGCGGCGAAAGCCCGGCCCGCTTTTCCTTGGTGGTGGTCACCGGCAGCACGATGAATTTCAGGCCCAGGAACAATGTCATGAACAGAGAGAAGCCGCCCATGGTCTGGCTGGGCATCAGGCTGGCAGCCCAGCTGCCCACCATGGTGAACACCAGCACGGCGGCCATCATCACCAGCCCGCCCCGGATGTCCAGATTTTTGTTTTTTCCATAGGTAATGGCGGAAGCGGCGCTGGCCAGCACGTCGCTGGCTAGGGCGATGCCCACCGCCAGGTAGGGATCCATGTGCAGGAAGGTGATGAGCATGGGGCTGATCACCGCGGCGGCGCTCATGCCGGCGAATCCGGTGCCCAGGCCCGCGCCCATCCCCGCGAAAAAGCATACGATCAGGGTCAAAAGCATCTTGTTATCGGCCTCACTTTGCTCAGAAAATCGTAAAAAACAGCATAGCGCAAAAACGCGAAAAAACTGTGAAAATTCAAAAAAAGCCCGGCCTTCCAGAATGGAAGGCCGGAAATCCGTAACATCAGAAAAATATCACAGCAGCGGAACACCGGCAGCGCGGCAGGCGGCGCGGGTTTCGTCGTCCCACAGGCTCACCTGCACCTCGCCCACATGTACCTTGCCCAGCAGCAGCATGCACAAACGGCTCTGGCCGATGCCGCCGCCGATGGTCAGGGGCAGCTCGCCCGCCAGCAGCATCTTGTGGAAGGGCAGTTCGCGGCGGTCGTCGCAGCCGGCCTCGGTGAGCTGCCGGTCCAGCGCGGCCGGGTCCACACGGATGCCCATGCTGCTGATCTCGATGGCCTGGCCCAGAGGCTCGTGCCAGAACAGCAGATCGCCGTTCAGGGTCCAGTCGTCGTAGTCGGGGGCGCGGCCGTCGTGGGGCTTGCCACTCTTCAGCTTGCCGCCGATCTGCATGATGAAAATGGTGCGGTGCTCTTTGGCAAAGGCGTTCTCCCGCTCCTTGGGGGAAAGCCCGGGGTACAGATCCTCCAGCTCCTGGCTGGTCACAAAGGTGACCTCCCGGCACAGGCTGGTGTTCAGGTCTGCAAACTGCCATTTCAGCTCGTCCAGTGTGGAGCTGATGGCGTACACGATGTTCTGCACCGTGTGCTTGAGAAATTCCGGGGTGCGGTCCTGAGCAGTGATCACCTTTTCCCAGTCCCACTGGTCCACATAGATGGAATGCAGGTTATCCATTTCCTCATCCCGGCGGATGGCGTTCATGTCGGTCACCAGGCCGTTGCCCACCCGGAACCCGTACTGATGCAGGGCCAGCCGCTTCCACTTGGCCAGGCTGTGCACCACCTGGGCGCTGGAGCCGGTGGCGGGCACGTCGAAGCTGACCGGGCGCTCCACGCCGTTCAGGTCGTCGTTCAGGCCGGTGGCCGGATCCACGAACAGGGGCGCGGTGACCCGCTTCAGGTGCAGTGCGGCGCAGAGCTTCACCTCGAAGATCTGCTTGATCAGGCCGATGGCCTTCTGGGTGTCGTAAAGGCCCAGGCAGGGGATGTAGCCGCCGGGCAGTACGGTCTTGTTCATTGGTCTTATTCCTCCTCGGGCTTGGGTTCAATGCGCACCAGCAGGCTGAGAATGCGCTTGTCCTCCACCTTTTCCACCGTGACATGCAGGTTCTGGAACTCGAAGCTCTCGCCGGGTTCGGGAATGTGCTCCAGGCACTCCAGAGCCCAGCCGGCCACGCTGGAATAGTCGCTGTCGAAATCCTTGATCTTCAGGTCCAGCTCGTCGAACAGATCGTCGATGTTCACCTCGCCGGCCACCCGGTACAGGTTCTCCTCCAGCTTCTGGATGGGAGTCTCCTCCACCTCGTCGGTCTCGTCGAAGATCTCGCCCACCAGCTCCTCCAGCACGTCCTCCATGGTCACAAGGCCCAGTGTTCCGCCGTAGTCGTCGGTCACAATGGCCATGTGCTGCTTTTTGCGGCGCAGCTCGGCCAGCAGATCATTGATGTGCTTGGTGCGGTACACGAAGGGAATGTCGCGGCAGAGTTCCCGCACGTTCACGGGTTTATTCTGCGCCAGGCAGCTGAACAGATCCCGGGTGTGGAGCATGCCGATGATGTGATCGATGTCGTTTTCATACACCGGAATGCGGGTGTAGCTGTTGGCCAGCACGGTGGCGATGATCTGATCCACCGGGTCATTCACGTCCACAGCCAGCATATCCACGCGGGGAATCAGAATCTCCTGCACGGTAATATCGTCGAAGTCGATGACCGATTGGATGATGTCGGTCTCCTGACTGTCCAGCACGCCTTCTTCCTCCACCGTATCGATGATGGTTTTCAGCTCATCCTCGGTCACGCTGGGCTGGTCGTCCGCTGCCTTGCGGCCGAAGGCCAGCTTTTTCAGCAGCACAAAGAACAGCACCAGCGGGGTGAACAGCTTGCGCAGCAGGTCAATGATGCCTGCCACCCGGATGGCGATGGCCTCCGCGTGCTCCTTGGCAAGGCTCTTGGGCAGAATCTCGCCGAAGATCAGCACCAGCAGGGTCATTACCACGGTGGAAACCATGGGGCCCCACTGCTGGCCCACAATGGCAACTGCCATCACGGTGCCCAGCGAGGAGCTGGCCATGTTCACGATATTGTTACCGATCAGAATGGTGGAGATGGTCTTGTCGTAGTCGTCGGCAATTTTCAGCGCCAGAGCCGCGCCCTTGTCGCCGCTTTCGGCGCGGTTGCGCATGCGGATGCGGTTGAAGGAGGAAAGCGCGGTTTCGCTGCCGGAGAAAAACGCCGAACCGGCAACCAGAAGAAGAATGAACAGGTACATACTAGGGCCAGGAGTATCCAAAAACAATCACGAACCTTTCTGAATTTCACATGTAGTTTATCGAATGCAGCCCCCGCATCAGGGGCAGGGGTTACCTTATTATATATAACAGAACATGGCCGTCAATGCAACAAAAATATGGCGGATGCTGGTGCCGGAGGACAAGGTGTTTTTGCCTGAGGGACAAAGGAATATGGATAAATGTTTCCTAAGTGTGAATCAATCTCAATGTTAAAGACAAAAGTAACAAAAAGTAACTGAGGAAAACTGCGCTTTTGGTACATCGGGGAGAAACTTTTGAAAAGTGGCGACAAATGGATTATTCCGTGCTATAATGCCTACCAAGGAGCAAGGGTGTGTTTGAGGGGCGGCTGTTTCGGCCATACTAAGCACATCGGTGTTTGCTCCGGAAGAAAACCGGAATGCCGCGCGCAGGGGAAAGGCGCGCCGCCGGGAAAAAACCAATTTATTTGATTTTTTGGGAGGCATGAGAACAATGATGAAAGAGATCAAGGTTTCCAGCTTCAAACAGGTTAAGGACATTGTAAGCGCCGCAGCTTCCTGCGAGTGCGAGCTGAACGTGCAGGATCTGAAGGGCGTTATCGCCGATGCCAAGAGCATCTTGGGCCTGATGAATCTGGATTACAAGCACCCCGTCAAGCTGATGGGGGAGAACGCCGAGGAAGTAGAGCAGGTCTACAACGCGGTTGTTCAGTAATCAAGCGCAAAACAAGGGAACGAAAGCCCGGCTGGTGCCAAGCACCAGCCGGGCTTTTCCTTTGCCGGAAAGCGCCTTTTTCTTCAGGCAGCGCCGCACAATTCACGCCGCATGGCTCAGGCGGACGTATCGCGCCCAAAATTTCCGTGCGATTCACCCAAAATGCTCACAGGTCCACCAGGGATCGACTGCGCTTCCGGGTTGCTGTCATAAAAATTTTCCGGCGCGCTGCACCATCTGGAATTGTGCGGTATTGCCTTTACAGCCTCCGGGCGGCATGGTAAAATGAAAACAACTGTGACGCGAATATACGGGAAATGGGGCAATTTCTTGAAGAAAACAGTCAAATGGATCCTGGTCATCTGCTGTTTGTGCGGACTGGCCGGGTTTTTGGCGTTCAGCGGCTGGCAGCAGTCCCGCCAACTGTTCGGGGCCCGGCTGGCCGGGCAGAGCCAGATCGAGCGCATTACCCAAACCGCCGCGCTGACCGCCGACGAATGCGCACTGTACTGGAACGGGGTGGAGCTTGCCTATAATCGGGAGCTGGGGGCCTATTGCCTGCCTCAGCCGCTGGAAGGCGAGCCCACCGGTACGCTCAGTGCCCAGTGGGGCAGCATCTATCTGCCGGACTGGCTGTGGCAGGAGGATGGCGCCGAGGCCATCGCCAGCGGCAGCCCGCAGGCGGTGTATGTGAGCGATGGTAAGCAGTGGAAAAAACTGTATGTATACCGCAGCGGTATGCCGGTAATCGCCATCGACAGCCAGGTGCGGGTGAGTATCCCCCGCGACCGGGACGTGGTGGGCTACACCATGGGCCGCCTGCCGGTGGAAAACAACTACGGCAGCATCCGGGTGTTCTGGCCGGAGGGCAACCTGCGCCAGCAGGTGGTGAGCACCGGTGTGGAATGGCACTGGAGGGGCAACGCCAGCTATTTTGCGGACAAAAAGTCCTACCGGCTGAATCTGCTGGACGAAAACGGCAACCCGGACGCCCAGGACCTGCTGGGTCTTGGCTCGGATGCGGACTGGATTCTCTTGAACCTGGCCACCGACGTGACCCGCGTGCGGGACAAGGTGGCAAACGATCTGTGGAATCAGATGAGCGCCACCTGGGAGTTTGACCCGGCAGGGGCTGTCTGCGAGTTCGTGGAGCTGTATCTGAACGACGAATACATGGGTGTATACCTGCTGTGCACCAACATCGACCGGGAGCTGCTGGATCTTCAGGGCGGCGACCGGCTGTACAAATACCGCCAGGCTACCATGATTCAGGATGAGGACTTTGACCAGCTGGAGCAGGAGCAAAGCCTGGAATGGCTCAATAAGCTGGAGGTGGTCTGGCCCAAACTGTGGACCGAGGGCGTCTGGCAGGAAATGCGGGACTATGTGACCGCCTTCTACCGGCCCGAGAGCCATCCGGAGGCGGAAGAGCTGGAGCAGATGGTCAATGTGGACAACCTGATCGATGTGGCCCTGTTCAAGCAGTTCACCTGCGCCATCGACAACTCCTACCAGAACCAGTATTATCTTTACCGCTCCGATGAAGGAAAAACCTATCGCATCCCCTGGGATCTGAACTACACCTTCGGCGACACCCACGACGGCCTGTTTGAGCTGGATTTCTCCACGCTGGTGGTGCCGGACATGGAGCTGAACAAGCTCTATGAGGCGGACCCGGAGGGCACCGCCGAACGGGTGGCCAGCCGCTGGGCTGAGCTGCGCGAGACCGTGTTCGACTGGGATGCGGTGTATGAAGCCATGGAGAACGAGACCGACTATCTGGTTCGCAGCGGGGCCATGGGCAGGGACTGGGATCTCTGGGGGGCCGAAGGGGCCTATGCCAGCGGCCTTTCCGCCCACCGCACGCTGGATCTGGACGAGACCGACCAGCTGATGGAAAAGCGGCTGGAGTATCTGGATGAATATATGGCGGATTACCGGCCGGAAAGGGTGGAAGCGTTTGGATTACCGGAATGAATGGAAATACCAGGTGAGCGGGGCTCAGCTGGCGGTGCTGGCGGCCCGGCTTTCGCCCATTCTGCGGCCGGACGGTCATCACCGGCCCGGCGGCTACGCCATCCGCAGCCTGTATTTTGACGATTTTTCCAACAGCTGCCTGTGGGAGAACGAGGCTGGCGTGGACGACCGGCGCAAATACCGGCTGCGCATCTACAACGGCGATGCAAGCCTCATCAAGCTGGAGATCAAGGAAAAGCTGCACGGCATGACCCACAAGACCGCCTGCACCATCACGCCGGAGCAGTGCCGGGCCATTATCCGGGGCACGCCCCCGCCGCTGGGCAAGGACAGCCCGCCTCCCATGAATCTTCTGGCGGCGGCCATGCGCACCCGGGGTCTTGCGCCCAAGGTGATCGTGGAATACGAGCGCACCGCCTACATAAGCCGATTGGGCAATGTGCGCATCACCTTTGACCGGAATATCGCGGCCAGCGCGGCGGTGGGGCTTTTTCTGGAACCCCGGGTGCCCCTCACGCCGGTGCTTCCGGCGGGCCAGCATGTGCTGGAGGTCAAGTACGACGAATTTTTACCGGATCCGGTGGCTCAGGTGCTGGAACTGGGCCATCTGCGGCGCACCGCGTTCTCCAAATATTATCTCAGCCGGCTGGTTTTGAGCGAGCCGCTGGCGGAAAGGGCAATGCAATATGAGTTTTAACGACGTGATCAAAAACAGCGTGCTGGAGGGCTTTGCCTCCACCGACATCACCCCCGCTGCGCTGGCGGTGGTGCTGGGCATCACCACCCTGCTGGGCGTGTATCTGTATGTGGTGTACCGGCTGGCCAGCCGCAACGCCTTTTACAGCCGGGATTTCAACAAGGCGCTGGCCCTGATGCCGGTGATCACCGCCGCCATCGTGCTGGCCATGCAGAGCAGCATCGTGATCAGCCTGGGCATGGTGGGTGCGCTGTCCATCGTGCGTTTCCGCAACGCGGTGAAGGATCCCATGGATCTGGTGTTCCTGTTCTGGAGCATCAGCATCGGCATCGTGTGCGGCGCCCGGCTGTATTCCATTGCCATCATCGCCAGCCTGGTGGTCACCGTGCTGGTGTTCCTGCTGGATCTGGTGCCGGCGGGCAAGGCCCCCTTTCTGCTGGTGGTCAATGGCAGCGACCCCGATGTGGAACATGCGCTGGAGCCGGTGCTGCACCGCTTTGCCAAGAGCTGCCGGGTGAAGAGCCGCAACCTGACCGCACAGGGTGTGGATCTGATTGTGGAGCTGCGCACCAGCAAGGAGGCTCAGCTGGTGCAGGCCTGCGCCGCGGTGCCCGGTGTGGAGAGCGTGAGCCTGCTGGCCCACGACGGCGAGGCCCGGTTCTGAGCCCTGCGCTTATCGTTTTTTGCTTTCCAGTGTCCGGTCAATTCAGGCAAACAAAAGTCGCCCGGTTTTCCAAACGGAAAACCGGGCGGCTTTTGTTATTGTGCTTTATCTGGCGGAATGAATCAGCCGTTCACCAGAGCCAGGGTGTCGCGGGCGATCATCAGCTCTTCGTTGGTGCAGACCATCAGGATCTTCACGCGGCTGTCCTCAGCGGACAGGTCGATGATGTCGGCGCCGCGCTGCTTGTTCTTCTCCTCGTCCAGCTTGATGCCGAAGAACTCCATGTTCTCGCAAACCTCTTTGCGCAGGGGAGCGTCGTTCTCGCCGATGCCGCCGGTGAAGACCACGCAGTCCAGACCGCCCATGGCAGCGGTGTAAGCGCCGATGTACTTCTTGATCTGGTAGTTCAGCATCTCCTCGGCCAGGCGGGCGCGCTTGTTGCCGGACTGAGCGGCAGTCTCAACGTCACGCTTGTCGCTGGAAACGCCGGAAATGCCCAGCAGGCCGCTGTTCTTGTTCAGGTAGTCGGCCATCTCCTGACCATGGATGCCCAGCTTCTGCTCCATGTAGGTCACAACGCTGGGGTCAACGTCGCCGCAGCGGGTGCCCATCAGCACGCCGGCCAGCGGGGTCAGGCCCATGCTGGTGTCCACGCACTTGCCGCCGTCCACAGCGGTGATGGAGGAGCCGTTGCCCAGGTGGCAGGTGATCATCTTCAGCTCGCTGGGATCCTTGCCCAGGAACTTGGCGGCAGCCATGCTCACATAGCGGTGGCTGGTGCCATGAGCGCCGTAGCGGCGGATGGAGTACTTTTCGTACATCTCGTAGGGCACGCCGTAGATGTAAGCCTTGGGAGGCATGGTCTGATGGAAGGTGGTGTCGAATACAACCACGTTGGGGGTCTCGGCGCCGAACACAGCCTTGGCGCTGCGCAGGCCCTGCACATGAGCCATGTTGTGAACGGGAGCCAGAGGAGCAATCTCCTCGATCTTGTCGATGATGGCGTCGGTCACGATCTCGCTCTTGGTGAAGAACTCGGCGCCCTGCACAACGCGGTGGCCGATGGCACCGATCTCGCTCTTGTCCTTCACAACGGCGCCCTCGCCGGTGGTCATCATCTCAACGACCTTGGAGAAAGCCTCGGTGTGAGTGGGGAAGGGAACCTCTTCGGTCCAGGCGCCGCCGTTGGCCTTATGGGTGATCTTGCTGCCTTCGATGCCAATGCGCTCGCACAGGCCCTTGCACAGCACGTTCTCATTGTCCATGTCGATGAGCTGGTACTTCAGAGAAGAAGAACCACAGTTGATAACCAGAATCTTCATGTGAAAGTTTCCTCCTGCAATCATGTAAAATCAAAAAATCGGCGCAAAAACCCGCGCCCAGGAAAAAGAGAACCTTTGACTGAGCCGGGTTTTTACATTTTGCTGTTTTTATTATATAATGGAACCAATTCGTTTTCAAGAAGGTAGCCGGTTTTCCGGCAATAAGCCAGAGAAAGGCGGCGAAAACATGCGTCTGGCGGGCATTATCACAGAATACGACCCCTTTCATGCCGGTCATGCCTGGCAGCTGCGCCGGGCGCGGGAGCTGGGGGCACAGGTTATTGCGGTGTGCATGAGTGAGGATCTGACCCAGCGAGGCTCGGCGGCGCTGCTGCCTCCGGCGGTGCGGGCGGCGGCGGCGCTGGACGCGGGTGCCGATCTGGTGATCGGCCTGCCAAACCCCTGCGCGGTGCAAAGCGCCGAGGGCTTTGCCGCCGCCGGCGTGGCCGCTCTCAGCGCCCTTCCCGGGCTGGACAGTCTGGTGTTCGGGGCGGAAACGCCGGATACGGATGCTCTGATGGAGACCGCCCGGGTGCTGTGCAGCCCGGAATTTGACCGAACCGTGAAGCAGCTGGCGGGGCAGGGCATGGCCTTTGCCGCGGCCCGGGCCGCGGCGGCGGGCTCGCTGCACCCCTGTGCGCGGGAGATTCTGGCTCACCCCAACAACAATCTGGGGGTGGAGTACTGCAAGGCCATCCTGCGGCAGGGCAGCAGCCTTGTGCCGGTGCCGGTGCAGCGCACCGGCGCGCAGCACGGCCAGCAGACTCCCGGCGAGGAGGGCTTTGCCAGCGCCAGCTATCTGCGGGGGCTGTGGCGCCGGCAGGGCGTGCAGGCCCTTGCCCCCTATGTGCCCGCCGCGGCGCTGGAGCGGTATCAAAAAGCTGCGGCCCAGGGGCAGGATCTGGACGGGCGGGCCTTTTCCGTTGCGGTGCTCAGCCGGCTGCGGGCCATGGACCCGGCCCGGCTGGCCGCTGCCCGGGGCGCAGCCGAGGGGCTGGAGCACCGGCTGGCGGCGGCGGTGCGCTGTGCGCCGGATCTGGAAAGCCTGTACGCCGCCATGAAAACAAAACGGTATGCCCACGCCCGGCTGCGCCGCTATGCGCTGTGCGCGGCGCTGGGCTACGGGCCGGATCTTCCCCAGACGCCGCCCTATCTGCATGTGCTGGCGGCAAACCGGGCAGGGCTTTCCCTGCTGAAGGGAGCAGCGCTCCCGGCGGATACCTCGCTGGCCGCGCTGGAAAAAAAGAGCGAAGCGGCCCGGCAGATGGCCCGGGCCCATGCGGCAGGTGCGGATCTGGCGGCGCTGTGCCGGCGGATTCCCGGCCCGATGGGGAGTAGCTATACCCAAAAACCCTGCCTGATTACCGGGGGGTCTGGAAATAATTTCTAGGCAAAACCGACAAATCACTGTTCGACTTTTTGTGGAAGTTGCATTTCGGAGAAAAAAGTCCTATAATGGAGCCCGGAATAAACTACGGATCAGGAGGAAATCGACGGTGAATCAGACGCAGCATACCGAGGTGCAGAGCAGCGAAAATGCCACAGTCCAGAGCAGTGAGGCCATGCGGGTTGGGCTGCTGCTGGCGCTGACAGGCGGCTTTCTGGACGCATATACCTATCTGGTGCGCGGGCATGTGTTCGCCAATGCCCAGACCGGTAACATCGTGATGATGGGGGTGGACATCGCCCAGGGCAACTGGTGGGGCGTGGGCCGATACCTGCTGCCGGTGCTGGCATTTGTTGCCGGTGTGCTGCTGGCCGAAACCATTCGCGCCCACGGCAAGGCGCAGGGCAGCGGCGTGCTGCACTGGCGGCAGTGGGTGCTGTGCATCGAGCTGGTGGTGCTGGCCGCAGTGAGCTTTATGCCGGTAAACGATATCTGGAACACGGTGGCCAACGTGTGCGTGTCCTTTGTCTGTTCGCTGCAGGTGCAGTCCTTCCGAAAGGTGCATGGCCGGGCTTACGCCACCACCATGTGTACCGGCAACCTGCGCAGCGGCACCGAACTGCTGGTGCAGTATCTCCACAGCGGAGACAGGGTTCTGCGCATGCACATGATCAATTATTATGGTGTAATTCTGGCCTTTCTGGTGGGTGCGGCCATCAGTGCGCTGGCGGTGGGGCCGCTGGGGGCAAAGGCCATCTGGCTGGGCTGTCTTGTGCTGGCGGTGGTGCTTGGCATGCTGTTCAGCAGCGAATGGGAGACCGTTGGCCCGGTGTAAAGAGAATATAATAAAAAAGTTCCGTGTGCCTGGGCACACGGAACTTTTTTGTTTTGACAAGATTACTGCTCGCCGTTTTTCCAGTCCACCCGCTTTTTGGGGGCGGCGGATTTTTTCCGGGCAGCCTCTGCACGCAGCTCCTCCAGCTTTTTCTGCTGGCGGGCGGCATCCTCTTCCAGTTTGCGGGCCCGGCGGGCCTGCTTTTCCTGGGCGGCCTGCTGCAGCTTGCGGGCTTTCTCCGCGGCCTTCTCCTCCGCCGTCTTGCGGGCAGATGCGGCGCGGGTGGACTTTTGAGCCGGGCGCTCGGCGCTTTCCGGCGCTGCAGCCCAGCCCTGAGGCTCCGGGTCCGCTTTTGCGCTTTCCGGGGCAGCGGTTTGCGCTTCAGGCTCCGGCTGAGGCGGAATGAACACCGTGGCCTCCGGCCCGTTGACAGGCTCGGGCTCCGGAGCGGGCTCCGGCTCTTCCGGCTTTTGCTCCTCCGGCTCCGGTTCAGGCGCAGGCTCGTCCGGTTCCGGCTTCGTTTCCGGTTTTGGCTCCGGCTGGGGCAGTGCATCCAGCACCCGCTGTTTGCGCTGCATGTGGTGGAACCACAGGTTCGAGAAGAACAGGTACCACACAATAGCCAGCAGCAGCACCAGGCAGGCCATGGTGATCCGGTTTACCACCGGGTCAAAAAAAGTGCCCTGTTGGAACAGCCAGAATGCGGCTCCGATCACGCCTGTAAGCAGCAGGCTGAGCAGCAGCGTACGAATAAATTGTTTCAAAGGGCACACCTCGTTTCCGCTTTGATTCGATGCAGGGAAAATTACTTGGTGCCGAAGATGCGGTCGCCAGCATCGCCCAGGCCGGGGATGATGTAGCCGTTCTCGTTCAGCTTCTCATCCAGAGCGGCCACATAGATATCCACGTCGGGATGAGCGGCATGCAGGCGCTCCAGACCTTCGGGAGCGGCGATGATGGCCAGGAACTTGATGCTCTTGGCGCCGCGCTTCTTGATCTGGGCAATGGCGTCCACGGCGCTGCCGCCGGTGGCCAGCATGGGATCCAGCACCATTACGTCACGCTCGGCAATGTCGCTGGGCAGCTTGCAGTAGTATTCCACAGGCTCCAGAGTTTCCTCGTTGCGGTACAGGCCGATGTGACCAACCTTGGCAGCGGGCAGCAGGGTCAGCATGCCGTCCACCATGCCCAGGCCGGCGCGCAGGATGGGCACCAGAGCCAGCTTGCGGCCGCTCAGCACGCGGGTCTTGGCGATGGCCACGGGGGTCTCGATCTCCACCTCTTCGGTGGGCAGGTCACGGGTGGCCTCGTAGCACAGCAGCATGGCCAGCTCGCTTACCAGCTCCTTGAACTCCTTGGTGCCGGTGTTCCGGTCACGCAGGTGGCTCACCTTGTGCTGTACCAGGGGATGATCCAGGATCATGGGATTCTTACTCATTGTTAACCGCTCCTTATTTATTGTGATTGATAAATTGCCGATGGTTGAAGCTGCAAAAACAGCTCAGGTGTTTTCCAGAGCCATCATCTTGTCGATCCGGCGCTGGTGCCGCCCACCCTCGAAGGGGGTGTTCAGGAACAGATCCACCAGATAGATGCCCAGACCAGGGCCCACCACGCGGCCGCCCATGCACAGGGCGTTGGCGTCGTTGTGGCGGCGGGTGTATTCCGCGCTGAAGGCGTCGCTGCAGCAGCAGGCGCGGATGCCGTGGATCTTGTTGGCACTCATGCTGATGCCCACGCCGGTGCCGCAGAACAGCAGCGCCTTGTCGCATTCGCCGGCAACCACCGCACGGCAGGCGGCCTCGGCCATATCCGGGTAATCGCAGGCTTCGCCGGTGTAGCTGCCGAAATCCTTGTAGGCAACACCGATCTCATCCAGATGCTTACGGATGGCTTCCTTCAGTTCGTAGCCGCCATGGTCGGCGGCAAGGGCAACGGGTTTGGTCATGGCATCGATTCTCCTTTGATGCGGGCCTGGCGCTCCCGTTCCGCCTGGCTCAGCCGCAGATAGCTGGGCAGAAGCCGGGCAGGGGGTACGCAAAGACCCTTTTGATTCATTTCCAGTGCCGCGAGGCAGACCGCGCTGGCCCGGGGCCGCTGCAAGGCGGGCGGGCAGGGCAGAACCCCCGGCAAAGAGCCGTACCTATTATAGCACAGGGCGGCCCCGTCACCAACAAAAAACACCGGCTTTTTGCAATTTTGCAAAAATTCGTCCATATCCTCCAGCCCGGCGGCGGCGTCCGGCACAAGGCGGGCGTGGCCGGGGGCCAGATCGAAGGCTGCCCAGTACACCTGGCCGCGGCGGGCGTCCAGCGCGCTGATCACAGTACCCTCGCCCACAAAGCTGTAAGCCAGCGCCTCCAGCGTGGAGACCGGCGCACAGGGCGCTCCGGTGCAGAAGGCCAGCCCCTTCACTGCCGCGAGGCCGATGCGCAGCCCGGTGAAGCTGCCCGGCCCGGCGCACACGCCCCAGAGCTCCACGTCCGCGGGGGTCAGGCCGGTGGCCTTGAATGCCGCGTCCACCAGCGGCATCAGGGTTTCGCTGTGGGTCAGGCCCGCGTCCTGATAGCACTCATACAGCAGCTGGCCGTCCCGCATCAGGGCCACACTCACGGTGCGGCCGGCGGTGTCCATTCCGAAAACGGTCACAGGCTCACCCCCTCGATGGAAATGCGCCGGCTCTCCGGCCCGGTGACCTGAATGTCCACGGTGACCGGATGCTCCAGCGCCAGCAGAGCGGCGAAGTTCTCGCTCCACTCGGCGGCCACCACCGCGCCCTGATCCAGATAGTCGTAGAAGCCGGCGGCGTTCAGGTCCTCCTCGGTGGAGATGCGGTACAGGTCAAAATGGGCCAGCGGCCGGGGGCCCCGGTAATAATTCACGATGGCGAAGGTGGGGCTGCTCACCGGATCGGTGCAGCCAAGGCCTTTGGCAAGCCCCTCGGTGAAGGCGGTCTTGCCCGCGCCCAGCCCGCCGGTGAAGCACACCAGACTGCCGGGGGCAAGGCGGCCGGCCAGCCGCTCGCCCAGAGCCACGGTCTCGGCGCGGCTGGCGGTGTTGAAGATGGCCATGAAACATTTGCTCCTTAACGATGGGATTCCGGCCGGGGCAGGCAAAGAAGCCCGCCGGCCGTGAAATAAAACGGGATGCAGCCTCGTTTTCATAAAAGAAACACGAAAAACATGCATACTTACGGCAGCACTGCATAATTTCAGGTGGTGGAGCACGCCGGAAAATTTTTTGCGATACGAACCAAAAAGCACAGCCAATCCTTGGTGGATTGGCGAGCATTTTTGGAAAGTATCACGGGAAATTTTGGCGGGATACGCCGCCTGAGGTGCTAGCCGTAAATTGTGCAATGCTGCATTGTAATAAGTATACTCAATCAACCCCTAAAGTTCAACACAATCAGCCCCCAAAGTTCAACACAAAGCCGTGGGGAAATGATTGTCAGCCGCCCTCAACTGGGCTATAATAAGAAAACACAAAGGCAAATACAGAAGGAGCCATGGAATGTTCAAGATCATTCGTCAATATATAAAAGCCACCGACTGGTTTTATCTTTTGCTGTGCGTGTGCTGCTCCACCCTCAGCGTGATCACCCTCATCAGCATCGGCATGGACAACGGCGGCTTTGCTGTGGATTCGTTCACCGGCGAGATTACCGGCCTGGGCAATTACCGGGATGCGATGATGCAGGCGGCAGCCAGCCTGCTGGGACTGCTCTGTGCGGTGATGCTCTCCTGCATCGACTACCGGGGCCTGGCCAAGATCTGGCCGGTGCATGTGACCATCACATGGGGGCTTGTGCTGCTCACCCTGACCCGACTCTCCATCGGGCCCATCGAACTGGGATATGCGCCCAGCAACACCGATAACCACAGCTGGATTCTGTTCGGCCCGCTGAGCCTTCAGCCCACCGAGCTGGCCAAAATCAGCTTTATCCTCACCTTCGCCATGCACCTGGACAATGTGCGCGAACACATCAACGAGCCCAAGGTGCTGGCCAAGCTGCTTTTGCACATTCTGGTGCCGGTGGGTATCATCCACATTCAGGGCGACGACGGCACCGGCATTGTGTTTGCCACCATGGGCTGCATGATGCTGTTTGCGGCGGGCCTTTCCTGGAAATACATCCTCAGTGCCATTGCGCTGGGCTCGGCGGGGCTTGCGGCGATCCTGAACTTCTTCCCGGATCAGCTCAAGGGTTATCAGGTGGACCGGATCATGGCTCTGTTCTATCCGGATGATCCCCAGTATCGGGACATTATGCAGCAGCAGAAGGGCGGCCGGGTTTCCATCGGTTCGGGTCAGATCTTCGGCAACGGATTTTTCCACGATGACCACTCCTATGTGATCAACGCCCAGGACGACTTTATCTTCAGCTACATGGCCCAGTGCATCGGCTTTGTGGGCTGCGCGGTGGTGCTGGCGCTTCTGTTCGGCATCGCCATCCGCACCCTGATCACCGGCCTGCGCAGCGAGGACCACATCGGCACCTATATCTGTGTGGGCGTATTCGCGGCCATGGCCTGGCAGATCATCATCAATCTGGGCATGAACACCATGCTGCTGCCGGTCATCGGCGTCACGCTGCCCTTCTTTTCGGCGGGCGGCAGCAGCGCACTGATGATGTACCTGTGTGTGGGGCTGGTTACCAGTGTTTACATGCACAACAAAAAACGCCTGTTCAGCGACTGAGCCGGCCAGACAGAAAAACAAACCGCCCGCTGTGTGCAGCCAAAGCACACGGCGGGCGGTTTTTGTGTCATTTCCTGTGTTATTCCAGAGACTGCGGGGCGCGGTAGAACTCCCGAACAAAGGCGGAAAAACGCAGGCTGTCCGCATTGGCGTGGCGGGGCAGCAGAAGATACAGGTTCCGCTCGGCGCTGCCCGGCGGCAGCGGAAAGGCCAGCAGCCGTTTTTCCGCCACGAAATCCCGCACCGCCTTTTCCGACACGATGGATACCCCCAGCCCGCCGGATACCAGATTCTTGATGGATTCCTGATCGTTCACCCGGGCGGTGACCCGCAGCTCGCTTTCCCGAAGACCCATCTGGGCCAGAAAGCGGTCGGCGCTTTTCTGGCTGCCGCTGCCCGCCTCCCGCAGAATGATGGGTTCGGCCAGCAGCTCGGGCAGGGCGGCCTCTCCCTGGGATTGAAGCGCCAGAAACCGGCGGCTCACCGGGGTGATCAGCACCATCCGGTCCCGAAAAAAGGGCTCGCAGCGGATGGACTCGTCCTGGCAGGGCATGCCGCTCATGCCCACGTCGAACAATCCCTCCGCCACCCCCTGAATCACCTGGCGGCTGTCGCTCTGGTGCACCACGAAATAGCTGCCCGGATTCTCTTTCCCGTAGCGGGGCAGCACCTCCGGCAGGATGTAGGCCGAGGGGATGGTGGAAGCCCCCAGCTGGATGATATGCTGGTCGCTCTGCCGCCAGCGCTGCAGCAGGTTGTCCTGCAATTCCAGCATCCGGCAGGCGCATTCGTACAGCTCCTGTCCCCGGGGCGTGACCTGCAGATTCTTGGTGTCCCGCAGAAGGAGCTGGGTGTTCAGCTCCTCCTCCAGCGCCCGGATGTGGGTGCTGATGGTGGGCTGGGAAAGATAGGTGTTCTCCGCCGCCCGGGTGAAGCTGCCATAGCGCACCACCGCCGCGAAGGAGCGCAGCTGCTTAAGCTCCATGAACAATCACCTCCAGCGCGGCCAGGGCCGCGTCCACGTCCGCTTCGGTGCTGAAGGCTCCGAAGGAAAACCGGATGGTTCCGGCGGGCCAGGTGCCCAGACTTTTGTGGGCGGAAGGGGCGCAGTGCAGCCCCACCCGGGTCTGGATACCGAATTCACTGTCCAGCCGGTAGGCCACTTCGGCCATCTCGTGGCGGGGTGTCTGGATGGACACCACGCCGGTGCGGCCTTCCAGACCCCGCTTGCCCGCCAGCCGCACAAGGCCCTCGGCCTCCAGCGAAGCCAGCCCGGCCAGAAACCGGCCGGTGAGCGCCAGCTCATGGGCCAGCACCGCCCCCTCCGGCTGCTGCCCCAGCCACAAAAGCCCCTGCCGCAACCCCAGAATGCCCGGCAGATTCAGAGTACCCGGCTCGAACCGGTCGGGCAGGAAAGCGGGAATCTCCTCGGTATGGCTCAGGCTGCCGGTGCCGCCGCTGAGCAGCGGGTCCAGCTTCTGTTCCAGCCCCTCGGCCAGCACAAGGCCGCCGGTGCCCTGGGGCCCCAGCAGCCCCTTGTGGCCGGTGAAGGCCACCGCGTCGATGAAATCCTCCGTCATGGAGATGGGCAGCACCCCGGCGGTCTGGGCGGCGTCCACAAAAAAGCGCAGCCGATGGCGGCGGCAGATTTCGCCCACCTGCCGGATGGGTATCACGGTGCCGCACACGTTGCTGGCGTGGGTCAGAATCACCGCCCGGGTATTCGGGCGGATCAGCCCCTCCATCGCTTCGATGCAGAGCGAGCCGTCTGCCCGGCAGGGAATGCGGGAAAACTCCACCCCGTGGGCGGTCATCTGCACCAGCGGGCGCATCACCGCGTTGTGCTCCATGGCCGAGACCAGCACATGATCCCCCGGGTGCAGAAAGCCCTTGATGAGCAGGTTCAGGCTTTCGGTCACATTTTTTGTGAAGATCACGTTTTTGCAGTCCGGCCCGTCGAACAGCTCGCACAAAAGCTGGCGGGTCTCGAACACCTGTTCCTCGGTATCGTAGGCGGTCTGGTAGCCGCCCCGGTTGATGTTGCAGCCCCCGTTGGTCATGTAATCGAACACCGCCCCGGCCACCTGAGGCGGCTTGGGAAAGCTGGTGGCGGCATTGTCCAGATAAATGCGCGGCATGGTCGCGTCCTCCCTCTGTTCCGGTGTATGATCTGCTTCCAGCATACCACAGGTATAGCCGCGGTACAATTGATTTATTAAGATAATGGATAAATCTATTAATTGGATTAATAGATTCTATTGGAAAACAAAAGTATTACTCTTTATAATTGGAAACAGGAGAACCCCAAGGCAGCACCGCATAATTTCGGGTGGTGGAGCGCGCCGGAAAATTTTCGTGAGATGAACCAAAAAGCACAACTAATCCTTGGTGGATTGGCGCGCATTTTTGGAAAATATCACGGAAATTTTGGGCGTGATACGCCGCCTGAGCCGTTAGGCGTGAATTGTGCGGTGTTGCCCAAAAAAAGAAAAGTGAGGGATCGTTTGGTATGGACTTGAAAAAGGAAAAGATCACAATCGTGATCGCGGGGCTGATCATCGGCGTCATTGCGGCGGCGCTGGTGTTCTTCGGCAACCCGGTGAACATGGGCTTCTGCATCGCCTGTTTTTTGCGGGACACCGCGGGTGCGCTGGGCCTGCACCGGGCGGGCGCAGTGCAGTACATCCGGCCGGAGATCATTGGTCTGGTGCTGGGCAGCTTTGCCATGGCGCTGGCCAAGAAGGAATTTTCCGCCCGGGGCGGCAGCGCCCCGCTGACCCGCTTTGTGCTGGGCTTCTTTGTGATGATCGGCTGCCTGATGTTTCTGGGCTGCCCCTTCCGCATGATTCTGCGTCTGGCGGGCGGCGATCTGAACGCGCTGCTGGGTCTGGCCGGTTTCGTGGCGGGCATTCTGGTGGGTGTTGTGTTCCTGAACCGGGGCTACTCACTGGGCCGCACCTTTAAACAGCCGGTGCTGGAGGGCGCAGCCTTCCCGGCGGTGCAGGTGGTCATGCTGGTGCTGCTGGTGGCGGCTCCCGCCTTCATCTTCTTCTCCGAGGCGGGCGCAGGCCCCGGCGCGCTGCATGCTCCCATCCTGATCAGCCTGATCGCGGGCCTTGTGGTGGGCGCTCTGGCCCAGCGCACCCGCCTGTGCATGGTGGGCGGCATCCGCGATATGGCCCTCTTCCGGGAGAGCAAGCTGCTGCTGGGCTTTGTGGCCATCTTTGCCAGCGCTCTGATCTGTAACCTGATTCTGAGCGCGGTTACCGGCCAGGCCTACTTCACCCTGGGCTTTGAGGGCCAGCCCGTGGCCCATACCGACGGTGTGTGGAACTTTCTGGGCATGCTGCTGGCCGGCTTTGGCTGCGTGCTGCTGGGCGGCTGCCCCCTGCGCCAGCTGGTGCTGGCCGGCGAGGGCAATTCCGACAGCGCGGTGGCCGTTCTGGGCCTTGTTGCAGGCGCTGCCTTTGCCCACAACTTCGGTCTGGCCTCCAGCGGCACCGGCAGCACCCCTGCCGGTCAGGTGGCTGTGATCATCGGCATCGCGGTGGTGGCGGTCATCGCCTGCGTGAACACCTTCCGCAAGAACGCATAAGGAGGAAACAACTATGGTTATCGTGGACGCAAGAGGGCTTTCCTGCCCGGAGCCGGTGGTCATGACCCGCAAGGCCATGGCGGACAAGCAGGCCCGGTATCAGGTGCTGGTGGACAATCTGGCCAGCAGGGAAAATGTGACCCGCTATGCCCAGCATCAGGGCTACACGGTTCAGACGGAGGAAAAGGGCGGCGAATATACCCTGACCCTGACCAAGACATGAGCTACATTGCCACCTTTTACTCGCATTTCGGCGCGATCCGCTTCAAAAAGCTGTGCCAGCAGCGGGGCATTCCGGTGAAGGTGATGCCGGTGCCCCGGGCGCTGAGCAGCAGCTGCGGAACCTGCGCGGAATATGAGGGCGACGATCCCTGCCCCGGCGGGGAATATCTTCCGGAGGTGGAGCAGGTGGTCCGGCTGACCGGCCAGGGCTACCAGCCGGTCTACCGGGCGGAAGGCAGCTGAAGGAGGCGCCGTTTATGGAAACCGAAGTGAAACTGACAAAGCTGGCCAGCTGCGCGGGCTGCGGGGCCAAGGTGGGCGCGGGCACGCTGGCCCGGATGCTGGAGGGCTTTGAAACCCATTATGACCCCCGGCTGATTGTGGGCTACGACAAAAGCGACGACGCCAGCGTGTATGTGATCACCGATGAGGTGGCGCTGGTGCAGACCACCGACTTTTTCCCGCCCATTGTGGATGACCCCTATCTCTTTGGCCAGATCGCGGCGGCCAATGCCCTGAGCGACGTGTACGCCATGGGCGGCGAACCCCGCACCGCGCTGAACATCATGTGCCTGCCCGAATCCATGGACAGGCACACCGTGCACGAGATTCTGCGGGGCGGCTACGCCAAAGCCTACGAGGCGGGGGCCATCATCACCGGCGGGCATACCATCCACGGGGCCGAACCCATCTACGGGCTGGCGGTGGCGGGCTTTGTCCACCCCCAAAAGGTGCTCACCAACAGCGGAGCCAAACCCGGCGACGTGCTGCTGCTCACAAAGCCGCTGGGCGTGGGGGTCATCACCACCGCCGCCAAGGCGGAGCTGGTGGAAGCGCCGGTGCTGGAGCGGATCTACCGGCAGATGGCCACCCTGAACAGGGCCGCCCGGGACGTGCTGGTGGAATATCCGGTGCACAGCTGCACCGACGTGACCGGCTTCGCCCTGCTGGGCCACAGCTTCGAGATGGCTCAGGGCAGCGGCTGCACCCTGCACATTCAGGCCCATGCGGTGCCCTTCCACCCGGAGGCGCTGGAGCTGGCAAGGATGGGCTTCATTCCGGCCGGGGCCTACCGCAACCGGGAATACGCCCAGGCGGGCGTGCAGGTGAACGGGCAGGTTGAGCTGGCGCTGGAGGATCTGTTCTACGACCCCCAGACCAGCGGCGGCCTGCTGGCCGCCGTGCCGGAAGAGTGCGCCGACGAATGCCTCGAGCGGCTGCTGGCCGCGGGCGTGGAGGCTGCGCGCATCGGCTATGTGACCGAACAGCAGGATGCGGCGGTGTATCTGGAAGATTAGAAAATTCCTTTTTCTCTTTTTTATAACAAAAAGCGCGCTTTTCCCCAAACGGAGGGAAAGCGCGCTTTTTGTGCTGTGTGGGATCAGCGCTCGTTGTCGGACGACATGAACAGGCTGGGAATGGCGCCCAGAGCGGAAAGGCCGACCAGCGAGTAGACGATGCGGCTGAGCACACTGGCGGAACCGCCGAACAGCCAGGCCACCAGATCGAAACGGAACAGGCCCA
The DNA here is from genome assembly GCF_004345265.1 of Allofournierella massiliensis. GTDB lineage: Bacteria > Bacillota > Clostridia > Oscillospirales > Ruminococcaceae > Allofournierella > Allofournierella massiliensis. The sequence continues at coordinate 49,364 of NZ_SLUM01000018.1, forward strand.
CAAGGCCCCAGTTCAAACCGCCCACGATCAGCAGCAGAATGCAGATCTTATAAAAAACAGACATGTTTTTTCCTCCTTTTCTGGCCTTAGTCTGCCCCGCTTTTTGCCCGGTTATACAGCCCGGCAGCGGACGCACTTCCATCTAATAATATAGCGAAAAAGCTGTGAACATGGGGCAGTGATTTTGGCCACAGCGCCCAAAAATACACGAAAGTACAAATTGTAAAGCCGCTTTGCACTAGACGCTGCGCCGCGGGATGTACTACAATGAAAGCAAGAGAAGCGGCCGGGCCCGCAGCCCGGCGCAGTGCGCAGCGGGCCACGGGCCGAAGCGCCGGTGATGACACGAAAGGACGGAAAAACATGAAATTCTTGAATGTTGAGATCCCCGTAAAGAATCTGCCTGAGCTGGACCAGGGCTTTGTGCCTCTGGGCCTGTTCTTCAAGCACTACTCCATGGGCGCCACCAAGCCCCTGTGCATCGCTGTGGAGCGCAGCGGCGGCCAGATCGGCACCTGGGAGTGCAAGGTATACGACACCCCCGAAATGGCCGAGGCCGACGCCTACTATGTGGATCGTCTGGTAAAGTTCCTGCTGTGGAGCTGGGGCGGCTTCAAGGTGTACATCTGCGGCGACGACAAGCTGGCTGAGGGCATCAAGAAGGCCTACTCCGTGGGCGGCAGCCGTGAGTTCGACAAGAACTTCATGGAAGGCGTTTACGAGCGTGAGTTCGAAGTAGTGGCCCTGCCCTACGACCAGAAGCCCGCTCCCTTCCAGAAGACTGAGAGCGTTGGCCGCCACACCAACGGCGCCCGCATCGGCTTCGACGCCGGCGGATCCGACCGCAAGGTAAGCGCCGTGATCGACGGCGAGACCATTTACAGCGAAGAGGTTGTGTGGTACCCGAAGGTCAACTCCAACCCCGACTACCACTATCTGGGCATCCTGGCTGCCATGGAGACTGCTGCCGCCAAGATTCTGGAGAAGGGCCGCAAGGTGGACGGCATCGGCGTTTCCTCCGCCGGTGTTTACATCGACAACAAGTGCATGGTTGCCAGCCTGTTCCTGAAGGTGGGCAAGGAAGACTTCGACGCCAAGGTGAAGAACATCTACACCCGCGCTGCCGAGGATCTGAGCCGCATCCTGGGTTACGAGATCCCCGTTGTGGTTGCCAACGACGGCGACGTTTCCGCTCTGGCCGGTGCTATGGGCCTGGGTGAGAACGGCATCATGGGCATCGCCATGGGCACCAGCGAGGCGGTTGGCTATGTGGACGGCGAGGGCAACATCTGCGGCTGGCTGAACGAGCTGGCTTTCGCCCCCGTGGACGGCCAGCCCGACGCCATGGAGGACGAGTGGAGCGGCGACATCGGCTGCGGCGTGAAGTACTTCAGCCAGGACGGTGTGAACAAGCTGGCTCCCCGCGCCGGCATCGAGCTGGACGAGACCGAGCCCCCGGCAAAGCGCCTGAAGGTTGTTCAGGGCCTGATGGCTGAGAACGACGAGCGCGCCATCAAGGTGTACGAGAGCATCGGCGTATACCTGGGCCACACCATGGGCCTGTACGCTCAGTTCTACGACATCCATCATGTGCAGATGATGGGCCGCGTGATGAGCGGCCGCGGCGGCGACATCATTCTGGAGACCGCTGCCCGCGTGATGGACGAGGAGTACCCCGAGGTGAAGTTCCGCCCCGAAGCTCCGGACGAGATGACCCGCCGCGTTGGCCAGAGCTCCGCTGCTGCCAGCCTGCCCGAGGTCAAGTAAGATTCCACAAAAGCATTTCTGCCCGCCCTCTTTTTGAGGGCGGGCATTTTGTGTTATAATAGTACCTGACGCTGCAAGTAAAAGGAGAAAATCCCCTTGAAATATTTCACCCAACAATGGAAAAAGCCCCTTGTGGCCTGGGTCTGGGCGTTTGCCTGCGCGGCGGGCGTGGTCTCGGTTTGCAGCCGCAGCTCGTTTTTTTACCCGCTGAACAACTGGGGCGACGCCCAGTGCTTTTTCACCGTGGGCAAGAGCATGGTGCGGGGGCAGGTGCTTTACCGGGATATTTATGAGCAGAAGGGCCCGCTGGTGCTGTTTCTGCATGGTCTGGCCAGCTTTGTGCAGCGGAACGGCTTTCTGGGCGTGTTCCTGCTGGAGATGCTGGCGGCCGGTGTGTTTTTGTGGTTCTGCCAGAAGATCATGGCCCTGTACGGCGCAGGGTCGCTGCGCTTTGCGGCGCTGCCGCTGGTGCTGGCGGTGAGCTTTTCCTGCCCCAGCTTCCAGATGGGCGACAGCATGGAAGAGCTGTGCCTGCCGCTGTTTGCGGCGGGGCTGTATCTGGGCCTGCGGGCGCTGCGGGAGAACCGGCCGCTGGGCTGGGGCGGCGCACTGGCGCTGGGCGTACTGTGCGGCGCGGTGTTCTGGACCAAATATACCCTGTGCGGCATCTTCGCCGCGCTGGGGCTGGTGCTGTTCGTTCACGAGATTTACCGGGGCGGGCCGAAGGCCGCGGCGCGGCTTACAGCGGGCTTTTTCGGCGGCTTTGCGCTGGCCTGCCTGCCCTGGCTGCTCTACTTTGGCATGAACGGTGCGCTGGGCGATCTGTGGCAGTGCTATTTCTACAACAATCTGTTCCTCTACGGCTCCGGCGGTTCGCTGAGCCTTGCCGGGGTGTTGGCCGCGGTGACGAACAGCCTTGCCTACATGCTGCGCCTGAACTGGACCTTCGCGGTGTTTGCCGTGGCCGGTCTTGTCTGGTTTGTGTTCTGGCCGGGAAAGGGGCGCGGCATCTGGGAGCGGGTGCTGGTTCTGGCCTGTGCCGTGCTCATGGCCGTGGGCATTTATGGCGCCACCTCCAACGCCTACATTTATTACGGCATGCCCTTTGTGCTGTTCGTGCCGCTGGGCTTTCTGGCTCTGCTGGGCCCGGCGCAGCTACTGCTGGAGCGCATGCCCCTGCCCGCCGGGCTGCTGAGCCGCGTTGCGGTGGCTGCGGCGCTGGTGCTGGGGGTGGGCTACGCGCTGTGGCACAGCCCCAATCGGCAGGCGTTTTTGCAGCCGCTGGAGCAGACGGTGCAGTACCAGTTCAAGCAGGTGGTGGATCAGTCCGAGGACCGGAGCATGGCGATGCTCCACCTGCTGGACGGTGGGTTTTACACCGTGTGCGACGTGATGCCCACGCAGAAATTCATCGGCGTGTTCAACCTGCCGCTGGACGAGATGAACCGGCAGATGGAAACCACCCTGCAAACAGCGGATGTGGAGTTTGTGATCGCCCGCACCGAGGAAGAGGACAAGGAACAATACAAGCAGGAGAAGGAGCCCGCGATTCTGGAGCGGTACGAGCTGGTGGCGGACGGCACCGAGGAGTATCTGCGCAACAAGGGTTACAGCACCATGCACTATTACCTGTACCAGCGGCGCAGCTGAAGCCGCTGCAAGCAATGTAATTAAAACGAAAGGGGGCTTTGCCCTGTGAAAAAACGATTCTGGATGGCGGCTGCCGCCTGCTTTGTGCTGGCTGCCGTGTGTATTCTTCTTCCCAGCCCCTGGGGCTGGCTGCGCACCACGCTCACGATTCTGTCGGTGCCGCTGCTGGTGGGTGGCATGCTGCTGGTGGTGAACGCCCTGCTGCCTGCCCATGTGCTGCCGGTGCTGGGGTTGGATGAGCCGGAGCATGCTCCGGTGCCCGTACCCCCGCCGCCCAGCCTGCCGCAGAATCTGCCGGTGGAGCAGCGGGTGCTGGGCAGCCTGCGGGGTGCGGTTCGCGCCATGGAAGGCATGGGCAGCACCTTCGACCAGCCCCCCATGCTGGCCTGGCAGTTTGAGCGGCTGAAAAGCAGTTGCGCCGGGCTGCTGGCGGCGCTGGAGGCCGAAGGGGCGGACCCCGCCCAGGCGGCGGATTTTGCGGTGCAGTATCTGCCCAACGTGATGCAGTATCTGCTGGCCTGCAGCCACGAGGGCTGCCCCGCCGAAGCGGCGCACACGCTGGCCCGGGCCGCCTGCGCCTGCGAGCGCCAGCTGGATGCGCTGGCCGCCGGCGAGTATGTGACCTTTGAGCAGGAGTATTACGCGGTGCGCGGCGATCTGCAGGCCGCCGGTTTCCGGTGGGACTGGTAAACCTGCCCGCTGAATCAGCAAAACAAAAAAGACCCGTGGGGCTGCCAAATTGGCAAGCCCGCACGGGTCTTTCTGTTTGTGAAAAAAGGAAGAGAGGTCAGCCCCGGGTGCCCACAATGGCGCTGTCGTGGCTCCAGCCCTGCAGGTCGGTGGGAGTCAGATTCTGAGTAAAGGCCTCGCTGGATTTGAAGGCATCCCAGTCGGCCTGTGCGGCGGCGCTGCGGATGGCGGTGCCGTCCAGATATTCATCGCTCCAGGGGTTGGCCGGGTCCGGGTCGGTGGGGTCCCAGCCGCGCAGGTTCTCGTCTGCCGGGTCAATGGTCAGGGTGTCCGGCTTGCCCATGGGGCCGGGGTTGGATGCGTCGTCATAAATGGCCACCGGGGTGCCGATGGGGCAGTTTTCGTAAATCCAGCGCACGTCCACAACCGCCAGCCGGATGCAGCCCAGCGAAGCCGTGGTGCCCAGCTTGTTGAACTCGTCGTATTCCAGATCATCCTTGTGCTGGGTGTAGTAGGGAACCGAGTGGAACAGGTACGGCCCGTCGATGCGGGTGGCGTACTGGCCGTAGCAGGGGCCGGAGAGCAGCCGCCAGTCGTAGTTCACCGGGGTGTTCCAGTAGCCGGTTGGGGTGTCGGTGCCGCCGCTGCACACCATGGACATATAGGGTTTGGTGTACTGGCCGTTCTCATCGGCGGTGTAAACGGTCACGGTGTTGGCGTCCCGGTTCACCGCCAGAAAATAGGGGAAGCCCTCCTGTACGGTCAGATCCAGCTCCTCAAAGCCGGGCTGGCTTTGCAGCCAGGCCATGGTGTCCTTGCCGGCCTGGGCCCAGACCGCCTCCGGATCCGGCGTGGGAGTGGGTTCGGCGGTGGGTTCGGGTGTGCTCTGGGGCGTGGCAGCCGGAGCGGAAGGGGCTTCGGAAGCGCCTTCACCGCCGCAGCCTGCCAGAACGCCGCCCAGCATCAGGGCGGCAAACAGAACGGATGCAATGCGTTTGATCAAAATTGAGTTCCTCCTGTGGTCAGATTGATTCATTGGCCCCCGCCGGATTCGGCAAGGGCGTCGGGCAGCCGGGGTTGCCGGGCGATGGCCGGGCAACCGGCTTCCATACGGCGGCCCGGCTGGAAGATGCCCTCCGGGGTGCCCGGCTCGGGAAGGGGCTGGCCGGGGGTCAGGGTGAGATGGCAGCACTGCCAGCCCCAGTCAAAATCCCCGTAGCGCAGGTTCACGTCCACCGTGCCGTCGCCCCGGTACAGAAACGTGTATTCACTGTCCAGCGTATCCTCCCGAACCAGACGGGTCTCGTGTTCCAGCATCCGGGCCAGCCAGTCACTGCCCTCGGGGAACAGCTGCAAAAACTGCTCCTCCTCCAGCGGAACGGCCCCCAGCTCATAAAAGCTGCCGTTTTCCAGCACCAGAGGATAGTGATGCACACTGCGGCCGGTGGGCAGAAAGCTCCCCGCCTCGGTGACCCAAAGATAGGAATTGTCCATCCCGTCCGCGGGTTCTATGCGGGTGCAGCCGCCGTCCAGCCGGCTGACCACCAGCGAAAACCGGGTGCGGTCCTCCTCTGCCTGAGCGGACACCGCCAGCGGCTGGCCGCTCTCGGGATCCCGCAGAGAAAAGCTGGTCAGCGCGCCGTCCTTATCCAGATGGAAAAAGTAGCTGGCCGGGGGCGAAACGCCCAGCTGCTGTTCGGTGATCATCACCCAGGTTTCGCCCTCCTCCACCGAAAGGCGCTGTATGCTCCGGGGCCCGCAGGGGCCGATGTCCAGCGGCAGGGCTTCGGTTTCGGTCACGTAAAAGGCGGCCTGGGGCACGCTCAGCTCCGGCTTTCCCACCAGCACCACCGCGTCCTGCCCGGTCAGAGCAGGCATCAGAAATTCCATGACCGGAAGATCGGTGGCCAGCGTCAGCGCCTGACGCAGAGCCACCGGGGCCTCCGATTTCCAGCGCAGCTGGGCCTCGTTTACCGCGCCCTGTGCAGGCGGTGCGGCGACGGAAGAAGATGCATCGGCAGAGGACTGGCTGGCGGGAGCGGATTTCCCGTTCCCCTCCGAAACAGAGGGGGAGGAGCAGCCGGAGAGAACCGCAGCAGATAGAATCAACGCAAACAGGGCCCGGCGCATGGAGGGCACTTCCTTTCTTTATTTATGTAACATAAACCTCTTACAGAACGCCCAGACCGTGGGCCAGCTTGGTGATGAAATCCTGCACGTTGGTCACCATGGTGGTGGCGCACAGGCTGCCCCGGTCCAGCAGCTTGTTCACCACAAATTCGTCCGCGTCCACGGTGTACAGATACACCGGGCGGATGGTGCCGTCCGGCAGCACCCGGAAGCTGGGGGTCATGTTGCCGGCGGCGATGGTGTGCAGCATGGTGGCCAGGCAGATCACGGTGGTGGCCTGCTTCACCAGCCCCCGCATGGCGGCCTGGCCCTGATAGGCATCACCGATTACCTCAGGCAGGGGGCCGTCGTCCCGGATGGAGCCGGTAAGCACAAAGGGTACGCCCTGCTTCACAATGCTGTACATGATGCCATCCTGAATGTTGTATTCCTGAATGAAACGGGGAATGCTGCCGCAGCGGCGTACCCGGTTGATCACATCCAGATGATTGTAATGGCCGCCGGGCATGCTCTGCTGGGTGTAGATGTCCTGCCCCAGGGCGGTGTGCAGGTGCGCGCCCTCCAGATCGTGGGTGGCCAGCGCGTTGCCTGACAGCAGGCCGTGGGCATAACCGGCCTCCACCAGCGCCTGCATGGCGGCGCGGGCGCCCGCGTCAAAGGAGAAGGCGGGCCCCATCACCCAGAGGATGTTGCCGTGCTCCTTCTCGTGGCGCAGCAGCTGAATCAGCCGGTCATAATCTCTGGTGTAGGAGGTCTCCCGGCTGCGCCCCTGCCGGAAGGTGAAGGCGTCGGTTTCGGCCTGCTCCTCCGGGGCGGCAAAACCGCCGGTGTGCAGGTAGATGCCATCCGCTCCGTCATCGGTGCGGCCCAGGGCCACCCGGTCGCCCGCTTTCAGGTTGCGCAGCTCCACCACGTCCAGCCGGCCGCTGCCCCGCAATACCACGCAGCTGTCCATCCGGCTTTCCTCGGCCAGCGTCCAGCATCCGTTGATGCGGAAGTATTCCGGATACATGCTGGTGCTGTGGTAGCCCTCCGGCGCGGCCCCGTCACAGGGGGCGGGAACAAAGCGGGCGTCAGGGCAGCGGGTGAAGGCGGGCGCGGAAAAATCCGGCGCGCGGTAAACGGGCAGTGTGAATGACATGGTTCCTCCTTTGCCGTCATGGGTGCGGCGGTATCGGGATTGCTTGGTGTAAGATCAGCGGCCGCAGAAAGGGCAACTGCTGTAAAAACGATTCGGTTCGGCATTTTCTTTCAAAAAAGCCGTGGATCGCTGTTCCAGCGTACCGCGAAAGAAGGATGTTTGTCAACCGGCTTGTCATCTGCAAGCAGGCGTGATATGCTAAAGGAAATAACGCATGAGAATTGTACGGTGTTGCTCTAACAGTAATATGAAACGGGGCCGGTGCGATATGCCCGGCGCACAGAAGGAGAAAAGCGATGAATCAGGGCATGAAGCAGCTGGCCCGGCGGCTGGAAACCGAACCGGCGGTGCTGGTGACCATTCTGGAAAGCAAAGGCTCTGCCCCCCGGCACGCGGGGGCTTTCATGGCGGTGCTGGCCGGTGGCGAGAGCATCGGTACCATTGGCGGCGGCAGGGTGGAGGCGGTGTGCCAGCAGCGGGCCGCCCGGGCACTGGCCGAACAGCAGAGCGCTGTGGAGGAATACGACCTGAACGACAGGGGCCCCAACCAGGTGGGCATGGCCTGCGGCGGCCAGGTGCGGGTGGAGTTTCTGTATCTGCCCGCAGGCAGGGAATCGGCGCAGGAGCTGGCCCGGCGGGCGGCGCAAAGCGGCTCCGGCCGGGTGCTGCTGTTCGGCGCGGGCCATGTGGCCCGGGCGCTGGCGGCGCTGCTGCCCGCACTGGAATTTGAATATTGGGTGGTGGACGACCGGCCGGAATTCGCGGTGAAGGATGCGTTCCCCGGCGCGGCGGGTGTGCTCTGTGAAGAGATGGCCGCCGCGGTAAACCGGCTGGAGCCCACCGAAGAGGACCTGATCGTCATCATGACCCGGGGCCACGAGCACGATTACGAGGTGCTGCGCGAGGCGCTGGCCACCCCGGCGGGCTACATCGGCCTGATGGGCAGCCGCCGTAAGATCGCCATGACCCGCCAGAAGCTGGAAGAGGAGGGCTTCGGTCCGGAGCAGTTCGCCCGGGTGAGCACCCCCATCGGCCTTTCCATCGGGGCGGAAACCCCGGCGGAGATTGCCGTGAGCGTGGCGGCCCAGCTGATTGCATGGCGGGCCGAACACCGGGGCCAGGGTGCAAAGCCGCTGGATCTGATCCACAGCTGAATACAGCAAAAAAGGGGCAGTATCCGCTGCCCCTTTTGCTTTGCTCATTTTTTGCGATAGAAATCGATCAGAGCCTGGGTGCCCTCGTTCTCGCCGCCCGCCGCGGCGAACTCCTCATACAGATGGAGCACACTGTCCAGCATTTCCAGCTCCACGCCCCGCTGGGCGGCTTCCTCCCGGATGATCTTCATGTCCTTGATGAAGTGCTTCACAAAGAAGCCGGGGGCGAAGTCGCCGGCCAGCGCACGAGGGGCCATGTTGGCAATCTGCCAGCTGCCCGCTGCGCCGCCGCCGATGGCCGCCAGCATCTTGTGGGGGTCCAGCCCGGCCTTCTCGGCATAGAGGATGGCCTCGGTGTACGCTGCCGTTGCGCCGGCCACCGCAATCTGGTTGGCCGCCTTGGTGTGCTGACCGTAGCCCGCGGGGCCCATCAGCAGCACACTCTTGCCCATGCACTCAAACAGGGGCAGAGTTTTTTCAAAAGCTTCCTCGTCGCCGCCCACCATGATGGACAGGGTGGCTTCCCGGGCGCCTTTGTCGCCGCCGGAGACCGGGGCATCCATCACGGCGATGCCCTTCTCCTTGCCCAGCGCATACAGCTTCTGGGCGAGCGTGGGGCTGGAGGTGGTCATATCCACCACCACCGCGCCGGCAGGGGCGTTCTCCAGAATGCCCTCGGGGCCGCAGAACACCTGCTCCACGTCTGCCGGGTAGCCCACCATCACGAACACGAATTCCGCGTCGGCAACCGCCTCGCGGATGGTGGCGCAGGGGGTAAAGCCGAATTCCTCGGCCTGCTGGCACACCGCCTCATAGCGGCGGCTGTAAGCCTTCACCGAATGCCCGGCCTTTACCAGATGGCCTGCCTGCTGACGGCCCATTACGCCGGTGCCGATCCATGCGATCTTGCTCATAACAACACATCTCCACTTTCTTTTAAAATTCACCACCCCTGTCCCTTGTGGGAAGGGGTGGAAAAAATAGAGGGCAATGCCGCACAATTTTGGCGTGATACAGCCTTGAGCCTTTCGCCGTGAATTGTGCGGGGGCGGCTGTGCTCAGGCGGCCTCCCGGGTGACCACCCGGATCCACTTGCCGCTGCGCAGCCGGATCAGGCCCGCGATGCTCTTCACAATGTTGTCGCACCGCAGGAAGAAGAACACCACCGGGGCGCTCCAGTGCAGCACAAAGCCGGTGAGCAGGCCCAGGGGGATGGCCAGGCACCACTGAAGGCCGCTGTCCAGAATCAGGTTGGTGCGCACGTCGCCGCCGCCGCGCAGCACGCCCACAATCATCACGCAGCCCACCGCCTGGAAGGGCTGCATCAGGGCCAGAATGGTCATCATGGCAAAGGCGGTTTCGTGGGCCAGCTGGCTCACGTTGTAAAGGCTGAGAATGTAGGGCCGGCCCACCAGCAGCAGGGTCATGCAGATAAGGCTCAGGCACAGACCCACCAGCACCGAGCTGTTGGCGGCGCGCTTTGCGTCCTGAATGCGCCCTTCTCCGATGGTCTTGCCCACCACCACCGCGCTGGCGGCGGACATGCCGAAGGTGAACACGCTCACCAGCTGGTTGAACACGTTCACGATGCTCATGGCGCTGGTGTAGCTGGCGCCCATGTGGCCGATGGTCAGGTTTACCACCGAAAGCCCCACGCCCCACAGCAGCTCGTTGCTCACCACCGGCACGCTGTTGCGCACGTAATCCCAGCCCAGGCCGCTTTTCAGCTGCAGCAGCCAGCGGGGGGTGAAGCAGACCCGCTTTTCAATGAAGCACATGTACACCAGCGTGGCGCACAGCTCGAACAGGCGGGCCATCACGGTGCCGAAGGCCGCGCCCCGCACGCCCCAGGCCGGTGCGCCCAGCTTGCCGAAGATGAAGCAGTAGTTGAAAAACACGTTGATAAAGAAGCTGCAGCCGTATACCACCATGCTGATGCGCACCTGCTCCACCGCCCGCAGGCACATGATGTAGCAGTTGGAAAAGCTGAACAGCACAAAGCTGATGGAGAGCAGCTTCAGGTACTCCGCGCCGGATGCAATCACCGCCGGGTCATTGGTGTAAATGGCCAGCACCTGCCGGGGCAGAAAATGCCCCACCAGAGCGAACAGGCTGCTCACCACCAGCACCACCCGCAAGGTGAGCGCGAAGATCTGGCGGATGCGCAGCATGTCCCGCTTGCCCCAGTACTGGGCAATCAGCACCGCCGCGCCGCTGGCCAGGCCGAAGCCCACCACGTCCAGAATGGTGAACAGCTGGCCGCCCAGGTTGGCCGAGGCAATGGCCACGTCGCCCAGCTGGCCCAGCATGATGGTGTCCATCATGTTCACGCCCAGGCTGATCACGTTCTGCAGAGCGATGGGAATGGTGATGGCCAGCATTCGCTTGTAGAATGACCAGTCGGTATAAAAATATTGTTTGAATCGCTGCATTGGTCCTTCCTCTCTTTGTTTTTCCTCCGGAGCAGCCCGGTGGGGGCTGCCCGCATTTGCAGTATCAGTTTCAGTATAACATATCGGCGCAAACGCTGCCAGAGCGGGCTGTTTTTGGCGGAAAAAAAGAAAACATTTGCACAATCGGTCGTTTTAGGATATACTACAAACTAGAAGAAACCGGAATACGGGTGAACAAGCAGGGGCGAACCGCCCCTCTTCCACAGGAGAGGAGCTGCAAGCAGATGGGCTATCAGGCACTGGAGCTGGAAAAGGTGCTGCGCATCGACCGCATTTATTCGGTACATTATTTTGAATATGGCCCGGACTATGCCTTCACCGGCGAAAGTCATGACTTTTGGGAATTTGTCTATGCGGACAAGGGCGAAGTCTATGTGACCGCGGGCGAGGAGGAAAAGCTGCTGAAAAAGGGGCAGATGATCTTCCACGCACCCGGCGAATACCATAATATCCGGGCCACCGGCAAGGACGCGCCCAACATTGTGATTGTGTCCTTCGAATGTTCCAGCCCTGCCATGGAGTTTTTCAAGGGCCGGGTGCTCATGGCCAGCGACACCGACCGGGTGCTCATGGCCCGCATTGTGGAGATGGCCGGTGCGGCCTTCTCCACCCCGCTGGACGACCCCCTGGCCCAGCATCTGACCCGCCGGGAAGATGCGGCCTTCGGCGCCGAGCAGGTGATCGGCCTTTCGCTGGAGACCATGCTGCTGGATATGGTACGCCGGGGCGACAGCCCGGTGGTGGCAAAGCCCACCAGCCTGATCCGGGAGCGCAGCCAGAACGAGTTTTTGAGCCGGGTACAGCAGTATCTGGAAAATAACATCCAGCGCCGCCTGACCCTGAGCGACATCTGCCGCGACAATCTGGTGGGCCGCAGCTATCTGCAAAAGGTCTTCCGGGAAAAGACCGGCGGCGGCGCCATGGAGTACTTCGGCAATCTGAAGATCCAGAAGGCCAAGGAGATGATCCGGGAGGGCAGCCATAACTTCACCGAGATCGCGGCCCTGCTGGGGTACAATTCCATCCACTATTTTTCCCGCCATTTCAAAAAGGTTACCGGCATGACCCCCTCGGAGTATGCCAGCAGCGTGAAGGTTCTGGCCCGGCGTGGCCGGGGCGAGGAATAAGGCAGAAGGAGAGAAGGGCAAAGCATGAGCGCATTTTTCTTTCAGATGCTGCTTCCGGTGCTGCTGGGAGTGCTGGTGGTTGTGATGCTGGGGCTGGCGATTTATTCCACTGTGCGTGCCCGCCGAAGGGATCGGCAGGCCATTGAACGGCGCAGGGAAGAGCAGCGCCGCCAGCGGCTGAACCCGGGCCTGCCGGAGGAGCAGCGCCCCGGCCGCAAAAACGACACCGGCCTGTGGCAGCTGACCGTGGAGGGCGAGCCAGCCCGCCAGCCGGATGCCGCCGCTTTGAGCCGTGCGGTGGAAGCGGTGGGCGTGAGCGCGGGTTATCTGGTGCTGACCCCGCCCGAACCCCTTGCAGGCTGCCGCTCCATGCACTGTACCACCGACCCGGACGGCGGGCTGGCGGTGCAGGTGGTGATGGAGCAGCCCGGCGGGCCGGCCATCACCCGGGAGCTGGGCGGCGTAAGCCGGCCCCGGGCCGCAGAGATTCTGGCCGGCTTCTGGGCCGGTCATCTGCCGGACGGGCTGGACAGCTGGCGAAGCTTTTAACAGAACACAACAAAAAACAGCGAGTGGAGAATTCCGCCCGCTGTTTTTATTTTTAGCACGACAATAAAAAACTCCCCGGTTTTTCACCGGGGAGTAATTGTTTTGTGGAAAACGAAACGCTTAGCCCTTGTAGCCAACCGCGTCAGCCAGCTCCTGATCAATCACGACAACCACGTTCTCGTGCATCTTCAGCATGCTGCTGGGGTTCTGGGTGGTGATCACGTTGTCCATAACCAGGCCCTTGATGGCGTCGGTCTTGGCCAGGCCGGTGGCGATCAGAACCACGCACTTGGCGGCCATGATGTCGCCCATGCCCATGGTGATGGCGGTGGTGGGAACGTCCTCCTTCTTCTCGAAGAAGCGGGCGTTGGCGTTGATGGTGCTCTCGGTCAGCTTCTCGATGTGAGCAACGCTGATCAGATGGTCGCTGGCCTCGTTGAAGGCGATATGACCGTTGTTGCCGATGCCCAACAGCTGCAGGTCGGCAACGCCGCCCTCACGAACCTTGGCTTCCAGCTCGGCAGCGTTGGCTTCCGCGTCACCCATGCCCTTGGCAACGTAGGTGTTGGCCTTGTCGATGTTGATGTGATCGAACAGGTTGGTGTTCATGAAGTAGCGGTAGCTCTGGTCGTGGGTCTCGGGGATGCCGCAGTACTCATCCAGGTTCACGGTATGTACCTGAGAGAAGTCCACCTTGCCGGCTTTGTTGGCCTCGATCAGCTTCTTGTACATGGGTACGGGGGTGCCGCCGGTGGCCAGGCCCAGCTTGCAGTTGGGCTTCTCGTTCACCAGTTTGCAGATCATATCGGCCACATAGGCGCAGCTTTCATCGTAGCTTTTGGTAACAACAACTTTCATTGTGATACACTCCGTTCTTTGTATTTTTCGGTGAAACTCGCAAAGCGGGGGCGCACCCTGCCTGCAAATCGCGGTCTTATCTTTATCATACAGCCTTCCGGAGGAAATTTATAGCCCAAAATATGCAGAAATTTTGCACAAAAAACAAAATCTTTTCTGAAATGGGGGTGGGATTTGTTAAAAGCATGGGCTGCGGAGATTTTCTCTTACTATATAAGGAGAAAAAGCTCACACATACAGCTCCCGTTCCTGGGGCAGCTCCGGAAGCTCCGGCACCCCGGCGGCGGCCGCCCGCCAGGCGGTGGGGCTCTGGCCGGTGGCCTTCTTGAATACCCGGCACAGATAGTTGGCCCCGGAAAAACCGCACAGACTGGCCACCACCTCCAGCGGATACTCCCGGTGACACAACAGCTGTTTGGCGGCCTCGATGCGCACCCCGGTCAGGTACTGGCCCGGCGGCACACCCACCGCCGCCTTGAACACCCGCACCAGATGGCTCTTGCTCACCCCGAGACTTTCGCTCAGCTCCTCCACGCCATACAGCCCGGCGTAGTGTTCCCGCATGGCGGCAATGGCCATGGTGACCAGCGGCGGGTAGCTGGGGGCGGCGGCATCCGCCCGGGCGCTCTCGCACAGCAGCTGGTAGCCGAGGGAGGAGGCCCGGCGGGGGGAAGGAGCGCTTACCAGCTGGGCCACCAGCTCGGCTGCGCCGGGGCAGGATGCACCTGCCGCGAACATGGGGCCTTCCAGACCGGCGGCAAAGGCGGCGGGGGCCTGCCCCACCAGACGCACCGCCGCCAGATGACAGGGCTCGGCGGGCACCAGCCGCAGGGGGGAGGCGCCCAGCAGCAGGCTGCCCGCCCCGGCAAGCTGGGGGGCTTCCTCGTCGGCCAGGGCACACTGCCCGCTGGACAATACCCCCACCCACAGCCCTTCGCCCTCCAGCGACAGGGGGGTGGAGAACTGCAGGTCCCGCGGCTCGGCCAGCTCGCAGAAAGCAAGCGGATCAAAAATCAATTTTACGTCACCTCATATCAATAAAGTGCTATTTAAATCCGGAAAAAGTCTGGTATTATTATATTAGCAACGAGATACGCGGTCAAGCGTATCAACAAAAGACAAATTCAAACCTTATCAACAATAAAAAGGAGTGTCGATTCCCATGGCAAGCATCAGCCTGCGTCACATCTACAAGATCTACCCCGGCGACGTTACCGCCGTTAAGGATTTCAACCTGGAGATCGCCGACAAGGAGTTCATCATTCTGGTTGGCCCCTCCGGCTGCGGTAAGTCCACCACCCTGCGCATGATCGCTGGTCTGGAAGAGATCAGCAAGGGCGAGCTGTACATCGGCGACCGTCTGGTGAACGACGTGGCCCCCAAGGACCGCGACATCGCCATGGTGTTCCAGAACTACGCTCTGTACCCCCACATGACCGTTTACAAGAACATGGCTTTCGGCCTGGAGCTGCGCAAGGTAGACAAGGCCGAGATCGACAAGCGTGTTCGTGAGGCTGCCCGCGTGCTGGACATCGAGCACCTGCTGGACCGCAAGCCCAAGGCTCTGTCCGGTGGTCAGCGTCAGCGTGTTGCCCTGGGCCGCGCCATGGTTCGTAACCCGGCCGTGTTCCTGCTGGACGAGCCTCTGTCCAACCTGGACGCCAAGCTGCGTACCAGCATGCGCACCGAGATCATCAAGCTGCACCAGAAGCTGGCTACCACCTTCATCTACGTTACCCATGACCAGACCGAGGCCATGACCATGGGCGATCGCATCGTGGTTATGAAGGATGGCATCGTGCAGCAGGTCGACACCCCGCAGAACCTGTACGACTTCCCCATCAACATGTTCGTTGCCGGCTTCATCGGCAGCCCCCAGATGAACTTCCTGGATGCTACCCTGAACAGGGACGGCAATGGTTACTACCTGGATCTGTCCGGCGACCGCATCGACCTGCCCAAGGAGAAGACCACCGACGGCAAGCTGGATGCCTACGTTGGCAAGAAGGTCAAGGCCGGCGTTCGTCCCGAGGACATCAAGGACGATCCCGAGTTCGTGAACAAGCAGGGCGAGTGCAAGCTGGAGGCCACTGTTGAGGTTTCCGAGCTGATGGGCTCCGAGATCTACCTGTACCTGGTATACAAGGGCAACAAGATGACCGCCCGTGTAGCTCCCACCTCCAAGGCCAAGAACGGCAGCAACGTTACCGTTGCCTTCGATCCTCACAAGATCCATCTGTTCGATCCCGAGACCGAACTGACCATCCTGAACTGATCCTTCCCTTTGGAATCATGTTATACGCAGAAGCGCCGCTGGTTTTCCAGCGGCGCTTCTGCGTTTTTCTGTGCGTTGCTCACCATCTGCCGGCCGCAAAGGTGCTATAATAAAATTAATCAGAAAATCCCGCACGCAGAAGGCTGCGGGCAAGAATAAAAAGGAGGTATGGATGATGCTTTTGGAAAACAAGATCGCCATCGTTACCGGAGGAACCCGGGGCATCGGCCTGGCCACGGTGGAGGCCTTCCTGCGGGAGGGTGCTACCGTGATTCTCACCGGCTCCCGGCAGGAAACGGCAGAGAAAGCGGTGGCCGCTTTGAAGGAGAAGGACCCGAACGCGAAGGTGGCGGGCATCGCGCCGAATCTTTCCGATCTGGCCAGCGTGGAGGCCGCCTTCCAGAAGGTGGCGCAGGAGTACGGCCGCATTGATGTTCTGGTGAACAATGCAGGCATGTCCGACTCCACCCCCTTCGACAAATACGACGAGGCCACCTTTGAAAAGGTGATGGACCTGAACGTGAAGGGCGTGTTCACCTGTGCCCGCGCGGTGACGCCCATCATGCAGGCCCAGGGCAGCGGCGTAATCCTGAACACCAGCTCCATGGTGTCCCGCTACGGCCAGCCCAGTGGCATTGCCTATCCCACCAGCAAGTTCGCAGTGAACGGCTTCACTCTTTCGCTGGCCCGGGAGCTGGGCAAGCACGGCATCCGGGTGAACGCGGTGGCTCCCGGCATCACCGATACCGACATGATGCGCGCGGTGCCCGAGCAGGTCATCCAGGCCCTGAGCGCCCAGATTCCGCTGGGCCGCATCGGCAAGCCGGAAGAGGTGGCCAACGCCTTCGTGTTCCTGGCCAGCGAGATGGCCAGCTACATCACCGGCGTGGTGCTCAGTGTGGACGGTCTGGCCCGCACCTGATTTGGCCGAACGACACGGAAAAAAGGGAGGGAAGCGCTGCTTCCCTCCCTTTTGCTTTTCATGGTATAATAATAGGAAAATCCATACAGGAAAGCGAGGAATCGCCATGTACGAGATCGAATATACCGCCGACCGCACTCTGCGCCGGCAGGCCTGGCAGCTGCTGAGACAAAAGACTCTGCTCAGCCCGGCAGGAATTTTCGGCATTCTGGGGCCGGTTTTTCTGGCGGCGCTGGGCGTATATGAGCTGCGGCAGATCTGCTGGGGCTTTGCCTTCTGGGGCGCGAATTTTCTGTGGTACGGCTGGAAGACACTGGGGCTTCTGGTGCTCTTCTGGGGTGTCGCGTTCTGGATGATCGGGCGCACTGTGGCTTTCAACCGCAGAGCATACCGGCGGTTTCTGGAGCAGCCGGAGGGCCTTCGCCGTCTGGTGCTCAGCCAGCAGATTCTGCGCGTTTACCGGCAGGACGGCCGGCAGCTGCTGGCCATCCACTGGAACCCGGGTGTCCGGCTGGTACAGGGGCGGGATCTGGTGCTGCTGTGCGCCGGGCGCAGCTGCGTGGTGGCCATTTCCGCCCGGGAGCTGGCGGCGCAGGGCGGCTTTGCAGAGCTGCAGCGCACCGTGAACGAGCGGGTGCGTGACGCACAGCCGCTGGACGAAACCCTCTGGCGGTCGCTTATCACGCCCCGGCCGGGGCTGGTGTGGGCGGCCAGTTATTCCGCTGCCGATGCCTGGAAGCGCCGGATGAGCCTGCGTCTGGCGCTGGGCGGCGCGGTCGCGCTGCTGATCGTTCTGCTGCTGATGCCCGGCGGGCCTCTGGTCAAGGGAATCGCCGCGGCGGTGGTGCTGGCCTTGATCATCGGGCAGGCAAGCCCACGGCGGCGGGAAAAAGCCACCGTACAGGGGGGCGGCCCGGCGGGACTGATGAATCTGCCTGCCCGGTTTGAGCTGTATGAGGAAGGCATCCAGATCGCCCGGGGTGAAGAGGGCAGCTTCTGGGATTGGGGGAGAATCGACGCCGTGCAGGACCAGCGGGGTACGCTGGTGCTGAAAAAGGACAAACGGATCGTCACCCTGCTGCCGCCTCAGGCCTTTGCCGACGAGGCGGAGCGCCGCCGGATTCTGGAATTTATCCAGGCCCGAGTGGGCACGGGGAAGGTGTAAGCCGGTCAGGCTTCCGCTTCATGCTCCGGCATGTAGAGGGTGAGCCGCCGCATGGTGATGAAAAAGGCGATGATCAGGGGCACCGCGCTGCCGGTCCAGGCCATGGGATTGGCCAGGCATGCGCCGGTGAAGCCAAAGGGCCCCACCAGCCACACGGAGCACACGCCGCGCATCACCAGTTCCATGATGCCGGCAAAGGTGGGCACAAAGCTCTGACCCAGCCCCTGCAGCGAGTAGCGGAAGATGAACAGCAGCGCCAGCACCCACATGGACAGTCCGACAATGAACAGATAGATATAGGAAAGATCGGTTACCCGGGTGTCGTGCCCCACGAACAGCCGGGCCAGCGGTTTGCCGAACAAAAGAAAGACCGCGCCCATAAAGGCGGACCAGCCAAGGGCCATGGCGCTGCACTGCACAACACCGGTGCGGATGCGGTGCAGCTTGCCCGCGCCGTAGTTCTGGGCCACAAAGGTACCCATGGCAAGGCCGAAGCTGCCCAGCGGCAGGGTGCCCAGCGATTCCAGCTTGTTGGCGGCGGTGAAAGCGGCCACCGCGGTGCTGCCCAGACTGTTCAGGGCATATTGCAGCATCAGCGAACCGATGGCAATGATGCTGCTCTGGAAACCCATGGGCAGCCCCATGTGCAGATGGCTCAGCACCTCACGGCGGTTGAGCCTCCAGTCCGAACGATGCAGCCGCAGAGCGGGGAAGGCCCTGTGAATGTAGACCACGCAGGCGACTCCGGCCAGCAGCTGGGCAATCACGGTGGCCACGCCCGCGCCCATCACCCCCAGCGGGGTATACAGGATGAGCAGCACGTCCAGCACGATGTTGAGCAGGCAGCCTGCCACCAGAAAATACAGCGGGGTCTTGCTGTCGCCCAAAGCGCGCAGCACGTTGGATACCACGTTGAACAGCATGGTGGCAGGAATGCCCGCGAACACCACCATCAGATAACGGGTGGCATCCTCCAGAATTTCCGGCGGGGTTTGCAGCAGAACCAGCAGCTGGCGGGTACCCGCCACGCTGGCCGCCGTGAGCACCACACTGATCACGCCGCCCAGAATCAGGCTGGCCGCGTAGCTCTGGCGCACGCCGTCCGCGTCGCCGGCGCCGAAGCGCTGGGCGGTGAGGATGGAAAATCCGGCGGAAAGCCCCTGCGCAAGGCCGATGATCAAAAACATCAGGCTGCCGGTGCAGCCCACTGCGGCCAGTGCGTTTACGCCCAGCATACGGCCCACAATAAAGGTGTCGGCCATGTTGTAGACCTGCTGGAACAGGTTGCCGATGAACAGCGGCAGGGCGAACAGCAGAATCAGCTTTGCCGGGGAACCGGCGGTCATGGATCTGGTCATAACAATCTCTCCATTCGAGGCACGCTGCAAGGGGCGGGCCGCTTTGCTTTGGCAAAATGTAACGCCACCTATCATACCGCAGCGGCGGCAAAAGTCAATGCGCCTTTCGGAAGATTTTCCTTCATTTTACAAAATCAGAAAAGGGCACAAAAATGCCCGTCCGGGAAGCACCCGGGCGGGCATTTTGCCATTCGGTCAAAAAGTGGAAGGAGGGGGGGATTATCCGGCATATTCCTCAAGTGTGGTGCCGGGGAAATACCAGCTTAAAATCTGGGCGCAGCTCTGGCCCTGGGCGGCCATGGCCTGGGCGCCGCACTGGCTCAGGCCAACCCCGTGGCCGTAGCCCAGGGTGGTCACGTCGAAGCCGTCCTCGGTGCGCTGGATGGTAAAGCAGCTGCTGCGCAGCGAAAGGGCGGCGCGCAGCTGGGTGCCCTTCACAAAGGCCCCGCCCACCTGCACGGTGTCCACATAGCCGGCCTCGGTCAGGCTTGTCTCACCGAACCAGCCGTCCGCGCTGCCGCTCAGATCCAGCCCCGCAAACTGGGTGGCCAGAATGTCGTACATCTGCTGGGTGGTGTAGCTCACCGTTTCCTGATAGCCCTCGGCCAGCTTGTCCAGCGGGGAATCCACGCCCTGTAAGTAGGGAAGCGCCTCGTTCCACACCCGCTGGGAGGCCTCGGTGCGCCCGTTGCTGATGGCGTGGTAGCAGGCGGCGGCGGGTGCGCCATCATATAAAAGCACCGTGTGCACCAGCGGCTCCAGCAGCGTTTTCAGCCGCTGGTAGTTGGCTTCGTATTCTTCGCCCCAGTAGCTTTGCAGCACCTCGGTGGTCATGTAGCCCTGGCGGCGGGCCGGGTCCACCGAGAACCAGCCTCCGCCCAGCGCTTCGGTGTTGGCGTGATCCCGCTGATACAAGGCGTAGCTGTGGGCGGCGATGCCCTGAGCCTTCAGCGCCTCGTCCGGCCAGGTGATGGGCATCTCGCTGGCCACCGCGCCGATCATGTATTCCAGCACCGGCACCTCCAGCACCTCGCCGGTGGAGGCATTCTGCACCCGGATCACCGCCTGGGCAGGCGCGGGTGTTTCGGCGGGCGGGGTGGACTGGGCCGCCTGGGATACGGCAGCGCTTTCCGGCACAGGGGAGGCGGAGGTGCTTTGCTCCCCCGCGCTGCCTGCCGCAAGGGAAACAGAGGAAGCCGCCTGCCCGGCGGCCTGGGGCAGAAGACTTACCAGCGGCAGACAGAAGGTGAGCAGGCAGAACAGCAGGATGGGCAGGATACTTCGTTTCATGGCATTGAACCTCCTTGGCGGCGGGGCGGCGTTTTCCGCTCTTGCTTTTTCGTTGTAAAGTGTGTAAGATTAAACTTAACCACCGGCAGGGGCCGGTGAATTCCAGAATAGCGGCCACCGGGCGCAAAGAACGCCGAAGCAGGCCGTTTGACAAATCAGGGCAATACCGCACAATTCACGCCCGATGGGGCTCTGATATCTGGAAGGATGCGATATTGCTTTAAAAAGAGGGGGAAGAAGCGCCATGGCCCAGCAGTCTTCCGGTATGGAATTTTTATGCCGGGAATATTTGAAAAATAACTACATCGATCCCGAGACCAGTGAACGGCTGGGCGTCAAACGGGGCCTGCGTAACCCGGACGGCACCGGCGTACTGGCCGGCCTGACCAACATCTGTGACGTTGTGGGCTACGAAAAGGGCCCGGCGGGCGAGGTGATTCCCACTCCGGGCCGGCTGATCTACCGGGGCGTGGATCTGAATGAGCTGGTGCGGGAGGCCTATGAGCACGACCGTTTCATCTTTGAAGAGGTGAGCTGGCTGCTTTTGTTCGGCAGCCTCCCCCAAAAGAGCGAGCTGGAGCAGTTCCAGCAGATCATTGCCGAGCACCACAATCTGCCCGAGCACTTCATCGAGGATGTGCTGCTGCGCTCGCCCAGCCCCAACATCATGAACAAGATGGCCCGCAGTGTGCTCTCGCTGTACAGCTACGACGAACACCCCGAGGACCTGAGCCTGGAAAACCTGATGGAGCAGTCCATCAACCTGATCGCCGGGCTGCCCACCATCATGGTGAACGCCTACCAGCTCAAGCGCCGGGTATACGACAAACAGAGCATGTTCTTCCACCCGCCCACGCCGGGGCAGAGCACCGCCGAGCACATCCTCTCCACCTACCGGGCGGACCAGAAGTTCACCCACGAGGAGGCCAAGCTGCTGGATCTGTGCCTGCTGGTGCATGCGGACCACGGCGGCGGCAACAACTCCGCCTTCACCTGCCGGGTGCTGTCCAGCTCCGGCACCGACACCTACTCCGCCATTGCGGCGGCCATCGGCAGCCTGAAGGGCCCCAAGCACGGCGGCGCCAACCTGAAGGTAATGGAGCAGCTGGAGTACCTGAAGGCCGGCGTGGAGGACTACCGGGATGAGGACGAGGTGCGGGAGTTTCTGCGCCGTATCATCCGCAAGCAGGCGGGCGACGGCAGCGGCCTGATCTACGGCATGGGCCACGCCATCTACACCATCAGCGATCCCCGTGCGGTGGTGCTGCGCCAGAAGGCGGAAAAGCTGGCGGTGGAAAAGGGCTTTGAGGATGAGTTCCGCCTGCTGTGCCTGGTGGAAAAGCTGGGCCCCCAGGTGTTTGCCGAGGAAAAGGGCAACAAGACCGTGTGCGCCAACGTGGACCTGTACAGCGGCCTGATATACAAGATGCTGGGCATCAGTCAGGATCTGTACACCCCACTGTTTGCCATCAGCCGCATTCCGGGCTGGTGCGCCCACCGCATTGAAGAGGTGGTGTTCGCCAACCGGATCATCCGCCCGGCCTACAAGTATCTGGGCGTGCGGCAGAAATACAAAACATTAGAGGAACGCGGATGAAACGAATTGTAACGATCCTTCTGCTTCTGGTCTGTGCAGCGGCGGGCGCCGTGCGCTGGCTGGACGTGATGTACTATACTGACCTTGCCACCGGCTTTGTGACCTGGGGCAGCTACCTGTGGCGCTATGCGCTGGCGGGCGGCGTGCTGGTGCTGCTGTGGCTGGCGGGCTGGATGATGCCCAAAACCAGCGCCTCGCTGAAGGGGCAGAGCACGGCCCAGGGCCTGGTTGCACTGGTGTGCGGCGTGGGCTTTGCGGCGCTGGGCGGGGTGTATCTGGCTGCCTTCGATCAGCTGGGCCGGTTTGAGCTGGCGCTGGCGGTGCTGTATCTGGTGAGCGGCGTATGGATGTTGCTGCTGGGGCGCAGCCGATTTACGCCGGAATTTGAAGCGCCCACCGGAAGTGCTCTGTTCGGCATCGCGGGTACGCTGGCGCTGTATCTGCTCACCATCAAGCGGTTCGGCCTTGCCCCCACCGGCATCGTGCGGGTAAACACCACGCTGGAAGCGCTGGCGGCGCTGGCAGCGCTGCTGTTCTGCACCGCCCAGCTGAAAACCGCCTATATCCCCGGCAGCAAGAGCGCCCGGTGGGTCTGGATCAGCGGCATGGGGGCCTTTGCCCTGTGCACCTGCCTTGCTCTGCCCAGCGCCGTGTGGAGCTGGCTGCAGGGCCAGAGCGAGCTGCGCAGCATGGTGGAGGGCGTCTGCCTTGCACTGGTGGGCCTGATGGGCGCGGTGTATGCGCTCACGGTCTCCGGGGCGGAAAAACAGGAGTGACCATCCAAAAAAATCGCCGGAACCGGCTTTTTGCCGGTCCGGCGTTTTTTTGTGTAAATCCTGCCAAAGCTGTGGTATAATAACAGTCTGGCTGCCCCGCACCGGGGCAGCGGCGAACAGAAAAGGAGAACTGTATGAACGATATGATGGCCGCCTTCCGGGCGGATCTTGCGGGCTTTGACGAAGCCACCCGCGATTTTTATACCGGCAACATGAGCAAGCAGGAGTATAAGGGCATCTCCGGCGGCTTTGGCAGCTATTCCGAAAAGGGCGGCCAGAAGGGCATGATCCGCCTGCGGATGACTGCCGGCCGCGTGACAAAGGAAAAGCTGGCCTTTGTGGTGGAGACTGCCGAACGGCTGAACATCGAGCTGCTCAAGCTGACCACCTGCGAGACCATTCAGCTGCATCATCTGACCGGCCGCCAGATTCTGGACGTGGCGGCAAAGGCACTGGACGCAGGCATTGTCTGCCGGGGCGGCGGCGGAGACCACCCCCGCAACGTGATGGCGCCGCCCCTGTCCGGCGTGCTGCCCGGCGAGAGCTTCGATGTGATTCCCTACGCCGAGATGACCGCGGACTACCTGCTCAGCCTGCTGTATCACATTCACATGCCCCGCAAGCTGAAGGTGGGCTTTGCCAACCACGAAAGCAACACGGCCCACGTCACCATGCGGGATCTGGGCTTTGTGGCGGAGGCGGACGGCGGCTTCTCGGTCTACATCGCCGGCGGCATGGGCCCCAACCCCCGCATGGGCCTGAAGGTGGCCGAGCATGTGCCCGGCAGTGAGATTTTGTATTATGTGAAGGCCATGGTGGATACCTTCCTGGCCCACGGCAACTACGAGCAGCGCGCCAAGGCCCGTACCCGCTACATGCAGGAGGCGCTGGGCGAAGAGGGCCTGCGTCAGGCCTACAATCAGGCGCTGGAGGCCGCGAAGGCCGCCGGCGGGCTGGACCGTCAGGTGAAAGTATGCCCGGTGACCAAGCAGGGCGAGGGAAGCATCAGCGGCCGGCGGATCATTGCCCAGAAGCAGCCGGGCCTCTTCGCGGTGAGCTACCATCCTCTGGGCGGCACTCCCAGCCGCCAGACCCTGCGGGCGCTGCTGGATACCATCCAGCCCATGGAGCAGGTGGAGGTGCGTCTGGGCGCGGACGGTACCATGTATGTGATCAACTGCACCGCCGCCGAAGCGGAAAAGGTGCTGGCCGCCACCGACGACGGCGCCCGCACCCGCTTTGAGCATTCGGTGGCCTGCATCGGCGCTTCGGTCTGCCAGCAGGGAGTGCGGGATTCCCAGGCGCTGTACCACGCCTGTGTGCAGGCTGCACGGGAAGCGAATCTGCCGGACGGCGCGCTGCCGGTGATCCACATTTCCGGCTGCCCCTCCTCCTGCGGCACCCATCAGGTGGGCGCGCTGGGCTTCCACGGCGGCGTGAAACTGGTGGACAAGAAGCCCCACCCCGCCTTCACCCTGCATGTGAACGGCAGCGCCCGAATGGGCCAGGAGCGCTTCGGTGAAAGCTGGGGCGTGATCTTCGAGGAGCGCATCCCGGAATTTCTGGTGGCTGTGGGCCGCAAGGTGGCCGATGCCGGCCTTTCCTTCGAGGAATGGCTGCCCGAACACGAAGCCGAGCTGCGCGCGCTGGCGGAGGGCTATCTGGTCTGATTTTCCGGCTTTTTCCAAAGCAACGCCCCGGGCGGAGAGCATCCGTCCGGGGCCTTTTTGCATTCTCTGGCAAAAAAATGGGCTGAAATCTTGTGAGTCATGCCGAAACTTAAGCCGTTATGAACCCGCCTCCCGGTGGTATAATGAAAGAAAACGGCGGGCAGGGCAGCCGTGCCCGCACCGCCTGAAGCGCCCGGGCAGAATGCCCCGGCAGGGAAATGAGAGGTGTGCAACATGTTGAAAACCTGGGTTCGGCCGGTGCGGCCGGAGGAAAGCGAATGCAAACAGCGGCTGGACGCCGCCCGTGATCGGCTGGAAAAGCTGCAGCTGGAGGTGAAGGCTGCCGGCCTGCCGGTGCTGGTGCTGGTGGAGGGCTGGGGAGCTGCCGGCAAAGGCAGTATGCTGGGGCGGATCATTCAGAACATCGACCCACGCTTTTTCACGGTGACCAGCATGTCCGCCCCCACCGTGGAAGAGGGGCGCTATCCATTTTTGTACCGGTATGTGAAGGCCATTCCCGAGGCGGGCAAGTTCGCCTTTCTGGATTCCGGCTGGATGGATCAGGTGGTAAAGGAGCGGCTGCGGGGCGAGCTGGAGGGCAAAGCCTATGCCCGGCGGCTGCAAAGCGTGCTGCGCTTTGAGCGCCAGCTCACCGACAACGGCTATCTGGTGCTCAAGCTGTTTTTGCAGATCAGCCGCAAGGAGCAGAAAAAGCGGCTGGATGCGCTGGCCGATAACCCGGACACCGCCTGGCGGGTGAGCGAAAACGACCGCTGGCAGAACAGGCATTATGAGGAATGCAAAAAGGTGTTCGACGATTATCTGCAGGCCACCAACCTGCCCGGTGCGCCCTGGTACATCATCGACGCGAAGGAGAAAAAGTGGTGCGAGGTGCAGATGCTGGAAACCCTGTGCAGCGCCATCGATACCGCCCGCAAAAATGCGGCGCTGGCGGTGTCCCTGCTGCAGAACACCTTCCCGCTGGTATCCATGCCCAAGCTGGCCCAGGTGGATCTTTCCCAGAGCCTGACCGATGAGGAATACGACGCCCGGCGCAAGGCGCTGCAAAAGCGGCTGACGGTGCTGCACAACCGCATCTACCGCAAAAAGGTGCCGGTGATCATCGTATACGAGGGCTGGGATGCTGCGGGCAAGGGCGGCAACATCCGGCGGGTCACCGCCGCGCTGGATCCCCGGGGCTATCAGGTGAACCCCATCGCCAGCCCGGAGCCCCACGAAAAGGCCCGCCATTATCTGTGGCGGTTCTGGACCCGCCTGCCCAAGACCGGCCACATCGCAATTTTTGACCGCAGCTGGTACGGCCGGGTGATGGTGGAGCGGATCGAGGGCTTCTGCACCGAGAACGACTGGCAGCGTGCCTACAACGAAATCAACGAGTTCGAGGCCGAGCTGATCAACTGGGGCGCGGTGATTCTGAAGTTCTGGGTCCACATCGACCCGGCCACCCAGCTGGAACGGTTCAACAGCCGCCAGAACACCCCGGAAAAGCAGTGGAAGATCACCGATGAGGACTGGCGCAACCGGGAAAAATGGCCCGCCTACGAGCAGGCAGTGGACGAGATGCTGCAAAAGACCAGTACCCAGAAGGCCCCCTGGCACATCCTGCCCTCCAACGACAAAAAGTTTGCCCGCGTCAAAGCGCTGGAGATCATTGTGGATACGCTGGAAAAGGCGCTGGAAGAATAAGTTTTTGAAACGTGAAAGAAAAGCGCCTCCTTGGCAAAACTGCCCAGGGGGCGCTTTGATGCGTTATGGAAGAATGTCAGCGGGCGCTGGTCAGCTCGCCTCGCAGGTCCTGTTCCATCCAGTGCTTGATGGTGTCCCGGTCGTAGCCCTTGCTGAACAGGTAGTACAGCTTTGCCACGGCGGCCTCGGTGGTCATGTCCAGCCCGCTCACCGCGCCGGCAGCCTTCAGGCCGCTGCTGGTGGCGTAAGTACCAATGTGCACCGCGCCCTGGGGGCACTGGCTGCACACCGTGAGAATGGTGCCGTGGGCGAAGGCCTTCTGGATCAGGGGCAGCAGTGCGCCGTCGTAGTCCGGAATGTTGCCTGCGCCAAAGGTCTCCAGCACGATGCCCTGCAGCTTTTCGGTCAGAATTGAGTCGAACAGCTCGAACTGGATGCCGGGGAACACCTTCAGTACGCCGATGGGAACATTCTCCAGCTTTGCCAGCTGCAGGGGGCCGTTCACCCGGGGCGCGCCGATGGCGCTTTTGTTGTAGCGGATGTCCACCCCGGCGGTGGCCAGCGGGGGATAATTGGGGGAGGAGAAGGCCTGCAGCCCGTCTGCCGAGCTCTTCACCGCCCGGTTGCCCCGCAGCAGCTGGCCGCCGAAATAAAGGCTCACCTCGTTTACCACACCCTCGGCGGCGATGAGCAGGCTGGTGATCAGATTGTCCCGTCCGTCGCTGCGCAGCTGGCACAGCGGAATCTGGCTGCCGGTGAGCACCACCGGCTTGTCCAGATTTTCCAGCATGAAGCTCAGGGCCGAGGCGGTGTAGGCCATGGTGTCGGTGCCGTGCAGCACCACGAAGCCGTCGAAGTGATGATACCGGTCCGCAATGGCCTGGCCGATGGCGCACCACTCGTGCACCGTGATGTTGGAGGAGTCCAGCAGCGGGTCCATCTCCACCAGCTCCCAGTCCGGCATGTCCGGGCTGGTCAGCTCCGGAATGGCCGCAAGCCCCCCGGCAAAGCAGCCGGGCCTGGGCGCATAGCCCTGTTCGCTGGGCATCATGCCGATGGTGCCGCCGGTATATAAGATGCAGATGCGTTTTTTCATGAAAAAGCCCCCTGTGCCGGCGTCGGCTGTGCGCGGCGCTGCGGCGAATTTTGCTGTTAATCAGCATACCATAAAAGCCGGGCGGGGGCAACTTCAGGCCATACCGTATTGTTGCAGGCGTGAATCGTGCGGGGCTGCCTTTATTCCGGCAGGATGCACCGGGGAGCCAGATGGATATAAAGCGGGCTGAACCGGTCCTCCCAGAGCTCCGCCGCACGGGGTGCGGGCAGCGGGGGAAGGTCGGAGCGCAGCGGCAGCGAAAGAGCGCAGGCAAAGCCCGGCCCGCCCGCCCGCACCGCAAAGCTTCCCCCTGCCTGCTTTGCAAATGCCCGGGCCGCGCCAAATCCAAAGCCCGGCCGGGCATTCCCGGTAAGACCGGGGCCGCTGTCCAGATAAAACAGGCAGGCGCGTCCGCCCGCTGCCCGCAGCCGCAGCTCCATGCCGGGGCAGGGCCCGGCATACAAAAGGCTGTTGCACACCGCCTGCAGCACCAGCGCCTCCAACAGGCCGCCCCGGCCCGCCACCGGCAGCGGCTCGCCCCAGCCGGAAAAGCGCAGCGACGCCGGGGGCAGAGGGCACACCTCGGCCGCCGCCGCCAGCAGTGCGCCGCACCAGTCGTTCAGCTCCAGGCAGGATGCGGCGGGCAGCGAAAAGGCAGCCTCCAGCTCCAGCGCCCGGGCCCGGCGCAGCAGAAGATAGCCGCCCCGCCGCTCGTCGGGCTCCCCGCTCAGGCGAAGGGCGGCCCGGTGGCGCAGAAAAGCCGCCCGGGCCAGTGAATCGCTTGCAAAAGGCATGAAGGTCCCTCCTGTTTTATGGGCCTGTATCCGTTAGTTTGCACAAATGATGCAACAATATCCCGTGATAATGCCCAAGGACAGGCGCTGCACGGGGAATCTTTGTACTTTTGTGTTAATTTATTGACAAGCCCTTGTAGTTTTTCCATTTTTGGTATACAATAAAGACACCTAAGTAATTCATTTACCTTAAGGAGGATATTACAATGGCTGTTAAAGTTGCAATTAATGGTTTTGGTCGCATTGGCCGTCTGGCTTTCCGTCAGATGTTCGGCGCTGAGGGTTACGAGATCGTTGCTATCAACGACCTGACCAGCCCCGAGATGCTGGCTCACCTGCTGAAGTACGACACCGCTCAGGGTCGTTACGACGGTCACACCGTTGAGGCTGGCGAAGGCTCCATCACCGTAGACGGCAAGAAGATCACCATCTACGCCAACCCCAATCCCGCTGAGCTGCCCTGGGGCGAGCTGGGTGTAGACGTTGTTCTGGAGTGCACCGGCTTCTTCACCAAGAAGGACAAGGCCATGGCTCACATCAACGCTGGAGCCAAGAAGGTTGTTATCTCCGCTCCCGCTGGCAACGACCTGAAGACCATCGTTTACAGCGTTAACGAGAACACCCTGACCAAGGAAGACCAGATCATCAGCGCTGCTTCCTGCACCACCAACTGCCTGGCTCCCATGGCCAAGGCTCTGAACGATGCCTTCCCCATCCAGAGCGGCATCATGACCACCGTGCATGCTTACACCGGTGACCAGATGATTCTGGACGGCCCCCATCGTAAGGGCGACCTGCGTCGTGCTCGTGCTGGCGCTGCCAACATCGTTCCCAACAGCACCGGCGCTGCCAAGGCCATCGGCCTGGTTATCCCCGAGCTGAACGGCAAGCTGATCGGTTCTGCTCAGCGCGTTCCCGTTCCCACCGGCTCCACCACCATCCTGGTTGCCGTTGTTAAGGGCAAGGACGTTACCGTTGACAGCATCAACGCTGCCATGAAGGCTGCTTCTTCCGAGAGCTTCGGCTACAACACCGATCCCATCGTGTCTTCCGACATCATCGGCATCCGTTACGGCAGCCTGTTTGATGCCACCCAGACCATGGTTACCAAGATCGACGACGACACCTATCAGGTTCAGGTTGTGTCCTGGTACGACAACGAGAACAGCTACACCAGCCAGATGGTTCGCACCATCAAGTACTTCGCTGAGCTGTAATTCTCCTCTGCTTAGGGTATGACAAAGGCCCCCGCACGGTTCCTCCGTGCGGGGGCCTTTTTTATGTTTTGCGGGAATGCTTGCCAATCCAGCTTTTTGATGCTAAACTGATAACACGATAAAAGGAGTTGACATACAATGCAGCAGGGAATGCGCCGCAGGGCGCTGGCCGCGGCCTTTCCCCACACGGTGCCCATTCTGGCGGGGTTTCTGTTTCTGGGCATGGCCTACGGTATCTATATGAATGTGTCCGGCTTTCCGTTCTGGTATCCCATGCTTATGGGGCTTACCATCTTCGGTGGCTCGCTGGAGTTTGTGGCGGTGAGCATGCTGCTGGCGCCCTTTGCACCGGTACAGACCTTTCTGATGGCCCTGATGCTTCAGGCCCGCCACCTGTTCTACGGCATTACCATGCTGGAAAAATACCGGGATGTGGGCCCAAAACGCTGGTATCTGATCTTCGGCATGTGTGACGAGAGCTTTTCCATCAACTGCAGCGCAGAGATTCCGGAGGGCGTGGACCGGGGCTGGTTCTATTTCTGGGTCACCCTGCTCAACCACGCCTACTGGGTAACCGGCGCCACGCTGGGCGGCCTTGCAGGGTCGCTGCTCTCCTTCGACACCACCGGCCTGGACTTTGTGATGACCGCCATGTTTGTGGTGATTTTTCTGGAGCAGTGGGGCAAGGAGAAGGGCCATCTGCCCTCGCTCATTGGCCTTGGGGCCAGCGGGGTGTGCCTTGCGCTTTTCGGAGTGGATTCCTTCCTGCTGCCCGCCATGGGCTGTATTCTGGCTTTGCTTACGGTCCTCAAAAAGCCCATTGACCGGATGCAGGCGGAAGGAGGGGAGGATGCATGACCCTGACGCAACAGATCATTACCATCGGCCTGTGTGTGCTGGGCACCATGCTCACCCGGTTTCTGCCCTTCTGGGTGTTCCGGGGCGGTCAGGTGCCGGCCTATGTGCGGTATCTGGGGCGGGCACTGCCGGGGGCCATCTTCGGCATGCTGGTGATTTACTGCCTGAAGGGCGTGCAGTGGACGGCGGGTTCCCACGGCCTGCCGGAAATCATTGCGATTTTGGTCACCATCGGCCTGCACCGGTGGAAACGGCAGATGCTTCTTTCCATTGCCGGCGGCACGGTTTGCTACATGCTGCTGGTCCAGTGGGTGTTTTAAGGGCGAAATCGCCCTGCTACCGGGGAAAAGTGTTCGCAAAAGGCGAACAAAATGCGGCTTTTAAAAATTTTTCTGAATTTTCAAAAATTTTTGGAAAGAGTTGAAATAAAACCCGGTCCTCAATCGTCTTACAAGTACAAGCGGACAATCAAACCGGTCGGCACGCGGTCCTCAAAGCCAGCGGCCCGGCGGATGAATGAAAATTGACATTGAGGAGGGAATTCCATGAAGTGGATGCTGATCGTATCGGGCCTGTTGGCGGCGTGTGCTGCATTCGCGCTGCTGCGTGCATGGGCCGGCAAGGGGAAATCGAATAAGGGTGAAGTGAGCCTGATGGCCACTGTGAAGCGGATTTTGACCAACGGCGAGGGTCAGTATCGCGGCGTATTCATCGCCCGTGGCCAGGAAGTGGAATTTGCCATTCCCGCCCACATCGCCCGCCAGCTGCAGCCCGGCGAGCGGGGCGTGCTCACCTACCGGGGCGGCGAGTTTGTGTACTTTGTGCCTCGCCAGCAGCTGTTTGAAGCCGAGGGCGAGGGCCAGCTGCGCGCTGTTTCCTGAATGATGCAAAACGTTCGCGCCGGGGCTTAGCAAGCGGCCCGGGGGCGGCTTTTGAACCCGCCTTGTCATGAGACGGAGCTGCCGGGAGTGTTCTTCCAAGAAGGACACTCCCGGTTTTTCCTTTGTTTTGCCGGTGTGATGTGATACAATAAAGAAAAATTCCGCCCGGGTGCGGGCGCACACGGCAGAGGAGAATGGGAATGCAGAAACAGCTCACCCGCATTTTTTCGGCGGGTTTTGCCCTGATCTGGGGCTGGGTCTTTTTGAATAGCGTGCTGCGCTGGCAGCACAACGGGCTGGCCGCACTGGCAGCGGGCGCGGTGCTGGGTGCGGTGCTGTTCGCGCTGGCCCGCTTCGTTTTGCCGTTGCTGGATCAGTTGCCCCGCCGCCGGTTCCGGCTGCTGCTGGGTGCGGTGCTGGTGCTGTATGGTCTGGCGCTGGGCTGGCTGGGCTTTTTGCTGGCCGAGGTGCCCATCATGGATATGAACACCGTGCTGCAGAGCCTGCCGGATTTTCTGGACGACGGCATCCCTCAGGTGTGGGGCGGGTATTATGTGACCTGCAACAACAATCTGGGTCTGGCGCTGCTGCTCACCGGCTGGTACAGGCTGGTGGGGCTGTTCGGCATCACGCCGGACACCGAGGCCGGCATCTACGCGGGCATTGTGTTGAACGTGCTGGCCATCTGGCTGGCGGTGGTGCTGGTGTGTATGCTGGCCCGTCGCATTCTGCACCACAACAGCGGCGTGGCGCTGACCTTTCTGCTCTCGGCGGGCTTTCTGCCCTTTGTGCTGTGGGCCCCCTGCTTTTATTCCGATACCCTGTCTCTGCCCTTCGGGCTGCTGGTACTACTGTGCTGGAATTACTACCGGGCCGAAAAACGCCGCCCGGTACGCATTGCCCTGCTGGTGGCCATGGGGGCTGCGGCTTTTGTGGGCTATGCGGTAAAGGGCAGTGTGGCAGTGATTCTGGTGGCGCTGGTGATCCAGCTCTTTCTGGAAAAAAAGCCCCGTCAGGCGCTGGCAGGGGCGCTGGTGCTGGTGGTGATGTTCATTGGATTGAATGCAGGCTACCAGGCCTGGCAGCACAGCGGCCTGCTGGATTTCTCGGTGGAGGATGAGATCGGTTTCCCCATCGAGCTGTGGTTTGCCTACGGCAGCACCGGCGACGGCAACTACAACGACCCGGTGTGTCAGGCCGCGAAGGATCTGCCCACCATGGCCGACCGGCGGCAGATGCTGCGGCAGTTCATCATCGAGCAGTATTCCTCCCGGGGCCCGCTGGAGCAGCTGGACTTCATGACCCGCAAGGCGGTGATCACCTGGGGCGACGGGCTGTATGACGTCCAGGAATTCCTGGCCACGCCCCTCAAATCCAACTGGACCCACCGGTTCATTCTGGAGGGTCAGCCCGGCTACATGCCCATGGTCTACTACTGTCAGGCGTACCAGTTTCTGCTGATGGGTCTGGTGCTGGCAGGTGCGGTGGGCGCGGTGCGCCGGGCCCGCCCCGGCACCCTGACGCTTGCCCGGGTGAGCGTGTTTGGGCTGATGCTCTTTTTGAGCTTCTGGGAGACCAAGGCCCGCTATTCCTTTAACTTTACCCCGCTGTTGATCCTGCTGGCGGCGGCCACCTTGTGGCGGCTGGCCCGGCAGCGGCGCATTGGCCGGAAAAACTGAACCAAACAAAAAGCCGTGGAGCAGCCTGCTCCACGGCTTTTTTTGCTGGCATTTCATGTTTACTTGAAAAGCGGATCAGCTTTGCTGCCGGGCCCGGCGCAGAAAGAAGAGGGCCGCGCAAAGGCCGCACAGCTCCGCCAGCACATAGGCCAGCCAGACGCCGGTCATGCCCAGCGCCGCCGCCAGCACCAGTGCCAGCGGGATCAGGGCGATCAGGCCGCGGATCATGGCCACGCTGAAGCCCTGCCGGGGTCGGTCCACCGCGCTGAAATAGGCGGCCAGCACCAGATTCGGCCCGGCGAAGAAGAAACCCACAAAATAGATCCGCATACCGGCGCGGGCGATGTCTGCCAGCTGAGGATCGGCATCCCGGTTGAAGGCGCTGATCAGCGGGTCCGGCCACAGGTTCACAGCCAGATAAATGATCACCGCCAGTGCCAGCACCAGCCCAACCGCCAGCCGCAGCAGCTGGCGCAGCTCGGCGGCGTTGCCGGTGCCGTAGGCATGGCTGGTCAAAGGCTGGATGCCCTGGGCCACACCGGTGAAGATGGCAAGCCCCACCAGCGCCAGATTGGCAATGATGCCGTAGGCCGCCACGCCCACGTTGCCGGTGAAATGCAGAATCAGCAGGTTGAACACCAGCAACACCACGCCGGAGGAGAGCTCACACACAAAGGAGGAGGCCCCCAGCCCCAGCGCCCGGGCGGCGGGGCGCAGCGCGGCACCCCGGGCACAGAAGCGCAGCCGGCTGGCAGGCCGGGCAAAGTGGGTGGCCAGCACGCAAAGGCTCAGGATGGGGGCGATGCAGGTGGCAATGGCCGCGCCGAACATGCCCATCCCCATGGGATACATGAACACCCAGTCCAGCACCACGTTGGAAAGGCTGCTGGTGAGCATGCCCGCCATGGCCAGCCGGGGTGCACCGTCGTTGCGCACAAAGGCCTGCAGGGTACTGTTCAAAAGAAAGAAGGGTGCAAAGCACAGAATAGTGCGCAGATACACGCTGCACAGCGGCAGGGTTACCGCGTCCGCCCCCAGCAGCGCGGCCAGCGGCGCTGCGGCCAGCGCACCCAGTGCCAGCAGGGCGCAGCCCGCCCCGGCGGCCAGCAGCACCATGCCGCTGAACAGCCGGTTGGCGGATTCGTTTTCCCCCTGGGCCCGCAGGATGGCGTATCGGGTGCCGCCGCCCACACCGGTCATCAGACCGGCCGCGTTGATCAGGTTGTACACAGGGATGGCGATGTTCAGCGCGGTCAGGCCGTCGGCTCCGATGGCATTGGCGATGAAAAAGGTATCCGCCAGAATGTAGCAGGAAAGGGCGATCATTCCCATCACATTGGCGCTCACATAGCGGCAGAATTTGGGCAATACGTTCACAGGCTTTTGCTTCCTCCCTCACAGCAAAAAAGGTGCCTGAATCCCTCCCTGCTTGCGACCTACCGGGAGAGGTTCAGGCACCTGACGGGCGACCCGGTGGCCGCCCGCCATGCTTTCATGTTTAATTCCGCTACTCAGTATAGCAAAGGCGCGGGCAAAAGGCAAGGCCTCGCCGCCCTTACAGCTGGTAAATGGCGGAATACTTTTCCACCAGATAATCGGTGTAGAATTTGGGATCGAAGGCGCCGCCGCAGGCGTTCTGCAGCAGCTGGGCGGGGGTCTTTTCCTTGCCGTACTGCCAGATGCGCTCCTCCAGCCAGCCGGTGATGGGGGCCCAGTTGCCCGCCTCCAGCAGGCCGTCCACGTCCAGCTCTTTACGCATGGAGGCCATCATCTGGGCGCCGTAGGCGGTGCCCAGCGCGTAGCTGGGGAAGTAGCCCAGGTCGCCGCAGGCCCAGTGAATGTCCTGCAAAACGCCGTGGGCGTCGTCCGGCACCTCCACGCCCAGCAGTTCCTTCATCTGGGCGTTCCAGGCGGCAGGCAGATCCTTCACGGCCAGCGAACCGTCCATCAGGCGCTTTTCCAGCTCGTAGCGCACCATCACATGCAGGCAGTAGGTCACCTCGTCCGCCTCGGTGCGGATCAGGCTGGGCTGGCACTGGTTCACCGCCTTGTAGAAGGCCTCGGGGGTCACGCCCGCCAGCTGGGCGGGGAACAGCTCGGTGAGGGTGGGCCACAGGCTCCTGATGAAGCCCAGGCTCCGGCCCAGATAGTTTTCGCACAGGCGGCTCTGGCTCTCGTGCAGGCCCATGGACGCGCCGCCGGACAGGCAGGTGTATTGCAGCCGGTCGGCCATGTGCAGCTCATACAGAGCATGGCCGCCCTCGTGGATCACCGAGTACAGATTGCTGGCCATGTCGTCCTCGTGGTAGTGGGTGGTGATGCGCACGTCGCCCTTGTAGAACTCGGTGGTGAAGGGGTGCTCGCTCTCGCTGAGCACGCAGTGGCCCTCGTCGATGCCCATCAGCTTCATCACCGCGGCGGAGAGCATCTTCTGGGCCTCGATGGGCCAGGTGCCCTTCAGAAAATCGCAGGGAATCTTTGCGCCCCGCTGGCCGATCTCCTTCACCAGCGGCTGGATCACCGCTTTCAGCTGGTCGAAGAAGGCGTCGCACTGGGCCATGGACAGGCCCTTCTCGTACTGGTCCAGCCACACGTCATAGGGGGCCTTATTGGCATCGAAGTAGGCGGCGGTGCGGCGGCGGTAGGCCACGATCTGCTCCAGATAGGGGGCGAACAGCGAAAAATCACTGGCGGCCTTGGCCTTCTCCCAGGCATTCACCGCGGCGGTGGTCAGCTTCACGAAGGCGGCGTATTCCTGGGCGGGAATCTTGCTGGTCTCGTCGTACATGCGCTGCAGCTCGGCCACCTCGGCGGCCTCCTGCTCGGTGCGCTCCTCGCTGCGGGCCTTTTCCAGCAGCGCGGGCAGGCTGGGGTCGGCGATCAGGCTGTATTTGATGCCGCTCAGCACCTCCAGCGCCTCGCCCCGGCCGGGGTAGCTTTCGCTGGGGGCCACGGTCTGGGCGTCGAAGTCGATCACATTCAGCGCGAACTGAAAGGCGTACAGCTTCTTTTGCAGATCCCGCAGGGCCTGCATGGTCTCGGTCATCATAAAATGGTCACTCCTTTGGGGCAAAATCGCCCGTGCCTGGGCAGGGCTTTTTCTGCTATTATACCGGCTGATGACCAAAAATACAAACCCTTCTCAAAAACTGCAGAAAAGGAAAGGGAATCCGGTTGATTTTCGCCGCCGGATGCACTACACTGAAATGTAGAGGATCAAACGGAATCGAAGTCTGCAAATAAAAAGTCAACAGGGAATTGAGGAAAGTTTGCAACCTTAGTAGGAGGCGAAAGAGAGCAAAACAAAAAGACCGCCGCGCAA
>NZ_SLUM01000019.1 GCF_004345265.1 Allofournierella massiliensis
CTTGCGCGGCGGTCTTTTTGTTTTGCTCTCTTTCGCCTCCTACTAAGGTTGCAAACTTTCCTCAATTCCCTGTTGACTTTTTATTTGCAGACTTCATGAAAAAAGGGAGCCGCGTGGGGGCGGCTCCCTCTGCTGATGTCAGGCTTCCACGTCTTCCACTTTGGCTGCTGCATTCTCTTCAGCTTCCTTAGCGGCGCGCTCTTCATTGAGATCTTTGGCAGAGGCAAGAATGTCGGCTGCATTCTCCTGCACATTAGTAACCGTTTCCATTACGGAATCTTTCATGCGCAATCCTGCAGCAGTTGCATGCACATATACGTTTTTCGCATCTTTGCTCGCCAGAAGCTTGACTCCGAAAGAGCCAAACAGAGCACCGCCCACAAAGCACGCCAGTTTAGAGTACATTCCCATTTTAGTTCTTCCTTTCTATCATTTCCGCTTGTAGCCCGTGACCATAACCATGATCATGCAAATTACTGCACCCCAGGCCCAGAAACGATGTTGTTTCACTGAGATCACTCCTTTTGCATCAAGATGGTGTTGAGTGTCCAATTATTATACATGGGCCTTCTCTGCCTGTCATTATTGAAACGGACACCTTGTTATGGTTTTTGACATTTTTTTAAATTGTCCCGGCGTAACGCCATAATGCTTTTTAAAAACCGTACTGAATTGACTCATACCCTCGTATCCGACTTCTTGTGCAATTTGGTAAATAGGCTGATCCGTACAGCAAATCAATTCTTCGGCTCTCCGCATACGTAATTCCATCAGCCAGCGGTGAATAGACATTCCGTGTATGCGACGAAATTCCGCCTTCAAATAGGTAGGCGAAACAGAAAGCATTCTGCTTAATTGAATTATGGTGATCTTCTCAGATAAGTGCTCCTCCATATATCGTTTGGCATCCAATACACTTCGGCACATACGCCTACTTTCTTCAGCCCGATCATTACCGCTTTCTCCGCAATTCCTTGCAGACAGAACATACAACAGTTCCAAAGATTTCAAAAAGCAATACTTTCCGGCCGCTTCCTCAGGCATAAAGTCCAAGAGCTCAAACAGGGACTGTGTCCAGCTATTGTTAACGATTATTATACTCTCGGGCCACTCCCTCATTTCAGATTTTAATTGTTCCAGGTCTAATTTTAAAATATCGCAGAGAGAAAAAAATTGTTTACTAATTCGGCAGTTATCGATTGCTACCAGAATTCCTTGCATGTTTTTGCTGATATTGATCGAAGTATACTCTGTCATATTAGTCAAAAGCAGAACATTTCCTTTTACCGCCCTGTACGGAATATCGTTCGCACGCTGTATGATGATTTCGCCTTCCGTGCAAAAGAGAGCTTCAACAAACCGTGGAGTTTTCTCCATAGGAAAAGGGAGTAGAATTTTATCGGATACTCCCGCCCCTTTAAACCGACAGATGTAAATCCCTGGTATATCATCGAGCCGGACTGCACTTGCCTGTATATCCTTCTTCAGACATTCAATTAACATACCCCGTCCTCATTTCCAAATAAGTGCAAAACACTCAGTCACTTAATCAGGATCTCTAACCAGCGATTGCAAAGCCAAAAAACTCTCTTCTCCAAGCCCATGTTCCATTTTGCATGCATCTCTGGAAGCGATTTCTTCATCAACTCCAACCATAACCAACAACTCATATAGTACTCGATGCTTGGCCTCCACTTTTTGCGCCAATTTTATCCCCTTCTCGGTCAGATAAATATTTTTGAGGTCATCCTGATATACCAGCCCCTCTTCCGAAAGAATTCTAATCGACATCAATGCCGTAGGCCGGGACACAGACAAACACTTAGCTATCTGACAACAACGAACCTTTCCCTTTTGTGACAGCTGGTAAATAGTTTTTACATAGTCTTCTGTGGCACGTTTGCTTTTCACAAAACCTCCCGTCCTTCTGCTCTTTAATTTATAGCCGCAGGATTCATCAGAAGCCCACGTGGTTAGTTCAAACTAACATCAAGGCAAAAGCAATGGTTAGCATTGGCTAACTATTGCCATGGTATCATTTCTCCATATGACTGTCAAAGCGAAAGCTAGTCTTTTATATTAAGATACAGATATGTTTTCTCTTCGGGTTCTTGTTGTGATCTTTCTAAGAAAAGCTGCGGCTCCCCCTATTGGAGAACCGCAGCTTTTTGTCCTGTATTACTTATGTTTATGCGCGCCGCAGCTGCAATGGGAACCATTCTTTTTTGCATTGCATGCCGAACAGCCATCCGGACACCCAATACATTTCTTTCCGCTTTTTTTTGCTTTGTAAACATAAAAAGCTGCTGCTGCAACAATCACCAAAATGATTGCGATTAAAATGTAATCAATCATTACGCATTTGCTCCACTCAGCGCATATTCACGCTTCAGGTCCTTCTCAGTCTTCGTGCACAGATAAACCAGTACAGCAGCAAAAGCAACCACTGCAACCAAACCAGGGATAAAGCCTACGCCCACCGAACCAGTGGTAATCAGGGTACCGATTTGGTATACGAGATAGCCCACAGTATAACCGGTACCCAGCTGCAGACCGATGCCAGCCCAAAGCCACTTGGCGCTCTTCATCT
This sequence comes from Allofournierella massiliensis, assembly GCF_004345265.1. Lineage (GTDB taxonomy): Bacteria > Bacillota > Clostridia > Oscillospirales > Ruminococcaceae > Allofournierella > Allofournierella massiliensis. The sequence continues at coordinate 2,591 of NZ_SLUM01000019.1, forward strand.
CAGAATTCATGGCACCAATGGCGGCAAAGCAGGGAGGCGTGTACAGATTGAACATCAGATAGGCCAAGGCAGCAACCTTTGTAATAGCGATAACACCTGCTACCTCAGCGCCGGCACCTTCCATCATTTCCAGAGCATCGGTGTCGATAAGGTTCTCCAGACCAACAAAGCAAACAGCCAGAGTACCAACCACGTTCTCCTTGGCGATGAAACCAGTGACGGCCGCGGCAGCCAGCTGCCAGCTGAGGACACCGACAATGGGCACCAGCAGGTATGCAAAGGGATGGGCAATGGAAGCCAGAATAGAGCTATCAGCGGTCTCTGCTACCTGGAAGCTCCAGTTGAAGGTCTGCATAATCTGCACGGCAGTATTGCACAGCAGGATGATCGTGGCAGCCTTTACGATGTAGGCCCAGCCCCGGGCACACATAGCTTTCAGGGCAAAGAGCAGAGAGGGAACTTTATACTCGGGCAGCTCGATGATGAAGAAAGACTTGCGGTTCTTGTAACCGGCAATTTTGTTGACCAGCAGAGCACCCAGGAAAATCAGAACGATGCCGGTGAAGTACATGGTAAAACTCACCCAGCCCGCATCGTCAAAGAATGCGCCGGCAAAAAGGGCGATCACGGGGATCTTTGCGCCGCAGGGCATGAAAGGAGTCAGCATAGCGGTAGCACGGCGCTCACGCTCGTTGCGGATGGTACGGCTGGCCATAACGCCGGGGATGGCACAACCAGTACCGATAACAAAGGGAATGACCGATTTGCCGGAAAGACCTACCTTTTTGAAGATGGGGTCCAGAACCACCGAAACGCGGGACATATAGCCGCAGTCCTCCAGCAGCGCGATCAGGAAATACATGATCATAACCAGAGGCAGGAAGCCCACGACAGCGCCCACACCGCCGATGATGCCGTCGGCCAGCAGCGCGGTCAGCAGAGGATTGGCGTCAGCCAGCAGCACCTCGCCGACGTAGCCCTGGAAGGTCTCGATCCAGGCCACCAGCGTGTCCGCAATCAGCGGACCCACCCAGACCTGCGAGATCTGAAACACCAGGAACATGACCACGGCAAAGATGGGAATGCCCAGGAACTTGTTGGTCAGCACGGCGTCAATGGCGTCCCCCGTGCCCTTGTCCTTGGTGAGGACCTTCCGCTTCTCCACCTGGGAGACCAGGGAATTGACAAACGCGAAACGCTTACGGTCGGCTTCCTCCACAACCTTCTTGTCAGTCAGATCAATGTCGCCCTGGACATAAGGAGCTCTTTGGATTTTACCGCTTTGTGCAACAGCGGCATCCACTACGGCCTTCAGCCCTTCCGCGGCGGTGGAGACGGTCTCTACCACGGGACAGCCCAGTTTGGCAGAGAGAGACGCTACATCAATGACGGTCTGCTTTTTTGCATTGATATCGCTCTTGTTCAGGGCGACCACCACGGGGATGCCCAATTCCAGCAGCTGAGTCGTGAAAAACAGGCTGCGGCTCAAGTTCGTGGCATCCACAATATTGATAATAACATCCGGATGCTCGTTCCGCACATAAGAACTGGTAATACTCTCTTCAGAAGTAAAGGGTGACATGGAGTAGGCACCGGGCAGATCCACCGCAATCAGTTCTTCGGTACCGCTGAAATACGCTTTCTTAATGGGATGTTCCTTCTTTTCTACCGTAACACCAGCCCAGTTGCCCACCTTTTCATTTCGCCCAGTCAGAGCGTTGTACATGGTGGTCTTGCCGGAGTTCGGGTTGCCGGTTAAGGCAATACGCATGGTAATTTCCTCCTCTATTCTGTTTTGCTGTTTTTATCACAACACACGGCAGTTGTCTTATGCTAACCGACATGTGCAGCAACCTATGCCTTCTATGGACTGGGCGAGGCAATATCAGATTAGAATTGCCTCGGCCAGTTGATTATCGATATTGTAGCGCCCGTCTTTAATAGAAACAACGCAGCCACCTTTCAAGTGGGAGATCACCGTAATCGGCTCTCCTTCATAGCACCCAAGAGAAAATAAAAACGCGTTCAATTCCTCATCATCCGTATTAATTTGCCGGACGAAATACTCTTTTCCTTCCAAGGCATCTTTCAAAGTCATTCTTCTCACCTATCATCAAAATATCAGTTAGCATAAAGCAACCAGTGTACGATAAAAAATGGTTAGCATCTTCTAATCGGTCTCCCAAATAATACATCATCCTTCTTACGTTGTCAAGGTGAAATCAAAACAAATTTCGACGAATCAAAACAACATGAATTTCGACGAATCAAAACAACATGAATCAATTTGAATCTTGATGGCTGTTTGTGGTATAATAAAAGAATTAGATCAACACACAGACAGGGGGGTCCCTATGGCGATTCATGAATCCGGTCAAATGTATCTGGAGACGATTTATATTCTCTCAAAAACAAAAAGCCTTGTGCGCGCCATTGATGTTGGGGAGCATTTGGAATACTCGAAACCCAGCGTCAGCAGAGCTCTGTCCATTCTGAAGAAAGACGGATATGTTCTGGTGGATTCAGATGGTGCAATCAAATTGACGAAAACCGGTCTGGAGATTGCGCAAACGATGTACACACGTCATACCGTCCTTTCTGAGATGCTGATGCGCTTGGGTGTAGATGAAAAAACAGCAACGGAAGATGCATGTCGAATCGAGCATGTGATCAGTGCAGCGTCCTTTTCTGCAATTCAGCAACACGTGAAGCAGTCTTTGGAAAAAAAGGCGAAGGAATAGCCCATGAGCGTCACTCATTCCCTTTTTACGTGAAAATATGCGGGGTCCAAATATCCGGATACCTGCCGAGAAGCTCATGCACGACTTGCCCATAAAAAAGGAATGCGAATTCTGGATTTGGGATGCAGCCGAGGTCTTTCCTCCATATTTTTAGCCCAAAAATATGAAGCCGAAGTCTTTGCCGTCGATTTATGGATTTCATCCAGCGATAATTATGTCAGATTCCAGAAAAAAGGCGTAGCGCAACGGACGATTCCGTTGCAACTCGATGCCACCAAACTTCCATTTGCGGAAAACTTTTTTGACGCAGTGGTCAGTATAGATTCCTACCATTATTTCGGTAACAACAATACTTATTTTGAAAAGATACTGAAGCCCACTTTAAAAAAGGGAGCTATGGTAGCATTCGCTTTTCCCGGCATGAAAAAGAACTCCATGAGAATATTCCAGAAGAAATGAAGCTACTATGGGATAACGACGCATTACAAATGTGGCATTCCATTGACTGGTGGAAGCCTAAATTTGAAGCACACCTCGAAAACTTTAATATCAGCGAAATGGATTGTTTTTCCTGTGCATGGAATGACTGGCTTACCTGTGACAACCCATACGCCGCTGAGGACCGTTTAATGCTTGAAGCTGATCGCGGTCGATTTATGAATTTAATAAAACTCACCGGTACCATTCGTTAAAATAATCAAAACCACCGGCTTAGCCGGTGGTTTGAGTAAGCCCTATAAGGGCATTATACTAGCAAAGCCCCTTAAGGGGCCACGAAAAATTCTGCCATCTGCATTTCTTGCCCTACGGCTCGTAAACGAGCAAAATCCCAAAACCATATTTTCTCTCTATATGGTAGGCAATTAGTTTGTCATCTCGCTTCGCTCGCAAACTAAATGCTAAAGCAAGTAATTCGCACCAGCGTAGCTGGTGGTTGCTTTACACTCAAAGCAATAAAAGAAGTCGGACAGCATAACCGCCGTCCGACTTCTTTTATTGTATTCTCTCAGGTAACAACTCATCCATTCGCTATCTCTCTGGCTGCAAGAGACAAACCGCTCGATATTTCGTCACGTATCTTCCCTCTCACAATCCAGAGCCGATAATTTCAGAACACTTTACTAGCAGATAGTCTCTTTTTATTAAGATTTCTTCCATCGAAGCAGTAATGCAGAATTGGCAATCACAACAACAGATCCAGCATTGTGAACCAATGCACCGACAACCGGCCCTAGTATACCAGTAATAGCCAGGGTAATTGCCAGAAAGTTTAACCCCATAGAGAAGGCAAGATTCAATTTGATTGTTTTCATCATCTTCTTGGACAGTGCCAGTAAATGAGGAAGCTCTTTTATCTCGTCATCCACCAACGCGATATCTGCGGCATCCACTGCAATATCGCTTCCTATTCCTCCCATGGCAATTCCCACATTGGCCTTTTTGAGTGCCGGCGCATCATTGATGCCATCCCCAATCATGCACACGTCATTTCCGGCCGCTTGAAACTCTCCGATCTGTTTCAATTTGTCCTCCGGCAAACAATTTGCGTGGATTTCCTGAATCCCCACCTGTCTGCCGATTACATTGGCTGCATTTGGATGGTCTCCAGTAAGAAGCACAGGCTGAATACCCAATTCACAAATTTCACGAACCATACTGGCGCATTCCTGTCGCACCGTATCAGACAATACAATGTAACCCGCCAGGATTTCGTCAACGGAAACATAAATAACTGTCCCGCCTTCCAGAAGATATTTTCCCACCGCTGCAGCGACAAAATGAGAAATCGGAACATCCTTCAGCAACTTTAGATTACCAGCTTTTACAGTCTTTCCATTTACGAGTGCTGTCACTCCTTCGCCAGGGAGCATAGTAAATTGCTCCGCCAGTGCTATAACAGCATTCGATTGCTTCTTATAGCAGGAAGCAATCGCTTTCCCCAGGGGATGCTCGGAAAGCTGTTCAGCGGCGGCAGCATAAGCATAAACTTCCTGCTGGGTAAAATCCGAAACACTGTCCACTGCCGTAACCTTCGGAGTTCCGCATGTCAGGGTTCCGGTTTTGTCAAAGGTGATCTTAGATACGTTGGCAAGGCGTTCCAAAGCATCTCCTTCCCGCACCAAAAATCCATGCTTCGTGGCATTGCCGATGGAAGCCATAATCGCTGTAGGCGTAGCCAGTACTAGCGCGCACGGACAGAACACAACCAAAATAGTTACCGCACGAATAATTTCTCCAGTAAAGAACCAGGTCAGTGCAGTGGCACTCAGTGCAATGACAACAATCCAAGTCGCCCATCGATCTGCCAGCCCAACAATTTTGGCTTTCTCCGCATCCGCCGACTGTACCAATCGGATCATTCTCTGAATGGAGCTGTCATCACCAACCTTGGTCGCTTTCATTTCAAACGCTCCAAACTGATTAACAGTACCGGAAGAAACCTCATCGCCAATAACTTTATCAACAGGCAGGGATTCTCCTGTCATAATCGCCTGATTAATAGAGGTCTGCCCAGACACGATTACACCATCCACAGGAATCGTTTCTCCTGGTAAAACACGAATTCTATCACCGACCACTACCCGTTCGGCCGGGATTATCTTCGCCCCGTTCTCAGTTAGGACTCTTGCTGTCCGTGGAGTAAGATGAATCAGTTTCTCAATCCCTGCTCTGGCTTTGGAAACCGTTAACTCTTCCAGCAATGCGCCCAACTGCATGATAAAGGCAACCTCGCCAGCCGCAAAATTTTCCCCAATCAAAACAGATGCAACAAGAGCAAGGGATACAAGAACATCTGCTTTGATATCAAAGGCGGTAACAAGTCCGATAATAGCCTCCAAAATAATAGGAAGCCCACACAGGATGATTGCTATCCAGGCTGCATCAAAAGGAAGGGGTATAAGATCAAAAATGCTGACAACCAGAGAGGCCCCGCCAAGCAGCAAACAGATAATATCTTTAGTGATTCCTCCCCACTCCAGAAATCCTTCCAGTTTTTCTATCAACGCCTTCATAGTATACCTTCTTTCCATACCTACCGGGGTATAATGCCATTATACGTATAGGGGTATAGGTTTGTCAAGGGAAAATAAAAATAGCGACCTATGACGGCCGCTGTCTAATTTTATCTCATATTAGCAAAACGCTCGACTGCTTTTGTGAAGTTTTCGATTGTTTTATCTGCGTCACCGTGCTCAATGCCATCTCGAACACAATGCTTGATATGTCCCTCCAGAACGACTTGGCCAACTCGATGCAAAGCGGATTTCGCCGCATTGATCTGGGAGAGAATATCCTCGCAGGCCACATCTTCATCGACCATTCTGTCAATTGCCTGAACTTGCCCGATAATTTTCTTTAAGCGACGGTGTAAGTTTTCTGCGTCCATACATTGTCTCATAGATACACCTCCATACCATTAGGGGTATATACAATATGATATGTCATCTTCATTTCATTGTCAATAAAATCGCTCTGTGAATTTCATCTGATAGAGTCTTTTATGCTGAGACCACCTTGTTCTTATCCTGCAAAGGAACAGATAAGATCGCAAATACATTTAAACATATCCCGTTTTGTAAATGTCAACCATTGACATGCTATATTCAAAGTGATAAAATCAAGTTAGTTAGTCGTGCCTAACCAGCTTGAAGGAGGTATTCTTTGGATCATACCGTTTTACTCGCCCTTTTTCTTACGCTGCTAGCTGGACTTAGTACCGGAATCGGCAGCTGCATCGCATTTCTCAGCCGACACACCAATCGCAAGTTCTTGTCGATTTCTCTGGGCTTCTCTGCTGGTGTCATGATTTACGTCTCATTGATCGAGATATTTTTCAAAGCACAGGATGCGCTGATCACCGAGATGGGCACTCGACTAGGCAGCTGGATAACGGTTGCAGCTTTTTTTGGCGGTATGCTGGTGATTGCGATAATCGACAAACTGATTCCAGCTGCAGAAAATCCACACGAAGTAAGACTCATGGAGGACTCGGAGACGGGTTCCATACAGCCTGAGCGTTTGATGCGTATGGGTGTTTTCACTGCGCTTGCAATCGCTATACACAACTTCCCGGAAGGCCTTGCCACATTCGTTTCGGCTTTGCAGGAACCAAAAGTAGCCATCCCCATTGTTGTAGCCATTGCAATTCATAATATTCCCGAGGGAATCGCAGTGTCCGTTCCCATTTATCAGGCCACAGGTTCACGGCAAAAGGCCTTTTATTATTCTTTCCTTTCAGGACTCGCAGAGCCCTTAGGCGCTCTTCTTGGCTGGCTGGTTCTGTGCCCCGTTATGAGTGCCTCTGTATTTGGGATCCTGTTTGCCGGCGTAGCAGGTATCATGGTGTTTATTTCCTTTGATGAACTTCTTCCGGCTGCCCGGGAATATGGCGAGCACCATCTATCTCTCTACGGTCTTATTTCAGGCATGGTCGTTATGGCGATCAGTCTATTACTGTTTTTGTAAAAGTCCTACCGTGAAGCATACAGTTTTACAAATTATGTGCTTGATCCAATAACAGCTATCCTTTATCTAAGCTCAAGCATAACTTTAGTTTCAGAGCAAAAATACTATGAGTTATAAGTAAGGAGTGTTTATATGTTTGAATACAAAGGTATCCCCATGGTCAATATTCCGGTTCCTGCGGAAAAAGTGGATTTGTTTCATTTTGACCCCTTTAATCCTGATGGTCACTGCCGCTGTGGGCACGATGGAAATCACGGTTGCCGAAAGTGTTGTCATAAGCATGAAAGCAACGCGAACGAAGCGTCCCAATGATTCTACATCGTTTGGAGACTACTGTGAATAAAATGCTTTCCTGACAAATTGCTTTTCTGCTGTGTTCAGGGCTATAAAACAATAACTTTAACGCAAATACAGAAGCGCAGACATTGTCCCCCTAATGCCTGCGCTTCTGTATTTTCACACCAATGATATCGTATTTTCCTCATAGGAATGTTCATGTCTCTGGCTTTTTCCAATGGCTCAACTTCGACAGCCGCGCTTCTAAATAGACTCTGACCTGGTCCGGTGACCATGTCTCATTGGACATATGACTCTCCAGGAAATTCAGTAGTTCGTTAAGGCTTGTGTAAACAAATTTTCCGTCTGCATAGCACCACTTACAGTATGTTTCATTGAAGGAACCATCCGGCTCCCGACTAATGTTGGTGTCCTCCAGCGGCATGCCGCAGCATTGACAGACCAACTGTCGAGGCGAGCCCAACAGCGTATTAATGGACACATCAAACAGCCTGGAAAGCAGCTTCAAAGTTTCTGTATTGGGCACTGTTTCGCCAGTCTCCCAACGGGAAACCGCCTGTCGGGTCACATGGACCTGCTGCGCCAGCTGCTCTTGGGAGAGTCCGTGGTTAGTGCGTAGTTCCAGAAGAATTTCTTTTGTATCCATGTCAATCACCACCTTACCTGGATTGTACCACAGCAGGAGCCAAAAGCAAAGCAACCATCCGTTGCTCTACCCCTGTTCCCACAAACGAACTAACAAGACATATGTATACTTTAAGTTGGATTTGACGACTTCTGTCGTTGCGGTCACAGCGAAATCGGAAAAAACGCACCCAAACCACTCACTGCGATGAATTTATTGAAAATTACTGAACGGATACCATCCGTTTTATAATAAAAATATCCGGTAGTGAGCGACAGCAGCCATCCATTACAAAGGCCCCTGTCGAAAAAATCCCCACTTGTTCTTGGTGACAAAAACTCAACAAAGCGATTGATTGCAACGCAAGAATGCAGTATAGTAAAGATGGTTAGCAATAGGCAACCGTTAACCGGAAACATCGCTGAAAGATACAGGGATACGGAGGCAGTTATATGCACGCGTATTATCAAAAAAGCAAGAATAAGCTCCAGCGGGAAATGAACAATTATCTGAAACTTATCAAGCCTGAACTGGAGGAGATTTTCCGAAAGCCTTATCCCCAGATTTTCGCTGAGGTTTGGGAGTATTACGAGCAGGAGATGCTGGAGCATTTTCCTTTTATCGGCGGCGACAGAAGCAGCGGCACCAAAAATCTAACTGGCTGTATGTTCTTTATTGCCATTGGTGTTGTGGGAAAACGATACGGTCTCTCCATCCAAGACTGGGGACGTTTGTCCACCATCCTCTATGAGCGGTACTTTGACAGAGTTCCCCGACCGTTGCGCCGGCTGATTGGCGGAGTGTTCAACCATTGCCCCGGTCTTGTCAACAATGCCTTGCGTCGAAAAGACAGAAAGAATGCGGAAAACGCCGCAAGAAATCCAGGAGGCTTTGTAACACAGACCATGCCCCCCACAGAAGAATACCCCGTCATCTATCACAACCAGGTTTGCCCCATCTATGAGTTTTGCAAAGCGAGAGACTACATGGAGTATCTGCCTTACATGTGCAATCTGGACTATGTAATGTTCCATGCCTTTGGTGTTGCTCTATACCGGGAAAAAACCTGTGCAACCGGAGATGACGTGTGCGACTTCAAGATGAAGCGGGGTGCAACGCCCCCTGCTGTGTGGCCTCCGCATATTTTAGATGAATCTGATCCACTGAAATGATAGCAGTAGTATAAAAAGTATCTTTCCTCGCGTTAGGAGTACCATAAAAGGAGAAAACCATTATGAAAAGATTGATTAAAGGCGGATTTTTGACACTGAGCGGTACGATTGGAATTACTGGAACGATGATGGTTGCGATGCAAACCCCAGCAAACGCATGGGTAACACCGCCGGGAAGAATGATTATAAGTATTTTGGAAAACGGGTTATCCCTTCCTGCAATTCTGTTTCTTGTACTGTTCGTTTGCGGATTGTTTTTTATCCTGACAGACAATATAACAGATTAACTGGTCTTCGCATATCGGAAGCTGAGTTATGCCGCAAAACAGTAGAACCAATCGACATCATCATGTCGGTTCTTCTTGTGAGCGTTATGATTCCAGTTCTCCTCTGCTCCTCTGAGCTTGCTGTCGGATTAATAAGCTACACTTGGGCGGCGAGATAAGAGATGGTACTTAACGCACAACTGTTTAGCAACAACTCTCTTGTAGATGAAAGGGGATGCATATGAACTGGATGCGCACTTTTTTAGATGGGTTCGCTATGGCAGCTTACTTTAACCTGCTTGCCGGGTTGACAGCACTGTATTGTCCCAGGCTGATGTTCCCTTGTTATCCCCCCGCCATCATCAAGGCGGCGAAAGAGCCGCCTACCGCGACAGAAAAACGTTCTTACTGGCTTTGGATCTGTTTCGGAGAACTTCTGCCCCTTCTTATTTATGGTGCGATTAGTACTTTGGATGGCGGGACAACAGGATTCTGGCATCTGACCCTGACCGGGTATATCCAGTGGATGATGGTCAATTTCTGTGATCTGCTCTTCCTGGATTTCTGGCTGATCCAAAAGAAGGCAAAACACCGGTTTGTCATTCCCGGTACGGAGGGACATCCTGATTATACGTTCAAAAACTGGATGAGGAATTACGCTCTGCCGGAGCACCTTCTTCAATGGCCGTTTTTGATGTGTCCCGTCCTGGCAATGGCTCAGGCGGGACTGGGGCTGCTTCTCAATATATTTTGGTGAACTGTAAGAATTGAGGCGCACAAGATATCCGGATGTACTGTTTTTTGACACCGTTCGGGAGGTCTTGGGCTTTTGCCGACGAGCGGCAATGATCATTCTGAAGATGGAAATGGAGATGATTCAAATACTACTAATCGAAGGCGTTTTCCTGTGTATCGTGTTTTGGGGCGTTTGCTGGCTTGGTACCGGGAGCGATGAGAAAAACATCCGTAATTTCTCGTCTTATCCGCGTGCAGTGCAGAAGATTGTATCCACCCGTCCGGAGCTGGCAAAAAAAATTCTGCAACGGAGTCCTGTGGCCGTCTTCACAAACAATCTGCTGCTGTTTAGCTTTCTACTGTTTGCGCTGGGTATTTTTACTCGCCAGGAAAACTTTGCAGGAAACTTTTTAAACGCCTTGCTTTTGGGGCAGGCGCTGAATCTGTTTGATTTATTAGTAATCGACCTAATCTGGTGGCGACACACCCAGCGAGTGCGGTTCACCGGCACGGAAAATCAGCCGGAGCTGTACGCTGATCCGGGAAAGCACATTTCATCTTTTCTGCGTGGAATTGTGATGTTTCTGCTTGTTGCGCTCATCGATGGCTGTTTGCTCTCTTTGTTTTGAGAGGAAAATCTTTATGATGCTTACAGCACTCGTTGGCTCTGTTCCACAGTAACTTTTACGGTCAAGAGCGGTACCACCTTCTCTCCGGCTTACAAAGCGTAATCGGGTTGATCTGTCGCCTAATTCACGGCGGTGATGGACCGGACCGGCGGGCATTTGGCGCGGACGGATGAATATTCAAATTAATTACAGAATTCATCAAAACTTAAACAGGAGGATAACCATGTCTAAGTTGGGTATTGTTGAGGACACACTGTTTGTCCCTATGCTGGGAAGAATCTATGCCAGTGAGCATTGCCAGCAGATCTTATTCGACCAAAAGGCGCTGGAGCTGAAGGAAAAGCTGCCGTCCAGCCTGCTGAAGGCTGGACGGCAGAGCCAGTATACCTTGCTGGCCTCCGCCGTCCGATCCTCCAATATGGATCGAACCGTTCAGGCCTTTCTGGAGCGCAGTCCGGACGGCGTGATTGTTCAACTCGGCTGCGGCCTGGAGACAGCTTATTATCGCTGTGACAACGGGCATACACACTGGTATGCTGTGGATCTGCCTCATGTGATGGAATATCGACGGAAACTGCTGCCGGAGCCGGAGAGGGAAACCTACCTTGCCGGGGACGCCTTTGCAGAGGACTGGATCAGACAAGTTCGCGCCGATGTACCAAATGCGCCGATTCTGGTCACCGCCGGGGGGCTGTTCCATTATTTTGAGGAGGCCAAGGTTGTATGCCTGTTGCAAACACTGCAGCAATATGGAGAGATAACGCTTGTTTTTGATACTGTAAACAAAAGTGGCATGGCTATGATGCGAAAAAAATACATGAAGCAATTGGGCCATGCCGATGCGCAGATGTTTTTCTATGTAGATTCGGCAACGGAGCTGACCAAAAAAATCGGCGGTAAAGTCAAGGTTCTTGCGGAGGAACCATACTATTACCACATCCCCAGGAATGGTCTGAAATTGTCTACAAAAATCAGCATGACAGTTTCTGATGCTTTGCGCATGGTGAAAATGATACAGCTGAAATTGTTAAAGTGAGGAAGCGACAATGAATATCGCAGAATTTCGTCAAAAATATCCGGCAGACACACTGGTATTACCCAGCGGAAAACCCTTTCCCTACCGCTACTATAAAAATCCTCAAGCAAAAGCGACCGTTGTTCTCCTGACTGGCGGAATCGGTTTGTCCGATCTGCTCTATCTGCATTTTGACCGACTGGCCAAAGATTTCTCTGTCCTTACTTTTGATTACCCCATCTGCTTTGCCGACAACAAGGAGCTTGCACAGGCCGTGGCTGCGCTTTTACAGCACCTTGGCGAGAAAGCCTGGTTTGTAGGGCAATCTCTTGGCGGTGTTGTGGCGCAGATCATCGCCTCCCTTTATCCGGAAGTGGTGGACGGTTTGATACTTTCCAACACCTGCTCGCTTGCTAAGGATATGAGTCCTTCTGCATATGCACATTTAATGAATATGCTCAAAAGCCAAGAGAAGTTTAAAAAACTTCTCTCCGTCCTTCCATTTTCTGCGGTAAAACACTCTATAAAACGAGTTGTGTTAAATCAAAAAAAAGATGGATTGACATCACAAGAAAAAAAGACCTTGGAAGCATTCTGTGCTATTATGATGGATTTGCTGACAAAGGAATATGAGCGTCATATGGTTGATCTTTTAATCGATACGCAAAACTATTTGGGGATGACAAAAGAGACCTTTACCACATGGAACGACAGAGTTTTGCTGATGTTATCTGCGGATGATGCCACGTTCACACAAGACTGCAAGGATGCCCTCATATCCGTGATGCCAAACCCTACCGTATACACCAATCTTACCGGAGGACACCTTTCCCTGCTGTTTCGACTGGAAGAATATGTAGAATATATCACTGCATATATTTCTGAGCGTACATAGAGAAAATTGTTGCACATTTCTCTGTCCATCCACAGCCCGTTTGCATGCGCCTGTATGCAGAGTTTCAACAAGCGACTTTCCTTTAATTGAAATATGGAATAACCGCTCGCTACTGTATTTAGAGAGTTTTTAACTGAATACTTATAGACAGAAAAGACCGCTGACTTTTGTACAACTGCACGTCAGCGGTCTTTTCATTCAATTGTGCAAAAAAAGCAAGCCTATTTGTCGGTTTCTTCACTGCTTTTTTCGGAAATGATTTGAGTGCACGCCCTGGAAAGAGAGGAAAGTACTCCACTCACAATGTGAAAACTGACGATTACACTAGACGTTCCGCTTCCTATATAAGTGTGTGATCCCCCCGAAGATATTGCCCTCGCCCCATACTGCTCCGGCCAAGGCTTTCTTCTTCACATTGCTATTTCTCCGTCATTCTGCCTCTTCCGGCATTGTTTTCACTCCAAAGAAGAAATACAGGACATGAAAGATCCAGACTGCGGACAACACAGCACACCCAATAAAAATCCCCTTTCCAAACATAATCAGAAAGCCAATACTCATCAGTACAGTGACCGTAATAACAACCCGAATTTTGGCTTTCCGCGTCATCCCCCGTCCACTGACATAGTCCTCAAGATTATCCTTGTACAACTTTGTATTGCGAAACCATTGATCCAAACGTTCCGAGCTTTTTCCGAAGCAATAGGCCGCCAACATTAAAAACGGAAACGCTGGCAGCATCGGCATCACCGCTCCAACTGCTCCAAGGCCCAAACCGATGATCCCAACAGATATGTACAGCCACTTTCTCATAAATCACCTTTTCGTCAGATCGTCAGAACAATCCGACGCTCCTGCGCTTCTACTGTTTCCAGTTCTACACCATAGACTCGTTTCAAAACCGGTTTAGATATCACATCTTCCGGAACTCCTTGCGCTACCAGATCTCCTTGTGGAGACAACGCCACAATTTCATCGCTGTAGTTGACGGCCTGATTGATATCATGCAGAACCATAATAATCGTCATTCCAAGTTTTTCATTCAACTGACGCACCAAGCGTAGAATTTGCAGTTGATAACGCACATCCAAAAAGGTGGTTGGTTCATCCAGAAACAGCACCTTGGTTCCCTGTGCAAGTGCCATGGCGATCCATACGCGCTGCCTTTGACCGCCAGACAATGCATACACCGGTTTTTTTCGAAGTGAGGTTATCCCTGTAATTTTCATCGCCCGTTCAATCATTTTCTCGTCATTTTCCCGTGATTCGGCTTTGCCTAAATAACTGAAGGGGATTCTCCCATAAGCCACCAGCTGCTCCACAAGGATATCTCCGGGTGCGGTATTGTTTTGGTGTACAATGGCAACTTTACGTGCAAACTGCTTCAGACCGATCTGGTCAAGTTGCTGCCCATTCAGAAAAATTTTTCCACCGGTTGCTTTCAGATTTTTCGTCAAAATCTGGAACAGCGTGGATTTTCCACAGCCATTTCCTCCCAATATTGTGGTAATTTTCCCCTGTGGCAGCGAGAGATTGAGATCCCGGAAAATCTGCTTATTCCCATAAGAAAAATTCAAATGTCTTATTTCAAAGCAATCATTATTTTCCATGAATCATACCACTCCTTTGCAGCAGAATTACGAATGCAATACCACCCGCCACCGACATAATGATGGATGCACTGATTTCATACGGATAAGCAATACTCCGCCCCAGTGTATCTGCCAGCAAAAAGCAAAATGCTCCCAGAAGCATTGTGAAGGGAATCAGTTTACGGTGATCGCTTCCCACAATGATTCGCCCAATATGCGGCGCAATCAGTCCCAGAAAGCTCACCGTTCCCACAATAGCTGTGCATCCGCTTACCAAAAACACTGCTATCAGACTCACCAACATCCGAACTTTGTCAACCTGTATTCCCAGACCTCGAACCGTCTTATCTTCCAATGCCAGTAGATTGCACCACCGGCTGCACACAATAGCCAGAATCAATCCCAGAAGGCTGAAAAAGGCCAGTATCCGAACATCCTGCCAGGTTTTCATGGTGATATTCCCATTGACAATAGAAGCTACCGTCGATGTGGTTCCACTGCTTGTTGCACCAAATGCAGCAGACAATCCCCCGAACAAAGACTGTACTGCAACGCCCAGCAAAATAATACGCAACGGAGAAAGCCTGCCTGTCCACGCCAGGCGATATACGACAACGAAGGCAAGAATTCCTCCCAGAAAGCTGAATGCCGGCACAAAACTATAAAGTTGTGGAACCAAGGCTGTTGCCAAAACTGCCGCAAACTCTGCCCCGCTGGCAACACCCAAAATTCCCGGATCTGCCAAAGGGTTACGCAAAACGGCCTGAAACAGCGTTCCCGCTGCCGCCAGAGTAGCTCCTGCCATCAGTGAAATGAGGATGCGCGGAAATCTCAGATCATATACAGCTGCCACATCAGGGTCGTATTCCACAAACAGACCATTCCAAAGCTGTGCAATTCCCAGGTGAATGCTGCCTGTATTGACCGCTGCAAAAAACAGGAACAGCAGTGCTGTTGCCAGTACTCCAAAACTGACACAAAACATTCCGGCTGACCTGACTTTCACCGTATGTCTCATCCTGTTTCGCCTCCTTCTAACTGCTTTATATCCAAATCAGACTGATAAAAAAGCTGATCCAGGTGTTCAAGCGCTTGCGGATATTCAAATGTCGCACTCATGCCAAACAATCCGGACGGCAGATCATACACCTGCCCTTTTTCCACAGCGCGAAAATGCTGCCAGATATCATTTGTTGCAAATTCTTCCGCAAACATTTCCATAACAGATTCCGGCAGAGCATGTGCCGTACGCAGAATAATGTCTGGGTCCCGGGCTAACATATCCTCTGTATTCACATTGATAAACTCGGCATCTTCCCCCGCATACACATTGATACCGCCGGCCATTTGAACCAGACTACCTACATAAGAATTCTCCGTAGCTACCACATAGGACCCTGGTAGCCCCATCAAAATCAATACTCTGGGCGCACTTTTATCCTGATGTTCTGAGGAATACTCTGTATAGTATTCCTCAAACTCTTCAATCATCGCTGCCGCCTGCTCCTCACGATCCAGCAGCAGCCCCAATTCCTCAATCGACTTATACATTCCAAATACGCTTTTGAGGTTCAGGAAGGCATATTGAAACCCTGCCGCTTCGTATTTCGGCTGAAGATCACTGATCAGACTGGACGGGCTAAGAACCCAGGAGGGGGAAAGCTGCTTAAGAATCTCCAGGTCCGGGCTCATTGGTGACCCCAGTTCTACCGCTTGTGCATATCTCTCCGGGATAGTTGTCAAACTTGTTGTGGGCACCCCAACAAGATCCAAATCAAGCCGCTCACATATCTCCATGCATGCCACACTTGTAGCAGCGATTCTACCGCTCGTTCTATCTGTATCTGCAGCTGAACCGCCGCTTTGATCCACGCAGGACGAAAAAAGGAGCGTCGTCATCAATGCTGCCATAACCGGCAAAAATTTTCGCTTATTCCTCATTGTTCCAATCATCCAATTCAATTACGGAATCAAAGTCATCCTCTGCGGAATGTTCTGCAAAGTTTTCCTCTGGGTCTACCGGCCTTTTTTTGTAATGCACCAGCATCCAATATACGGCCAGCAGCAAGCCGCCTGCGAGAAAAGCCGCAACGAACACCACTACAAATAGTGTGAACCAGGCGCTGACATCCAGAGAAATTGTTGTTTTCGTATTGTCTGCCGCAGTTTCAGATTCTTCGTCTCCGGCTGCCAATGCTGCGCTGCCTCCTGTTGTCAGCCCCTGTACTTTCTCCAAAAGCTGACTTCCACCTTCATTCACTTGCTGCGTGTCTTCTTCGCTCATCGGAACGAACCCGCCGGTATTTCCTTCCTCCCAATCATCAACGGTGATGTAGAAAATAACACTGCGTCCCATTGCCTCCACATAGCACTCTGCCCGCAGAATCGCATCCCGGCCCGGAACTTTGACACGGTAGTCTGCTGTATCTTCTCCTTGTGCCGTACATACAGCTTCTCCATCCGTCCAGGTGGAATCGCCCGGAGATTGAACCTGAATACTTACAGAGGAAATATTGCTCATCAGTCCAAATCGAAGGGATATATACTGATTCCCCGACTCATCTGTTTCCAGCATTGCCTGAGAAGTTACCACACTCCCCACCATGGATTGCCCCAGCGCCTCGCTGGCTTCTCCCCCCGAATCCTCAATGACTCCTGTTTCGGGGTGGCGATAGCTGCCATGTGCTGTACCACTTTCAAAGGTCAGGCTGTCTGCCCAGGCTCGTACCGAAAATGTCACGAGCAGGCAGATCAGCAAGGCAATTCCAACAATACTTTTCGCCTGTTTGCTCAGTTTCATTTCATTCTCCTCTTATACCATACATATCCGGCTGCGCACCCGGCACCACAAAGAACGATCACCATACAAATCGCAGCCGGTATTGCAGCACTGCTGTGGAAAAGAATTTCGGATATCTCCTTTGCTGCATTGCCCACTACAGAAATTGCTCCACCTGCTTCGTTTTCATCCAAATTTGCACCAGAATTGCTGTTGCTGCTTTCAACATATTCATCGGCCGGTTTCATTGACTCGAAATCCAGCAGAAGACGCGCTTTTACCTCTATGCTCATTGCATTGATGTACATTGTCATCAGCATAGGTGATTCCAGCGTATTGTTGTCAAATGCAAATGCGAAACTATCATAGTCGATGCCATCTTTGGTCAGTGCATTTTCTTTCTTCGTGGCTTGAATCCCATTATATTTTATATATTTGGGTCCGCCCCCTTCGATTCCAGCAACAGTATGTTGGATATAAATCGTCAGTGTGGCCTTTCCGTCTGTAACCACGATATCCGCATCAGGCAGCATATAATCCGCCATCATGCTGGCTTCGTCGCTGGCTTCTTTAACGGCCGTAACTGGAAGACGATATTCTCCATCCTCCAACTGTTCACTGGTGATCGCCTGCGTCGAGAAACTTCCGTTGCCTGCCTCAATCGTTCCACTGGTTGCACTCGGCGTCGGGGTAGGTGTTGCAGATACCTGTGCCGAGGTAGTGCTTCCCGAAGCGAAGTCCGACAGTACCACATAGAAGGTCTGTGTGCTCTTCATTACCGCATTTACATATGCCTGACACTTCAGTGTTTGATTTGAAGAGTTGGTTATCGCCTGTGTGGACACAGTGACTGTTATGATCGTGGTAGGATAATTTCCGGCGCTGCTGATAAACGCGCTGTTCGCATCAAAATGGTAATACGGATCGCTGGTGGTATCCAGTGTCGCGGAATACTGTTTCCCCGCGTTATCAATAAATACAACATCCCTCAGCGGAGTACCTTCCGATGCATAATTGGGAATCGGATCGATTACATACAGCTTTAATTTTGCAGTATCGCCATCCACCGCTATGTCAGCGTAATTATAGAACAGCGGATCACACATGCTTTCACTGGAGAAATTGGTGCCATTACGCATAGAAGCTTTCGCTGTATAATTGCCATTCTCCAATGTACCATTTGGCACCGGTGTGGTGGTGGGTGCCGGGCTGGCAGTGGGAAGCGGACTGGCAGTAGGTGTTGGAGTGGTAGTGGGAGTCGGTGTTTGCTCAGAGTCAGTGCTTCCCGATGTAAAGTCAGACAACACCACATAGAAGGTCTGCGTAGTATTCATCACTGCATCTACATAAGCCTGGCATTTCAACGTCTGATTTTCAGATTCGCTCACCGCCTGTGTGGGTACATTAACCGTTATGATCGTAGTGGGGTAATTTCCGGCGCTGCTGATAAACGCGCTGTTCGCATCAAAATGGTAATATGGATCGCTGGTGGTATCCAGTGTCGCGGAATACTGTTTCCCCGCGTTATCAATAAATACAACATCCTTCAACGGAGTGCCTTCCGATGCGTAATTGGGAATCGGATCGATTACATACAGCTTTAATTTTGCAGTATCGCCATCTACCGCTATATCAGCATAGCTATAGAACAACGGATCACACATGCTTTCACTGGAGAAATTAGTGCCATTGCGCATCGACACCTTGGCCGTATAATTTCCATCCGACAGCATACCTCCTGGTGTAGAAGTAGGCTTAACAGTAGGTACTGGGGTGGCGGTAGGTGCAGTCGTCGGTTTAGGTGTCGCCGTAGGAGCCACAGTAGGTATGGGGGTGGGTGTCACTGTTGTCCCTTCCGTTTTCTTAAACATCCAGGTCGAGAATTTGTTGGTATAGATGTAAACCGCGTCGTTTTCTCGATCCAGATAGTATGTTCCATCCCTGAAATCCGTAACCGGCCGACCGTTTTCTGTGATTTCTTCAAACTCTGTTACCACATCATTATGCAATCGCCAAACCTGTAACTCCCCGTCTGCTTCCAACGGATAATCTAGTTTTACTTCCAGTACAATGTCTTCCTCGCTATTATCGCCATATTCAAACCTGTTCCAGTTGTCCTCCAACTGGGTGCCATCCTCGCTGTACTTCTTATATTGTAACGACAAGTCCAGAAAATCTGCTCCGCCTGCATCAACTCCGGCCCGTTCAGCCAGTTCCTGTGCTTCTTCCGAATCACTTGCCAGCTCTGATGCAGAAAACGCATAATGCTTTCCTGTATTTTGAGCCTCCTCTTGCTTATGAGCCAGCTGATCCAATCCGTAAATTGTCGCACCGGTCACGGTATCACCGGAAACAATGCCAATTTCCTGACTTGTATTGTATTCCTGCTCATTCCCCTGATACTCGATTACAAAGTTCAAGGTACCAGTATAATTTCCCTCCTGTGCTGCGGCCACATCTTCCGCCATCACGGAGATTCTGCCAGTGGATTGCTGACTGTATTCCGTCAGACGAGCCCACTGCAAGGAGTTGTAGCTGTTCAATTTCTGCCCTTGCTCTGTCGCAAGCACTGCAGTTGCAGCTGCTGTTACCCGGATGCTGCCTCCTTGCAAATCTTTCCCTCCACTTAGGGATACTGTATAATCCACAGCGGTATTGTGCACCGGACTCAGTTCCCCTAAGGTAGTAGCCGCCGGAATCGTCACGCTATAATCAGAGGTCTTCGGCGCAACCACGGCATTCAAATCCGTACCTTCCATCACAATTTCCCACTGCTCTTCCGCTGCATTGGGACTAATCGAGTCACTATCATCCGGATTAAATTCTTTTGCGACAGGTTCTTCCGTTTGTATCGGAGTCCCACCCTGCTCTTGCGGATTTTGTTTTTCAGATGCAGACGGCACAGATACTTCTTGCTTGGCCAGGTCCTCAGCACCCTGTTGTTCGTTCGAATCGGTCGGCTCCGGTACAACCGTTTGCTGCAAAGAATCCCTTTCATCGCTTTGCGCCGTTTTCACCGTTTCGGATGATGACCGCTGAGATTCCAAAGACTCATCTTCTTCCATTATCAAGGCTTCGCCACCGGAAACAGGCAGGTCCTGTTCCGCAGCAAAGGTCGGCAAAGCGTTTCCCCACGCGATCAGCCCCGCCAACATGATTGCTGTTATACGATGTAGCAATTTCATAAGCATCCTCGCCATCTTCACAATAAAAGTGGTGGATACCCGCCGACTGTGCAGCGGGTATCCACAGGTCATTAAACTGTTATATTATGCGGCAGCATAGTAATTAATGGTAAAGTTTGCGGTACCGGTATAATTGCCTGCCGCCGCATTCGCAACATCTGCAGCCTTCACGGTGATCTGACCGGTCAGAGTGCTCTCGGCAGAAGCCTGCTGCGTACCGAAGCTGTTGGTATAAGAAATGGTATTACCCTCACTGGACAGTTTACCTTCAGCCTCCGCGGAAACCTCGATATAACTGCCCTCGGTCAGATTGTTTGCGGAAACCTGTACGGAGATATCCTTCACAGTATCCTGCTCAGTGCTCAGTTCGCCCAGTGCAACACTGGCAGGCACGGTGACGCTGTAGGTGGGCTGTACCGCAACCTGTGCGGTGATTTCCATGCTCTGAGTACTGGTTTCAGTTGCATCAGACCCAGAAGAGGCGGCCTGAAGGTTAGTGATTTTAACCACGAAATTCTGAGTAGTATTCATGACTACATTCACGAACGCACTGCAGTCGAGCCCTTCTTCAAAGCTGTCCACAGCGGAGCGAGGGAGGGTAAATTTCACCGCCTGGGTAGACAACTCATCACCCGCATTGATCCCGAACAAAGCGCCAGTGGTATCGAATGTTTTCACCGCTTTTGTAGTGATGTCAGATTCGCCGTTATAGGTATCTTCTCCAATGGTGATCGTCACATCTTTAATCGTTCCGTCAGTGCCCTGATCCGAGAAAGCAGGAACCGGATACGCCACATAAACAGTCAGCTCCGCATTGGCATCCGTGAGCACAACATCCGCTTCATGCGCAAAAATAGGATCGCACATGCTATAGTTGGCAGGATTTGAGGCATTGTGGAAATGTACTGTGCCCTTGTAATCCCCATTTGCAAGGCCGGCATCGGCTGCAAATGCACTGATGCTGCTCATGCTGGCCAACATACCGATAGCCAGCACGGAACTAGCCAGGCGTTTGAAGTTAAATTTCATTGTGTCTACACTCCTTTTGATTTGATGGTGGATTTGCGTTTATGATTCAGCGCATTCGCGCAAAACCCATATTCATGTTACCTTCAGAATACAGTTGACCGTTGCCCCATTTCGAGGGGAATAGGTCTCATCCATGGAAAAGGTATCGTACTGTATCGTCAGCTCATACTCACCTGCTTCCAAAGCTCTATCCAGCGTAATGTCATACAAATGATCCCCCGGACGTATGAGCTTGGACTGATAGATTTGCTCTTCTCCGATTAAAAATGTGATCTGGAAATACACTTCGTTTTCTTCCGGGTTAGTCAGTTCTATTTGAACATCCGTTGTATCGGCCGGAATTGAAATTGTAGAGTACCCCGGAATTTCAATCCCTTTTTCAGTGCTTTCCTCGGTTGTTTGCCAGCTCTGCGCCTGTTCAAATTCCGGCACAAAACTTGTAACCTCTTTGGGTCTGGTGTTTTGGTATATTGCTGCAGCTGCCAAAATCACCGCAACACCAATAAGCACAATGACTTTTGCTCTACATTTTATCCACATATATATTTCCTCTTTTCAGTTAGTATTAGCTAACCATGTGCTCAAAATAAACCGCCCCTTTTGCAGGCGGTTTCACTGTACGTATACATTTTTTCAATAGTTAGTTTAAGCTAACTATCACCTGAAAAAGAAGCGGCTCACGCCGTTTTCTCAATCATCCTGTTATTTGACTAAAGAATAACACCGTTATTTGCCCACGTCAACACTCTGTCGCTTTTATTATCATAAAGCGATATAATACCACAATATTAAAAAATTTTGTTTCTCTTTAAAATACAGTCCAATTTACACAACTACCAAATTATTCCATCACACTTATGTCGATAGTGACAAGTACCATGCCATACAATCGTATCAAAATCGGCTCTCTGGAAAAGCAAAATTCATTTCGTTACTTCATCAATATCTCCAACTGTTCACCTGAATCTAAAAGAGATATTTCCATAGCACTTGCAGAATGTTTTCGGTCGTCTTGACAGCATATTAAAAGAGATGTATTATAGCAGTGTTACATAACGGTGTTATAAGGAGAATATTATGGAAGAAAAATCAACTGGCACTCTTGAGAGCATCCAGGAGGCTGCTATGCAAGAATTTCTAGAAAAAGGCTTTCAAGGTGCCTCCCTGCGCCAGATTGTGAAAAACGCCGGTGTAACCACTGGTGCTTTCTATGGATATTTCTCCAGCAAAGAAGCTCTTTTCAACGCCCTTGTAGAGCCCCACGCCGTTGCCCTTATGGGAAAGTTTATGGAAGCCCAATCCTCTTTTGCCGAGTTGCCTGAAGAAGAACAGGCTACTTGCATGGGGAATGCGTCTGGAGCCTGTGTAAGGTGGATGGTGGATTATATCTGTCAGCATCGGGAACCGGTTAAACTGCTGCTCTGCAGATCGGAGGGAACCAGTTATGAACACTTTGTCCACAACATGGTAGAAGTGGAGGTGGAGTATACGCTCCGCTACATGGATGTTCTCCGACGTTTGGGGCAAACTCTTCCGGAACTGAGTCAGTCTCTCTGCCATATCATCGCCAGCGGAATGTTCAATGGACTTTTTGAGATCGTCGTACATGATATGCCGAAAGAACAGGCTCTGCGGGATGTAGAACAGTTCCGCACTTTCTACACGGGTGGATGGCTGAAATTGATGGGGGGATGACCCCTATCTTTTTTGAATATTAGTTAGTTATTGCTAACTTGCAGAAGGAGGTTTTTTCATGAAGCAGAAGAAAAAGAGTGATGTTGCGGTCCTGCTGGACTACGCAGGCAGTCACAAGGGGCTGACCTTCCTGGGGCTGACCCTGTCGGCGGTGTCCATGCTGTTGAGCATGGCACCCTACATCTGCATCTGGCTGGTGGCTCGGGATCTGATCGCCGTAGCGCCGGACTGGACCCGGGCGCAGGACATCGCACAATACGGCTGGCTGGCGTTTGCCTTTGCGGTGGCCGGCATCGTCCTGTACTTTGCAGGATTGATGTGTACCCATCTGGCGGCCTTCCGCACAGCAGCCAACATCCGCAAGCGAGGCGTTGCCCATGTGATGAAAGCCCCGCTGGGCTTCTTCGACTCCAATGCCTCCGGCCTCATCCGGGGACGGCTGGATGCGGCGGCGGCCGATACGGAGACCTTGCTGGCCCACAATCTGGCGGACATCGTAGGCACCATCACCCTGTTCGTGTCCATGCTGGTGCTGATGTTCGTCTTTGATTGGCGGATGGGCGCGGCCTGCCTGCTGGCGGCGGTGATTTCCATGATTGCCATGTTCTCCATGATGGGCGGCAAAAACGCCAAACTGATGGCAGAGTATCAGGCAGCCCAGGATCGCATGACCAAGGCAGGCACCGAGTATGTCCGGGGCATTCCGGTGGTCAAGATTTTCCAGCAGACCGTTTATTCCTTCAAAGCCTTTCAGGAGGCCATTGAGGATTACAGTTCCAAAGCGGAGCACTATCAGGGCGATGTGTGCCGTGTGCCCCAGTCCATCAATCTGACCTTTACCGAGGGCGCTTTTGTGTTCCTGGTGCCTGCGGCTCTTTTCCTGGCTCCCGGAGCTCTGGCCGGCGGTGACTTTGCGGGATTTATTGCAAACTTCGCCTTTTACGCAGTGTTCTCCGCCATCATTTCCACCGCGCTTGCCAAAATCATGTTTGCCGCATCCGGTATGATGCTGGCCAGTACTGCGCTGGGGCGCATTGACCAGGTCATGTGCGCTCCTGAACTGAAAGTGCCTGAACACCCCCAATCCCCCGGAAGCAGCCGTGTAGAATTTGAAGATGTGAGCTTTACTTACGACGGGGCCCAGACCTCCGCCCTCTCCCATGTGTCCTTCACAGCGGAGCCGGGACAGACCGTAGCCCTGGTAGGACCCTCCGGCGGCGGCAAGACCACCGCTGCCAGCCTGATCCCCCGCTTCTGGGACGCCACCTCTGGCGTAGTGAAGGTGGGCGGCGTGGATGTGCGGCAGATCGATCCCCATGTGCTCATGGATCAAATCGCCTTTGTGTTCCAGAACAGCCGCCTATTCAAAGCCTCCATTTTGGAGAATGTCCGGGCTGCCCGTCCCAACGCCACCCGGGAGCAGGTGCTCTCGGCGTTGAAGGCCGCCCAGTGTGAGGACATTCTGGAGAAACTGCCCCAGGGCATGGACACCCTGATCGGCTCCGAGGGGACTTATCTTTCCGGCGGCGAGCAGCAGCGCATCGCCCTGGCCCGGGCCATCCTGAAGGATGCACCCATCGTGGTTCTCGATGAAGCCACCGCCTTTGCTGACCCTGAGAACGAGGCGTTAATCCAAAAGGCCTTTACCGAGTTGACCCGTGGCCGCACCGTTATCATGATTGCCCACCGTCTGTCTACTGTGGTCGGTGCGGACAAGATTCTGGTGCTGGAGGAGGGACGCATCGTGGAGCAGGGCTCCCATCAGGAGCTGACTGCCGCCGGCGGCCTCTATGCTCGGATGTGGGCGGATTACAACCAGGCGGTCCAGTGGAAAATCACCAGCGAACAGTGAGAGAGGGGTGAAGAATATGTTCAGCAAAAAGGTTCAGAGGAAATACGCCCTCACCGACCAGGGCGTAAAAAATGTCAAAAAGGGCGCATTCTGGACGGTCATCGTCAACCTTGTCGTCATGGGCGGCATGAGCATCCTGTATCTGCTGATGTACGGCCTGATGGGAACCTTCACAGACGACCAGCCGCTGCCCAACGCAGCCCTCCCGCTCGGGCTGGTGGTTGTGTTCCTGATTCTTTCCTTTGTGACTCATCTGCAGCAGTACTACGCCACCTATGGACTGGTCTATAACGAGGTGAAATCCACCCGTCTCAGTCTGGCGGAGCGGCTGCGCAAACTGCCTTTGGGCTACTTCGGCAAGCGTGATCTCGCAGATCTGACCGAGACCATTATGGGCGATGTAAACCGCATGGAGCATGTCTGGTCCCATGTGCTGGGCTAT
This sequence comes from Allofournierella massiliensis, assembly GCF_004345265.1. Classification (GTDB taxonomy): domain Bacteria; phylum Bacillota; class Clostridia; order Oscillospirales; family Ruminococcaceae; genus Allofournierella; species Allofournierella massiliensis. Next base: position 28,007 of record NZ_SLUM01000019.1, read on the forward strand.
CTGTACGGGGCCTATCTCTCCACGGCGATTATCGCGGTGTGCCTGCTGGTGTATGACTGGCGGCTGGCCATCGCCTGCCTGTGGGGTGTGCCGGTGGCCTTCGGTCTGTTGTTCGGCACCCGGAGGATTTCCGCCCGGACCTCCGAGCGGACGAAAAAAGCCGCGATCCGTGTCTCCGACGGAATTCAGGAAGCCCTGGAAAATGTTCGGGAGATCCGCGCCACCAATCAGGAGGAGCGCTATCTGGCCGGGCTCAATCAGAAGATCGACGGCCATGAGAAGGTCACCATCCAGGGTGAGCTGGGAACCGGCATCTTCGTCAATGCGGCCAGCGTCATCATGCGTCTAGGGGTAGCCACCACCATCCTGGTGGGAGCCAGCCTGATTCTTTCCGGGCAAATCGACTTCATGCTGCTGTTTTTGTTCCTGCTGGTTATCACCCGCGTGTATGCGCCTTTTGACCAGAGCCTGGCTCTCATCGCTGAAATGTTTGTGTCCCAAGTATCCGCCGACCGCATGAACGAGATCTACGACACTCCCACGGCTGAGGGTGCAGAGGTGTTTCAGCCCAAGGGACACGATATTGAGTTCGACCATGTGGGTTTTGCCTATGACAAGAAAAAAGTGCTGAACGGTGTGAGCTTTACCGCCCGGGAGGGCGAAGTGACCGCCTTGGTAGGTCCCTCCGGATCCGGTAAAAGTACCTGTGCCCGACTGGCCGCCCGACTGTGGGATGTAACAGAAGGAAACATCAAAGTAGGCGGCGTGGACATTTCTACGGTGGATCCGGAAGCATTGCTGACCGATTACTCTATGGTGTTCCAGGACGTGGTGCTCTTTGACGACACAGTGATGGAAAACATTCGTTTGGGCAAGCGAGGTGCCTCCGACGAAGAAGTACGGGCCGCAGCCGCAGCCGCAAACTGTGAAGAATTCATCTGTCGCCTGCCCCAGGGGTATGATACTCCCATCGGGGAAAATGGTACAAAACTCTCTGGCGGAGAGCGGCAGCGCATCTCCATTGCCCGAGCTCTTTTGAAGAATGCCCCCATCGTCCTGCTGGATGAGGCTACCGCCAGCCTGGATGTAGAAAACGAGACAAAGGTGCAGAGTGCACTCTCCCGCCTTTTGGCAGGAAAAACAGTTTTGGTTATTGCCCACCGAATGCGAACTGTGGCAGGGGCCGATCACATTGTAGTTCTGGAAAACGGCCATGTAGCTGAGCAAGGCACACCTGCAGAACTGCTAAAGCACGGAGGACTCTACCGTCGTATGGTGGAACTTCAAAACGAGAGTGCCCATTGGCAACTGAGCTAATTATTTCGTCTATTCAAGTTCAGTCAGCCTTTTCTTTGGCAACACATCATCCTCTGGCCGTTTTACTGTGGTTTTAGTTGAGGATATCATCCTGTGACAATTCGATACCGACCATCTCTACAATATATACAGAGGAGAACAACTGTGACTTTCCCCTTGCTCAGGAGTGCCAAGATATTCAATCTCCATTTGCAAAAAGCAGGCGATGCGGCCTATTTTATGGACTTTTGTTAATAAGACCGGCACAGGCCGCACAACGCAATGAATCCATTCATTATTGATTCATTATGGCCCCCAAAACAGGGGAAAAATAGCCAGGAAAAAGAAAAGGGTTGCGGGCAGTTCCCACCTCGGAACCGCCCGCAAACCCGCATTACAGCAACAAAAAAGCCACCAGCCTTTCGGCTGATGGCTTTGGTCCGAGTGGCGAGAGTCGAACTCACGGCCTCTTGAACCCCATTCAAGCGCGCTACCAAACTGCGCTACACCCGGACATCTGGCCCGGTGTTCTCACCGGCGACGCTTTTTATTATAGCGCATCCCTCGACAGATGTCAACTCTTTTTTCAAAGAATTTTCAAAAAATTTAACGCGTTCGATTTTTCTCTTTTCTCCCCTGTTGTGGGCCTGAATCCGAGCGCCGCTTTGCCGGAGCATTCAAAAAGAGGCAGCCTTGCGGCTGCCTCTTTTTGTGTTTATGCGATCGATTAGTTGCCGTAGTAAGCCTTCAGGTACAGCTCCTTGATCTCGCTGACCAGGGGGTACACCGGGTTAGCGGTGGTGCACTGGTCCTCGAAAGCCTTGTAGGACAGCTCGTCCACCTTGGCCAGGAACTCTTCCTCAGAGATGCCGCAATCGCGGATGGTCATGGGACGATCGGTAGCCTTCATCAGGTTGCGAACGGCCTCGATCAGGCTGTTCACAGCGGTCTGGGTCTCGGTGCCCACGTTGCACAGGCCGCAGCGCCAAGCCAGCTTAGCGTAACGCTCGTCGGCGATGTACTCCTTGTACTTGGGGAACGCAGCAAACTTGGTGGGACGGGTCGCATTGTAAGCGATCACGTAGGGCAGCAGGATGGCGTTGGCACGACCATGGGGGATGTGGAACTCACCGCCCAGCTTATGAGCCATGGAGTGGTTCAGGCCCAGGAAGGCGTTGGTGAAGGCCATACCGGCGATGCAGGAAGCGTTGTGCATCTTCTCGCGGGCCAGGTTGTCACCGTTGTAGGAAGCCTTCAGGTAGTGGAATACCATCTCGGTGGCCTGCAGAGCCAGACCATCGGTGTAGTCGCTGGCCATAACGGAAACGTAAGCCTCGATGGCGTGGGTCAGAACGTCCAGACCAGTGTCGGCAACGATGCTCTTGGGCATGCTGCGGGTGAACTGAGGATCGATGATGGCCACGTCGGGAGTCAGAGCGTAATCGGCCAGAGGATACTTGATGTTGCCATTCTTCTTGTCGGTGATAACGGAGAAGCTGGTAACCTCGGAACCGGTACCGGAAGTGGTGGGGATAGCGACCAGCTTGGTCTTGGCGCCCAGCTTGGGGAACTTGAAGGCGCGCTTACGGATATCCAGGAAGCGCTGACGCAGACCGTCGAAGCTGGTTTCGGGATGCTCGTAGAACAGCCACATACCCTTGGCAGCGTCGATGGCGCTACCACCGCCGATGGCGATGATCACGTCGGGATTGAAGGCACGCATGGCCTCCACGCCGCGCATGATGCACTCTACGCTGGGATCGCTCTCAACGTCGGAGTAGATCTCGCTGTGGCAGTACTGCTCACGCTTACGCAGGTAATGCAGGATCTTGTTCACGTTGCCCAGCTGAACCATTACGGGGTCAGTTACGATGAAGGCGCGGCTGATGCCCTCCATCTTCTCCAGGTACTGGATGGAATCTTCCTCGAAATAGATCTTCGGGGGAACCTTGAACCACTGCATATTAACTCTCCGTTTCGCAATGCGCTTTTTGTTGACCAGGTTGACGGTAGTAACGTTCTGGCTCACGGAGTTCTTACCGTAGCTGCCGCAGCCCAGGGTCAGAGAAGGAGTATTGGTGTTGTAGATATCACCGATAGCACCCTGAGAAGAGGGGCTGTTCACGATGATACGACCAACGCGCATTGCGATGCCGTACTCGTCGGCAACCTTCATGTCGCCGGTGTGGATAACAGCAGAATGGCCCAGGCCGCCCAGCTCCAGCATCTTGTTGGCGTAAGCGAAGCCCTGCTCGTTGTCCTTGGCTACGAAGTAGGCCAGAACGGGGCTCAGCTTCTCCTTGCTCAGGGGGTACTGCTCGGAGGGTTCGGGCAGAGGAGCGATCAGGATCTTGGTCTTCTCGGGAACCTTCAGACCAGCCTGCTCAGCGATCCAGTTAGCGGACTTACCAACAACGGGAGCGAACACGCCCTTGTTGGGGTCGGGGAACATGTACTTGGTCAGCTTCTCAACTTCTTCGGGATTCAGGAAGTAGCAGTTGTTCTTCTTCATGTAATCCTCGAAGTCCTTGGTCAGCTCCTTGGCAACGATGACAGCCTGCTCGGAAGCGCAGATCATGCCGTTGTCGAAGGTCTTGGACATCATCAGGTCGGTGCAAGCGCGATGCAGGTCCGCAGTCTTCTCGATGAAGCAGGGCACGTTGCCGGCGCCAACGCCCAGAGCGGGCTTGCCGCAGGAGTAAGCAGCCTGTACCATGCCGGGGCCACCGGTGGCCAGGATGGTGGCAACGCCGGGATGATTCATCAGAGCACCGGTAGCCTCGATGCTGGGCTTGTCGATCCACTGGATGCAGTTCTCGGGGGCGCCGGCCTTAACAGCAGCCTCGTAAACGATGCGGGCGGCCTCGGCGCTGCACTTCTGAGCGGAGGGATGGAAGCCGAAGATGATGGGGTTGCGGGTCTTAACCGCGATCAGACATTTGAACAGGGTGGTGGAGGTGGGGTTGGTGGTGGGAGTAACACCGCAGATTACGCCCACGGGCTCAGCAACTTCCACATAGCCTTCCATGTCGTTCTCTTCCAGGATGCCAGCGGTCTTTTCCTTCTTGATGTTGTGCCAGATGTACTCGGTGGCAAACATGTTCTTGATAACTTTATCTTCATACACGCCGCGGCCGGTCTCTTCCACAGCCATGCGTGCCAGTTCCTGGTGCTTGTCCAGGCCGGCCAGAGCCATCTCGTGAACGATGTGGTCGATGGTCTCCTGATCATAGCTCAAAAACTCCTGAAGAGCCTTCTGGGCCTTTTCGACCAGACCGTCGATCATTACCTGAACTTCGGACTTGCCGTTCTCTACGGTTTCAACCTTAGCTTTCTTCTGTTCTGCCATTGGTTCTGCCATCCTTTCAAACGATTGATTCAAAACAACCGGGGCGACATTTTTCCTGCCCTGCCCCACTGACAACATGATACCATATTGTTAATTGAATAACAATGCACCAGTTTCCCAAACATTGTTAGAACGATAACAATGTTTTTGTCAAACTATACAACACCTCGCTTTCTGCATTTCCGAATCAATTCCTGCTGCCCGGGCTGCAATCGCTTTCCGGCCTCCTTTCTTTTTCACAGCTCCTAGGCAGAAAACGCACTTCATGCTATAATGATACAACAAACAGCAACCTTTGAGGAGGCGATTTTATGTATTGGTCTCGTAAACTTTTAAAAAGCAACGCACGCAATGTGCTGCGCGGCAGCTATTGGCGGGTATTTGTGGCCTGTCTGGTATGTGGTCTGCTGGGTGCCGGCTCCAGTGGTGCGGTGAATATCAATCTGCCAACCCAGCTTCTGGAGTTGGACAATTTTGGTTATGATCCCTACTGGTCACTTATCTTCTCTGTCTTATGGGTCATTGTTATCGTAGTCGGCCTGCTGGGCCTGGCCTGGGGAATCTTCGTGGGCGGCCCCATGCGGGTGGCACAGTGCCGCTATATGATGGAAAACCGCTGCGGCACTCCCCCGTTCAACAGCCTGTTCTCGGTGTTCAGCAACAAGGACGCCTACCTGAATGTGGTCAAGGTCATGTTCCTGCGGAATCTGTTCATCTTTCTGTGGAGTCTGCTTTGCCTGATTCCCGGCATTTATAAGGAATATCAATATTATTATATTCCCTATCTGCTGGCAGAAAACCCCTACATGAGTTTTGACCGCGCCAAGGAACTGAGCATTGCCATGACCGACGGCGAGAAAATGGACATCTTTGTTCTGGATCTTTCCTTCATCGGATGGTACCTGCTGGGCGCGATTATCCTGATTGGTGGATTTTTTGTAAATCCCTATGCACAGGCCACCTACGCGGAGCTGTACGCCGCGGCCCGCAGCAAGGCCATGGATACCGGCATCACCGGGCCGGACGAGCTGAGCGGATTTGCACAGTACTGATCATCATTCAATTGAAAGAAGGGCTTTGCCTGCGGTTGTGATCAACCGGGGCAAGGCCCTTCTTTTTGGCTGATTCACCAATTTTTCGTCCTTGTTTTTTCCAAAAGCAACCTTGTATCAAGGCTCTGTTTTTGATAGGATAAGTTGACTATATACGGCACGGTTCGGAACGTCCGTATAAAAATGAGGAGGCTTTTATTTTATGAGTAAGGAAGAAAAAAACACATCACCATCCAGCGACTATTCTCAGGGCATCTACGATGCAACCTCGCTGGGCAAGCCCCGCATGCTGGTTCTTGGCCTGCAGCACATGTTTGCCATGTTCGGCGCAACTGTGCTTGTGCCCCTGATCACCGGCCTGAGCGTTTCCACCACGCTGCTGTGTGCCGGTCTGGGCACGCTGCTGTTCCATCTGATCACCGGCGGCAAGGTTCCCGCTTTTCTGGGTTCCTCGTTTGCCTATCTGGGCGGTTTTGCCATTGTCGCACCCATGCTGATGGATGAAAGCGGCCAGCAGACCGTTTCCAACACCGAAATGCTGCCCTACGCCTGTGCGGGTGTGGCGCTGAGCGGTCTGGTGTATGTGGTGTTCAGCCTGCTGATTTCCGTATTCGGCATCCGCCGCATCATGAAGCTGTTCCCTCCTGTGGTGACCGGCCCCATCATTATTGCCATCGGTCTGATTCTGGCTCCTTCCGCCATCACCAACTGCCAGAGCAACTGGCTGCTGGCCTTTGTGGCTCTGGGCACCGTAATCGTGTGCAACATCTGGGGCAAGGGCATGATCAAAATCCTTCCCATCCTGCTGGGCGTTCTCGTTTCCTATGTGGTGGCGCTGGTCACCGGTGCGGTGGACTTCTCCGGCGTAATGCAAGCAGACTGGTTCGGCATCCCCCTGAGCCCCAAGGCCATGGGCCTGTTTGCCATTGATGGAAGCCCCGAATTCATCAGTGCAGTGCTGACCATCGTGCCCATTGCTCTGGCTACCATGATGGAGCATGTGGGCGACGTGGCTTCCATCAGCGCCACTGTGGGCAAAAACTTCATCCGCGACCCCGGCCTGAACCGCACCCTGCTGGGCGATGGCCTTGCCACCAGCATGGCCGGTCTGCTCGGCGGCCCCTCCAACACCACCTACGGCGAAAACACCGGCGTTCTGGCTCTGACCAAAATTTACGATCCCCGGGTGATCCGCATTGCGGCCGTATTCGCCATGATCCTGAGCTTCAGCCCCAAGTTCGATGCCATCATCAATTCCATCCCCGCCGGCATCATCGGCGGCATCAGCTTTGTGCTGTATGGCATGATCTCCGCGATCGGCGTGCGCAACGTGGTGGAAAATCAGGTGGACTTCACCAACTCCCGCAACCTGATCATCGCCGCGGTCATTCTGGTCTGCGCCCTGGGCTTCAACTCGGTGGGCGGTCTGAGCTTCACCGTCGCCAATGTGACCATCAACCTGTCCGGTCTGGCCATCGCCGCCATTGCCGGCATTCTGCTCAACGCGGTGCTGCCCGGCAACACCTATGAGTTTGATGACAGCACCGGCACCGGCGAAGGCGCCAGCCTGCGTGTCTGATTGTCTGCCAGCCGCAGCAGGCGGCGGAGCCAGGCAATTGAAAAACTGAATCGCATAAAAGGAAATCCGGAACCGTATTCGCTGCGGCTCCGGATTTCTTTTATATTATTATATGTATTCCGCACATCAGCGAACCAGAAGCCAGATTGCAATTGCAACCTGCGCAAGTAAAATGGCCGGAACGCCCAGATAAAATTTCGGCTTGCGGGTCTTGTGGTGGAAACGATACATCGCCGCCCAGAACGCGGCGCTTCCGCCCAGCACACAAAGCAGCAGCAGGGTGTTTTCCGGAACTCTGCGCCCGCCTTTTTTCGCCTGACGTTTATCCCAGGCGCATACGGCCACGGAAATCAGGCTGATCAGCACCCAGTATACCAGTAATCCAATCAGTATCTGCTTCAAATAATGTTCTCCTTTGTCTATCAATCGACCAGACGGCAATACCCTTTCCATTTGCAGTATTGCTCACCGTCTTCAAGAACCAGCCCGGAAAAGCGCAGGGTGACCCGGCCAAGCCGGGGATGGTTCCAGGGGAAACACACCTGCACCACCGTGCCGGCGGTTCGCATTTGTTCCAGCGCCCGATCCACCGTTTTTCTTTCCTCCTCGGGAATCCGATCATACCAGTAGCTGTAGCGCTGAACCGGCGTATCGGACTGCTCGAATTCCAGCACCTTTTCCATGGTGTCGTTCACGATCATCCGGGAAGCCTTTCCCTGATCCCGCCGGATGCTCCAGAAGCCCACCTGAAGGCTTTGCAGCAGATCCTCGTTGCTATGCTGCAAAAGCACCTGATAGCGGTGCTCGTTCCGATCCTGCCGGATTCGGGCCAGCAAAAAGCTGGCAAGCACCCGAACATGGGTATCATCGTGGATGCAGGTGCGGGGATTGTCCACGCCGATGAAGCCGATGGTTGTTCCGTTTTCCCGCAGGGGGGCCACAATCAGCCGCTGGATATTCTGGCGTTCCAGCACCGCCCATTCGTGCGGCGAAGCCTGCTGGAGCGGGGCCAGATTCAGAATGATTACCGACTGCTCCTTCTTGAAGATCTCCATCCAGCGGCTCACAGCCTGAGACGGCACCCGCTGCAGGGCATCTCTTTGGGGAACGACGCCCTGCGCGCACCATTCAAAGGTGTTGTTCCAGTGGCCGTCGTGCTCCGACGCCGGTTCAAACAGATAAGCGCGATCCGCCTGATAAAAATCGCCCACCGACGCCAGCACCTGATTCACAGCCTTTTCAAAGTCTGCATGGCGGGACAGTGTATCCAGATAATCCGCAATTTTCTCGGCAAAGAACAGCCGTTCCCGCGCATTCTGGCTCACATATTCCTGCTTTGTCACATCCAGCGCAACTTCCATCCGGGTTGGGATGCCCCGATACTGAACGATTCGATCCTTCAGAAGGAAATGGCGGCCGCAGTACTCGTTCTGGTTTTCCCAGATATAAAAGGAATCCTTGCTGATCACATCGTTGGTGCAGAAATCGCAGGGTGCGTTTTTTCCATGCAGGATTTTATAGCATTTTTCGCCTTTGTAATCCTGCACGCCGAACAGGCGCTGCCCTGCGGGATTCAGATAGTAAAGCTCGTAGCTGGTCAGATCGCTCAGATAGAACACATCATTTTCCGCATTCAGAATGATCTCGGCCACATCATCCTGCACCCCGGCAAGCTCCTCGCCCGCCCCGGCTTCCGTTCTCTGCCGGGCCGGCAGCTCGGGCTCCTTTTTCAAATCCAGATTCCGGATTCTGATGCAGGCTTCCGCAAACTTGTCCTCCGGGCAGGGCTTTGCCAGCAAAAAGCCCTGAACCAGTTCCGGTTTGAGTTTCCGAAGAACCTCCAGCTCCTCCACCGTTTCCACGCCTTCGCAGCAGACGCGGATCTGCGAACCGTTTGCCAGCTCAATGATATTGCTCAGCAACCGGTAATTGTAGGCGCTTCTCTGGATATTGGTCACAAAACTGCGGTCGACCTTGATCTCGTCGACCTCCATGTTTTTCAAACGCCCCAGGCTGGAATAGCCGGTGCCGAAATCATCCACCGAAATCTCGATCCCCGCTTCCTTCCAGCGGTGGAAGATCTTGTTCAGGTAAGGGTAATCCTGCAGCTGCATGCTTTCGGTCACTTCGATGGTGAGCGCATCGCCCGGCAGGCCGCTGGAACGCAGCACCTCCAGCACATCTTCCTCAATGGATTCCTGTGTCAGCTGCACATAAGACATGTTCACGCTCACATGCAGACCCGGCATGACCTCCCGCCATTTTTTGCAGGCCTGCAGCGTCTCTTTCAGCACCCAGAGCCCCACTTCACAGATCAGACCGTTCTGTTCCAGCAGCGGAATGAACTCTGCGGGCGACACCCGCCCCTTTCGCGGAGAGGTAAACCGAAGCAGTGCTTCGGCCCCGTATACCGTGCAATCGCCCAGACCAAGCTGAGGCTGATACTCCAGCGAAAAGCCGGTAAAGCCCTCGTCAATACATCTGCGCAGCTCCTCTTTCAGCTCCAGGCTCCGCAGCTGCTCCTCGTAATTTTCCGGCGAGAAGAAGCTCATCCGGTCCTTGCCGTGGTTTTTGGCGTCCTCCAGCGAAAACTCCACATATTGCAGCAGTGTGTCCTTATCGTCCACATGATAGTCTGTGAAGGAAACGCATCCCGCCGAAATGGTGCACTGACCGCGCAGCCGCTCCCGGGCCTTTGCGAAAATACGGCTCACCTTTACCGCCGTCAGATCGGGCAGATTGACCGCAAACCAGTCGCCGCTGATCCGGTAAACCTCGCAGCCCTCGGGCACCTCATCCTGCAGGATAAATTTCACATCCCGCAAAAGGGCATCGCCAAAATCCCGCCCGTTTTTCAGATTCAGAGTGCGCAGATTATCCACACCAATCAAAAGAAGGAAACCGGGATGAGCCTGTGTCAGATAGCCTTCCAGCTCTTCCCGCAGCTTCTGGCTGTTGAACCTTTCCTCTTCACGGGCGGCACCGCTGGACAGGCGGCCCAGCGCATAGGCAATCTTGCCTTTTTCATTTTGGAATGCCTTTCCCCGGCTGTTAATCCAGACACTCTCTCCGCAACAGTTCTTGACCCGGTAATTAAAGGAATAGCTCTTGAGCCTTCCGTTCAAAAGATCCTCCACCACCCGTTTCAGGCGGGAAACATCCCGGTCATCCACATGTTCGCACCACTGCTCCAGTGTGCACACCGGTTTTTCCAGTTGAAAAATATGCGTCGCTTTCAGAGCATTCCGGGTGAAATGGACCAGCCCCGTGGAGAAATCATAGAAATAATAGTAGTCCCCTGTGCTCTGGCTGATCTGCTCCATCCATCCGGTCGGATCGCTCTGTGCCTGAAACTGCTCTAATTCCATTATTCAAACGCCTCGTCCTTCATACACGCCGCTCACGATTATTCAGCAGGATTGTGCATATTTTTTCCTGTAACGCGGTAAGTGCTCTAATGATATAAATATAGCACACGAACATACAAATATCCAGTTTTTTTAACCTATTGAATGGTTTGAAGAAGTGCATCCAGCACCGTGTAAACCTGATTCCGCTGAGGAACGCTCAGGCCATCCAGCTTTTCCGCCAGAAGGGATTCTTTAACGGTATAGCCTGCGGTAAGCACATCCGCCAGCAGCAGATCCGCCGATACCTCCAGTGCATTTGCGATCAAAATGAATGAACCAAGCGAGGGGAATTTTTCTCCCCGCTCCAGAGCGCCCACATAATTTACGCTCAACCCGGCTTTTTCGGCCAGATCCTCCAGCCGGAGACTGAGCGCATGCCGGAACTTCCGTATATTCTTCCCAATTGACGTAAGTTCCATGATCGCTGTTCCCTCCAAGTAATGCTGCAGTAACAGTATTAGTATAGGGGAAGGCCACAAAGCTATACACAATCACACAGGAAGAATACAACTCCAGAAGCGTTGCTCCTGCCCTGTTTGCTTTACAATTTTTGTTCAGATGCAGGCAAAACAGGGTCATGTTTCTCCCCCTCGGGGCAAAGCCGGCTTCTCTGTGCAGGCACTGGCCGGCACAAGCGAAAAAAGACGGCTGCCCTTGCGCCAAAGCGTTTGAACGCGCATAATGATATTATACGCAGCTGCGAAGTATTTTCCGGCAATTGTTTTTTTACAGCGCCGCCATATCCTTCGCCGTGACGAACCATATAATTTCTGTTCAGGAGGTGTTTTCATGACCTATATGACCGTACAGCAGGCCGCCGAAGCCTGGGGCGTTACCGTGCGGCAGGTGCAATCCTACTGCACCAGAGGCCGGGTGCCCGGCGCACAGAAATTTGGCATGGCCTGGCAGATTCCGGCCGACGCGGCAAAGCCTGCCGACGCCCGCCGCAAAACCCCTGCCCAGCCCCGGCCTGCCGGCCAGCCGGTGGGCGAAGCCCTGATGCCTCTGATGAACACCGCCTTCCAGCCGGGGCGGTGCCGGGCCGCCATTGCCGCCATGCCAAAGGGCCCCCGGCGGGACATTGCCACCGCGGAATACCTTTATTTCAGCGGGCAGGCCGAAAAGGCCGCCCGGCAGGCGGAGCTCTACCTGACCTGCCCGGATCGGGACGCCCGGCTTTCCGCCTGCCTGATTTATGCCTACGCCAACCTGACGCTGGGCCAGATCCAGCAGGCCCGGGTGGCGTTGGGCGAACTGCAAACCACTCTGGCCCGGGCCGGAAAGCAGAAGCAGGCTGCCGCCGCAGCCTTTGCGGCCGCTTCGGCGGCGGTGCTGCTTCATCTGCCCATGCCGGAGGAAATGCCGCTCGCCGGCGATTTTTTGCCCCTGCTGCCGCCGGGGCTGCGAGCCTTTGCCCTGTATGTGCAGGCCCACTACCTGTATCTGAAAGAGGAGTATGCCCTGAGCGCGGGCATGGTTGAGGGGGCGCTGGCCATGGGCGCGAAGGTCTGCCCCATTCCGGCGATTTATCTGCATCTGGTGGCGGTTATGGACTACATGAGCCTGAAACAGACCCGGCAGGCGCAGGATCACCTGCTGGCCGCCTGGGCACTGGCCCAACCCGATGACCTGATCGAAGGCTTTGGCGAGCACCACGGCCTGCTGGGCGGAATGCTGGAAGCAGTCATCAAGCCCCGGTGGCCCGGGGACTTCGACCGGATTATTCAGATCACCTATCAGTTCTCCGCCGGTTGGCGAAAGATTCACAACCCGGATACCGGAGACAACGTGGCGGACAACCTTTCCACCACCGAGTTCACCATTGCCATGCTGGCGGCACGGGGCTGGACGAATCAGGAGATTGCCGACCATCTGGGCTTTTCGCCCAACACGGTAAAACGATATATTTCCAACGCCATGAGCGCTTTGGGAATTCAGCACCGGCAGGATCTGAAGGGCTTCATGCTGCGCTGATTCCCCTTTGCCTGTACCCGATTTGGCCCCTGAAACGGGTACTCTCAAGCCGGTGGGGCGCATGTTATAATAATAATGGAGGAAAGCCTTCGCGTTTTCCCGGCATAAGCGGGCAGCAGACCACGGAAGAGAGGCAGGGTCTGCCGATTCCACTGCCAACAAAAACACGAGGAGGAAAGAATATGAAAGGACAAGCAAAACCGCTGCGCGGCCGATCACCCGGAAAGCGATTGTTTGCAGCAATTGTCAGCCTGTGCATGATCGTGTCCCTGCTGCCGACGACGGCGTTTTCCGAAGCTGGCGTACAAGATAGCATTGTGATCACCGGCACAAGCGGGCTGTGCGAACATCACACCGAACACACCGCCAATTGCGGTTACACCGAGGGGACGGCGGAAATTCCCTGTTCCCATGAACACGATGAGGGCTGCGGCGGGCTGACTGACCCGGAAGCCTGCAATCATACTCATGATGAAACCTGCGGCTATGTTCCCGCCACAGAGGGAACGCCTTGCACCTATGTTTGCGAGATTTGCAATGCACAGGACAACGGGAACCCCGTAGCTCCGTCCGACGCACAGCCGGAAGAATGTACCTGTGAAACCCTCTGCACCGGGGAAGAAATTAATGCGGATTGCCCGGTCTGCTCTGTGGAGGGTGCTGGACTGGACAAGGTTTGCGTCGGTGCAGCTCTTATGCTGCCCGTCACGGCGCTGGCGGTGGAAGGTGCGCCTAATAGTCTTTATGTTGGAGATCAGCAGGTTATCAATGGCAATAATACCACCTTCTGGACCACGGATAAATCAACAGGGGGACTGACAGAATACGAGGGTAACGATGACAATTGGAATGTCAAATACGACCCAAGCACCGCCACCCTTACGCTAAAAGGTGCGAAAATTTCAGGAAGTTATCATCAATACAATAATCCATACACTGCCGGAATCTATGCTCAGTGCAGCAACGGTCAATCAGTTACCCTGACTATCAAACTGATTGGTGAGAATACCATCACAGGCTACTATGGGATTTATGTGAATGCAGAGATAAGCGCGGACAGCAATGGTACAGACGCCTCCCTGACTATTACGGGTGAAAACAATGGCAACCTGGAAGTATCTGGTTCTAATCACGGAATATTTGTCAAAAGCGGAACAGGCAACGCCTCCCTGAACATCGAGAAAGTCGCTGTCACAAGCAGCACCAATGGCGATTATGCCGCCGGCGTCTATGTGATGTCCGGCGCGGGAGCCATCAACTCCCCGAATATCTCTCTTTCCGTCGACGGCGGCAGCCTGACCGCCAGCGGCACCGGAAGCAGTGATGGGATACTGTTTTATGTGGGATCGTCTCAAGCCACCGGTGCCACCACCAGCCTGACGGTCAGCGAAAATGCGATCGTGGACGCTAAAACAGGCGGGATCAAGGCATCTGATCCCAATCTTAACAATCTCAGTGATCAAATCGTTGTTGGTTCCGGTACCGGCACCAACGGCGGCATCGTCTTTGACGGTACGGAAGGCACCGTGTACGGCAATGTGACCCTGGACGAGAGCCTCACCATTAACCAGGGCGAAACCCTGACCGTCCCGGATGGCTCCTCGCTGAACTGCAACGGCAACCTGACCAACAACGGCACGATCATCGTGGAGAAGGGCGGCAACCTGACAGGTGACCCAGGCGGTACAGTGGTTAGTGCCCCCACCATCGGCACCCAGCCTGCAAGCCAGACTGTGACCAAGGGAAACACTGCCACCTTTTCCGTTGCGGCCACCGGCGAAAAACTGTCCTATCAGTGGCAGCAAAGCACTGACAACGACCAAAGCTGGACGGATATTTCTGGAGCAAACGCAGCCACCTATACCACAGCGGCTACCACTACCAGCATGAACGGCTATCAATATCGCTGTGTGGTGAGCAACAGCGCAGGTAGCGTCACCAGCAATGCCGTTACCCTGACGGTCAACGCTGCCACGGTTTCTGTCACCGGCGTGACCCTGGAACCAACCTCGCTCTCCCTGTTCACCGGGGATACCGCGCCCCTGACCGCTACGGTAAAGCCTGACAATGCCACAAATAAAAACGTGACTTGGGAAAGCAACAATACCACAGTTGCCACCGTGGACACTAACGGCAATGTTGCCGCTGTGGCTGCGGGCGAAGCTACCATAACGATCAAAACTGCGGACGGCAACCACACCGCTACCTGCCAGGTGAAGGTGACCCAACCAACATACGGCATTTCCGCCGACATCTCGGCTCTCGACTTTAGCATCGCTTGTCCCGGTTATGAGCGGCCTGCTGCCAAAACCGTGACCATCACCAACGCCGGCAACCAGGCCCTTACCCTAAACCAACCTGCTTCCACCAACAGTTTTGAGGTGGGGACCCTCTCCAAGACCAAGCTGGCCGCAGGCGAAACGGCTACCTTCACGGTGCAGCCCAAGGCCGGACTGGCCGAGGGGGCATACAGCGAAACCATCACTGTTAGCGGTTCCGAGAATACGACCGTAACGATCTCCGCCACCTTTACCGTGCAACACCAGCTGGAAAAGGTGGCCGCGAAAGCCCCCACCTGCACCGAGGTAGGAAACAAGGAATACTTTGTCTGTAAAGTCTGCGGCAAATATTTCGACATCGACGGCAAGACTGAGATTACTCAGGAAAGCACTGTGATTCCGGCCACCGGTCACAGCTATGGCGAACCGGAGTGGAGCTGGTCGGAGGACGGAAAGACCTGCACCGTAACCTTTACCTGCAAAAACGATGCAGCCCACAAGGAAACTCCGAAGGCAACTGTAACATCGGCAGAAAAGACCCCTGCCACCTGCACGGAAAAAGGCGTGACCACCTATACAGCGTCCCTTGAATTTAACGGCCAGACTTACAAGACTGCAAAGGATGTGACAGACATCCCGGCTACCGGCCACAGCTATGACAACGGCAAATGTACTGTCTGCGGCGCGATTGCTTCTGATTTCAAGGCCGTTATCACAGCCGGGGCAAACGGCAGCTGGCAGAAAGGCACAAAGGATGGTCTTTCCTTTACTTCCAATGCAGCTTATAAACACTTCCGGAAGGTACAGGTGGACGGCAAAGACCTGGATGCTGCCAACTACTCCGTAAAGGAAGGCAGCACCATTGTCACCCTGAAAGCCGAATATCTGGAAACCCTGTCTGTGGGCAAGCACACGCTGGCTGTCGTTTCCGATACCGGCACAGCTGTTGCGGAATTCACCATTCAGGCGGCTCCTGCCACCGATAACACCCGCTACTATACCTGCCAGAGCTGCGGCCACCACGACTGGACCGCCACCGATGCGGGTTACCGCTGCGACTACTGCGGAAGGGTTATCACCGAGCAGGTTTCCGGCTACCCGAATGTGAAGGGGGTCTACACTGCCCCCACCGCCAGCCCCGCTCCTTCCACCGCACCGGGCTCCCCCGCCACCGGCGATGAGAGCAATCTGGTTCTGTGGGTGGTTGTGCTGGCTGCCGGTTCGGCTGCACTGGCCGGGAGCTTCCTGATTCAGCGCAAAAAAGAACAATAACACCGAAGAGCGCCGCCACACACCCAGACTGCGGCGGCTGATCCCATCTGAATGAACTCGATTTCCCCTGATCGACCCTTTTCCAAGCCCTGTTCAGCCCTTTGCTGAGCAGGGCTTTTTTGCTCTGCGTAGGATATCCACACCGTTGAGTATGCCGCCCCCCTCTTTTTCGGCATCGCTCGGAATATTTCACGCAGAACCTGAATCGTCCCGGAAGCATACCGTTAAAGCGAACTTCCGCTTGACAAAACAGCATCGGGGATGCTATCCTAATTTGCAAATAATTCGCAAATTCAAAGAGGGTGCGTCAATGAAAAACTACGACACTCGCCAGCGGGACCTTTTGGTCGACTTTTTGGAACAGCACCCGGATCAGCTGCTCTCTGTGCAGCAGATCGCCCAGGCGCTGCACGAACAGCAGATCAGTCTCAGCGCCGTTTATCGGAATCTTTCCCAGCTGGAAACAAAAGGCCTTATCCGCAAGAGCATGAAATCCGGCGGCAGAGCAGCCTATTATCAGTATATCGGCACACCGGATTGCCACTCTCATCTGCACATGACCTGCACCTGCTGCGGAAAAACCTTCCACATGAATTCAGAGCATACCGCGCGGCTGACACGTGCCATGGCTGAACTGGATGGATTTGATCTGGATATTCTCAACACTGTTTTATACGGCACCTGCCAAAGCTGCCATCAAAAATAACCATCGCTTTGCGATGCCCGAAGGAGGGAGAAGAACATGCACCAGAAAAACCGCTTTGCTGCCATTTGCGCCACTGTGCTTGTGGCAGCTGCCCTGCTCTTCTCCGTCTTTTTCATTGCTCTGGAAACAAACCACGATTGCAGCAGAGAGCATTGCGCCATCTGCCACCAGATCCAGACCTGCCAGACCCTTTTATCTCAGCTTTCCAGCGCCTGCGCAAAACCCGCAGGCTTTGGTGTGCTGTGCTTCTTTGCTCTGCTGCTGATTCTGCGTCGTCCGTATGTATCCGTTGCATCTTCTCTGGTTTCCCAAAAAGTAAAACTGCTGAATTAAACAAAAACGAACCACAAGGGGAATACGTCTGCCCATTTTAAGCAGGTGTGCCCGGCACTGCCGGACCCCTTGTATTTTTGCGTCCTTTTTTCGTTTTTTGTTTGAATTCGGAGGTTTTCTTTTCATGAATCGAATCATTTCCATCCTTCTTTCCCTTGTCATAGCAGCCGGTTTTCTGACCGGTTGTCACCCTGCAGCCGCACCTGAAAATGACGGCAAAAAGCTGCGAATCGTCACCACCATTTTCCCGGAATACGATTGGGTACGGCAGATCCTGGGCGATCAAGCCGACCATGTGGAGCTGACCATGCTCTTGGATAATGGTGTTGACCTTCACAGCTTTCAGCCCACGGCCGACGATATGGTCACCATCTCCGGATGCGACCTGTTCATCTATACCGGCGGTGAATCGGACGCCTGGGTGGAGGATGCATTGTCTCACGCCACAAACCCCGACCTGGTGGCTGTAAATCTGATGGACCTGCTGGGCGATCAGGTAAAAGCCGAGGAGACCGTGGAAGGGATGCAGGAAACCGCGCACCTTCATTCTCACGAGGATGAACCCCATGATGAGCACACAGATGAGCATGATGAGCACGAGCATTCTGAAGAGTGTACCCATGCGCATAACGACGAACACATCTGGCTGTCTTTAAAGCACGCTGTTATTCTGTGCAATGCCATCGCCGACACGCTGGGGCAAATCGACCCTGACCATCGCGATGCTTATGCGGAAAATGCCAGCGCCTATATCCAAAAGCTGACTGAACTGGACGGGCAGTATCAGGCAGTTGTGGATTCCGCTTCCAACCATACCCTGCTCTTTGCGGACCGCTTCCCCTTCCGCTATCTGATGGATGATTACGGCCTTTCTTACTATGCAGCGTTTTCCGGCTGCTCGGCGGAAACGGAAGCCAGCTTTGAGACTGTTGCGTTTCTGGCCGAAAAAGTGGATGCGCTGTCGCTCCCCTGTGTGCTGACCACCGAAACCGCCACCCACAACATCGCCCGCACCGTGGTGGACAACACCACTGCCAAAAATCAGCAGATCCTTGTTCTCAACTCCATGCAGTCTGTTACCGCCGACGATGTGGCTGCAGGTGCGAGTTATCTGTCCATCATGGAGCAGAATCTTGAGACCTTAAAAACCGCACTGGCCTGAGAGGAGCGTTTATGATTCAGATCAATTGCCAGGGCCTGGCTCTGGGCTATCATTCCGCCCTGATGCGGGATCTTAACTTCACTGTCCACGCCGGAGACTACCTCTGCATTCTGGGAGAAAACGGCGCCGGAAAATCCACCCTGATGAAAACCATCCTGGGACTGCTGGCACCTTTGGAGGGTTCTGTGACCTTTGGCGATGGAGTGCGCGCCAATGAAATCGGTTACCTTCCCCAGCAGACGCAGACACAGCGGGACTTCCCCGCTACGGTCTGGGAGGTTGCACTCTCCGGGTGCCAGGGACGTTGCGGTCTGCGCCCTTTTTATACCCGGGCGGAAAAGGAACTGGCCCGGCAATCTCTTGCACGCATGGATATGGCGCATCTTTCCGGGCGCTGTTACCGGGAACTGTCCGGCGGACAGCAGCAGCGGGTATTGCTGGCACGGGCCCTGTGCGCTGCCCGGAAGATGCTTTTGCTGGATGAGCCTGTTACCGGTCTGGACCCCACAGCAAGCCGGGAGCTGTATCAGGTGATTGCCCGGCTGAACAAGGAGGATGGCATGACCATCCTTATGATCTCCCACGATACGAGCGCCGCGCTTCGTTATGCCAGTCACATTCTCTATCTGGGCGAACAGGTCTTTTTCGGAACACGAGAGGAGTTTATCCAAGCCAATCCCGGCTACCGGGATCGGGAGCTGAAAGGAGGCAGTCTGCATGGACATGATGATTGAAAAGCTGGCCCAGTACTGGGCTTACCCCTTTGTTCAATATGCCCTTGTAGTAGGTGTTCTGGTGGCCCTGTGTGCCTCCCTGCTGGGCGTTACGCTTGTACTCAAGCGTTTCTCCTTTATTGGCGACGGACTGTCTCATGTGGCCTTTGGTGCCATGGCGATCGCATCTGTTCTGAGTCTCAACAATGACATGCCCCTTGTTCTGAGCATCACTGTCCTGTGTGCTATTCTGCTGCTGTGCGCCGGTCAAAACACCAAAATCAAGGGAGATGCTGCCATCGCCATGCTCTCTGTGGGCGCGCTGGCCATCGGTTATCTGCTGATGAACGTGTTTTCCACCTCCTCCAATCTGAGCGGAGATGTTTGCAGCACCCTTTTCGGCTCCACCTCCATCCTCACCCTTACCAAAACCGAGGTGTGGCTGTGCGTGGTTCTGTCGGCAGTGGTCGTGTTCCTGTATTTCTTTTTCTACCACAAAATCTTTTCCGTCACCTTTGACGAGAGCTTTGCCGCCGCCACCGGCATCCGAGCAAAGGGCTACAATCTGCTTCTGGCTGTTGTGACCGCAGTGGTGATCGTGATGGCTATGAATCTGGTGGGTTCGCTGCTGATCTCTGCTCTGGTCACCTTCCCCGCCATGTCTGCCATGCGTCTGTTCCGCAGCTTCCGCTCGGTCACGCTTTGCGCCGCACTCCTTGCCGTATTCTGCGCCGCAGCCGGTATCCTCATTGCGATTCTGGCGGGAACCCCCGTAGGCTCTACCATCGTTGCCGTAGAAATTCTTCTTTTTGGCCTGTGCTCGCTTCTGGGCTGGGCCGTCAGGAGGTAACATTCCATGAAAAAAGCAATTCTTTTATTGGCTGCCGCTCTTCTTCTGACATGCACAGCCTGCGGTGAAAGCAGCAGTTCCATTCAATCCGGCACAGCGTCCTCCTCTTCTGCCGGGACAGATGAAGGTTCTCAGGCAGAAAGTATCCCTTCTTCCGAACCGGATGGCTCCAGCAGCTCCGCCACCACCCCGGAAGAATCCGCCGGGGATACATCCGCAGCTTCGGCTGAATCCTCCGATGGGGAACCGGATATCGATCTAACCACACTCAGCAGTATCATGGTATATTCCGAGGCCTTCAACATGTCGGTATCACCGGAGGAGTATATCGGTAAGACCATCCGGATGGCCGGCATTTTTACGACCAATCAGGACCCGGAAACAGAGCAGATCTCCTGCGCTGTGCTCGTGCAGGATGCCACAGCATGCTGTGCGCAGGGGTTTGAAATCATCATGCCGGAAGATGCGGTCTATCCACAGGATTATCCGGATTTCGGTTCGGAGGTAACTGTTGTTGGAGAACTGCAGGCAGACCGCTCCTTGGAGGAATATGGCATGATTTTTCTTCGTCTGGAAAATGTGACTTTCGAAACCCCTTCAGACTTGTAACCGGTCTCCCGTTTCAGGATATGGCCGGGATTTTCGACTTACAATCTGTCGCTTCCCCAGTAAAGCCGGGGGCTTGAGTAAGCCCTAGAAGGACACGATACGGACAATACCCCTCAAGGGGCCACGAATGGGTCGGCCAACTGCATTGCTGACTCATGACGGGCCCCTTAAGGGGCTTTTTTATGCCTTGGTATTCTTGCTACCCGTAACGAGTCTATGAATTCCTTCAAACTCATCTGATCTGCTATCTGGTCTGTTTCCAGTTGCTGTTTGATGTATTCGTTTCCGCCTTACCGTATTCACAAAACATCCTCTTGCGCCCCAAAATGCCGATCCCCGTATTTTAAACTAGCATGGCAATCAAAAATCATCAGACTACTCTTCTCTTTGAGATATCCCATAATTTGTGATACCGCCAATTTCGGCGGAAGCGATACGAGCATATGAATGTGGTCTGACATTGCATGTCCCTCAATGATTTCCACATGCTTGTAATCACAAAGCATCCTCAGGATTTTTCCAACGTTGACACAAAGAGCACCGGAACAGCCTGTGACCTGCTGCTCCGGTGCTCTTTGTTCTTTTCCATTCGTTTTTCCCTTTCGGGCAAACGCAGAGATTAACCCGTCACCGTCCGTTTTCCCGCATATACTCTTCGGTAGTCATTATCCGGGTGTGCAGCGGCGCCAGATAAGACAGCACTGCCTGTGCCTGCGCCTGGGATTCGGTGCTTAACCCGGCCACCGCGTCAGTCAGATAAACAATCCGATGCCCCAGATCGATTCCCGCCAGAGCTGTGGCCAGCACACAACATTCTGCCACCACACCGGTTACCACTACCTGCCGGGCACGCTGCGCCGCCTGCTTTACCTCCGGGATAGCAAAAGACGAATAAACCGATTTATCAAGCAAGGGATAACGCTCCAGATACGGGTCAAACTCCGGCATCATCGCATTGGCGAAAGGGTCCGCGTTGATAGCGGCGTTAACCTGATTGTATTCCGCCCACACCCCCACCGGATTTTCCGGCGGAAGGAATCGGGTAAACATCACCTGGCCGCACACCTGTGCATCCAGCAGCCGCCGAATGGCATCTGCTGCCTGCTCTATCCCGCAGCAGGCCCAGGGCTGACCATCGGTGTATACATTCTGCATATCGATCACAAGCAATAGATCTTCGTTTGGCTGATGACACGTCATATCAAAACCTCCTTGACAAAATAGTTCATCAAATTTAGTATAAACTGTAAAAAAATCTCTTTCAAGGTTTGACTTTCATTGACGGAAGTGCTACCTTTATTATGGTAAAGCGACATTTTGAATAATGGGAATTTTTACCCCACGCAATGAAAGGAAGTGTTGCAATATGAGTGTAACCATGCCGCATATCCAGCTTCCCGACAATCTGGGAATTCCGAACGTCATCCTGCCCGGTGACCCGGATCGTGTGGATCGGGTAGCTGCCTGCCTGGAGCAGCCCGAAGCACTGGCCTTCAACCGGGAATACAAAAGTGTGCGGGGGCTGTATCACGGTGTTCCCGTGCTGGTGATGTCCACCGGGATGGGCGGCCCTTCCACGGCCATCGCCGTGGAGGAGCTGGCACGCATCGGTGTGCAGCGTATGCTCCGCATCGGCAGCTGCGGAGCATTGACGGATCAATTAAATCTTGGGGATCTTGTTCTTGTGCAGGCTGCCGTTCGGGACGACGGCACCTCGGCGGGCTATGCCCCGCTTTCCTACCCCGCGGTGGCAGATCTCGAGGTTCTGACCGCCTGCCAGCGTGCGGCCACGGCACTGAGCGCTTTCCACATGGTCGGTCTGGCCCGCAGCCATGACTGCCTGTACGGAGACAACAATCCCTCGCTTTACGAGGAATGGTCCCGCCGTGGAGTCATTGCCTCGGATATGGAGACGGCATCCCTGTTTGTGGTGGGCAGGTTGCGCGGCGTACAGTGCGGCTCCATTCTGAATGTGGTGGCCGGTTTTCACAAGGACGTAGCCGAGAGCGTGGGCCTTTACCAGAGCGGCGCAGAGGCCACCGCCGCCGGTGAACATCGCGAAATTCTGACCGCGCTGGAAGCGCTGGTTTTGCTGAACCGGTAACACATGCCGGATTCCCCGGCACAACAATAAAGGAGGCATCAATTATGAATCTTTTCAAAACCAAATTCAATGCGGCAACCATCGTTCTGATCCCTGCATGTATCGGCATCAATTATTTGGGCAAAATGTTTGCCAGCCTGCTCAAACTTCCTCTGTGGCTGGACTCCATCGGCACCTGCATCGGTGGCTGTCTGGGCGGCCCGGTCATCGGCGCCATCTGCGGTGCGGCCAATAACCTGATCTACGGCTTCACTGCCGGCGACAACATCACCCTGATCTACGCACTGACCAGTCTGGGCATCGGTGTGGCAGCCGGCATCATGGCCCGGCTGGGCTTCATGAAATCCTTCCCCAAGGCGCTGCTCACCGCCGTAGTGGCCGGCCTTGTGGCGGTGCTCATCTCCACCCCGCTGAACGTAATCTTCTGGGGCGGCACCACCGGCAACGTCTGGGGCGATATGGTCTTTGCTGCTACGCAGGCCGCCGGCATGCCGGTTCTGCTGGGTTCGCTGCTGGACGAGATCGTTGTGGATGTGCCGGACAAGATCATTACCCTGATCGTTGTATTCTTTGTTCTGAAGGGCCTGCCCAAAAAGCTGACCGCCCTGTACGACGCCAATGCAAAAGTGGAACGCCTGGACTAAACCATGAAAAGTATCAGTCTTTATGTGGATAATGGCAGCTGGTTGTGCCGGGTTCACCCGTTCACCAAGCTGGCCTACATCGTCACCGCCATCAGTGTGCCTTTAATCGGCGGTACATTATGGCTGTTCGCAGCCTTTATCGCCCTCAGTCTGGCTGTGCTGGCCAGCGGGCATCTGCTGCGGCGGGTAACACCGCTGGTGGCGTTTTCCTTCACCATTCTTATCACCATTTTCCTGATTCACGGCCTGTTCAACCAGAACAATCAGACGCCCCTGTTCCAGATTGGGCCACTGCGTTTTTATCAGGAAGGATTGCTTTACGCTCTTCGCATCGGCTGCAACGTATTAAACATGCTGTTCTCGTTTGCGATACTGGTGCTGTCCACCAAGCCTTCTGAGCTGGTGGAGGAACTGGAAAAACGAGGCTTTTCCCGCCGGATTGGCTACATCATCATTTCGGTATTCCAGATTGTGCCCCAGATGATGGGCACCATGAGCACCATCACTGACGCCCAGCGCAGCCGCGGTATGGAGACCGAGGGCAACCTGCTCACCCGTGCCAAAGCATTTCTGCCGCTGATTTCGCCGGTGGTCATGAGCGCCCTGATCAACACCCGTGAGCGGGCGGTGGCGCTGGAGGTACGCGGCTTTGCGGCCAAACAGAAAAAGACTTATCTGGCTGATCGTACCCCTCACCGTGGCGACAAGCCGATTACAATCGCTTTGCTGGCCCTGATTGTGCTGGCGGCAGGATGGAGGATCGCCCAATGCCTGTGATTGCTGTGGAAAATCTTAAATACCGCTATCCCCATGCCGACGCGCTGGCACTGGACGGTCTGACCTTCACGGTGGAAAAAGGCGAATTCATTGGTATCGTGGGAGCGAATGGCGCCGGAAAAAGCACGTTGAGCCAGGCGCTGATCGGTCTGGTTCCCCAGTTCTATAACGGCGCCTACGGTGGTCGGGTGCTGATCGACGGCCTGCCCGCCGAAAGCACCCCCATTTCCGAGCTTTGCTGCAAGGTGGGTCTGGTGTTCCAAAACCCCTTCAACCAGCTGTCTGGCGCCAAGGACAACGTCTATGAGGAAGTAGCCTTCGGCATGCAGAACCTGGGAGTTCCCCGGGCCGAAATGCACCGCCGCACCGAAAATGCCCTGAAGCTGCTGGACATCTGGCAGTTCCGGGATCGCAATCCCTTTGACTTGTCGGGAGGTCAGATGCAGCGTGTGGCAATCGCCAGCATTCTGGTGATGGAGCCGGACATTATCGTGCTGGACGAACCCACTTCCCAGCTGGATCCTCAGGGCAGCGAAGAGGTATTCCGCACTGTGGACAAGCTGGCTCACAGTGGTATTACAATTCTGATGATCGAGCAGAAGATTGAAAAAATCGCCGCCTACTGCGACCGTATTCTGCTGCTGCATCAGGGCCATCAGATTGCCTTCGACACCCCGCAAAAGGTATTTTCCCGCCCGGATCTGGAGCAGTTGGGTGTGCAGGCACCGGTCTTTACCCGGATCTGCCGGGCATTGGGCACCACCCTTCCGGATGGCAGCTACCCGGTAACGGTGGAGGAGGCCGCCAACCAGCTGCGTCGCACCAGTGTGCTTCCACCGGTCTCTGCTCAGCAGGAGGAACGCCCGGAGCTGTTCGAAATCCGCAATCTGGAATTTTCCTATCGTCCCGGCACACCAGTGCTGCACGGCATCAATCTGCAGCTGGATGCCCGCCCCACCGCTATCATCGGCCAGAACGGAGCCGGCAAAACCACACTGGTCAAGCTGTTGAAGGGACTGCTGCGGCCCACCGGCCCCAGCATCTGGTTCCGGGGTGAGGATATTTCCCATAAAACGGTGGCCGCGCTGGCTGCTCAGGTGGGCTATGTATTCCAGAACCCGGATGACCAGATTTTCCGATACAACGTACTGGACGAGGTGATGTTCGGGCCGCTGAACATCGGCATGAGCGAAGAGCAGGCCCGGGAAAAATCCCGTGCGGCGCTGGCGCTGACCGGCCTGTCTGATCAGGAAAACAGCAATCCCTATGACTTGGAACTGAACGAGCGCAAAATGGTAGCCATCGCCTCTGTGCTGGCCATGGATCCGGATGTGCTGATTCTGGACGAGCCTACCATCGCGCAGGATATGATGGGACGCCGACGCATTGCAGATATTGTTCGCACCTTGTCTGCCCAGGGCAAGCTGGTTCTCGCCATCCTGCACGACATGGACTTCGTGGCAGAGTGCTTTGACCGGGTGGTGGTTATGGCGCAGGGTCAGGTGGTCGCCGACGGTTCGCCTCGGCAAGTGTTTGCCGACAGTGCCGCTCTTCAAGCCGCCCGCCTGGATCCTCCCCATGTCACACAGCTCTGCACCCGATTGGGTTATGACGGAGTTTTCCTGACCGTAGAGGAGTTTCTGGATGCCTGCGGCTGTCAGGCCTGACCCCCATTGAAACAAATCTTTTCCAAACAAAATATCCCGCGGAGGGACGATTCGCTGAAAGATCATTGTTCTTAAAGCAAAAGAGCTTGTTGTCTATGCAGACAACAAGCTCTTTTTTCTTCATCACCATCAGGCAGCCGCCCTTTTCCCCTGTTCCGTGTGCTGTCCACGCCTGTTTTCCATCATCCAACAGAATGCGGTTCCCCTATCGCTTCACAACGTTTGTGTCTTCCCTCATCTAAATCCCCCACAATCCCGCATACTGCCAGCCGCTCTGCTGTTTCATGCATTCTATAGAACAAAAAAGACCTGTGATCCTAAAATCACAGGTCTTTCTGGTGGAGATAAGCGGGATCGAACCGCTGACCTCTTGAATGCCATTTTATAGGACTATTAGTACAAACAGAAAAATCGGAAAATACCGCAGAATCAAGCCGTTTTCGGGCTCTTTTGTTTCTGTATTTTAGTCGCAAAACATGCCGATTCAATACCAGTTCATTACGACCTTTGGATGGACAAATTTTGCAGCGCACTTGGTACAGAACTCACTGCTTGATCAGTACACACCCACACCTCTCAAAGCTGGAGAACAAGGTTTGCGCGCCCCTGCCCCATAAAAAGCAGAGGGTATTTGTGAGGCCGGAGCGGGCAAAATCGGTGGGTATTTGTGGCAAGTCTGTACCGCTCGGCTGCCATCCGGAGTAGTGGCGGATTTTGCCAAAAATCAGTGGGTATCGCGGTGCCTTTATCCCGTGAACCTATTGTAACAAATCGCCACTAAAATGGGAAGCAAAAAAGCAAAATCGGTGGGTATTTCTGGCGGTTTTGCACCTACCGATTTGTACTGTTTTAGAGCGGTTTTATACCAGCCCTACCCACCGATTTTTTATGGTTCCTTAAATGTTATCCAACCGGACGTACGCGTTCTCAAGAGTGCCTTTAGAGAGCGGGTGGGGGTATGCCCGCCAGCCAAATCTTGCCGAAAAGGTACGCTGGATAGCCGAGCAAACCGCACGGCCTACCGGCCTTTCCGTTTTGGTCAGTATTTGACCCTGTTCTTTGAAGCGGATATGCTGGCCGGCAACGAGGACCGTCATCTGAACAACATCGCCGTGCTGCGCCAGGGCGAAGGTTTTGACTACTGTCCCCTCTTTGATTTTGGGGTGGGGCTGCTCTCCAATACGCGGGACTACCCGTTGGACATTGAGCCGCGCGCCCACCTACGGCTACTGCGCGCGCTTCCACTGGGCACTACTTTCGGCCGACATGTCCAGCCAGACCGTCTACGGCCCCCAGCTGGAGCGGGGCTTTACCGTCGATGACATCGTCGACGCGCTGGCCGGGCCGCTGAATTATGTCCAGCGGGATATGATCTTAAAAGCGACCGTGTATTCAGATGCAGCCTGAGACTCGCGGAACTTATCTTTCTAATCACTCAAAGAGCAGCCTCCAAATGCATTACTTTGCATCCAGGGGCTGCTCTCGCTTTTTGGTATGGTAAGTTACATCAGACTCGAAGCATCTTCTCGAACATCACATCAATACAATCATCATTATCAAGGCAAAGCACATGTTTTTCTTCTCGTTCAGGCTTTGACATATGCCACCATTTTTAAGCTCCACAGATTTTGTTCCAGACATGATGAACGAATTCAAAATGATTTGCTTGTCAGGCGCTGTTGGCTGCAGCCGTACTTCCAGTTCTTTGATTTTTTTGTAAAACTCTATCTTGGGATCATCCGCCCGGACACGGGTCAGTCCCTTGGGGTCTATAAAGCTGATATACTGCACATCAGGGGTATCGACCCATAATACATAATCCGGATAGAAATTTCCAGCTTCGAAAAAGCCCATGCCAACCTTACTTTTGTTCCGCAGCAGATAAAGTGTTCGACCTGCCAGGAGCTGAGGATGCGCGTCTAAATAATCATGCAACAAATCAACGAATAGTTTTTCATCATCATTTAGGCTGACCGGGGATATCTGTATTTTCAATCCGTTTTGTTTTGCGCAAATCAAAGGAGCGTACAGATGATGGTTGAAATCAAAAGCAAGTACCGCTCCAGAAAAAATACTTTTTTCATATCCCGGTATGCCTTTCCGGTCGCGGAGCAAGGCGGAAATATCCCGCACAAAGCCTTCAATGGTTTCCGGGCTTCTGTCACCTTCATGCTCTTGAATATACGAAAAACTATATTCGTCAACAAAATTATTATCTGTGGCGGAAAGTTCCTGATATTCAAGCAGCGGAGCTTCCCATTTTTCTTTTTCGTACTTATAGAATTTGTCCATGTAGCTTTTCAGCACCATGATGCAAAAATCCACCACAGATTCTAACTTGTCTACACTGTCGATCCTAAGATGCGATTGCGGAATAATCAACGCATACCAGCCATCTGTTTCCAGGATGGCCTGAATTTTCTGTTTAACAATACTTATGTTGTAATACAGCTTTTCGTTTTTGTATCGTTCCAGCTCTTCAAATATGTGGTCATAATCCAAATATGGCAGGAATTGCGAGTCAAGCGTGTGCTCATCGGTAACCGAGCGCAACTGCAGGCTCCCGTCTGATTCAATCGTTTGCACCTTGGAACGGCAATCAATCACTACACGATTTTTTAGGAGATACTGCATAAAGCCTTCATCGGGTGCATCCAATATCAGTCGCTTGGCCTGCTTTTTGAAATTGGCGCCGGCTCTGACTTTGATAACACGCAATTTTTTATCCTGCACCTGGTCATACCGGCTGATTACCGGCATCTTAAACTCGTAAACATTTTCGTTGGAGGGCATATCTTCCAATTCGAGATACTTCTTGAAATCCTCCATATATTGCGCTTTGATTCCAAAAATCGTAAGTGTTTCCAACACTTCAATATTACGAGGAATGTTTACAGACCGGTCATCCAGTTTGCGGCTTCGTTTCAGGCAGCCACCGTATCCGCGCAGGCGTACGCCACGGCCAAAAAGCTGAATCGCCTGGGAACCCTCACCCTTGGCAAAATTGATCAAGCCCATGGTCGAAACGCGCCAGCTATTCCAGCCCTCTGTAAACTTGCGCGAACCAATCAGAATTTTGATATTTGATGCCGCCGAATTGATAGCGCGGAACAACGATTCGGAGACAAATTCCTCCGTTTTGGCAACGATTCCCTTTTTATCGCAATTCTTGACCAACCCGGCTGTATCGCCAATGCTGATAACACCAAAATATTCACCGTCATCGCCAATACGCATGGCGATTTCCCCCGGCACCTGCCGTAGATTTTCTATGTGCAGACGGGGAGAATCCGAAGACGTGTCACTGTTGAACACGGTCCGCAAAATATCACGATAAACGTCCTCTGGGTTCGGAGACCCGCCAAACAGTGTTATCAGGGGCTGAAAGTTTTGAGAGAACAGTTCTCTGCCGCTTGCATCCATTAAGCCTGTATCTTCTCCCAAAACAGCACGCAAACGCCGGACGGTGACTTCTTTTTGATTTACGAACTTGTCCAGGAAATCCAGCACTTCCTCCACATCGGTCAGTTCTGCCGTACTGGTGGAAGCCGTCACCCTGTTGCCTACAAAAACAAGCAACGGCTTTTCAATTCGGAAAGGTGCAAACTCGCTTTTCCGTGCTTCAAACAGCTTTAGCTGCTGGTAGAAAGAGAGCAGACAGCCCGTCATATACAGATGACGCTGCTCCTCATCAATACCAGCACGCAGGTTATAGATGCGGTATTCTTTGCCATATCCATCCAAGTAGAAGAATTTATAGGAATAATCCATGATGATGGACTTGCAGTATTCTTCCAGCAAGGCCTGTTCTTTGGCCTTCTTAGGATTCAAGGTTCGCAATGCCTGCTTGAAGGTTGCAGAATATTCAAACGCAAAACCACCATCTGCCGAAAGACGGGTGCGGTAATCATACCACACGTCGCCGGCCAGGCCACGATGCGCCTCATCCACCAGCACAAGATTGTTTTGCTCAAAGCTGTCAATGGAAACGGTTTTGACCTTACCTTCCTCTTTGAGCTTATTCATGTCAATAATCACGACATCATTTTTGCGCTGGGCATAGGCCGTGATATCCTTTTGAAAAATAGTCGCCGGAATGGAGGACATCGTCAATTCCTCCAAATGCTGGTTGCTCATCCCCTCATTGGGAGCAAGGACAATAATTTTATTGATTTCCAGGTGGCTATCCAATCGCTGGGCACGCTTGAGGTAATACAGGAATTGAAGAATGTTGATGTGCATAATCAGCGTTTTTCCGCTGCCGGTAGCGCACATAAAAGCCAGCTTGTTCAAATCCTTTTCGTCGATATGGGCAAAACTGATTTGCCCCATTGTCTTCGTTTCCACGAGATCAATGTAGGCATTCAGGTCATTCAGAAAAGCTGAACGGTCCGAAAAATAACGGTCAAGATAGATTTCGGTAAACAGCAGGGCAATATACTGATAATATTTCAGTGTCAGCCCGCCTCGCTTTTCTCCGATCTGACGCACATGACGGCAGATGTTTTCATCATACTGGCGCAGTTTATCAGGATTGATTTTCACCTTGTCGGCATTGGATGTGCAGATGCGGTGCAAAAAGCGATAGAAGTATGTATTCTGATTTTCGTCCAAGCCTTCATTGTCGGCATCGTTCAATTTTCCTGCTAAATCGAACAACGTTTCTTTCCCGAACAAATTGAGGAAATAGCGAAACAGCACCAGCTGGTCGTTAAATCCGTAATATTCGGGTGTTTTCTTTCTGGGCATAGTGTCACCTACCTATAGGATGCTTCGGATGGAATAACTGCTATGGATGTGTCTTCCAAATCGTCAAGTAAGCCAAGAGAAATCAAAAAGAGTTGCACATCCAGTTTACTTAACCCGGATTTAGGCCCAATGATTACCGTATCAATGGCATCCCTTAAATTTGAAAACACCAATTCAATGTGAGAAACCAGAGTGTTATTTTTGGGGGTAAAACCGTAATTTTTCATTGTTACAGCTCCCCCCGCCATTTTTCTGTGCTCAATATTCCGAAGGGCAAAAGTTGGGGCGAGACTTTTTTCGGTAAGTGTTAGTATACCCAAGCGCCATTCTTCTTCCTCTTTGAATGCTAATTTTTTATAAAGAGGGGCCATGCGTACAAGTGACAGCACCGCATCTCGTACTTTTTGAGGCATTTCTTTCTGGTCACAACTCCATTCAAAAATCGAAGATAATGTGTTTTTGATGGAATCATTACATGCGCGCTCTCCGTACTCAACCTTTCTTAAAAAAACATCTGTTATATCTGCCGGTGGCTCTCCCGATTCGGCAATACGTTCAAGCATTGCTCCTTTGAATCCGATACATACACCGCGACCGTCATCGGCGTATCCACGCCATTGCCCCAAATCATCCGCTTTCTCACTAAAGCACATTGCCCAACATTTCAAATAATCATTCTCAGAAAACTGCGATAATAATCTATCGGTTTTTTTAATGCTTTCTATTTTCTCTGCATCCTCATCTGCCGATGGCCTGAATCGCTTCTTAATTTCCTCTCTGCATTTCTTCGTCATGAATACTATTTCTTCTGCATCATTCGATTTGCTGATATCCGAAAGCCAAATACTGCGGTTTTCCATAATATTATAGAACGTATCTAAACTACAGTAATGGTATAAAGTTTCCCGGGCTTCTTCAGCCATGATGTTATTCCTCCTCGAACATGCGGGCTTTGAATTCCAGTTCGGTCATTTGAACTTTCCAACTTTCTTCGCCGGTGCGCAGGTTTTCCAGGTTGTTGTCGCCATTGACATAGATGACGTCGAATTCGCGGTCCTGAGGATTGATGCGATGCTTGGTGAAATAGGCGTCCAGTGCGGCGTTCGAAGACAACAAATCCTCGGTAATGGTGCGCCAAATCACCAGTGCGCGGCGACCATCGGGCAGGGTGCCTTCCAACTGCTTGAAGCCATATTCTCCACCATTGTCCCTTACCAACCGCACGGCACCTTCATAGCCGCCGGTGGCATCCGGTTCGGAACGGAAATAGCCGACCGTGCTTTGGCGCGCCACAGAGAGACCGATCAAATAGTTGAAGGTCTCCACCAAGTCCACACGCCTGGTCTTGGTTTCGTTGCGTTCGGTAATTTTCATCTGGTAGTTGAACGGGGTTTTGAACTGTTCCAGGTTCAGCAGACTGCCTTTACTTTCGATGTCCAGCATATAGTGAATCAGATAGTCTTCTCCGAACAGGTCGTACAGCGATTTATTCTCTTCCGACAACTGCACATTGGAAAGGGCGTCTTCGTAGCTTTCCAGCGAAAAATATTTCATAATGTGGCTTATACCAGTGCCACGGGAAGCGGGTTTACCATTCTTCCAATCGGCCGAGTAAACTACTTTTTTTATACGAGGCTGTGTAACAGTGTCGAAATATGTACCCATTTCAACAAGAATATATTTTCGTCTTTGACTATCATTTCGATTCATTCCAACAACAACATCACCTGTTGTCGCAGACCCGGCAAAAAAATCCAATATTATAGATTTGTCTTTCATAGCACCGCATGCGCAAATACAATCTTTTACTAAACTATGAGCTTTAGCAAAATCGAACGGCTTATTCCCAAAAAGATCTTTTAATTCAGTTGGCGCATAATTTGCAGACGCATACTCATTTTTGTCCCACCATGTAGTAGGCATTGCATCTTCGTCCATTCGTGTTTTGAAATCAATAGATATGCCATCGGCGCTCCTTCTAACACGATATTCACCAAATGGAATTTCTGATTTTACTCTTTCATGACCGCGTTGCCAATTCTTTTCAATTGCTGTTCCACCTTGAATTTTGATAGGATATACCAGAACTTCATCTGGCCTAATATTTTCTTTAAGGTCGTATTGTTGAGTTTCTGCATTCCATACCATATTCAAAACACGAAGTTCATCATCTTTTGAAACTGCTATAGGATAATAAAGTTTCGGCCTATCTGTCCTTAAATCGTTGTTTCCAGCGCGAATGAAATTCATCCAAGCATAATGACCGATTGAATCCGACAAAGGATATCTTTTTAATTTTGATATGCTATAGCCAATTGGGAATGGGGTAGTATCCTCTGTTTTGGTATAGAACAAACAATATTCATGCTGCGGGGAAAACTTACCTTTTGTTTTCCTACTTTGAGGATTTGAGCGAACCACTGCAGTGCCTGCGTGCTTTGAAAAAAGGGCTTCTAACAGCAAATCCATCCTATCTATTTCTGCATCATCAATTGCTACTGATACCATACCATTTGAAGCTAATAATTTATAACATTGAGCAAGCCGATTTTCCATCATGGACAAAAACGATGAATGCTTATAATTATTCTTGTAAAGGATTTCACTTGCATCCGTATTGTATGGAGGATCAATATATGTTACATCTATTTTTCCGGTGTACAATTGCGCTAAAAAATTTAATGCTTGATAATTTTCACTTCTAATCATCAATCCACCAGTCTGCTCATCCAAATCCTCAATACTGGCTACCAGACGGTCCTTAAAATCGCTTGAAAAGTGCTTTGTATCCACTACGAGATTCTGATTTTGGCGCAGGAAATCAAGGGTAGGCGGATTGGTCCAGCCAACAGTGGCCAAATCACCCTCTACCTCGTCAATAGCGTACATTTCTATCCATTCCTGCATCTGCGCCGGATTGGCAACGATTTCCGGCCAGAAAGCCTCGTCAATGCGGTCCAGCGTCATACACCAGTTGGTTTCCACCACGAACTTCTTTTTCAGCCACAGCTTTTTCTGGAAATCCTCGATCTGGGCCAAAAAGTCAATAATGATGTGACCCACCCTCTTGATGGCTTTCACCTTTGCCAGATAGGTCTCCACACGCTGTTCATTTGTGGTGTCCAGGTCATCCAAATGGATGATTTCGCTCTTGATATAGAAGTCCAGCTCCCGGTACAAAAAGCCCTTCAAATCTTTGTGGATAAAATAATCGAAGGTGTTTTTTGCCACATAGGCTTCCAGGTGCTTGTCAAGTAATGTTTTGGTCTTCTTTTTGTCGGTAGACACATCTGCCAAAAGAATCTTCATAAGCTGCGGATAATCCGCCGCTATTTTTTGCCGAATGGCTGCACCGTTCAACTCCAGATATTTGGCCTTTTTATCTTCCGGCACATCGAACACAAAACGTACGATGAACTCGTTGGTGTCTTCCCGGTATTCAAAGGTTTTCAGTTCCGGCTGTTCCTCGGTTTCCTGATAGAGCATGAAAGTGCGCTTGGAATCTTTGGATTCCTTGTTGTTGTTCTGCTCGGTGGTGGCGTCTACCAGCAAAAAATGCACCGTGCAGCTATCGCCGTAGGCGTTGCGGGCAACAAAGGAATAGTCCTTGAAATTCTCAGCTGTTTTGATGTAATACTGGTCCTGGTTTGCCCAGTACAGCTTGACTTCCTCGCCCTCGTACGGAATGGCATACACGCCTTCCTTATACCGGCGCTTGGAGATAAAATCACCTTCATCGTAATAGCGATTGAAGAAGCTGTACAAGGCCGAATATACATCCGCCTCCAAAGCAGACAGATCCACACCGGCCGCCAGCTGAGATTTCAGCTGCTTATACTCTTGTACCATAGGGATGCTGTCGGGCAATTGGGAGATATCAGCGCCAAGCGACTGTTCGATCTCAGCAAGGCGCCTTTCGATATCGCCGGTGTTGCGGGCAAAGGGCGCCAGCGTTGCCTGCACTTTTTGCGGGAGTCCTTCGCTGAGAAATTTCTCGATTTCCTGCTTGCGGATGTTCATGATGCGGTAAATACCGAAATCCAAATCGGATTTATCCAATTCAAAAATCCCTTTCATCAGGGATACAAAACGGTCCAATCGTTCGCTCATTTCTTGAGGTTCCTCCTTACTCTACCTGCCATTCGATTGCAAACACATCCCGGCTGGCTGTTTGCCTGACCATTCGCCGGTCTAATGCTTCAATCATCCGCCTGCGTTGTTCACCAATCTCATCTTCGCGGTCGGCAAGCTCGCTCCTCTTCTTTCGCTTTTGCCGTTCCAGCTCCTGCAAACGGCGGTTAGCCTCCAGTTTTTCTTCCATGCTCTGTGCTTGCCGAGAAGTACGCTCTGTTTCCCGAATCTGCCGTTTAACGGCATCCAGTTCCTGTTCCAAGCTCGCAACCTTGTCTTGCTCCCAGCGGAAAATCCTATCTTCTTCCGCACGGAAGTATACAAGGTTTCGGGAATCAATGGTCTGCAATTTCCCGGCAATATGCTGTCTGGTATTCTGCTGCAGCTTTTTAAGAACGGCGTCCGGAAGCGAGGCGGCTTCCTGCGCAACAGCAGCACACAAAAACAGCTTCTCGCAATCCTCCTGCGGTATCGGCGTACCGTCTGCGGTATAGGCCGTCAAGATGCTGTATTGTTCATTATCAAAAGCAGTAATATCCAAATTGGAAAGCTGTAGATACCCATGTGCTCTTTGCAGATATTCCGGCAGCGTTACCCGCATCACATTTTCGCTGGGTACAAAGGTGATTTTACCGGCAGGCAGCGAAAGGTTATGCGCCTGATGTAATACAAACTGCGCCAATGGGCAAGACAGCCGATAGGGAATCCCGTCCCGTCCATTGTCGGTGATAAGACGGTAAGGACCTTGGCTAAAAGAACCAATTTCTTCGGTAAGCCGGAATGTATGGGCAGCATCGTCAAATTGCGCCTTGCCAGCCAAAATAAACTTGGTGAGCTCCCAAAAGATATACTCATACCGATTCAGGAACGCGCTGGTTTTTTCCTTTGATAGTTTAAGCCGTTCCTGTACATCAATATCAAAGTTTTCCAAAACCTGCTGTTTGACTTCGTCCAAGCGGCCTTCGATCTCTTCCTGCATATCGTCCTGCAATTTGGCAAAGGCGGCCTCGATTTCCTCTTCGGTTCGGCATTGCTGGTAAATTTCCCATATACGCCGCTCGAAATCCACGCCATCGGTTTGGCCCAGAATTTCATCCGACGCACCAAACACATCATCAAACAAATTGAATTTTTCGCTCAACAAAGCAAAAACGCGCATATCCGCAAAATTGCGCTGGTTGATAAAGTTTACCACCACCACATCGCTTTTTTGGCCGTAGCGGTGGCAGCGACCAATTCTCTGCTCGATGCGCTGGGGATTCCAGGGCAAATCGTAGTTTACGACCAACGAGCAAAATTGCAAGTTCAAACCTTCCGCCGCTGCTTCCGTTGCAATCATGATTTCTGCCGTATCGCGGAAATAGTCGACCAGCGCAGCCCGGCGGTCCGCCGCTTTGATGCCGCTGATACGTCCGTTATAAGCGTTTCTGTCGGCCCATTCGTTATAAATGGCATTGGACTCTTTGTCCGAATTGGAACCATTAAAAAGCACGATTTTCCCATGATACCCATTTTGTTCCAGAAATTCTTTCAGGTACTTTTGCGTTCGGGTAGATTCTGTAAAAATCAATGCTTTCCGGTTTGCGCCAATAGTTGGCAACTGGGAGAACGCCTTTTCCAGAGCATTCAAAAGCGACTTAGCTTTGGAATCGCAAGGAATTCTTTTCGCCATGTCAATAAAATGTTGAATCGTGTTGATCTCATCCCGCAATTTGGCCTTGTTGATTTGACCTTCGTCCGCATCACTTTCCGGTTCTAAATCCTCGCTATCCTCTAAAAGCCCCATCTCCTCCGCTTCGATCCAGTCGGTAATGGACAGCTGCCTGGCGCACTCCTCTTCCAACATCTTTTCAAGACGGGATTTGACGGATTCCAGAGTACCCAATAAGGCATATGTAGAAGAGGCGAGAATTTTACGAATAATCATCGTGGTAAGCATCTGCTGTCTGCGAGGAACTGAATACAAGTCATCGCGGCGCAAAAATTCAGATACTTCGTTGTACAGCGTTTGCTCCAAATCTGTAGCGTCAAATTTCTGGGTGAGCGGAAGCCGCTTGGTATAGTTGATATATTCCGTAACATCCTTGCGCAGCGTTCTTATATAATAAGGTGCAAGGCGCGCCCGTAAATCGGCGATGTTCCCTTCCGCGACATACTCAGAGCGAAAAGAGCGGCTATCTCCAAAAATGTTTTCATCTATAATGCTGGTCAAACCATAAAGTTCCATCAGCGAATTTTGGAACGGTGTAGCCGTAAGCAGCAGCTTTTTGGCATCCGCAAGGGCATATTTGACCGCCTGGGCGGTTTTTGCGTTCTTTTTATATACGTTCCGCAACTTATGTGCTTCATCAATGACTGCAAGGTCAAATCCGCACAGACGAATCTCTTCCATTTTGCGGGCTGCAAAATAATATGAGCAAATCACGATTTTGCGTTGCAAAAAAGGATTTTTGCCTATCCGAACATACTCATTATAGTTTTTGGTATCAAGGATTTCATTGGGAATTCCAAATTTATCTGTCAGCTCAAAGCTCCACTGCTTTCGCAGCGAAGCGGGACAGACAACGATAATTTTGTGTTTCCCCGTAGACCAGTATTGGCATATGACCAGACCAGCCTCGATCGTTTTCCCCAAACCTACTTCATCGGCCATAATCAAGCCTTTGGAAAGAGGAGATTGAAAGGTGAATAACGCCGCTTCAATCTGGTGCGGGTTAATATCAACCGTTGCATTGAGCAGAGACTGTGACAGGCTATCCAATTCCCCACCCAGTGCTTTTTGACTGAGCAGATTGGCATAGTATTTTGCATGATATTGTGTAATCATATACTTCGCCCACTTTTCACGAGAATACAAACGCTGTGCGCTATGCTTTTATTTATCCAAAATTACTCAATTCTTTTCCCATCCGGGAATTCAATCACGATTTTTACGGTAGCGCCCAGGGCACTGCCGATTTTCTCCCAGTCTTCCATGCTGAATTTCCCTGTGTTGAGCCGGTTGGAAAGTGTCTGGGGCGACCAACCGGCATTGCGTGCCAAATCCGCTTTGGACATGCCAGAATAGGCACAGGCCATATCAATCAGTTGTTTTACGGTCATTTTACATCACCTCATTTCTCATTATATATAGTATCGTTTACGCCGTCAACGATACTATATATTTTTTCACGATACAATAAATAAAATCATTGACATCATAAATGATTTCGTGTATAATAAAGACATAGAAAACACCACCTCAAAGATTTCGAGCATAAGGAGGCCGATTACAATGAAAAACGCTGTACGCACCTGCAGCCACTTTATTTATGAAGTGGATAACATCCCGGACCATCGAAGCCGCCGGTTTGGTTGTTGTCCTTGCCTGATGGCTGTGAGAGAGTTTGCTGCGTTCCAACAAAAAAGCCGTGTTCAGGCGGCCACCCGAACACGGCAAGCGCAAAATCAACCCACTATTAAATAAGTCCATTCTGCCCTTTCATCATAACATGCCGGCCCATGCAAAACAAGCCGGAAAGGGCAGTTCTCAGAAATTCACACCTGATATATAAAGGAGAACTGACATGAAAAAGGAAACTACATTTGAAAAGAGCTACCTCACCGTAGCGGACGTGAAAAGCTATCTGTGCATCAGCACCTCGGCAGCTTACGAACTGACCCATCGTAAGGATTTCCCGGTCTGCCGGCTGGGATCGTCCATCCGTATTCCTACCCAGCTGTTCTTGGCCTGGGTGGAAAAGCACACCCGCGTCCCGGCCGATTTGACCCCTGTCCAGAAGGAGGTGGCCTTCCATGTCGGGTAAACGCGCAAAGGGGGAGGGATCTGTCCACCGGCTCCCCAGCGGGAGCTGGCAGAGTCAAGTTATGGATGGTTACACCGATAAGGGAAAGCGCCATATCGTTAGCTTTACGGCCCCCACCCGAGCAGAGGCTTTGGCCCGGCTGCGGGAGTATCTTCTGAACAAGCAGGAGGTTACCGAGCAGGAAACGCCCGAAATACCGCTATTCGCAGAGTATGCCCAGCGCTGGTATGAGGCCTACCGCTCTCAGGTAGAGGAGTCTACCTATGCCAACTATCGCTACACCTTGAAGCTGTTGAACGGTGCCTTTGGTAAGCTTCCACTGAACGATATCAAGGTGGCACAGGTGAACCAGTTTGTCAACGGACTGGCAGCTAAAGGCTACTCTGCTTCTCAAATCAGCAAATGCCGGTCCATGCTGATTCAGATTCTGGATGTGGCCGAAGCGGATGACCTGGTGGTAAAGAATTACGCCCGGCGGGCTTTCCGCACCACCAAACAGCTGAGCAAGGAAAACAAAACTCACGCAAAGGATGCGTTCTCAGTGGAAGAGACTGAGCGGTTGCTCATCGGCTTGCCCGACAATCTGCTAGGCAACAGCATTCGCCTGATGCTTGTTTCCGGCCTGCGTTTGCAGGAACTGCTGGCCCTGACACCCCGGGACATTGCCGAGGACGGCAGCTGGGTCCGAGTGAACAAGGCCGTCAAGATGGTAGATGGTATCCCCAAGTTGGGAGACCCCAAAAGCTACACCAGCCGGCGAGTTGTCCCTATCGCGCCCAAGTATCATCATATTGCGCTTTGGCTGCGGGAGAACGGCGGACAAGCGTTTCTCTGGTGTGCACCCCGGCAGGAGAGCCTGCTCTATAGCACCGGCACAGTGCGCCGCAAGTATTACCGACTGCTGGAGAAATACCCGGATGTACGCCGGCTTTCGCCCCACTGCTGCCGCCACACCTATGTGACCCTTTTGCAGCGTCAGGGCGTACCCATGGAGACCATTGCCCGGCTCACCGGTCACACTGACATCAAGACCACAGGAAACTATCTTCATATTTCCGGCGATACACTGGCCAGTGCCGTGACTGCACTGGAACAACTGATTTGATTATAGAAAGAGGTATAAATCGTGGAAAAGGAATACAACATCTCCATCAACATCACCCCCAAAGCCTTTGAGGGGCTTGCCCGGCAGGGGATGCTCTGCCATCAGGGCATCTGTGAGCTGTGTGACGACGCACTCGCCGCCGCTCTGCCTGGCGAAAAGGCCCGCGTCTGCGTGGCGCTGGCGCCGGATGAGGACAAAAATTATCTCAATATTGCGGTGTCCGACTGGGGCTGTGGCATGGAGCTCGCCGCCCTTACCAATGCGCTTCAGCTGGGCAGCG
The DNA here is from genome assembly GCF_004345265.1 of Allofournierella massiliensis. Taxonomy (GTDB): domain Bacteria; phylum Bacillota; class Clostridia; order Oscillospirales; family Ruminococcaceae; genus Allofournierella; species Allofournierella massiliensis. The sequence goes on from NZ_SLUM01000019.1 coordinate 67,854, forward strand.
CTCCGCTGAGCAACGACCGCCTGAATGAACATGGCTACGGCCTCAACAACGCGTTGGCCTGCCTGTCCGGCGGCACCGGTGACTGGTGCATCTACACCCGCAGTCAGCCCGGCCCGTATTTCAAGGTCAGTGGCCCCTTTGACCTGAACATGACCGTCAAAATGACCGATACCATTGACCTGCCGGAAGGGCTGAATCTCCAGTGGCCCGATCCCTCCACGGTTATCCATGTGCGGGTACCGATGGCTATCGCCCGCACCTTGCAGCGACAGGGCAACCGAAAGCTCAGCGACCTGGTCACTCTTCGGATGTGGCTGATTGAGCATCTGGGCGTTGCGTATCGAGGCTATCTGGAGCTGGACCCGGTCACGCTGGAGCCCAGCGCCAAAATTGCGGTGACTGTGGGCCAGAGCAGCCTGCTGGTTCCACCTATCCCGGTCCCCATGATGATGGGCCGCACCGAAAAGCTGGAGGTGGAGCTGGGCGGCCAGGTAGTGCCAGTGACCTACGTCCATGGTACCCTCGATAAATCGAAACAGGAACATCTGGTGCAGGGCAGCAAAGCCCGGTTCTACTACCAGTGCAGCCAGCCCACACAGGGCATTGATATCCGGCTGGGCAAGCGGGTAATTGCCACCGCCCAGTTGGGGGAAGTTTGGCATCGGGAAGACGGCAGCCCTCTTTGCCGGCACAACAGCTACAACGATTTTGTGGGAGAACTGATTCTCCCGGAGCTTCCACGGGGCGTTCTGGCCACTCTCAACAACAAGACCGGCATCGACCGCAACGACCCGGATTGGGATGTGGTCTTTGAAGCACTGACGGATTTCCCGCCGCAGAAAAATGCCGCCGCATTCAGCGAGGATGAACTGAAAAAGAAGTGGATGAAAATCCTCAAGGCCGCCAATCCGGAGGACGATGTGACCAGTGAAATCTCCGTCTGGCCCACCGGTACCCGCGTGGATGTGGTGGACAAAGGAGCGAACGGGAAATGCGACATCTACGAGCTGAAGACTCGTAAAGCGGAACCACAGGACCTGTACCAGCTGCGGATGTACTGGGATGGCCTGGTGCTGGAGGGCATCCAACCCACCCGGGGAATTCTGCTGACGGCCAAATATAACGATGCCATCCGGGAAATGGCAGAGCAGATGAACAGCCTGCCGACACCCAACCTGCCGGATGGTACACCCAGCGAACCCTACCGGTTTTTGCTGGCGACCCATCAGGAAAAAGAACTGTCTGTATAAGGAGGAAATAAAAATGATTCTGGATGCTATCTATAACGGAGATTTCCGTCCGGGTGAAACCGGATTTATGGACCGCGAGGACTACCGGGAAGCCATGCGGGCGGCGGAACTTTTCCGCGTTCAGCTGATGGAGAGCATTGGGCAGGAGGATAATCTCCTTCTGGAACAGCTGATGTGTTACATCCAAGACGCCGAAGCTGCTGCCTGCGCCGGCAGCTTTCAGCACGGATTTTCCGCAGGACTTCTGCTGATGCAGGAGGCACAGACTCTGATGCGGGAAAAAGGCATTTCCGAAAAGGAATGAAAACTACACCGATAATGACAACGGCGAACAGCGGACCTGGAACATTTCCGGGTCCGCTGTTCTGTCTTTTTTGCAAATAACGCAAGAATTTACAAAATGTTCACAATTAAAACAGCTTTTTCGCTGCGACCACCCCGAAAAGTGAATATGATACAAACAGAGGAAGCGAAATAGCACCAACTTCTGTAAGGAAGGGAGGGAAGTTATATGGCACATTCCAAACATGATATTCCATTTTACGGAGGCACTCTGCGCCACCTGACATATACCAAGAAAGGCATCCCTACGGCAGAATGCAATTTAATTGACCCAAACACAACTTGTCCCTACACAAACGCCGAGCTGTATAAAGCCTTGTTGCGTCGCAGTAATGAGCGCCCGGCGCTGGCTACCGCTGTTGTACATGAGATCCGCGAAATAGCCAAAAAAACAGTAAGAAATCCCAACGCAAAGTTTAAGCAGCAGTGTAGCGGCAAAACGGAAGCCGACGCAGACAAACTGGCGAAAAAGGAGTTATATCCGCGTTTGGCGCTCATTGCCAAACTGCTTTATCGTCCAATATGGGAAAGTCTTGTTGCAGCAGGACGCCCTACTGTTGCGGATTTTGTAGAGTACATGGGCGATGATTTGTTCCGCACCGCCACACCAGGCGACCGGCCGAATCTTATGTCGGCATTGCACACGACGATTCTTCCGGTTATCAAGGAAAAGCGTCTGGATGAACTTGCCACCGAAGAACAGGCAAAAAAAGAAAAAGACAAAATCAACCGCCTGCTCAAAAAGACGCATGCAAAAGATACAAAACGCAGGAATACAAAACGCGCCTACACCGAGTTGTTTCGTACCATTGTGGAAAGCGGATTTGCTGAATGCAAAAGCGCACTGGAACTGGCCGATGCAATCGAGATGACTAAGCAGCAAAACCGCAAACTGTCAAACAGCATTTTCCCAGGACATTTGGATGATAGTCAGCGCTGCGCGCTGTTTACCCTTTTATCTGACCAGGGCTATTGTCACGAACAGCTTATCGTTGCTTTGGTGTACTCCGGCCTTGATCTTCGTGAGATTGCAGCACTTACTTATGGCGATATTGACCAATTGACACTGTGCAACGAAATCTGTGTGACCATCACAGTTGAGAAAATCGTATACGGCCAAAACACCGACGCGACTGTTGCTGGTCTTAACAATGAGAATATGCCTGTAAAGCGTTTGCGCAAGGTGGTGCTGTATCCATGGGCAGCGGATATTCTTCGCCAATATGTTGAGCGGCTGCAAGAAGAGGGATATTCGTTTGCTCAAATTGAGAAAATGCGACTTTCCTATTCGATATTGCGCAAAGAATCGCTCGCTCCCTTTCAGATGGAAGCTGCCATCAAACAGCTTCTTCGGGAAGCAGAAATTCCGAGCGTATCGATTCCACACACACGGGACGGAAAAACGGAGATGACGATTAAGGAACCAAGCTACTCACTACTTTACTTGGATGCGCAGTATGTTGCCGGTCTCTGCGGAGCGAATCTACCGATGCTGCACGCTATGTTCGGGATGGCCTGGACCGAAATGGACGAAGAATCCTATCTTGACCTTCTAGGCAACCAGTATGCCGTAGCGCGCTATCTGCATTTGAAGCGCTTTTCTCCCTATGAGCCCGCTTTGCTGAAACGCCGCGTGCTGCTGGTTCGGAATAGCACCCGGGAACTCCAGAACTTTAGAATTTCATCGCATTGCGCGATATCGGCCAGATGGAGGGAAAAACACGATGACAAAAATTATTGAATACAGTGGTGTGAAATTTCGGGTGAACTTTTGCTATCCAAAGAACATTAAAGACACAAAATACCCTTGCCGCGCGTTGGTGACGCCGCTCGACGAAAACGAGAGGAAAATCACCAAACGGCAGTTGTACGGAAAAGACAGCGATGAGCCGGTAAATCGCTTTGTATCCGGCCTAAACCCGGAAGATATTGAGAAGAATCGCATCCCGGACGTTATCAATAAACTGCTCGGACTGATGCAGCAGCGGGGGTTGTATACTCCATCTGATTGTGGCAAGCTGTCACAAGAAACAGATCTGGCAGTAATCGCAAAATCGGTAAAAGAGGCATTTTTTAACAAGTATAGTGCCAAATACAAGTGGGCGCAGAGCACCTGTTATAAGTATCGGCAACAGTATGACTATATGACAGAAGCTCTGCAGGGTATTGATTATCGCACGCTCACACCAGATACGGAAATACTGATACAGGAAAATATCTGTCGTGCGGCATTGCTGGACACAAAAAAAGACAATGAATGGGTTCCTGGCTTGACACCACCCGCCTCGGCTAAGACACGGCTGTATCTTTTATATCGACTGTTGGAACTTCTGCGCAATACAGAAGACTACGATATTGCTCTGACTCCTTCGCGATACCAAGGAAAAACCTCACGAAAAAAGCTGCTTCTTGCGCGTACCGATCATGCCCGCAATTTGCCCAGTGACCTTCTGAGTAAGTTGTGCGATACGGATGTGCTGGACGGACAAATAGGGATCTTGGCAGATACAGGTTTGCGAATCAACGAATATGGAGGCCTGCTGTTTTGTTCTGTCGGGTATGTAGATGGCTCACAGGGGCGCATGTATTTTGTACGGGTCAGCGGTCAGCTTAGTCGGCAAAATACACGCACGGAATACCCTAAGACAGACCCCTCCTATCGGCTCATTCCAATTTCACAGGAACTCGGAGAACGGCTGATGGCGGAGCGTGAAAATCTTGAACTGCGGTATGGCGATATTTCTTTGCTGCTGCGCATTGGCCAGCCGGAAGAATCTATGTATTCCAACGCCCCCGCTACCGTTGCCTCCCATATGCATCAATTGAGTGAACAGATTCCCCAGCTGTTGCGCCAGCCTGAATTTTTGGAAGCAATGCGCCGAAATCGCCCCTGCACCTTTGATAAAGCAAGCCAGGATGAATATTTGTTCGGTATGTTGACCCCGCATGCTCTACGCCGATTTTTTTGCACCTGGTTATATACGATGAGCGGAGTTGACACCAACGAGATTTATTTCTTCATGGGGCACTTGAATAAAAATGTACGCCAGCGATCAGGCCCTTGTGGCCCAACACCAGCCGAAATATATCGTCTTTGCCTGTTGAAGCATGTCAGTCCGACCCTGTTTCACGCCGCACACTCTTTGAAATACAATCTGGGGAAGAAATACCGTGAAACAGAAGTACCTGCTTGCTCCGTGGAATTTACGATTCCACCCGAGACATCCTGGGAAATCGTTGTTGAGGATTCTGAGCCCTTTAATCACGTGACATTTTCGGGAGACGGAATCATGTGGAAGATCCAGTATGAAGATGAGTTCCGGCTAAACCCGAATCGATATGCTTTGCTGGCGACCGAAGAGATGTATACCATCCAGTCAGAAGGCAAATTTTTGGATGCGTTGAAAAAGATGGCAAAAAACGAGAAGCTCAATAAATAGGTTGAATACAACCTATTTATTGGTATAATGAAAAAGGAGGTGGTTTTTTTATGCTGCTTGATACCCGCGAAATGATTTCCGTGACTGAAGCCAACCAAAATTTCTCTCGAGCAACCAGGATTGCCGACCAGCGTGGCAAAGCCGTGATCTTGAAAGGCAACCGGCCCAAGTACTTATTGCTGGACATTGAAGCGGACCCGCGCTTGCTTTTATCAGATGACGAGCTGATTGGGATTTCCGCCACCCGCATTTTCAAAAATCACCGGGCAGCGTTTGAGGAGTTGGCAAAATGATTGTATTGTCCACACAAAAAGTAATGCAGCTTCACCGGTTCCTTATGCAGGAGACCGGTGGGCTGGATGGTCTCCGGGATGAAGGTCTGTTTGATTCCGCTGTGCAAGGTCCCTTCGCCACGTTTGGAGGCCAGGAGCTTTATCCCAGTATCGAAGAGAAAGCAGCAAAGCTGGGAGTTACCCTCACTAAGAACCATGCTTTTCTGGATGGAAATAAGCGCATCGGTGCCTATGCACTGCTCATCTTCCTGGACGTAAACGGCGTGGCAATGGAGTACTCTGATGCTGACCTGATTTCTCTGGGCCTTGGTATGGCCGACGGCACGCTGGATTACGAAGATGTTATGGGCTGGATTCACAAGCATAAGACAGGGGAGCTTTCCCAGCCTGATCCAACTTGACATCATGCACAAAACAAAGGCATGAAATTTTATGTTTTGACGGACGTGAAACCAGATGTTCGGGCATACTTTTATGGATTTTTGATAACAAGTCTGGCCGGTGCCACTTTCGTTATGGAGCGGATTCATTATCCGTTCATTATGCAACAGAAAACGGGGAGCAAAGCATCCTCTTAAAAAACGGGTTTGCGGGCGGTTCCGTGACACAGAACCGCCCGCAAACCCGCATAAACACAAGAAAAAAGCACCCATCTTTCGATGGATGCTTTCTGGTGGAGATAAGCGGGATCGAACCGCTGACCTCTTGAATGCCATTCAAGCGCTCTCCCAGCTGAGCTATACCCCCAGATTATGTGTGCCGTCTCTCGACTGCTTGATTATTATATCAGCTGTATTTCGAAATGTCAACAGGAAAACGAAAAAATTTTTCATCCGTTTTTCACCGGTTCTTTTTCTGCTTTAACAGGGGTATTCCAGTTCGAAGGAAGCCCGGTCAGTTTCCAGTTCCCACAAAATGGAACCATCCTTCCGCAGCTGATATCGAACCGGGCAACAAAGATTTTCGTGGATCGTTCGCGTCATTGCGCCACAGACCGGCGCATTCAGCGGCTGCCCCGCCTGACCAATCCGTTCCGCTGTGAGAACAAGGTTCCTCTGTCGGATCTCCATCCAGCCACCCCGGGCACTCACCAGCCTTGCCCCCAGATAGCTTGCAAAGCGGTATTCCCTGCCCCGGATTCGCAGCAGTGCAATTACACCGGGAAAGGCAATCGGCCCCACCGGCACCCGGGCGGCAGCCAGCATCAATGAACCTTCCGGAAAGAGGCACTGGCTCCAGGCATATTCTCGGGGAAAGGAACGGCCCCGGTCGCCTTCGATATACCCTTCCGCGTTTTCGAACCGGATACGTTTTCCATTCACAAACAGTGTCCCGTCCACCCGATGCTTCATACTGGCAATCCGATGGCTGCACTCCATAAATGGCAGCAGCGCAAAGGGGCCCATAATTGGCATGTGCAATGGCTGCAGTGGGCCGAAGCGAAGCACCCCCTGTATGTTCCAATGGGCACTCCTGACCGAAAGCGAAACACCGCGTGAGCAGAACAGATTTTCTCCCAGAATCGCTCTGGGGCTGGCCCAGCTCACAGCCGCTCGATCTGCCCGCATTGGAATCACTCCGCTCTGTTCGCCCCACAGGATTTGCAGAGAGGCCGCACTTTCTTCCGTTGACCCGTGCACCGCCGGAATCAGCGCAATACTGCACTCGCTTGACTGAACCTTAAAATACCACCCGCAAAATGACGGTTTCATTTGCATGCTCCTTTTCTTTCACCGGCAACCATCGGATTTCCTGCGGAAGCACCGGGTCTGATAAATCATCTTATTCTCAGCATTCCCCATAAACAGCCCTGTCATCAGTGTTTTCAAAACATTTCTGAAAAAGTTTCCGATTGCCCCTTTTATGGGACACAGCTTTTATTATAATGATAGTAATCCGCTGGTAAATTGAACCTGTAAAGCAACTACTCAGGAGCAGAAAACAAGCAAAACGGTATTTGTTTTTCTCATGCTCCATACGGAAAACCGAACCAGATCAATCGAAAAAGGAGAAAAAAATATGCCTTATATGGACAAACGGCAACAGAATATATCTGTTTTTGAAGATACCCGCACCTGGTACACACAGGACGCAATGCTGAAAGACGCCGTTCGCAAATCGAGGCACGGTACCAAATTCTATGTCCCCGGCGCAGTTTCTCCTGCACCGGAACTGCTTGCACGTTTTTCCGAGGATATGCACATCCTTGTTTCGACGGAACGGACGCTTCAGGCGGCCGGGAAATATACCGGCCAGAAGGTTGCCGTACTGAACTTTGCATCGGCCACCAACCCGGGCGGCGGTGTTCTTCGCGGCAGCTCCGCCCAGGAAGAAGCACTGTGCCGTTGCAGCACTCTGTACCCTTGCCTGCTGGGCAATGATCTCTGGCAAAGCTACTACCAGATGCATCGCGATCGGGACGACGTCACCTATACAGATGCATGCATCTATACGCCGGATGTTCTGGTAATTAAGACCGACACAAATTCTCCCGAGCGACTGCCCAAAGGCAAAATCTACCCGGTGGATGTAATCACCTGTGCGGCGCCCAATCTGCGCCCGCAGCCCAACAACTACATGAACCCCGGGCATGGCGCACCGGTCCGGCTGACCCGCGAGCAGATTCGCACCCTGCATTTGCAACGCGCTCGCAAGATTCTGTCGGTGGCTGCTATCCATGGCGCCGAGGTACTGATTCTGGGCGCTTTTGGCTGTGGTGCATTCTGCAATCCACCTGAAGTGGTCGCGGGCGCCTTCCGTGACGTCCTGCCCGACTTTGCACACGCCTTCCGAACGGTGGAATTTGCAGTTTATTGCACACCCCGGGATGATTCCAACTACCGCACCTTCCAGCAGATTCTGACAAGATAATCCTTTCCTCAGTTTTAACAGGCCATCTCTTACAGGTGGATTTTCCATAGTTTCTCTTCAGCCAATCGAAAAAGGGAGCAGCCCGCGCAAGCGGACGGCTCCCCTTTTCTCTCTTTTATGCTTTGGGGCGATCCTCCCGAAGCTGCTCCAGCACGCTCCATCCAATGGGTAAAGTGAGGGCAAAGCTCAGAATATCTGCAGCCATCTGAGCAAATTGTACCCCGGCCAGCCCAAACAACCAGGGCAATAACAAAATCATGGGCACAAACATGATTCCCTGCCGGGCTGATGCCACCACACTTGCCTTTGCAGCCATTCCAATGGTTTGCAGCAACATGCTGCACAAAATGATCCAGACGCTGAGCACCAGCACAAGGCACTGGGCCCGGAGCGCCAGCGCACCAATGCGGGCCACCTGTTCATCATTGCGGAACAGCAACATCAGCGGGTGTGCAAACAGAATGCCCAGCACCGAAAAAACCGCCAGTGTTCCACTGCCCAGCTTCAGGCAGAAGAAAAACGCCTCCCGCACCCGTTTGTAGCAGCCTGCACCATAATTCGTCCCGCAAATCGGCTGAAAGCCCTGCCCGAAACCGATCAGCGCCGAGTTGGCAAAGGCGGTAATTCGCCCCACCACGCCCATGGCAGCAATGGCCTGATCCGCCATAGTTCCGCCATAGTAACCGGCAGCCAGATTCAAAAGAACCGTCGCCAGACTGCCCAGCCCCTGCCGGAACATGGAAGGGATTCCTCCCTTCAAAATCCCTTCCAGATAACGGCGCTTTAAGCTCATCTGGTGCCAGTGTACCTGAACCACTGCCCGTTTCCGGTGCAGCCCCCACAGCAGTACAAAGCTCATGATCTGGCTGATCACCGTGGAGAGCGCCGCCCCTTCCACACCCATGGAGAGGCCAAAGATGAGAAGAGGATCCAGCAGCACATTGGCCACCGCACCTGTCACGATACCGATCATGGCCACCGAGGCGTTCCCCTGAAACCGCAGATGATTATTGAGTACAAACGAGCACATGATGAACGGTGTGCCCACGAAAATGACACGCAGATATCGCACCGTATAGGGCAGGATGGTGGGCGTGGAGCCCAGCAATCTGCTGAGCGGCGTTACAAACAGAATACCAAGAATTCCAAGCACCACACCTGACGCAAAAGCGGTAAAGAAGCTGGTGGCAGCCATGCGTCGGGCATCCTCATAATTGCGGGCACCCAGCTGTCGGGAAATGTAGTTGCCGGACCCATGCCCAAACAGAAAGCTGATTGCCTGAATCATGGCCATGGCGGAAAAGGCAACACCCACCGCAGCGGTGGACTGGTTGTCCAACCTGCCCACAAATGCAGTATCTGCCATATTGTAAAAGGCGGTGACCATCATGCTCACCATCGTGGGGATCGACAGCTCCCTTACCAGTTTCGGAATTGGTTCCGTGGTCAGATACCGCACCTTTTGTTCCGGATCCATCCGGGTAATTTTCATTCTTCTCTCCCCTTCTTTCCGCGAAACATCCTGCTTCGACGTGATTGTCCTTGCCTGACATTCTCTATTATCATATCACAAACACCGCAGAATTTTACCACAACGGAATGTCGAACAAATGCATGTATGATACCGCATTACAGCCGATCCATCAGGAACTGATACGCAAACCGGTCCACACCCGGCCCCAGCGACGGGCCATGTCCTCCCAGAGAATAGGACACAAAGGTTGCATCTGCTCCCGCATCGATCAGCGCCTGATACAGCCGCAGGCTTTGAGACAGGGGCACCACCCGGTCATTCCCGCCATGAAGCAGGCAAACCGGCGGATTGTTCGCGCTTGCATAATGAATGGGGCTGCACCGGCGTGTCAGTTCGATGTAACGCCAGTCCGGGTCAGAGGGATCGTTCCGCTCCATCACTTCTTCCAGCGATTGCAGGGAACGCCCTTTTCCGGTGTATCCCACAATCAGAGCCGGAATAAAGCGATCGCGGTCATCGCCAATGTTTTCGATTTCTGTGCTGGAAAGATCTCTGTCCGGGCCATTCAATGCGGCAACTGCATCCCGCAGAGACTGTTCCAGATCGGCCGGAGTGTAGAACAGGCAGGCAGCCTTTAAGCTGCTGGACTGTTCCAGATTTCCTCCCACTTCCCCTTCCAGCTCCGGGTGATCCGAGCTGAGTGCGACCATTGCTGCCAGATGCGCCCCCGCCGAATTACCCAGAACACCGATCCGCTGCGGGTCAATATGAAACACGGCAGCATTGGCCTTCAGAAAACGGATCACCGCCTTGCAGTCATGGATACAGGCCGGGAAAACCGACTGACTGGCCAGGCGGTAGTCCGTGCAAACGATGGTATAGCCCTGCTGTGTCAGGCGGACAAGATCCTGGCAGTAAACCGCCTTCTGGGTGCTCTGTTTATATTCGCCCCACATCCAGCCGCCGCCGAAATAGTAAACGATGCAGGGGCCCGGCTACTGCTGTTCCGGGGACTGGTAAACATCCAGTTTAAGATCATACGGCCGGCCATCGTCCAGTGTGACCTGTGCATAAACCACATCTGCAAAGCGGGGTAACTGCTCCGGCGGGCACAGCGGTTTTACTTTTGGTGGAAGATACATGGATTTTCGCCTCCTTTGAGTCAGGACTCCCGGCTAAGCCGAGGGCTTGAGTAAGCCCTAGAAGGGCATCGTACCGACAAGCCTCTCAAGAGGCATTGAAATCTCCCCATTACATCACTTGCCCCACAGCCCGTAAACGGGCATTTGCGTACTAACACAGCTTTTCTTATGTGGATAAATTGCTGTTTATATCTCGCTTCGCTCGGTACTTGAATCCAAAGTTTCTTTACTCTCCCCAGCCGAGCTGGGGGTTCTTGTTGTGCTAAAGCATTTAAAAGAAACAGCGACAATCAGGTTTGCCTCCTGCTTGTCGCTGTTTTCGAATGTCACCCTACTTAATCAAACAGGTCAGTCTGAATCAACACATAGCCTTTCCCTTGATTTTTCACCTGATACAAAACTCTATCTGCCATTTGATACAAGTCAGCATATTCTATCTTCTTTTTTCCTGCAATTCCTCCCAGCGAAACTGACATCTCACTTTTAGGGAAATTATCCTTGCTCCATTGCTGAAAACTTCTGCATAACTCTTCCAGTTTCACCCGAATTATGTCATGACCCTTACAGTCAGTCAAAAAAAGTCCAAACTCATCTCCTCCAATTCGATAAACAATATCAGATTTCCGGAAATTTTGAGTAAGCAACTGCGCTAAAAAACAAAGAGCCTGATCTCCCTGGTAATGTCCATAACAATCATTCATTTTTTTGAAATTGTCAATGTCTAAAAGCAAAAAGATGTATGGCGCTTCTTCCTCCAATTCCTTCCGAATTCGTGTCTCACCACCTTTTCTATTATATAAATTCGTAAGCGAATCACGCTCACTCTCCGCTCGCAGTCGATTTCGCACTTCCACCGTATGTGTAATATCCATTACCATGGTTAAAATAGCTTTCGGCTGTGAATCTGCTGACGCAATCCGACCTGTATTATATACCCACAAAAAACGTCCATCTTTTTTTCTTAATCTGTATTCTACTTCATAAGGCTGGTCGTGCAAAAAACTATCTTTCAATTTTTTTGTCAACTGCAACTGGTCTTCTTTATGAACCGCATTGATTAACATTCCTCGACATTCTGACATAAATTCGTCGTATTCATATCCCAGCATTTCAAGCATGTGGTCGTTTATGACATAGATAGGAAACCCTTCCATATGATTGACACCCAAGATTCCCCCGGGCATAATGTGACACATCATATGAATCAAATCATACTGAGCATTCGAGTCGAGATTTCCTCCTCCGTTCAAGAACACACCTGGGATCAAGTCATCATTTCTGACCATTTCCATACGAGACACATGAATCATTGTAATAAACAATCCATCTAGTGTCTGTTTCACATTACAACTGAATCGGATTTGATTCTTTAAGGACACAGTCTGTGTATCCAACATAATTTCAATTTTCGCTGCACATTCATATATCGTTTTTTCAATTTCTCTAACGGCAAGTAGCTTTATTTCATATGGAATCGTCTGCGGATGATGTATTTTCTCATCCTGCATCATAATCGAAAAGTTATTTCTGGAAACGACAACTTCATTGGAAGCAAGCCCTATTCCGTAAAAATTATCAGAAATAAACTGAGCGGTTTTTTCCACATTTCTTTCCAACAAGTAGGTGTTCAAAAAATTTCGAATGAATTTTTCGACATGCCTTTTCTCCAAATCAATAAGTGGCAACGCAACTTCATGTTGTCTTTCAACCACGTTTATTATTCCTCCTGATCTGAAAAAATCCCGGCTCTGAACAGTCTTCGCCATTCAGAGCCAGGCTATATATCACAGTTTCTCTTTACTCATCATCTTCTTTGTGATGCCTATTGATCAGCAATACCACTCCCATCACTACAATCAAAACAACTACACCGCCCAGTACCACGGGCATCACATTGCCGTTTGCGTTCTCGCCGGGCAGGTTTGCCTGCGGGGTGCTCTCATCCGGGATCTCCACGTCCTCACCACCGGGGGTGTTGTCGCCGCCCGCCTGCGGGGTGTTATCCTCGGGGATTTCCACGGTATCGCCGCCGTCACCGGCGCCTGCACCGCCTGCGCCTGCGCCACCGGCTCCGCCGGCACCGCCCGCGCCGCCGCCTGCAACAGCCGCGCCGCCCACAACGGTCTGATCCTCATACTCGGTGATGGTGCCACCCGGCACGGTCACGGTCTCGGTCACGTTGTTCACGCCCGCGGTGTAGTAGAAGGTCACCACGTTCTCGTCCGCGTTGGCGGAAACAGTCAGCTGCTGGCTGGCCACCTCAGCGGTGTAGTTCTCGATGTTGTTCAGCGCGTAGAAGGTCAGGTTCTGGCCCACAGGCGCGGAGCCCTGCAGGGTGGGAGCCACCTCGGCGCCGGTCTCACGGTCCAGATACTGCACGGTGAACACCGCATCCTCGGTGCTGGCACGCAGGGTGTACTGAGCCACCGCGTTCACATCGCCGCTGGCAGTGCCGCCGGTGTAGCCCTGGGCGGCATCGGTTACAAAGTAGCGGGAGGCGTCCTCGTTCATCACGATATCGGTCAGCTGAGGAGCGTTGGGCAGAGCCGCGCCCTCGTTCAGCCGCACAGCCACCGCGCCGGTGGCCTCGCTGGTCTTCACCTCGCCGTATTTTTCCAGCCCGGCGATGAAGGAATCGGTGAACGTACCGTGCTCACCGGGACGGAAGGTCACCACATAGGTGGTGGCTTCGGTGGAGGAAGCATCATCTTCCGCCGCCAGGGCGGGCATTGCACTGATGCTTACCGCCAGGCACAGGCTCAGCAGCCCGGCCAACAGCTTATTTGCTCTGCGCATCGCTTGCTTCCTCCTTCTTTTTCTTCTTGGTCAGCACCAGCAGCACCACTGCCGCCAGTACCACCACCACCGCGCATACCGCAATGGTGTTAAAATCGCCGGTCTTGGCCGACACCACGATGGTGCGAACCTGGGTCACCACGTTGGGTTCCCCCTGCACCGTCTCGGTGGTCACAACGGTCTTCACGTCGGGCACATCCGCCGCCTGGAAGCGGAACTCAATCATGCCTTCCGCGCCCATGTAGCTCACATTGGTGGCGGTGGCGTCCGGGGTGATGCTCAGCACCACGTCCGCGGTCTGGCCCGGGTCCAGAGTGGCCACCAGCGGGTATTCCTCCAGCTGGCTGTTCAGCTCCTCCAGACCGGCGGTGGTGTCGCCGCCCACCAGGGTGCCGGTGGCCTTGCCGGTGGCGGGGTCATAGCCGTACAGGGTGTTGCCGCCGCAGGTCAGGCTCACGGTGTAGCCGGTGTCCTTGGCGTTGGAAGCGCCGATCAGGGTGCTCACCACGTCGGTGTCCATGTAGAAGTAGGCAGCCTTGTCGCCGGTGTTCTCCAGCGTAATGGTGCCGGTGTAGGTCTTACCCGGGATCATCTGGGTAAAGCCGCTCATCTGAGTGCTGCCCGAATAGGTCAGGTTGGTGCCGTCATAAACAACCTTGTCGGCGTCAGCGGCAAAGCAGCCCAGCGCGAATACCGCGCTCAGAGCCAGCGAGAAAAGGCTCGCGATCAGTTTTTTCTTCATCTTCACTGCCTCCTCCCGCTTATTCGGTCACACTGACCAGATTGCCGTTTTCGTCCAGTTCGGCCACAACGCCCCAGCTGGCCAGAATGCCGCTGGCATTCAGGTCGGCCGCATCCGCGCCCGCAAACTGTACGCCGTCTGCCACAGCCTCCAGGTGTACGTTCATACCTGCATACTCGTTGGTCAGGTCAGCCGGGATGCCGATGGTCTCCAGCAGCTCGCTGGTGCTCTGGCCTGCCGGTACCGGGTACTTGTAGTAGTACACCTCGGTCTCATCCGAGTTTCCCTCGAACAGCTTTTCGGCCTTGATCCAGTCGGCACTGTTCAGGCCCAGCTGGATGTTTCCGGCGGCGAGCTCGGTGGTTTTGCCGTTCTCGTCCGCCCAGTATTTGGTTACGGTAACGCGGATGTAGGCATCCACGCTGCCGGTATTGTCTACTTGATAGCCGTCTTTTACTTCGATTTCGTCCGCCGGCATCAGCGCCTTGTCGGTTACCGCAAGGGTGACCGGATCGCTTTTGCCGCCAGTCCATTCAATATTCAGGGTGGCCGCCGCCAGAGGCGCCGTGACCGGGTTCTCCGCGCT